>LNDQ01000156.1 GCA_001464695.1 Betaproteobacteria bacterium Ga0077523 | reverse complement strand
TCGGGTTCTGGGCAGCGGCTGCCGGATCCAGCGCGCTGACGTGCTTCTTCCAGCGTTCGGCGGCCGAGATCAATCAGTGTCCGCTGGAGCCCGACGAGCGCCCGACCGGTTGTCCGAAGCGCGAGGATCCGCAGGCCCGCTGCGGTTGAAACTACCGCGCGGCCGCCTCATCGGCCCGAACGGGGTCCGAAAAGTGGTGCGTATGTGATCCACGTCACTGAGAGCGCACACCAGAGCGCGCACCATCGGTCTCACTAGTTGATACGCGGGGGACGTCTGCCGTCCTCCAGTCGTGAGGACCGAAGACGATGCAGGTCGAATCATCCGGTATCTGGTTTGTGGCGCCGACGCTGGCCGGGGCCCTGCTGGTCGCGGCAGCGGCCGGTGCGGCCGAGCCGCCTCTTGCCACCGCGACGGTCCAGTACCGCGAAGTGGACCTGACCTACGCCGCCGAGGCGGTCGTGGAAGCGACCCGCCAGTCGACCGTGTCGGCCCAGGTGACCGGCAGGATCGTCGAACTGCGCTACGACGTCGGCGACTACGTGGAAAAGGGCAAGGTCATCGCGCGCATCGACCAGACCGAAGCAAGCCAGGTGCTCGCCGGGAGCCAGGCCCAGGTGGCCCAGGCGCAGGCTGCCTATGAGAATGCGCGCGCGGACGTCGAGCGCACGCGCGACCTGGCGCGGCAGAAGTTCGTGAGCCAGGCGGCGCTCGACAAGGCGGAGGCCGCGTTTCGCGTGGCCGAGGCGCAGCTCGCGACGGCCCGCGCGGGCGCCGGGCAGGCGGCCACCTCGAAGAGCTACACGACCGTGATCGCGCCGTACAGCGGCGTGGTGTCGGCACGGCACGTGGAACTGGGCGAGATGGCCGCACCCGGCAAGCCGCTGCTCACGGGGTTCGATCCGACCGACCTGCGCGCAGTCGCAACCGTGCCCCAGTACAAGGTGGCCGAAGTGAAGGCGGCGGCGAAGGCGACGATCGAGATTCCATCCATCGGCAAATGGGTGAGCGCCACCGGCATCACGGTCCTGCCGTCGGCCGATGCCGAGACCCATTCGACTCGCGTGCGAATCGATCTGCCGCGCGACCTGCGCGATGTCTACCCGGGCGTGTTCGCGCGCGCGCATTTCGCGACAGGCCGTGCCCGGAAGCTGGTGGTCCCATCCGCCGCCGTGATCCGGCGCAGCGAAGTGACCGCCGCCTACGTGGTCGATGACCAGGGGCGGGTACTGCTGCGGCAACTGCGTCTGGGCAGCGTGGCCGGGGAGCAGGGAATCGAAGTGCTGGCCGGACTCGCGCCTGGCGAGAAGGTTGCGCTCGATCCGGTGAAGGCGGGGATGCAGGCCGCCCGTCAAAGAACGAAGTGATGCAATCGCACAGCGAGGAGACGCAGCCATGGCTCATGTCGTGATCATCGGTGCGGGCATCGGCGGCATGCCGATGGCCTACGAAATGAAGGCGCTCGCGCGGCCCGGCGATCGCGTGACGGTGGTGTCGAACGTGCCCACGTTCCACTTCGTGCCGTCCAATCCGTGGGTGGCCGTGAACTGGCGCAAACGTCGCGATATCGAGTTCCCTGCGGGCGAATACCTGGCGCGCAAGGGGATCGAATTCACCGGCGCGGGTGCCAAGCGGGTGCATCCGGAGCGCAATCAGGTGGAACTCGGTGACGGCTCGCTGCTCGACTACGACTTCCTGGTGATCGCCACCGGCCCCAAGCTCGCTTTCGACGAGGTGGAAGGGCTCGGGCCCGCGGGCCACACCCACTCGATCTGTCACGTGGACCACGCGCAGAGCGCCGCGGCGGCCTGGGAAGGATTCCTCGACCAGCCCGGACCGGTGGTGGTGGGTGCGGTGCAGGGTGCGTCGTGCTACGGGCCGGCCTACGAGTTTGCCTTCATCATGGATACCGATCTGCGCCGTCGCAAGCTGCGCGATCGCGTGCCCATGACTTTCGTCACGGCCGAGCCCTACATCGGTCACCTGGGGCTCGGCGGCGTCGGCGACTCCAAGTCGTTGCTCGAGTCGGCGCTGCGCGAGCGCAACATCAAGTGGATCTGCAACGCCAGGACGACGAAGGTCGAGGGCGGGCGCATGCACGTCACGGAATTCGACGAACTCGGCAAGGAGAAGCGCACGCACGAGTTGCCGTTCGCGTACTCGATGATGCTGCCCGCCTTCAAGGGCGTGGATGCGGTGTTCGGCATCGAAGGCCTCTCCAACCCGCGCGGCTTCATCCTGATCGACGAGCACCAGCGCAATCCCAGGTTCCGCAACGTCTACGCGGTGGGGGTGTGCGTCGCGATTCCACCGGTCGAGCCTACTCCGGTGCCCACGGGTGCACCGAAGACCGGCTACATGATCGAGTCGATGGTCACGGCCACCGCCCACAACATCCGCGCCGAGCTCGACGGCAAGGCGCCAGCCCAGAAGGCAACGTGGAACGCGCTGTGTCTCGCCGACTTCGGCGATACCGGCGTCGCGTTCGTGGCACTGCCGCAGATCCCGCCGCGGAACGTGAACTGGTTTGCCGAAGGCAAATGGGTGCACCTCGCCAAGGTGGCGTTCGAGAAGTACTTCATCCGCAAGATGAAGAAGGGCACATCCGAGCCGCTGTACGAACGGCTGGTGCTGCACGCCCTGGGCATCCGCAAGTTGAAGACCTAGTGAGATGGGTGTTTCCGGCCGCGTCGCCCGGTTCTTCCTCGGCTCCCAGCTCACCCCGCTGATCGCGCTGGTCGCGCTCCTGCTCGGCGTCTTCGCCGTGGCGGTGACGCCGCGCGAGGAGGAACCGCAGATCGACGTGACCATGGCGAACGTGTTCATTCCGTTTCCCGGTGCGTCCGCGCGCGATGTCGAGAGCCTGGTCGCGACACCGGCCGAACAGGTGCTCTCGCGCATTGCCGGCATCGAGCATGTGTACTCGGTGTCACGCCCCGGGATGGCGGTGTTGACGGTGCAGTATCGCGTGGGCGAGGATCCGACCCAGGCGTTGGTGCGGCTGTACGACACGCTCGATTCGCACCGCGACTGGCTGTCGCCGCAGCTCGGCGTCGGTGCGCCGGTGGTCAAACCGAAGGGCATCGACGACGTCCCGATCGTGGGCCTCACGCTGTGGACCGACGATCCGCATCGTGGCGCGTTCGAACTGGAACGCGTCGCGCACGCGATGGAAGTGGAATTGAAGGGCGTGGCCGGCACGCGCGACGTCACCACCATCGGCGGTCCGGGCCACGTTGTTCGGGTGCTCATGGAGGCCGAGCGCCTGAACGCCTATCGCCTCACGCCGCAGGACGTGCGCACGGCGCTGTTGCTGTCGAACACATCGCAGCCTTCCGGCACCCTGGTCAAGGACAATCGCGAAGTGCTGGTGGAGACCGGTGCGTGGTTCGCGAACGCGGCGGACGTGAAGCAGCTCGTCGTGGGTGTGCGCGCCGGGCGACCGGTTTTTCTCACCGACGTCGCGCGGATCGAGGACGGACCGGATCTGCCGGGCCGCTATGCGTGGTTCGGCACCGGCCCTGCTTCAGCGCGCGGTGCGGGCAGCGGTGAGCATCCGGCGGTCACGATCGCCGTGTCGAAGAAGCCGGGCGAGAACGCCGTCCGGGTGGCCGATCGGGTCATAGCCCGCGCCGAAGCATTGCGCAACCAGATCGTGCCCGATGGGGTCCACGTCGAGGTCACGCGCAACTATGGCGCGACGGCGAACGACAAGGCGATGAAGCTGATCCAGAAGCTCGTGTTCGCCACGCTCTCGGTGGTGGCCCTGGTCTGGCTCGCCTTGGGCCGCCGCGAGGCGCTGATCGTCGGCATCGCGGTGACGCTGACCCTCGCGGCGACGCTGTTCGCGTCGTGGGCCTGGGGCTTCACCCTGAACCGGGTCTCGCTATTCGCGCTGATCTTCTCCATCGGCATCCTGGTGGACGATGCGATCGTCGTGGTGGAGAACATCCACCGTCGCAGCGTGCTCGACGATGCGCCGCTCGCGCAGATCATTCCCGCGGCTGTCGACGAAGTGGGCGGACCGACGATCCTCGCGACGTTCACCGTGATCGCCGCGCTGTTGCCGATGGCGTTCGTGAGCGGGCTGATGGGCCCGTACATGAGCCCGATTCCGATCAACGCGAGCCTCGGCATGGCGATCTCCCTCGCCATCGCCTTCGTCGTGACTCCCTGGCTCGCGCTCAAACTGCTGCGCCGCGGCCACGCCGGATCCCATGCCACGGGCAGCGGTCGGCTCGATCGCTGGTTCGGCCGGCTCGGCATCTTCCTGAATCGCGCGCAGGGTCGCCGCAACCGGATCAAGCTGTTCGTCGCCGTTGCGGCGGCGATCGTGCTCGCGATCGGGCTCGCCGCCGTCAAGCTGGTCATCCTGAAAATGCTGCCCTTCGACAACAAGTCGGAGTTCCAGGTGGTCGTGGACATGCCGGCCGGGACGCCCCTCGAACGCACCGCCGGGGTCCTGCGCGAGCTGTCGGCTGCGATCGCGGAAGTGCCGGAAGTGCGTGACTACCAGGCCTACGCCGGGGTCGCCAGCCCGATCAACTTCAACGGGCTCGTGCGGCAGTACTACCTGCGGGAGGCGGCGGCGCAGGGCGACATCCAGGTCAACCTGGTCGACAAGCACGCGCGCCACCGCAAGTCGCACGAGATCGCGCAGTCGGTGCGACCGCTTCTCGAGAAGATCGCGGCAACCCACGGCGGCGAGGTCAAGGTGGTCGAGGTGCCGCCGGGTCCGCCGGTGCTGGCACCCATCGTCGCGGAAATCTACGGACCGGACGAGGCCGGCCAGCGTGCCGTGGCGAAGCGCGTCCGCGCGACCTTCGCGGCAACGCCGGACATCGTGGGCATCGACGACAGTATCGACGACACGGCGCCGAAGCTGGTAGTGCGAGTCCTCCAGAACAAGGCGGCACTGGCGGGTGTCGCGGTCCGGGACGTGGTCGATGCGATGCGCATCGGGCTCGCCGGCGAGAGCGTGACGCCGATTCACAGCGGTGTCGCCAAGGTCGAGATCCCGGTGCGCCTCACGCTCCCGCCGGAGCACCAGGATTCGCTCGACGCGCTGCTCAAGCTCACGGTGCGCAGTCGGGACGGCGCGCTGGTCCCGCTCTCGGAGGTGACGGAAGTGGTGCCGGCGCAGCGCGACCAGACCATCCATCACAAGGATCTGCTGCCGGTGGTCTATGTCGTGGGAGACATGGGTGGTCGCCTTGACAGCCCGCTCTACGGCATGTTCGGCATCCGTTCGCGGCTGGCCGCATCGGCAGGGCAGGGCGACGTCCTCACCGAGCACTTCATCGCGGCGCCGGAGGATCGCTGGGGCGGCTACAGCCTCAAATGGGACGGCGAATGGCAGATCACCTACGAGACGTTTCGCGACATGGGGCTGGCCTACGCCGTGGGGCTGGTGCTGATCTACCTGCTCGTGGTGGCGCAGTTCGGGTCGTACCTGGTGCCGCTCATCATCATGGCGCCGATCCCGCTCACCATCATCGGCGTCATGCCCGGGCATGCGCTGCTCGGCGCGCAGTTCACCGCGACTTCGATGATCGGGATGATCGCCCTGGCGGGCATCATCGTGCGCAATTCCATCCTGCTGGTGGACTTCGTCAACCTGCAGGTGGGCGATGGCGTGCCGCTCGAACGTGCCGTGGTCCACGCCGCCGCGGCCCGGGCCAAGCCCATCGTCCTGACCGGGCTCGCGGCCATGCTCGGTGCGCTCTTCATCCTGGACGATCCGATCTTCAACGGGCTCGCGATCTCGCTCCTGTTCGGCATCCTGGTGTCGACGGTGCTGACGCTCGTGGTCATCCCGGTGCTGTACTACGCAGCGAACTATCGGAAAGTTCCGTGACCTCGGTCACAGTCGCGGTTGCACCCGGTCCGTAACCTGATCACGTCGCGCCCGCCGGGCGCTTTCGAGGATCGGGATCATGACCGTCAATCGCTACGTCCGCATCATCGTGGGCCTCTTCGTGCTGCTTTCGCTGGCGCTCGGTGTCGCTGCGAGCCCGCTCTACGTCAGCAGCTACTGGCTCTGGTTCACCGCTTTCGTCGGCGCCAATCTGTTCCAGAGCGGTTTCACCACGTTCTGTCCGCTCGACAGCATCCTGCGCCGGCTTGGTGTGCCCGAGACCGCTGACTGCGACGGACCGGCAACCGCTAGCACGGCCGCTGGCCGATCAGCTCGCGCAGGCGCGGAATATCGATGATGCGCACGTGCTTCTGCTGCACGCTGATCAGGCCTTCGCCCTGGAACTTGGAGAAGACGCGGCTCACCGTCTCGAGTTTGAGGCCCAGGTAGCTGCCGATCTCCTCGCGCGTCATGCGCAGGTAGAACTCGGAGGGTGAATAGCCGCGCGCGGTGAAACGCTGCGACAGGTTGACGAGGAACGCCGCGAGGCGTTCCTCGGCGCGCATGCTCCCGAGCAGCATCATGACGCCGTGGTCGCGCACGATCTCGCGGCTCATGACCTTGTGGAAATGGTGCTGCAGGCTATGCAGCTCGCGCGACATCTCCTCGAGGCGCCCGTAGGGGATCACGCAGACTTCGCTGTCTTCGAGGGCGACGGCGTCGCAGGTGTGCTTGTCGGTGCCTATGCCATCCATGCCCAGCAGCTCGCCGGCCATGGAAAAACCCGTGACCTGGTCGCGTCCGTCGGCGGCCGTGACCGTGGTCTTGAAGAACCCGAAGCGCACCGCATACAGCGCGTCGAACGGTTCGCCGGCGCGGTACACGTTGGTGCCCTTGCGGAACGAGCGTCGCAGCGTGACCAGGTGGTCGAGCTTGCCCAGTTCCTCGTCGGACAGGCCGATCGGCAGGCACAGTTCCCTCAAGCCGCAGGTGGAACAGGCGACCCGCAGCTTGTCTATGGGTACGGGATGAAGGGCGATCGGTGCCGACATGCGAGAGCTCCTGATCCTGACGTGACAGTCTTCCCGCGCTTGATCCATGTCAACGTGACCTGGGTCGCATGGACCTAAGCTTCGGTCGGAATTTGATGTTATCCGGATCGGCATGGGCATGATACCGCAGAGTCCCCTGGTCATCGACGCAGGACTGCTGAAGCGCTACGGGCACAACGGCCCGCGCTATACGTCGTATCCGACCGCGGATCGTTTCGTCGAGGCGTTCGACGCAGCTGCGTATCGGCGGCAGCTCGAACATCGCGACCTGGGCGGCGTGACGCGCGGGCTGTCGTTGTACGTGCACGTTCCGTTCTGCAGCAACATCTGCTTCTACTGCGCGTGCAACAAGATCATCACGCGCGACCACGGCCGCTCCGCCAAGTACCTGCGCTATGTGGCGAAGGAAGCCGAGCTGGTGGCCGCGGCGACGGCCGGTAACCGGCAGCTGTGCCAGTTCCACGTCGGTGGCGGCACGCCCACGTTCCTGGCACCGCAGGAGCTGAAGCAGCTGATGGACATCGTCGCGTCGCACTTTGCCTTCGTCTCGGACGGCGAGTACTCCATCGAGATCGATCCGCGCAGCGTCGCGCCCGGCACCGTGAGCCTGCTCGCCCAGCTCGGCTTCAACCGCATGAGCGTCGGAGTGCAGGACTTCGATCCTGCCGTGCAGCGAGCCGTGAACCGCCTGCAGGACGAAGCCGTCACCCGCGCTGCGGTCGCGGAGGGCCGTGCGGCAGGGTTCAAGTCGATCAATCTCGACCTGATCTATGGCCTCCCGAAGCAGAACGTCATCGCCTTCAACCACACCATCGACCGCGTGATCGACATCGCGCCGGACCGCATCGCGCTCTATGGCTATGCCCACCTGCCGCACGTCTTCAAGCCGCAGCGGCGCATCGCCGAAGCCGACCTGCCGGATGCCGAGGCCCGCATCGACATGATGACCCTTGCCATCCGGCGCCTGACCGCAGCGGGCTACGTCTACATCGGCATGGACCACTTCGCGAAGCCGGATGACGAGCTCGCGATTGCCCAACGCCAGGGGCGGCTGCATCGCAATTTCCAGGGCTATTCGACCCATGCCGAGTGCGACCTGATCGCGCTCGGCGTGACCGCGATCGGCGCCGTGGGTCCGAGCTACGTGCAGAACAGCCGCACGCTCGACGAGTACTATGATCTGCTGGATGCGGGACTCCTGCCGGTGTTGAGAGGGGTCGAGCTGACGGCCGACGACCTGTTGCGGCGAGCGCTCATTCAAGCGCTGATGTGTCATGGTGCCGTCGCCATCGAGTCATTGGAAATCTCTCATTTGATCGATTTCAGTCGTTATTTCGCCGAGGAGCTGGATGAACTCCAGGGCTTCATCGCCGACGGACTGGTGGAACTGGATGACGAATGGCTCGCCGTGACCCCGCGTGGGCGGTTGCTGGTCCGGTCGATCTGCATGGTGTTCGACCGGTATCTGCGTTCCCAGCGGCGCACCGCAAGCTATTCGAAGGTGATCTGATGCCATGGCAGGGGGAGCGATGGTGTTGGTAGCGTCCCTCGCCGGCGCGGCGTTCCTCGTGGGCCTGCTCGGGGGAGTCCACTGCGTGGCCATGTGCGGCGGCATCACCGCGTCGCTGTCGGGAGCCGCCGGTCCGCGCATGCCCGCGTGGCAGGTGCACTCCGGCTACAACCTGGGGCGCATCGCGAGCTACGGCGTCGCCGGGGCCATCGCCGGTACTCTCGGGGGTGGCGGTCTGCTGCTGCGGGAGCTGCTGCCAGTCCAGCTCGCCTTCCTGATCGTGGCCAACGTGCTCCTGGTGGCGCTGGGCCTGTATCTGGGCGGCTGGTCGCAGTGGATCGTGCGGCTCGAGGTGCCCGGCCGGCGGATCTGGCGGCTCGTGCAGCCGCATGTCGGGCGCCTCCTGCCTGTCGACAGCTGGCCGAAGGCGCTCGCCGCGGGTGCGCTGTGGGGATGGCTGCCGTGCGGCCTGGTCTACAGCCTGCTCGCGTCGGCGCTTCTCGCTGGCAGTCCGATCGGTGGGGCAGCGGTGATGCTGGCGTTCGGGCTGGGCACCGTGCCCAACCTGCTGGGGGCCGGTCTCGCCACGCAGAAGACCCGCGCGCTGCTTCGACCCGGCACGCTGCGCCGCCTGGCTGGAGCGGTGGTCGCCGGCTTCGGGCTGGTGGGCCTCGCCCGGGCGACGGATCTGGGCGATCACATCCGGCGCGGACTCCTCTGCCTGATCTGACCGACCCGACGGGCCTCAAAAAGCCCGAATCCGGCTTGAGCAGCTGGCGCGAAATAGTCTAAAATTCAAAGTTATCCCGACCCCGGGACGGTCCATGACCGGTCCGGACGCGGGAAATTCGCACATCCGCACCTCGGAAGTCCTGCAGTGGTGCCCGGTTCGCAAGGCCGGGTCTGCGGGCGCCCGGTTCGATCGAACCGGGTTTCAAGCGGATGGAGGCTCAACCCGTAGCACCCAGGAGAGAAGTCAATGTCCGTGACCATGCGTCAGATGCTGGAGGCCGGCGTCCATTTCGGCCACCAGACGCGGTACTGGAACCCGAAGATGGCGCCGTACATCTTCGGCCACCGCAACAAGATCCACATCATCCATCTCGAGAAGACTCTCGCGATGTACCAGGACGCGATGAAGTACGTGCGTCAACTGGCTGCGAACAAGGGCACCATCATGTTCGTGGGCACCAAGCGTCAGGCCCGCGACATCGTCCGTGAAGAAGCGGTCCGTGCCGGCTGCCCCTACGTCGACCACCGCTGGCTGGGTGGCATGCTCACCAACTTCAAGACCGTGAAGGGCTCGATCAAGCGCCTGCGCGAAATGGAATCGATGGTGCAGGACGGCTCCATGGAGAAGCTGGTCAAGAAGGAAGGCCTCATGTTCCAGCGCGAACTCGAGAAGCTCGAGCGCAGCCTGGGCGGCATCAAGGACATGAACGGTCTGCCCGACGCGCTGTTCGTGATCGACGTCGGCTATCACAAGATCGCTGTCACCGAGGCTGCCAAGCTCGGGATTCCGGTGGTGGCCGTGGTCGATTCGAACCACTCGCCCGACGGCGTCAACTACGTGATTCCCGGCAACGACGATTCGAGCCGTGCGATCCGCCTGTACGCCCGTGGTGCCGCCGATGCGGTGCTGGAAGGCCGCAGCCAGATCGTGCGCGAGATCGTGGGCGGCGACGAATTCGTCGAAGTCGAGACGACCGAAGAACAAGCAGCATCGTGATGCACGGCCCCGGCGAGGCGCCGGGGTTTTTCATTTCCCGCGGTGGACGACCCGGCTGACGGGTGCGGTCGCGCGGAAGAATCAGGAGCGAACATGGCGGAAATCACCGCTTCCATGGTGAAGGAACTGCGCGAGAAGACCGACGCGCCGATGATGGAATGCAAGAAGGCGCTGACCGAGGCCGGCGGCGACATGGCCAAGGCCGAAGAGATCCTGCGCGTGAAGCTGGGCAGCAAGGCTGCGAAGGCCTCGGCGCGCGTGGCGGCCGAAGGCGTGGTCGGCACCTGGCTCGCCGGCGACGGCAAGCTCGCCGCGATCGTCGAAGTGAACTGCGAAACCGACTTCGTCGCGAAGAACACGGATTTCCTGGCGCTCGCCGCGAAGCTGGCGGAACTGGTGGCGTCGAAGAACCCGGCAGACGTCGCGGCGCTCTCGGCCCTCACCATCGACGGCAAGACGGTCGAGGCAACCCGCACCGAACTGGTGGGTCGCATCGGCGAGAATCTGTCGATCCGACGGTTCGTGCGAATCCAGGCCAAGGGCAAGGTTGCGCAGTACGTGCACGGCGGATCCAAGATCGGCGTGCTGGTGGACGTGGTCGGCGGTGACGAAACTCTCGCCAAGGATCTCGCGATGCACATCGCCGCGGCGAAGCCGGTGGCCCTGTCGAAGGATCAGGTGCCGGCCGAGTTGATCGAGAAGGAGCGCAACATCGCCACGGCCAAGGCGGCCGAGTCCGGCAAGCCCGCGGACATCGTCACCAAGATGGTCGAGGGCAGCGTGCAGAAGTACCTGAAGGAGGTCACGCTGTTCGGTCAGCCGTTCGTGAAGGACGACAAGCAGACCATCGAACAGCTGCTCAAGGCCAAGGGCGCGTCGGTGCCGGCTTTCACGTTGTACATCGTGGGCGAGGGCATCGAAAAGAAGTCGACCGACTTCGCGGCCGAAGTGGCGGCGCAAGCCGCTGCCGCTGCAGCGCGCTAGAAGCGACGCCAGCGCCCCGATGCCCCAGGCCGCCTTCAAGCGCATCCTGCTCAAGCTGTCCGGCGAAGCCCTGATGGGCGAGGACAGCTATGGCATCAACCGCGAGATGATCGAGCGCATCTGCGGGGAGATCGCGGATGTGGTGAACCTGGGTGTCGAGGTTGGGGTGGTGATCGGTGGCGGCAACATCTTCCGCGGTGTCGCCCCCGGTGCCGCGGGGATGGATCGCGCCACCGCGGACTACATGGGCATGCTCGCCACCGTGATGAACGCGCTGGCGCTGCAGGACGCGATGCGGCGCGTGGGCTTGTCGGGCCGGGTGCAGTCGGCGCTCAACATCGAGCAGGTGGCCGAACCGTATATTCGCGGCAAGGCCATCCGCTACCTGGAAGAGGGGAAGGTCGTGATCTTCGCCGCCGGCACCGGCAACCCGTTCTTCACCACGGATACCGCTGCGGCGCTTCGCGGCATGGAGATGAACGTCGACATCGTGCTGAAGGCGACCAAGGTGGACGGGGTCTACACCGACGATCCGAAGAAGAATCCACAGGCCACGCGCTACCAGCAGCTCACCTTCGACGAAGCCATCGTCAAGAACCTGAAGGTGATGGACGCCACCGCGCTCACCCTGTGCCGGGACCAGAAGCTGCCGATATGCGTGTTCAGCATCTTCAAGTCAGGCGCCTTGCGCCGGGTGGTCCTGGGCGAAGACGAGGGCACGCGCGTACACGCGTGACTGGGCAAATCGAGGCGCAAGGGGACGACGCATGATCGCTGACGTCAAGAAAACCACCGAGCAGAAGATGCAGAAGTCGCTCGAGACGTTGAAGGCGGACCTCGGCAAGGTGCGCACCGGGCGCGCGCACCCCGGGATCCTCGATCACGTGAAGGTCGACTACTACGGCAATCCGACACCCATCAACCAGGTCGCCAACGTCACGCTGATCGATGCCCGCACCATCGGCGTGACGCCCTTCGAGAAGAAGATGGCGCAGGCGATCGAGAAGGCGATCCGCGATTCGGATCTCGGTCTCAACCCGTCGGCGGTGGGCGATATGGTGCGTGTGCCCATGCCCGCGCTCACCGAAGAGCGCCGCCGTGATCTGATCAAGGTGGTGAAGGGTGAGGCGGAGGACGCACGGGTCGCGATCCGCAACGTGCGCCGCGAAGGCAACGACCACCTGAAGAAGCTGCTCAAGGACAAGACCGTGTCGGAGGACGAGGAGCGCCGCGCCCAGGACGAGATCCAGAAGCTGACGGACCGCTACATCGCCGAGGTGGAAAAAGCGCTGGCGGCGAAGGAAGCGGAGCTTCTGGCGGTATAGAGCCCTTGAGCAAAGCGTCCAGTTCGACACTCGACATACCGGCCGTGGGTTCGGTCCCGCGGCACGTGGCCGTCATCATGGACGGCAACGGGCGTTGGGCCAAGAAGCGCTTCCTGCCGCGCGTTGCCGGCCACAAGCGCGGTGTGGAGGCGGTACGCGAGGCGGTCCGATCCTGCGCCAAGGCAGGCGTGGAATACCTCACGCTGTTCGCATTCTCCAGCGAGAACTGGCGCCGCCCGGCCGACGAAGTCTCGTTCCTCATGCAGCTGTTCGTCCGTGCGCTCGAACAGGAGGTCGCACGGCTACACGACAACGGCATCCGGTTGCGGATCGTGGGCGACCTGTCGGCGTTCGAGCCGCGTTTGACGCGCCTCATCGTCGAAGCGGAAAAACTCACGGCCGGCAATGGCGGCCTCACGCTCACCATTGCCGCCAACTACGGGGGCCGCTGGGACATCCTGCAGGCGGTGAATCGCCTGTGTGCGGCGGATCCCTCGAAGGCCGGGCGCTACACCGAACAGGATCTGGCACCCTGGCTCGCCATGAGCTACGCGCCGGAGCCGGATCTGTTCATCCGCACCGGGGGCGAGCAGCGCGTCAGCAATTTCCTGCTGTGGCATCTTGCCTACACCGAGCTCTATTTCACCGACACGCTCTGGCCGGATTTCGGTGAGGCGGAGTTGAGCCGCGCCATCGAGTTCTACCGTACCCGCGAGCGCCGTTTCGGCCGCACCAGCGAACAACTGGCGGTGCGCGCAGACGCCGAAATAGCGCCGCGCCGCATCGCCTCGGACGCTGCGGGCCGTTGACCCCGCGCCCCTCGAGCCATGCTCCGGCAGCGCATCCTGACGGCGGCAGTAGTGTTGCTGGTGGCGCTGGTGGCGTTGTTCTGGTTCCACAACGCCGCATGGTCGCTCTTCATCGCGCTGGTGACGATGCTCGGTGCGTGGGAATGGGGGCGCTTGAGCAGCTGGCCGACGGTGATGCGCATCGCGTACACCGGACTGATCGGCGCCAGCTGCGTGGCGATCTTCACGGTCGTGGCGCAGCAGTTCGACCTCGTGATCTTCGCGGCTGCCCTGGCATTCTGGGTCGGCATCGCGCTGCCGTGGATCGCCTGGCGCTGGCGTTTGCGCAGCCCGGTCGCGCTCGCGCTGGCGGGGTGGTGGGTCCTGGTGCCGGCGTGGCTGGCGGCGACGCGCCTGCAGCTGCAACCGGCGCTGTTGCTCAGCCTGCTGGTGGTCATCTGGGTCGCCGACACGGCGGCGTATTTCGCCGGGCGGCGTTTCGGCCGCAACAAGCTGGCACCACTGGTGAGCCCGGGCAAGACCTGGGAGGGTGTGGCCGGTGCGTTTCTCGGGGTCATCCTCTATTTCATGGTGCTGGGTGCCTTGCGCATCCCCGTGTTGCCCGAACTGCTGCGCTGGCCGGTGGTGGGCGTATTCTTCGCGATGACGGCGCTCGGCATCGTGGGTGATCTGTTCGAGTCCTGGATGAAGCGCGAGGCGGGCGTGAAGGACAGCGGGACCCTGCTTCCGGGGCACGGCGGCGTGCTCGACCGCATCGATGCGCTGACCGCGAGCCTGCCGCTCGCCGGGCTGGCGGCGATCACCATCCTCGCCCGTTGACGACGGCATGCACGGCGTAGCGATCCTCGGTTCCACCGGCAGCATCGGCCGCAACACGCTCGACGTGCTCGCCCGGCATCCGGAGCGCTTCCGTGCGGTCGCCTTGTCGGCCCAGCGGCAGATCGATGTCCTCTACGATCAATGCATCACCCATCGACCGGACCTGGCCGCGGTAGTGGACGAAGCGGCCGCCGCGCGCCTGCGCGAGCGGCTGGCGCAAGCGGGCAGCGCTACCAGGGTCCTGGCCGGTGCCGCCGGTCTGGAAGCGGTGGCAACGGCCGAGGGCGCGCAATCGGTGATGGCGGCGATCGTCGGCGCCGCCGGTCTGCGACCGGCCCTGGCGGCAGCGACGGCCGGCAAGCGCATCCTGCTCGCCAACAAGGAAGCGTTGGTGATGGCTGGTGCGGTCTTCATGGACGCGGTGCGGCGAGGTGGTGCCACGCTGCTGCCGATCGACAGTGAACACAACGCGGTGTTCCAGGCGTTGCCGCGTGGGTATGCCGGCAATCTCGGTGCGGCCGGGGTACGGCGGATCCTGCTCACCGCCTCGGGTGGCCCGTTCCGGACCCTGCCCCTGGAGCGCTTCGCGGCGGTGACGCCCGATCAGGCCTGCGCCCATCCGAACTGGGTGATGGGCCGCAAGATCTCGGTGGATTCGGCCACGATGATGAACAAGGGCCTCGAGGTGATCGAGGCCCATTGGTTGTTCAATGCGCCGCCATCGGCCATCGAAGTGGTGATCCACCCCCAGAGCGTGGTGCACTCGATGGTCGAGTACGTCGACGGCTCGGTCATCGCGCAACTCGGCAATCCCGACATGCGCACTCCGATCGCCCACGCGTTGGCATTTCCGGAGCGCATCGAGTCGGGGTCCACGCGCCTGGAACTCGCCGCGGTGGCGGCGCTCAGTTTCGAGGCGCCGGATCCCGAGCGTTTCCCGTGCGTCGGGCTCGCCTACCGCGCCCTCGAGCAGGGCGGTGCTGCCCCGGTGGCCCTGAATGCCGCGAATGAAGTCGCGGTGGCGCGATTCCTGGACGGCGGGCTGGGGTTCGACCGGATACCGGCGTTGGTCGAAGCGGTGCTCGCACGAACGCCGTCGGCCGCTGTCCATGACCTCGATGATGTCCTCGAGGTCGATGCGGGCGCCCGGCGTGCCGCTGCGGCCTGGCTCGACAAGAACAGTGCCGTGCGCGTCGCCCCTGCGGCGCGCGCCGGCGGTTGAAGAGGGAGTGAACGCATGAACATCGTTTCGACCGCCATTGCCTTCGTCGTGGCCCTGGGGCTGCTGATCGTGTTCCACGAACTTGGCCACTATCTCGTGGCGCGGCTCTGCGGCGTGAAGGTGCTGCGCTTCTCGGTGGGATTCGGTGCCCCGCTCTGGCAGCGCAAGCTCGGGCGCGACGGCACGGAGTGGGCGATCGGCGCCTTTCCGCTCGGCGGGTACGTGAAGATGCTGGACGAGCGCGAGGCTGCTGTTGCGCCTTCCGAACTGCATCGCGCCTTCAATCGGCAGAACGTGTGGCGCCGCAGCGCCATCGTCGCTGCCGGGCCCATCGCGAATTTCCTGCTGGCGATCGCGTTGTACTGGGTGCTCTTCGTTCACGGCATGCCCGGCTTGCGTCCGGTGGTGGACGCGCCCCCCGCGGGTTCGGCGGCGGCGGCGGCGCGCTTCGAAACCGGCGACATCATCACTCGTGTCGGCGCAACGCGCGTCGACACCTGGCAGGACGTGCGCTGGCAGCTCTTGAAGCACGCCATCAAGCGCGACTCGGTCAGCGTGGAGGTGGAGGACGATGCGGGTGCCAAGGCGCAACGTACGCTCGATCTCGGCGGCCTCGACGCCGACGACCTCGATGCCGACTTCCTGCGCGCGATCGGTCTTGGCCGTTACCAGCCGGCACTCATCGGCATGGTGGAACCGGGCAGCGTGGCGGACCGGGCGGGGTTGCGGGCCGGCGACCAGATCGTCGGCATCGACGAGGTCACGGTCACGCGCTGGAGCGATTTCGTCTCCGTCATCCGCGAAAAACCGGGTGTGGCCGTCGTACTGCAGGTGGTGCGCGGCGCGGAAGACCTCGACATCACGGTGACTCCAGCGCCGAAGGATGAGGCGGGCAAGACCATCGGGCGCATCGGCGTGGGGCCGATCGATGGTCCGTCGGGGCTGCAGCGCTACACCATCCGGGGTGGCGTGTCGCCGCTCGAGGCGATCGGTGCGGCTGCGCGCGAGACGCTCGACAAGTCGGTGTTCACGCTGCAGATGCTGTGGGAGATGATCTTCGGCCGCGTGTCGCCGAAGAACCTGAGCGGTCCGCTCACGATCGCGGACTACGCCGGCCAGTCGGCTCAGCTCGGCTGGATCTACTACCTCCAGTTCCTCGCCGTGATTTCCATCAGCCTGGGCGTGCTCAACCTGCTGCCGGTTCCGTTATTGGATGGTGGGCACTTGATGTACTATTTCGCGGAGATCCTCAAGGGTAGTCCGGTGTCGGAGCGAACGCTCGAAATGGGGCAGCGGGTGGGGATGATCGTGCTGTTCGGCCTCATGGCGTTCGCCATCTATAACGACATCAACCGCCTGGTCGGCGGCTCCTAGCGGATGAAGCGTTCTCTTATCGCGGTACTGATCGCCCTCGCTTACGCACCGACCGCCCAAGGCTTCGAACCCTTCCAGATCCGCGACATCCGCGTCGAAGGCATTCAGCGCACCGACGCCGGTACCGTATTCAGCTACCTCCCCGTCAAGGTCGGCGACCAGATGACGGACGAGAAGGCCACGCAGTCGATCCGCCTGCTGTTCCAGACCGGCTTCTTCAAGGACGTGCAGATCGAAGCCGAGGACGGCGTCCTCGTCATCGCGGTGCAGGAGCGGCCCGCCATCGCCGCCATCGACGTGCGCGGTTCGAAGGAGTTCGACAAGAAGAAACTGCTGGAGATCATGCGTCAGGCCGGCCTGCAGGAAGGCCGCATCTTCGACCGCTCGATCCTGGAGCGCGCCAAGCAGGACCTGAAGAACCAGTACATCGCGCGCGGCAAGTACGGCGTGGACGTGCAGACCACGGTCAACCCGCTCGAGCGCAACCGGGTCGCGATCAACTTCAACATCTCCGAGGGCGAGGTCGCGAAGATCCGCGGCGTCAACATCGTCGGCAACAAGCGCTTCAAGGACAAGGAGCTGCTCGACCTCATCGTGCTGCGCACGCCGGGGATGATGACCTGGTACACGAAGAACGACCAGTACTCGAAGCAGAAGCTGTCGGCCGATCTCGAGACGTTGCGCTCGTTCTACCTGAACCAGGGGTATCTCGAGTTCACCATCGATTCGACCCAGGTTGCGATCAGCCCGGACAAGCGCGAGGTGTACATCACCGTCAACGTGACCGAGGGTGACAAGTACAAGGTGACCGACGTGCGCCTCGCCGGCGATCTGCTGCTGCCAGAGACCGAGATCCGGCGCCTCGTCAAGGTGCGGGCCGGCGACGTCTTCTCGCGCGAACGCCTGACCGAGTCCACCAAGCTCATCACCGACCGGCTCGGCAACGACGGCTACGCGTTCGCGCAGGTCAACGCCGTACCGGACATCAATCGCGAGAAGCGCGAAGTCGCGTTCACGCTGTACGTGGACCCCGGCCGGCGCGTCTACGTCCGCCGCATCAACATCAGCGGCAACCAGAACACCAAGGACGAGGTGATCCGCCGCGAGTTCCGGCAGATGGAAGGCGCCTGGTTCTCGCAGGAGAAGATCAACCGGTCGAAGGTGCGCGCCGATCGCCTGGGCTACTTCACCGAGGTGAACATCGACAACCCGGCGGTCCCCGGCACCAACGACCAGGTCGACGTCAACATGAACGTGAAGGAGCGCCCGACGGGCAGCGTCACGTTCGGCGCCGGCGTGTCGAGCGCGGAGCGGATCATCCTGTCGGGATCGATCTCCCAGCAGAACGCGTTCGGCACCGGCAACGCGTTGTCGCTGTCGCTGCAGACCGGCCGCATCAACCGCATCCTGGCCCTGTCCTACACCAACCCGTACTGGACCGACGACGGCATCAGCCGCGGCTTCGACCTGTATTCGCGGCGCTTCAACCCGACGGTGTTGCGCTCGTCGAGCTACATCACCAATACCGACGGCGGCGGCGTGCGCTTCGGTGTGCCGATCTCGGAACTCGATACCGTCAACTACGGTCTCGCCCTCGAGAACACCGAGATCCAGACGTTTGACAACAGCGCCCAGCGCATCAAGGATTTCGTGAACACCTTCGGGTCGACCAACCTCGGCATCATCGGGACGGTCGGCTGGGCGCGCGACGGTCGCGACAGCACCATCGCGCCGACACGCGGCACGTTGCAGCGGGTCACTCTGGAGTCCGGGCTGCCGGGCGGCGATCTGCGCTACTACAAGGCCGGTTACAAGGCGCAGCACTACATCCCCGTAACACGCAATACCACGCTTCAGATCGGTGGCGAGATCGGCTACGCCGACGGACTGGGCGACCTGCCGTTGCCGTTCTACAAGAACTACTACGCCGGTGGCGTGAACAGCGTGCGCGGCTACGCGACTTTTTCGCTGGGCCCACGCGACGAGTTCGGTTTCTCGACCGGCGGGCCGCGGCTGCTGCTGGGCAACATCGAGTACTACTTCCCGTTTCCCGGGGCAGGCAAGGACAACAGCCTGAGACTGTCGACTTTCTTCGACGCCGGTATGGTGGATAATACGTACAGCAGCGAATTCCTGCGCTACTCGGTGGGTCTGTCGCTCAACTGGTTCTCGCCGGTGGGTCCGCTCAAGCTGAGTTTCGGCTTCCCGATCCGTTCCCAGGAAGGCGACCGCCTGCAGCGCATCCAGTTCACCCTCGGTACCATTTTCTGACGACCCGGCGGTGGTGTCGATTCGACCACCCGACGCCGGGACGAGCACTACGGAGACCACAACAGTGAAATTGCTTGCCCCGCTGTTCTTCGCCCTCGCGCTGATGCCGGCGCTCGCGTTCGCCCAGGCGGGCGATTTGAAGGACATCAAGATCGGATTCGTGTCGATCGAACGCATCCTCAAGGATTCGCCGCCCGCGGTGAAGGCCAACAAGAAGCTCGAGAAGGAGTTCCAGGCGCGCGGCCAGGACATCGAGAAGATGGCCAAGCAGGCGCGCGAGCTGCAGGCGGTGCTCGAGAAGGAGAGTGTCACCATGTCGGAGAGCGACCGTCGCACCAAGGAAGGTGAACTCGGGCGCTTGAACCGCGACCTGCAGCGGCTGCAGCGCGAGTTTCGCGAGGAGCTCAACCTCCGGCGCAACGAGGAATTCCAGCAGATCATCGAGCGGGCGAACAAGGTGGTGCAGCAGATCGCCGAAGCGGAGAAATTCGATCTGATCCTGCAGGAGGCGGTGTTTCGCAGCCCCCGCATCGACATCACCGAAAAGGTCCTGAAGGCGCTCACCGACAAGTGATCGGTGCTTGAAGGGGCGGCCGCCGGTACCCACATGAACGCTGCGCATCCGCCCTACACCCTCGAACAGATTGTCGCCCGCCTCGGCGGGGAACTCATCGGTCCGCCGCACGTCGCGGTACGGCAGGTGGCCCCCCTGGACCAGGCGGGTCCGGAGGATCTTTCGTTCCTGACCGGCGGCAAGTACCGCCGCCTCCTCGACGGGACACGGGCTGCCGCGGTGATTCTCGGAACGGCCGACCGCGACAGCACCGAGCGGCCGCGCATCGTCAGCGCCAACCCGTACGCCTACCTCGCGCGCGCGTCGGCGCTGCTCAATCCGGCGGCACCGGTCGAGCCGGGAATTCACGCTTCGGCCGTGGTGGATCCTCGCGCGCGCGTGGCGGCGAGCGCGTCGGTCGGTCCCTGCGCAACGGTGGGGCCTGGTGCCACGATCGGCGAGCGCGCCGTGATCGGCGCCGGGTGTGCCATCGGGACGGACGCGGTCATCGGCGACGATACGCGGCTCCATGCCAACGTCGTCGTCTATCCGGGCTGCCGCGTCGGTGCCCGGGGCATACTGCATTCCGGCGTGGTGATCGGCGGCGACGGCTTCGGCATCGCCGAGGAGGATGGCCGGTGGATCAAGGTACCCCAGGTGGGGCGGGCGATGCTCGGCGACGATGTCGAGATCGGTGCCAACACCACGGTGGATCGCGGAGCGCTGGGCGACACCGTGATCGAGGACGGCGTCAAGATGGACAACCTGATCCAGATCGCGCACAACGTCGTCGTCGGTGCGCATACCGCCATAGCTGCCTGCGCGGGCATCGCAGGCTCGGCCCGCATCGGCCGCCAGTGCCGGATCGGCGGTGCGGCCATGATCCACGGCCATATCGAAATCTGCGACCACACGATCGTCGGAGCCGGTACGATGGTGCGCAAGAGCATCACCGAACCGGGTATCTACGATGGCTTCTTCCCCAGTCTGCCGCACCGCGAGTGGATGAAGAACCTCGCACAGTTCAACCGCCTGCACGAACTCGGCCGCACCGTGCAGGAACTCAAGGCAAGGCTCGAGGCGCTCGAAGGGAAAGCCAAGTGAACGCGATGGAAATCCATCAGATCCTGCAGTACCTGCCGCACCGGTATCCGTTCCTGCTGGTCGACCGGGTGCTGTCCTGTGAGCCGGGCAAGGAGATCACGGCGCTCAAGAACGTGACCATCAATGAACCGTTCTTCGCCGGCCACTTCCCCCACTACAAGGTGATGCCGGGGGTGCTGATCGTCGAGGCGCTGGCGCAGGCGGCGGCGATCCTGTCGTTCAAGACGGTGGACTCGAAGGCCGACGAGAACTCGGTCTACTACTTCGTCGGCATCGACAACGCCCGGTTCAAGAAACCGGTGGGCGCAGGCGACCAGCTCATCCTGACCGCACGCCTCGAGCGGCAGCTGCGCGGCATCTGGAAGTTCAACGCCGAGGCGAAGGTGGATGGCGTGCTGGTGGCCGAGGCCGGGCTGATGTGCACCATGAGGGACATCTCTTCCATCGTTCGCTCATGATCCACCCGACTGCCATCGTGCATCCCGCCGCCGAGCTCGGTCCGGGCGTGGCGGTGGGCCCCTATGCGGTGATCGGCGAACACGTGGTCATCGGGGCAGGCACGTCGATCGGAGCCCACGCCGTGGTGACCGGTCACACCACCATCGGGCGTGACAACCGCATCTTCCAGTTCACGTCCGTGGGCGATGAACCCCAGGACAAGAAGTACGCCGGCGAACCGACCGGCCTCACCATCGGCGATCGCAACACGATCCGCGAGTTCTGCACCTTGAATTGCGGCACCGTGCAGGACGCCGGCGTGACCCGGGTCGGCAACGACAACTGGATCATGGCCTACGTGCACGTCGCCCACGACTGCGTGGTCGGTGACCACGTCATCATGGCCAACTGCACCCAGCTCGCGGGCCACGTGCATGTGGGCGACTGGGCGATCCTCGCCGGCTTCACCGGCGCGCACCAGTTCTGCCGCATCGGGGCCCACGCGATGACGGCCATCGCGACCGTGCTGGTCCACGACCTGCCGCCCTACGTGATGGCGCAGGGTGATACCGCCAAGGCCCACGGCATCAACGCCGAAGGACTCAAGCGCCGCGGCTTCAGCGCCGAGGCGATCGCCGGCATCCGCCGAGCTTACAAGACGCTGTATCGATCGGGTCTCACGCTCGACGAAGCGCGCACCGCGCTCGCCGGGCAGGTTGCCGAGTGTCCGGAAGTCGGGGTGATGGCGCAGTTCCTCGAACGGACGACACGCGGCATAGTCCGGTAGGCGCGCCATGGAGCGGCAGGTGCGCGTGGCCATGGTGGCGGGCGAAGCATCCGGCGATCTCATCGCCGCGCCGTTGATCGCGGCCCTGAAGGCACGGTTGCCCGCGGCGCGCTTCTTCGGCATCGGCGGCCCGAAGATGCAGGCGGCGGGTTTCGACTCCTGGTTCGACATGGAAACGCTGGCAGTGCGCGGCTACGTCGAAGCGGCTCGCAGCATCCCGCGCATCCTGTCGATCCGGGGGCAGTTGAAGTCGCGCCTGCTTGACGATCCGCCCGATCTGTTCATCGGGATCGACGCGCCGGACTTCAATCTCGGCCTCGAAGAGCGCCTGCGCGGCGCTCGCATACCCACGGCCCACTATGTCGGCCCGTCGATCTGGGCCTGGCGTGGGGAGCGTATCCACAAGGTGAAGCGTGCGGCCGACCGGGTGCTGGTCCTGTTCCCGTTCGAACCCGCCATCTACGAGAAGGCCGGGATCCCGGTCACATTCGTCGGCCATCCGCTCGCCGACGAAGTCCCGGAGGTTCCCGATCGCGATCTCGCACGGGAGCAGTTCCGCTTGCCGCTCAACGCGCCCGTGTTCGCACTGTTGCCGGGCAGCCGGCGTGGTGAGCTCGAGCAGCATGCCGGCCTGTTTCTCGACACGGCCAAGCTCATCCATCAACAGCTGCCCGACGCGCGGTTCCTGGTGCCGTTGACCAGCCGTGCAACGCGCATGCAGTTCGAAGTGGCCCAGTACGAGCACAAGGCGGAGGACCTGCCCGTCACCATCCTGTTCGGCCATTCGCAGATGGCGATGACGGCAGCCGACGTGGTGCTCGTGGCTTCCGGCACTGCGACCCTCGAGGCCGCGCTGATGCGGCGGCCCATGGTCATTGCCTACCGCGTGCCGAAGCTCACCTGGCGTCTCATGTGGCCGCGGCGGCTGCTGCCGTACGTAGGGCTGCCGAACGTGCTTGCCGAACGCTTCATCGTGCCCGAAATCCTCCAGGACGACGCAACGCCACCCAACCTGGCGCAAGTGCTCCTCAACCAGCTGCGCGACAAGGCGGTACGCGAGCGCCAGCAGCGACAGTTCGAAGTGATCTACCAGGCACTGCGGCAGGGTGCGGCCGAGCGTGCCGCAGACGCCCTCATGCCGATGCTGGAAGCGCGCCGGGCGAGTCCCGCCCAGGTGTCGCTGTCGCTGCCGCAGGGTTCGCGGCCGTGACGCCGGTCGCACTGGTGGCGGGGGTCGACGAGGCCGGGCGTGGCCCGCTGGCGGGGCCCGTCGTGGCCGCCTGCGTGGTGCTCGACCCGGCACGGCCGATCCCGGGCCTCGCCGATTCCAAGCAGCTTTCGCCGCGTCGACGGGCAATCCTCGCGACCCAGATTCGCGAGCGCGCGCTCGCGTGGGCGGTCGCGTCGGCCAGTCCGGGCGAGATCGACGAACACAACATCCTCCGCGCCACGTTGCTCGCCATGACCCGCGCCGTCGAGGCACTGGGCCTGGCACCGGACGAAGTGCTGGTGGACGGCCTGCATTGTCCGCCCGTGGTGTGCCGGGCACGCGCGGTGGTGAGAGGCGATGCGACCGTGCCCTCGATCAGTGCGGCATCGATCCTCGCGAAAACCGATCGCGATGCGATGATGGATACGCTGCACGCGCGCTATCCAGGCTATGGCTTCGATCGGCATCGCGGCTATCCGACACCGGAACACGTCGAAGCCCTGCGCCGGCTGGGGCCGATCGATGCCCATCGACGGAGCTTCGCACCGGTGCGGGCGGCACTCGCGCTCGTGCGGTAACGGCCATGGACATCGCACGCTGGTTGCACCTCATTGGCGTCGCCGTCTGGGTCGGCGGGATGTTCTTCGCCTACATGGCGCTGCGGCCGGCGGCTGTCGCGGTGCTCGAACCGCCGCTGCGGCTGCCGCTGTGGCACCAGACCCTGCGGCGCTTTTTTCTGTGGGTGTGGGTGGCGGTCGTGCTGATCCTGGTCTCGGGTCTGCACATGATCGCCGTGCTTGGTGGGCGCGACGCACCGGCCTATGCGTGGATCATGCTGGTGATCGGGATCGTGATGATGCTGATTTTCGCGCACGTGTTCTTTGCGGCGTTCCGGCGGCTCGAACGCGCCGTGGCCGCCGCCGACTGGAAGGCGGGCGGGGCGGCACTGGGCCAGATCCGCAAGCTGGTGGGGCTCAACCTGATCCTGGGTCTGATCACCATCACCGTGGCTACAATCGGGAAAATGCTCTAAAGCATTCACCACGAAGGACACGAAGGTCCACGAAGTACTGCTGCATCGGGTTTCCTTCGTGTTACTTCGTGTCCTTCGCGTCCTTCGTGTTGAAGGCGTTGCTGTTAAAGCCGCCGTCCCTAGAAGCTCTGCCGGTGCAACTGCCCCTGGTGCACGATGGTCGCGGCCAGTTCCTCGATGGAGCGGTTGGTGGCATCGAGGAACGGAATGCCTTCCTCCCGCATCAGCATCTCGGCCCGGTCGATCTCGTACTGGCAGTTGTCCAATTGCGCGTAGCGACTGTTCGGCCGCCGCTCGTTGCGGATGTGCGCGAGGCGTGGCGCCGTGATGGTGAGTCCGAAGAGCTTGCGCCGGTACTTGTTGAGGCGCGCCGGCAGCTTCATGTCCTGGAAGTCTTCCGGGATCAGAGGGTAGTTCGCCGCACGGATGCCGTACTGCAGACCCATGTAGAGGCACGTCGGCGTCTTGCCCGAGCGTGAGACTCCCACGAGGATCACGTCGGCCTCGTGCAATTCCTTGGTCGATACGCCGTCGTCATGCGCAAGGCAGAAGTTCACCGCCTCGATGCGCGAATGGTATTCGTTGGTGTTGCGCACGCGGTGCGACCGGCCGATCTCGAGGCTGTGGCGCACACCGAGCTCCTGTTCCATGGGCGAGATGAACACCTGGAAGCAATCGAGGTAGAGCGCACGGGCGCCTGCGATCACCGCGCTCACTTCCGGGTCCACCAGGGTGCTGAAAACGAGCGGCCGCTGGTCGTCCTCGAGCGCGGCTTCGTTGATCTGCCGGACCGCCGCGTTGGCGCGTTCCACCGAATCGACGAAGGGGAGGGTGGTTTCCTTGAACTGCACGTCCTCGAACTGGGCGAGCAGGCTGTGCCCGAGCATCTCGGCGGTGATGCCGGTACGGTCGGAGACGAAGAATGCGTGGCGTAGACCCGGTGGCTCCATCGTGCTGCGCTGCAATACGTTGTTCGGTAACATAGCAGTTTTCGTCGCACCCGATCAAACGCGGTAGCAGGGGGAGATTCCTGATGAGCAGTACAACGCCGTACGTCCTGGCCTTCGAACAACTGCGCATGAGCGACGTCGACAAGGTCGGCGGCAAGAATGCCTCGCTCGGTGAAATGATCAGCGAGCTGGCCCAGGCAGGCGTCCGGGTTCCCGGCGGTTTCGCCACCACGGCGAGCGCCTTTCAGGATTTCCTGGCCGCCGGCGGGCTCGGTGCCCGCATCGAACGGGAGATGGAAGGCCTCGACGTCGACGACGTCGTGAAACTTGCGGCCACGGGCAAGCGCATTCGCGAATGGATCGCCGCCGCGCCGCTGCCGCAGCGGTTGCACGACGACATTGCAGAGGGTTACGCGAAGCTCTCGAATGGCGAGCCCGCGGCGGTCGCCGTGCGTTCCTCTGCCACCGCCGAAGACCTGCCCGACGCCTCCTTCGCCGGGCAGCAGGAGACCTTCCTCAACATCCGCGGCATCGAGCACGTGATCGATGCCGTGCGCCATACCTTCGCGTCGCTCTACAACGATCGCGCGATCGCGTATCGGGTCCACAAGGGCTTCGTCCACGCCAACGTGGCCTTGTCGTGCGGCATCCAGCGCATGGTGCGCTCCGACCTGGGATCGAGCGGCGTGATGTTCACCATCGATACCGAATCGGGCTTCGATCGGGTCGTGTTCATCACCGCGGCCTACGGGCTCGGCGAGACGGTGGTGCAAGGTGCCGTGAATCCCGACGAGTTCTACGTCTGGAAGACCGGCCTCGAAACCGGTCGGCCTGCCATCCTGCGGCGCAGCCTCGGCGCCAAGGCCATCAAGATGGTCTTCACCGACCGGGAACAGGCCGGCCACTCCGTGGCCACGGTGCCGGTGCCCGAAGCCGATCGGCGCCGCTTCGCGATCAGCGATGCCGAGGTCGAGGAACTCGGACGCTATGCACTCATCATCGAGAAGCACTATGGGCGGCCCATGGACATCGAGTGGGGACGCGACGGCGGTGACGGCAAGATCTACATCCTCCAGGCGCGGCCCGAGACGGTGCAGTCGAACGTAGGCGTCGAGACGCGGCAGCGCTTCCGCCTGAAGAGCCGCTCGGAGATCCTGTCCACCGGGCGCGCCATCGGCAATCGCGTGGGCATCGGTGTCGTCCGGATGATCCGCGACACCGCCGAGATGGATCGCGTGCGCCCCGGCGACGTGCTGGTGACCGACATGACCGACCCCGACTGGGAGCCGGTGATGAAGCGCGCGGCAGCCATCGTGACCAACCGCGGCGGGCGCACCTGCCACGCGGCGATCATCGCGCGCGAGCTGGGCATCCCGGCGGTCGTGGGCTGCGGCGATGCCACCCAGGTCCTGCGCGACGGCATGGAAGTGACCGTGTCCTGCACCGAGGGCGATACCGGTTTCGTCTACCGCGGCAAGCTCGAAGTGGAAGTGACCGACCTCTCGGTCTCCGCCATGCCGGAGCCGCCCGTCGGGATCTACATGAATGTCGGCAACCCCGAGCTCGCCTTCGAGTTCGCACGCCTGCCCAACGGCGGCATCGGGCTTGCCCGCCTCGAATTCATCATCGCCCGCATGATCGGCGTGCACCCGAAGGCGATACTTGCCTATCCGGACGTGCCGATGGACGTGAAGGTGGTCATCGAGTCGCATGCGGCAGCCTACGGTGACCCGGTCAAGTTCTACGTCGAGAAGCTTACCGAAGGCATCGCCACACTCGCAGCGGCTTTCTTCCCGAAGCCGGTGATCGTGCGGCTGTCCGATTTCAAGTCGAACGAGTACTCGAGCCTCGTGGGTGGCAAGAAGTACGAACCGGACGAGGAGAACCCGATGCTGGGTTTCCGCGGGGCTTCGCGCTACATCGCCTCGAGTTTCCGCGAGTGCTTCGAGCTCGAGTGCCGGGCATTGCGCAAGGTGCGCGACGACATGGGCCTCACCAACGTCGAGGTCATGGTGCCCTTCGTCCGCAACGTGGACGAAGCGAAGAGGGTGGTGTCGCTGCTTGCCGACAATGGGCTGGCTCGCGGCACCAATGGACTGAAGCTCATCATGATGTGCGAAATCCCGTCCAACGCCTTGCTCGCGGAGGAATTTCTCGAGCATTTCGACGGTTTTTCCATCGGCTCGAACGACCTGACGCAGCTCACACTGGGGCTCGATCGCGATTCGGGCATCGTGGCGGATGCCTTCGACGAACGCGATCCGGCGGTGAAGAAGCTGCTCGGGATGGCGATCAAGGCCTGCCGTGCGCGCGGCAAGTACGTGGGCATCTGCGGCCAGGGGCCGTCCGATCATCCCGATCTCGCGCTGTGGCTGGTGGAGCAGGGCATCGACACCATCTCGCTCAATCCGGACACCGTGGTCGACACCTGGCTCTACCTGGCGAAGACGGTCGGCGCCCCGAAGCCGAAACACGCCTAGATATGAAACGACCCCCACGCTCGCGCCGGAGGTTTTCTAGTATCATGCGGTCAATCGTGATGGCGAGTCGCGCATGACCAAATACGTGTTTGTCACAGGCGGTGTGGTCTCCTCCCTGGGCAAAGGAATCGCCGCCGCGTCGCTCGCCGCCATCCTCGAATCGCGCGGCATCAAGCTCACGATGCTGAAGCTCGATCCGTACATCAACGTCGATCCGGGCACCATGAGCCCGTTCCAGCACGGCGAGGTGTTCGTGACCGACGACGGTGCCGAAACCGACCTCGATCTTGGCCACTACGAGCGCTTCGTCAGCGCGCGCATGTCGAAGCGCAACAACTTCACCTCCGGTCAGATCTACGAGAGCGTGATCAAGAAGGAGCGCCGCGGCGACTACCTCGGCGGCACCGTCCAGGTGATCCCGCACATCACCGACGAGATCAAGAGCTTCATCCGCGCCGGGGCCGGCGATGCCGACGTGGCCATCGTCGAGATCGGCGGGACCGTGGGCGACATCGAATCGCTGCCGTTCCTCGAAGCGATCCGGCAGATGAGCCTGCAGCTCGGCCGCAACAACACCTGCTTCATCCATCTCACGCTGGTCCCGTACATCCCGTCCGCCGGCGAGATCAAGACCAAGCCGACCCAGCACTCGGTGAAGGAGCTGCGCGAGATCGGCATCCAGCCCGATGTCGTCCTGTGCCGCGCCGATCGCTGGCTGCCCGACGACGAGCGCCGCAAGATCGCGCTCTTCACCAACGTCGAGGAGCGGGCGGTCATCTCGGCGATCGACGTCGACTGCATCTACAAGATTCCGAGCAACCTGCACTCGCAGGGTCTCGACGACATCGTGCTGAAGAAGCTCGAGATCGACGCGCGGCCTGCCAACCTGACGGAGTGGGAGCGGCTCGTCTTCCAGCTGGAGCATCCGAAACGCAGCGTGAACGTGGCTCTGGTGGGCAAGTACGTCGACCTGACCGAGTCCTACAAGTCGCTGTCCGAGGCATTGACCCACGCGGGCATCCACACCGGCTCGAAGATCCACATTCATTACATCGACTCGGAAAAGATCGTCGATGACGGTGCGTCGCTGCTCAAGGGCATGGATGCGATCCTCGTGCCCGGCGGCTTCGGCAAACGCGGGGTCGAGGGCAAGATCCGCGCGATCCGCTACGCGCGCGAGCATCGCGTGCCTTATCTCGGCATCTGCCTCGGCATGCAGCTCGCCGTGATCGAGTATTCGCGCCACGTCGCCGGCATGCCGGGGGCGCACAGCACCGAGTTCGATCCGGCTACCCCGTTTCCCGTGGTCGCCCTGATCCACGAATGGATCAATCGCGACGGTCGCGTCGAACAGCGCGATGAACACTCCGACCTTGGCGGCACCATGCGCCTCGGCGGCCAGGATGCCGAGTTGCTGCCCGGCACGCTGGCGCGGCAGATCTACGGCGATGCGCGCATTTTCGAGCGCCACCGGCATCGCTACGAGGTCAACAACCACTACGTGCCGCGATTGCAGCAGGCCGGCATGCGTTTCAGCGGTCTGTCCATGGACAAGGAACGCCTGACCGAGATGATCGAGCTGCCCGGCCATCCGTGGTTCGTCGCCTGCCAGTTCCACCCCGAGTTCACCTCCACGCCGCGAGGCGGCCATCCGCTCTTCAAGGCCTTCATCGAGGCCGCGGCACGATTCGCGGCGGGAGAAGCCGAGGTGCTGCAAGCGGCCGTGCCGGCCGAAGAGAAGGTCGCGCCGTGAAATTGTGCGGATTCGAGGCCGGCCTCGAACATCCGCTGTTCCTCATCTCCGGTCCGTGCGTGGTGGAATCGCGCGAGCTGGTCATGGACGTCGCGGGGCAACTGAAGGAGCTCTGCCGGGAGTTCGAGATTCCGTTCATCTTCAAGGCCTCCTACGACAAGGCCAATCGCAGCTCCGGCGGGTCGTTCCGCGGATTGGGCGCGGACAAGGGTTTGGAGATCCTTGCGGACGTACGCAAGACCATCGGCGTCCCGGTGCTGACCGACGTGCACGCGGAAGACGAACTCGCGGCAGCGGCGGCCGCCGTGGATGTATTGCAGACGCCGGCGTTCCTCTGCCGGCAGACTGATTTCATCCGCGCTGCCGCGTCGACGGGCCGCCCGGTAAACATCAAGAAGGGACAGTTCCTTTCACCCTGGGAGATGAAGAACGTCGTCACCAAGGCGCGGGATGCCAGCGGCACCGACAACATCCTGGTCTGCGAGCGCGGTTTCACCTTCGGCTACAACAACCTCGTCTCGGACATGCGCGGTCTCATGGTGATGCGCGAGACCGGGTGCCCGGTCGTCTTCGACGCCACCCACTCGGTGCAGTTGCCGGGCGGGCAGGGGAGTGCCAGCGGCGGACAGCGCGAGTTCGTGCCGGTGCTCGCACGGGCCGCGGTCGCGTCGGGCGTGGCCGGCGTGTTCATGGAAACCCATCCCAATCCCGCGAAGGCGCTGTCGGACGGTCCGAACGCCTGGCCATTGCAGCACATGCGTGCGCTGCTCGGCACCCTCAAGGATATCGACGCGCTCGTGAAGCGCCGCGGCTTCGCCGAAGACCTCATCACGGCCGCCGCGAACCCGAAGTCCGCCACCGCTCCCGCCACCTGACCAGGAAACAACAACGATGAGTTCGATCGTCGACGTCGTCGCGCGTGAAATCCTCGATTCGCGCGGCAATCCGACCGTGGAAGCCGACGTGCTGCTCGAGTCGGGTGTGAGCGGCCGCGCGGCCGTGCCCTCCGGTGCCTCGACCGGCACGCGCGAAGCGATCGAACTGCGCGATGGCGACAAGGCCCGCTATGGCGGCAAGGGCGTCCTGAAGGCCGTCGAGAACATCAATACCGAGATCTGCGAAGCGATCATCGGCCTCGATGCCTCGGAGCAGGCGTTCATCGACGAGACCCTTATCGGGCTCGACGGCACCGACAACAAGTCGCGCCTCGGTGCCAACGCGATGCTGGCGGTCTCGCTCGCCGTGGCGAAGGCTGCAGCGGAAGAATCGGGACTGCCGTTGTACCGTTACCTCGGCGGTTCCGGACGCATGCAGCTGCCGGTGCCGATGATGAACGTCATCAACGGTGGGGCGCACGCGAACAACAGCCTCGACCTGCAGGAGTTCATGGTGATCCCGGTCGGGCTGCCCAACTTCCGCGACGCACTGCGCTGCGGTGCGGAGATCTTCCAGACCCTGAAGAAGCTGATCGACGCGCGCGGCATGCCGACCACCGTCGGCGACGAAGGCGGCTTCGCGCCGAGCCTGAAGCGCAACGAAGAAGCGCTGACGCTCATCATGGAGGCGATCGATACGGCCGGGTACAAGGCCGGCGACCAGGTGGTGATCGGACTCGATTGTGCCGCCTCGGAGTTCTACAAGAACGGCCGCTATCAGATCGAAGCGGAAGGGCTGCAGCTCACCTCCGCCGAGTTCGTCGACTATCTTGCCGCCTGGACCGCCAAGTATCCGATCCTGAGCATCGAAGACGGCATGGCCGAGGACGACTGGGACGGCTGGAAGCTCCTGACCGACCGGCTGGGCAGGGGCATACAGCTGGTGGGCGACGACGTGTTCGTCACCAACACCAAGATCCTGCGCGAAGGCATCCGGCGCGGCATCGGCAACTCGATCCTGATCAAGATCAACCAGATCGGGACTCTCACCGAGACCTTCGCCGCCATCGAGATGGCGAAGCGGGCCGGCTACACGTCGGTGGTCTCGCATCGCTCCGGCGAGACCGAGGACACCGTCATCGCCGACATCGCGGTGGCGACCAACGCGCTGCAGATCAAGACCGGCTCGCTGTCCCGTTCCGATCGCCTCGCGAAGTACAACCAGTTGCTGCGCATCGAAGAGGACCTCGGCGACTCGGCCAGCTACGCGGGCCGCGACGCGTTCTATCACCTTGCGTAGGATTCGCCGCGGCCCATGCGCTTCCTGACCATCGGGCTGGTCGTGGCGATCGTGCTGCTGCAGAACCCGCTGTGGTTCGGCAAGGGCGGCTGGCTTCGCGTGCACGACTTGAGCGAGCAGGTCGCGGCGCAGCGCGTGAAGAACGAGGAACTGCGCAGCCGCAACGCGGCGCTCGATGCCGAAGTGCGCGATTTGAAGCAGGGCTACGACGCGATCGAAGAGCGGGCGCGGGCAGAACTCGGCATGATCCGGCAGGACGAGCTGTTCTTCCAGGTGCTGGGCGCGGCTCCCGCCACCAAGCGCTGAGCCCTCGCCGGACTGCCCGCAGAGGGCTGGCCCCCTCGGGGAGAAGGGCCGCAGGCCCATCGGGGGGGACATCACCTTCAGCCCTCGCCGGGCCTGCCATCGCCCGGAGGGCGATGGCCTTCGGTAGGCACAGACAGTCCGCAGGGACTGTCTGTGTCCGGCCTCAGCCCACAAGAGGGCTGGCCCCCTCGGGGGGGACATCACTCCAGCGTGCGCTCGGCGCGGGCGAGGTCCTCCAGGGTGTTGATGTTGGCAAAGGCATCCTCCGCCCCGTCGAAGGCGACACGCACGGCACCGATCTCGTTTTGCCATTGATCCACCTTGCGCCCGCCGGCAGCGAGAAACTCATCGAGCGTCGTCAGCGCCGACCGGTGGTAGAGCGCGAAAACCGGTTGGGTCCTGCCACCACTCGAGGCGACGGCAGCGGCGGCGTCGTGCTCCAGCAAGGCTGCCAGCAACCGTGCAACGAGATCGGCCGGCAGTCGCGGGGCGTCGCAGGGAACCGTGGCCACCAGCCCGTGTGCGGCCCGCGCCAGGCCGCAGCGAACACCAGCCAGTGGCCCCGGGAACCCTGCGATGTCGTCCTCGATGACTTCGGGGCCGAACGTGCGATAGGCATCGAGGCTGCGATTGGCGTTGATGAGCACCTGGTCCACCTGGGCAGCGAACCGGTCCAGCACGTACGCGATCATCGGCCGGTCGCGCAGCAGCGCGAGACCCTTGTCGGCGCCATCCATCCGCCGTGCCCGACCACCGCACAGGACGACGCCGGTGACGAGCGGTCGCGGGGCCGTTTTCAAGCGCAGGGTCCCGAGACCCGGGCGGTCTGTTCCCCTGAGGACATCCCCGGTATCATCGCCGCCGGTCTATGCCCTTGGGCCATTTGCAGAATTTTTCCTATGACGCGAATCCGGACTGCCGGACCGAGTGAAGGTTCGCGCCACACTACAACAAACGAGCAGAGGAGCCTGACGGCATGGCCGGATTTCTCGACAAGGAGCGCACCATCGCTCGCCCCGGTTTCAACCGGTGGCTCGTGCCGCCCGCGGCACTCTGCATCCATCTTTGCATCGGCATGGCGTACGGATTCTCCGTCTTCTGGATTCCGCTCACCAAGGCGCTGGGCATCACCAAGCCGATCGCGTGTCCGGCAGACATGCACTGGTTCGAGAAGTTGTACACGACCGCGTGCGACTGGGACAAGCCGATGCTCGGCTGGATGTACACGCTGTTCTTCGTCTTCCTCGGCTCGAGCGCGGCATTGTGGGGTGGCTGGCTCGAACGCGCGGGACCACGCCGCGCCGGCATGGTGTCGGCACTCTGCTGGTGCGGCGGGCTCGTGCTGTCCGCCGTAGGCGTGATGAACCATCAACTCTGGGCGATGTGGCTGGGTTCCGGCGTCATCGGCGGCATCGGGCTCGGGCTCGGTTACATCTCGCCGGTGTCGACGCTGATCAAGTGGTTCCCCGACCGCCGCGGCATGGCCACGGGCATGGCGATCATGGGCTTCGGCGGCGGCGCGATGATCGGGTCGCCGCTTGCCGACATGCTGATGCGTTTCTACGCGACGCCGACGTCGGTGGGCGTATGGCAGACGTTTCTCACCATGGCCGGCATCTATGTGGTCTTCATGGTGATCGGTGCGTTGTCCTACCGGGTGCCGCCGAGTGGCTGGAAGCCCGAGGGCTGGACGCCACCCCAGTCGCAGATGGACAACGCGATGATCACCAAGCGTCACGTCCATCTCAACAAGGCCTGGCGCACGCCGCAGTTCTGGCTGCTGTGGGGCATCCTGTGCCTCAACGTCTCCGCCGGCATCGGTGTGATCGGCATGGCCTCACCGATGCTGCAGGAGATCTTCGCCGGCAAGCTGATCGGCCTCGATCTCAAGTTCGATCAGCTCGACAAGGATCAACTGCTGCAGGTCGCGGCCATCGCCGCGGGCTTCACCGGGTTGCTCAGCCTGTTCAACATCGGTGGGCGGATCGTCTGGGCCTCGGCCTCCGACTACATCGGACGCAAGGCGACCTACTTCGTCTTCTTCGTGCTGGGTTTCGTGCTCTATGCGTATGCACCATCGGCCGGACAGGCGGGCAGCGTCGCGCTGTACGTGGGGATCTTCTGCATCATCCTCACCATGTACGGCGGCGGCTTCGCGACCATCCCGGCCTACCTCGCCGACATGTTCGGCACACAGATGGTCGGGGCGATCCACGGTCGGCTGCTTACCGCGTGGTCGGCTGCGGGGATACTCGGGCCGGTCCTGGTCAACTACATCAACGACGCGCAGATCAAGTCGGGTGTGCCCAAGGCGCAAGCCTACGACACCACGATGTATGTGCTGGCCGGCCTGCTGGTCGGCGGTTTCCTCTGCAATCTGCTGGTGCGACCGGTCGCGGCCAAGTGGTTCATGACCGACGAGGAGCTCGCGGCGGAGCGCAAGCTCGCGCACGAGCGAGCTGCGGCCGCCGATGCGGCCACCGCGGCCAGCGCCGCCGGTGGTGCGGGAGGTCCGAGCAGTCCGGCGCTGGTGTTCGGCTTCTGGCTGCTCGTGGGTATCCCGCTCGCATGGGGCGTCTTCAAGACTGTGCAGAAGGCCGTGGTGCTCTTCCACTGATGCCCTGAGCCGGACGAGAGGTCGACTCGATGCCGACCCGTCCGGCGCCGCGCTTTGCCGATCCATGGGCGCGCACTGCAGCAGCAGGGTTCGACCTGCACCACCTGCCGGACGGTTTCTGCGACAACCCGTACCCGTGGTACCACGCGCTGCGGGAGCATGAGCCGGTCAAGCGCCTCGCCGACGGCTCGCTGTTCCTGACCCGCTTCGACGACCTGATCTCGGTCTACAAGGAACCGAAGCTCTTCAGCTCCGACAAGCAGCTGGAGTTCGGACCCAAGTACGGCGCCACTCCGCTGTACGAGCACCACACGACGAGCCTGGTGTTCAACGACCCGCCTTATCACACGCGAGTGCGGCGGCTGATCGCCGGCGCGCTCACGCCGCGGCATGTGGCCGCCATGGAACCCGGGTTGATCGCTCTGGTGGATCGCCTGCTCGACGCACTCGAGGCGCGCGGCGAAGGCGATCTCATCGAGGCCTTCGCCGGCGCGATACCGGTGGAGATCATCGGCAACCTGCTCGATGTGCCACGCGCGGAACGTGGCCCCCTGCGGGCCTGGTCCCTCGCCATCCTCGGCGCCCTCGAGCCGGTTCTGGCGCCCCAGGTGGCGGCGGCCGGCAACGCAGCCGTGACCGAGATGCTCGACTATCTCCGAGGCCTGGTGGCCGAGCGCCGCCGCCGGCCGGGCGATCCGAACGTCGACGTGCTCACCCGCCTCATCCAGGGCGAGCAGGACGGCGAGAAGCTCGACGAACGCGAGCTGCTGCACAACTGCATCTTCCTGCTCAACGCCGGGCACGAAACCACCACCAACCTCATCGGCAACGCGCTGGCAGCGCTGCTCGAGTGGCCTGAGGAAAAGGAGCGGTTGATTGCGGAGCCCGAGCGGATCCGCACCGCGGTGGAGGAATTCCTGCGCTTCGAGAGCTCCAATCAGCTCGGCAACCGCATCAGCAGTGCACCGGCTCGCATCGCCGAGCTGGAGGTCCCGCCTGGCACGCGGATCACGCTGTGCATCGGTGCCGCCAATCGCGACCCGGCCCAGTTCGGCGACCCTGATCGCCTCGATCTGTGCCGGTCGCCCAACCGACATCTCGCTTTCGGCTCCGGGCCGCACCAGTGCGTGGGGATGCAGGTGGCGAGACTCGAAGGCAGGGTAGCCATCGGCCGCTTCCTGGCACGTTTTCCCCGCTATGAGCCGAACGGTCCGCCGGTGCGAGGCGGGCGTGTCCGCTTCCGGGGCCTGCTCCGACTGCCGGTGCGGCTACAATCCGGCCCATAAGAACGAATGCGGGAGGATTCTCCGATGTGCGCTCCGTGGCGCCGTGCCGTCCAACTGGCTACCGCCCTTGCCGGGATCGTGCTCGCCACGGCAGTCATGGCCCAGCAGCCGATCCGCATCGGTTCGTTCCTGTCGACCACGGGGCCGGCTTCCTTCCTCGGAGACCCGGAGCTGAAGACGCTCAAACTCTATGTGGAAAAGATCAACGCGCAGGGTGGCGTCCTCGGTCGCAAGCTCGAGCTGGCGGTCTATGACGACGGGGGCGACGCCGCCAAGGCGAACGGATTCGTGAAGCGCCTGATCGAATCCGACAAGGTCGACCTCATCATCGGCGGCACGACCACCGGAACCACCATGGCGGTCGTGCCTTTCGTGGAAGCGGCGGGCATCCCGTTCATCTCGCTGGCCGGCGGCATTGTCGTGATCGAACCGCCGCGCAAGTGGGTGTTCAAGACGCCAGGTACCGACCGCCAGTCGATCGAGCGCATCTTCGGCGACATGAAAGCCCGCGGCATCTCGAAGATCGGGCTGCTGTCAGAGACCTCGGGCCTCGGGCAATCGAGCCGGCAGGAAGCGTTCAAGCTGGCACCTCGCTACGGCATCACGCTCGCGGCGGACGAGACCTATGCACAGAAGGACACCGACGTGACCCCGCAGCTCACGCGCATCCGCAATGCGCCCGGCGTGCAGGCCGTGCTCGTGGTGGGGTTGGGGCAGGGTCCGGCCCTGGCGACTCGCAACTATGATCAGCTCGGTGTGAAGCTGCCGCTGTACCACACGCACGGTGTCGCTGCACTGGACTTCATCGAACTCGCCGGCAAGTCGGCGGAGGGCGTGCGGCTCGCTTCACCGGCGCTGATCGTGGCCGATGACCTGCCTGCCGGCGACCCGCAGAAGCCGGTGCTGGTGGCCTATCGCAAGGAGTATCGTGAACGCTACGGCGAAGAGCCTGCGACGTTCGGCGGCTATGCTTACGATGCGCTCGCGATCGCGGTCGAGTCGATCAAGCGCGCCGGCGGAACGGACCGCGAGAAGGTGCGTGCCGCGATCGAATCAACCCGCGACCATGTCGGTACGGCCGGTGTCTTCAATCTGTCCGCGACCGACCACATGGGCCTGGACCTTTCGAGCTTTCGCATGATTGAAGTGCGCGGCGGCGAGTTCCACCTGTCGAAGTAGCAGCGGAGGAGGAAAAAATGAATGAGCCCCCAAGCTCTCTGCGTTCGCTGCCCCCCGAGGGGGCGCCCGGCGCCTTGGGGCGGCCCGGCGGCGCCGACATGATGACCGAACGCCAGCGTCGCTTCCGCGAGGAATACCAGGCTGCGATCAGCCCCTGGTACAACGGGCTCGTGCACATCGGCGTGATGTACAGCGTGGGGCTGATCGTCATCGCGTGGTGCGTGAGCCGCCTGCAGGACGCCACCTGGGAGTGGCTGCTCGTGATCCCGGTGTTCGCCTTCTCGAACTGGTTCGAGTGGTGGATCCACAAGTACGTGATGCACCGGCTGGTGGACGTGTTCGCGCTGCGCGCCATCTACGACCGGCACACGCGTCAGCACCACCAGTACTTCACCAGCAACGAAATGACGGTGGATTCCACCCGCGAGTTCCGCATCATCTTCTTTCCGTGGCGTGCGCTCGCGACGTTCATGGCCTTCGGTGTGCCCTTCGCGCTGGCGCTGGGTTGGGCCATCAATCCCAACGCCGGCTACATCCTGATGGTCACCATCGTCGGCCAGTACCTGATCTACGAGACCTTCCACTACTGCTGTCACGTGCACGAGAACTGGTTCGTGCGCACCATGCCGTTCGTGAACACCATCCGGCGCCATCACACTGCGCATCACAACCACGGCCTCATGATGGAGCGCAACATGAACCTCACGTTCCCCATCGCGGACTGGTTCATGGGCACGAGCGACCTCAACCGCGGGCTCCTCGGGCACATCTTCAACGGGTACAGCGAGAAGCACCTCAAGCCGGAGGTGCGGGTAAGTGTCGAGCGCTCCCGGGAGCGCGAGTCGCATCAAGGCGCCTGAGGCTCGGGCCCAAGTTGTAGCGCGCGCCCCCATCCCAACCTTCCCCCACCTTCCCCCACCTTCGGTGGAGGAGGGGGCGTACTGCGCCTTCGCCCAGCTCTGCTGGGGGAAGGTGGGCACGGGGGCCGTCGGCGTTCCGCTACAGCACGCCCTGGAAAGCCTGGACGTCGACCAGCGCCCCGGCCTCCAGGTTGCCCGTCGCGTCCGACAGCACCACGAAGCAGTTCGCCTGGCTCATCGACGACAGGATGCCCGAGCCCTGATCGCCAGTGACGCGGACATTTAAGCGCCCATCCGGGCCGGCGCTCAGGATGCCGCGCTGGAACTCGGTACGCCCGGGCGCCTTCTTGAGCGGCGCCGAAAGAACCGCCTGGAACGTCGGCACCAGCGGTACGGCTGTCTGACCCATCAGGATCTGCAGTGCCTCGCGCACGAACTGGTAGAAGGTCACCATCACGGCCACCGGGTTGCCGGGCAGCCCGAAGAAATGTGCCGAGCCGATCTTGCCGAAGGCAAGCGGCCTGCCGGGCTTCATCGCGATCTTCCAGAACAGCACTTCGCCGAGGCGGTCGAGCATCTGCTTCACATAGTCGGCGTCGCCCACCGATACGCCGCCGCTGGTCATGACCACGTCGGCGGCAGCGGCTGCCTGCACGAATGCGGCCTCGACGGCCTCGGGCGTATCGCGGATCACGCCCATGTCGATCACCTCGCAGCCGAGGTCCGTCAGCATGCCGTAGAGCGTGTAGCGATTCGAATCGAAGATCTGGCCCGGTCCGAGCGATCCGCCGATGCCGACCAATTCGTCCCCGGTCGAGAAGAACGCCACGCGCAGCTTGCGATAGACCGCCACCTCGCCGATGCCCAGAGAAGCCATGAGCCCGAGCTCCGCAGGTCGTACCGGCTGGCCACCCTTCAGCGCGACCTGGCCGACCTTGAGATCCTCGCCCGCATAGCGCGCGTTCTGGCCTTTTCGTACCGCGGCCCCCAGCGTGACCTTGCCATCCGCCGCCTGCGCGCGCTCCTGAGGAATCACGGTGTCGCAATCGGGGGGGATGACTGCGCCGGTCATGATGCGCACGGCCGCGCCGCTGCGAACCGCACCCAGGTAGGGCTTGCCGGCGAACGAGGTACCGATCACCTCGAGCGTCACGTCGGCGTCGGGCTTCAGATCTGCGTGGCGCACCGCGTAGCCGTCCATGGCCGAGTTGTCGTGGCCCGGGACGTTGATCGGGGAGACGATGTCTTGCGCGAGGATGCGGCCCAATGCGCTGCGGACCGCGACGCGCTCCACCGTGGCGATCGGCGTCAGGAACGCGCGGATGTGGCTGCGCGCCTTGGCGACCGGCATCGAGTTCGGGTCGTAGTCGTCGGCGACGGCGAGGTCTCCGAGTGTCTTGGGGGCTGCGGTCATGCTGACGGTGTCAGGATCAAGGCTGAAAATCTTTCAACACGAAGGACGCAAAGGACTCGAAGGAGAACATTCGATGCCGCAAGGGGGGAGCATTCAGAGCCAGCTGTCTTCGTGTCCTTCGTGCTCTTCGTGTCCTTCGTGTTTCCCGCTTTGCAGTTCCCACGCCGAGCGGAGCGGTACTACCCGCCGATGTAGGACATCTCCACCTTGCGCTGCTTTGCGGTTTCCTCGGTGCGGATCTCCGAGTAGCGATCACCGCGCACGCGCCAGACGCGCGAGATCGCCTCGGAGATCTCCTGGTCCGAAGCATCGCTGCGGATGAGGCCGCGCAGGTCCGTGCCCTGGGTCGCGAACAGACAGGTGAAAAGCTGGCCCTCGGCCGAGAGCCGCGCGCGCGTGCAATCCTTGCAGAATGCCTGCGTCACGGACGAGATGAATCCCACTTCGCCGGAGCCATCCTTGTAGCGCCAGCGCTCGGCCACCTCGCCGACGTAGTTCGGGTCCGTCGATTCGATCGCGAATTCGCGATCGATCATGGCGACCAGTTCGCGCGAAGGCACCACGTGCTGCATCTTCCAGCCGTTGGTATGACCGACGTCCATGAATTCGATGAAGCGCAGGATGTGGCCGCTGCCCTTGAAGTGCCGCGCCATGGCCACGACGGATTGCTCATTGACGCCGCGCTTGACCACCATGTTGATCTTGACGGGTGCGAGTCCGACGCGGGCGGCTTCGTCGATGCCTTCCAGGACCTTCTCCACCGGAAAGTCCACGTCGTTCATCGCCATGAACGTCGCGTTGTCGAGAGCGTCCAGGCTGACCGTCACACGCTGCAGCCCGGCGCTCTTCAGATCCTGCGCCTTCTGCTTGAGCAAGGAGCCGTTGGTGGTGAGCGTGAGATCGAGATCGCCGTGGTAGGCGAGCATCTCGATCAGGCGCTCCAGCTTGCGGCGCACCAGTGGCTCGCCCCCGGTGATGCGGACCTTCTCGATGCCGTGGTCGCGGAAGATGCGCACCAGGCGGTTGATCTCGCCGAAGGACAGGAGCTGTTCGCGCTCGAGGAACTGGAAGTCGCGCCCGTAAACCTCCTTCGGCATGCAATAGGTGCAGCGGAAGTTGCACCGGTCGGTCACCGAGATGCGCAGGTCGCGCAGGGGCCGCCGGCGCGTATCCAGCAGGGTGGGGCGGACAATCGGTTCCGGGGTTGAGGACATGGGACTGCGGTCTCCGACCATGACTCGCATGAGGGATTTCGGCGAGGCTTGCGCCCATTATAGCCGCGCCGATACGGCACCCAGAGGAGGATCGAGGCGGCCGCATGCAGCTTGAGGCGGACCGGCGCCACTTCTGCGGGTTGCAGCTTCCGCAGCAGGCCGGAAGCGTGGAACGCAGCGGCGTTGACGGCGGCAAGCGCAAGGAGCAGCAGCTTCAGGCGGAAGGCCGCATTGGACAGCAGCGCCACCGAATCCGACCCGAACAACACGAGGCCGGCGGGTACGGCGATCACGAGACCGACCACCGACCAGGGCAACAGCACCTTCGCGGCGTCGCGCACGGCGCCGGCCCCCGTCACGCCCAGCACCCGCAGGTCGAACGCCAGCACGGGCCCCACGACGAGCACGATCCCCAGCACATGCAGGACATTGGCGGTCGGATACAGCCACGCCGAGCCGTTGATGGCATGGGCGATGGCATCGGCCGGCGTCGACCCGGTCATCTGAGTTCGGTGATGGTGCCGTCCAGGGTGATGCGTTCGGCGCGCAGTTCGTCGCCGATGGTCTTGTGCGGGTAGCCCATCACCGTGGCGCTCACCCCGACCTTGAGTGCATCGCTGGTAAGGCCGCGGTTGGTCATGCGCGAAGGCGGCGCCAGGATCACGGTCCAGGTCTTGTCGGCCGTCTTCAGGCGGATCGTGCCGTGGGGGAATTCGTAGTTAGATTCGGCGATGGTCCCCGTCAGCGTGAGAGGACGATCGCCTTCGTACTGGCTCCAACCGTGATGAGCGAGCGCAGGCAGCGCGGTCAGAAACATCCCGATGGCGAGTGCTGAGCGTCGGTGCATGACGTGTCCTCCTGATCTTTACGGTTTCCTGATTCCCGACACCGGAAAATCTACACCGATTTGATGGGACGAAGCCCAGGCTGTTCCCATATTTCAGTCATCGGCGACGGAGGACCCCATGGATCTCCTGTTTCTCGGCGCAATCGCGCTGTTCTACCTGACGGCGGTCGCGCTCACCCTCGGGTGCCACCGGCTCGGAGCACGGCCATGACCTGGCTCTACGGGGTGGGTGCACTGGTTGCCATCGGGTTGCTGATCTACCTGTTGCTCGCCCTGTTCAATGCGGAGGACTTCTGATGACCTCGTACGCCTGGATTCTGCTGGTGGCGTACCTCGCGATCCTGTTCCTGATCGCCTGGCCGATGAGCCTGTGGCTCGCCGCCGTGGCCGACGGGCGGTTGCCACGCTGGTTGCGGCCGATCACGCGCCTGGAGGCGGGCGTGTACCGCCTGGCGCGGGTAGACCCGGCGGCGGGCATGAGCTGGAAGACCTACGCGCTGGCGCTGCTCGCGTTCAACACCCTCGGTGTGGTGGTCGTGTACGCGCTGCAACGGTGGCAGGTCTGGATGCCGCTCAATCCCCAGAGCATGGCTGCAGTCAGTCCCGACTCCGCCTTCAATACCGCCGTGAGCTTCGTGACCAACACGAACTGGCAGGGCTACGCAGGGGAGGCCTCGATGAGCTACCTCACGCAGATGCTGGCCCTCGCGGTGCAGAACTTCCTCTCCGCAGCCACCGGCATCGCCGTCGCCTTCGCCCTGATCCGCGGTTTCGCCGCGCGCTCAGCCGCGGTGATCGGCAATTTCTGGGTCGATGTCACCCGCATCACGAGTTACGTTCTGCTGCCTTTGTCGCTCGTGTTCGCGGTATTCCTGGTGAGCCAGGGGGCGATCCAGAACTTCAGCGCGTATCAGGATGTCGCCACGGTCGAGCCTGTGACCTACCAGCAGCCGAAGCTGGGCACCGACGGTCAGCCCGTGAAGGATGCCCAGGGCGATGTCGTGATGGAGGATGTCACGCGAAACGCGCAGACCATCGCCATGGGCCCGGTCGCCTCGCAGGAGGCCATCAAGATGCTGGGGACCAACGGTGGTGGCTACTTCAACGCGAATTCCGCATTTCCATACGAGAACCCCACGCCGCTCTCGAACTTCGTCCAGATGCTGTCGATCTTCCTGATTCCGGCCGGCCTGGTGTTCGCGTTCGGACGCATGGTCGGCGATCAGCGCCAGGGGGTCGCCGTGCTGGCGGCCATGACGGTCCTGTTCGTCGCAGCGGTCCTGGTGGTCACGCTTGAGGAGCAGGCCGGCAATCCGGTATTCGCGCCGCTCGGGGTCGATCAGACCGCGAGCGAGGTCCAGCCGGGCGGCAACATGGAAGGCAAGGAAGCCCGGTTCGGCATCGCCGCCACCACGCTGTTCGCAGCAATCACTACGGCGGCCTCCTGCGGCGCGGTGAACGGGATGCACGATTCATTCACGGCGCTCGGCGGCGCGGTGCCGCTGGTGCTGATCCAGTTGGGCGAGGTGGTGTTCGGCGGCGTCGGTGCCGGGCTCTACGGCATGCTGATCTTCGCGATCCTCGCGGTGTTCATCGCCGGTCTGATGATCGGCCGCACGCCGGAGTATCTCGGCAAGAAGATCGAGTCGTTCGAGATGAAGATGACTTCAATCGCGATCCTCGTCTCGCCGATCCTGGTGCTGGCGGGGACCGCCATCGCAGTGCTGACTGACGCGGGCCGCGCCGGTGTCGCGAATCCGGGCGCGCACGGCTTCTCGGAGATCCTCTACGCGCTGAGTTCCGCGGCCAACAACAACGGCAGCGCCTTCGCCGGGCTCTCGGCCAACACGCCTTTCTACAACACGCTGCTGGCGGTCGCCATGTGGTTCGGCCGATTCGGGGTGATCGTGCCGGTGCTGGCCATTGCCGGCAGCCTCGCCGCCAAGAAGCGCCTGACCCCGGGGGCCGGCACGCTGCCCACCCACGGTCCGCTCTTCGTGCTGCTGCTCATTGGCACGGTGGTGCTGGTAGGTCTGTTGAACTACGTGCCGGCGCTCGCCCTGGGACCCGTGGTGGAGCATCTGATGTCGTGGTCGGGCCGTTGAGCCGCAGGAGATATTCGACATGACGAAGCAGGCAGCATTCTCGCTCTACGATCCGGCGCTGCTGCGCCCAGCCGTCGCGGCGGCGTTCGGCAAGCTCGACCCGCGCGATCAATGGCGCAGCCCGGTGATGTTCGTCGTCTTCGTCGGCGCCATCCTGACCACGATCCTGTGGCTGCAGGCGCTGGTGGGCACGGGCGAGGCGCCCGCGGGATTCATCCTCGGAGTGGCCGTGTGGCTCTGGTTCACCGTCCTGTTCGCGAATTTCGCCGAAGCCTTGGCCGAGGGACGCAGCAAGGCCCAGGCGGCGTCGCTACGGGGCTTGCGCACAACCACGTGGGCGAAGCGCCTGCAGGAGCCGAAGCGCGACGCGCCCTGGTTGCCCACCGAAGCGCGGGACCTGAAGCGTGGCGACGTGGTCCTGGTGGAAGCCGGTGACCTGGTTCCGCTCGACGGTGATGCGATCGAAGGTGTGGCCTCGGTGGACGAGAGTGCCATCACCGGCGAATCGGCGCCCGTCATCCGCGAGTCCGGCGGCGACTTCGCCGCGGTGACCGGGGGCACGCGCGTGCTGTCGGACTGGCTGGTCGTGAAGATCACCGTCAATCCCGGTGAGTCGTTCCTCGACCGCATGATTTCCATGGTCGAGGGCGCCAGCCGCCACAAGACGCCGAACGAGATCGCCCTGAACATCCTGCTGGTGGCGTTGACCATCGTCTTCCTCGTGGTCACGGTCACCCTGTTGCCGATGTCGATCTTCAGTGTGGAAACTGCAAAGCTCGGATCGACCGTCACCATCACGGCGCTCATCGCTCTGCTGGTGTGCCTCATCCCGACGACCATCGGCGCGCTGTTGTCGGCGATCGGTGTGGCGGGCATGAGCCGCATGATGCAGGCCAACGTCATCGCCACGTCGGGCCGGGCCGTGGAGGCTGCCGGCGACGTCGACGTACTGCTGCTCGACAAGACCGGCACCATCACGCTGGGCAATCGGCAGGCGGCCGCTTTCCTGCCTGCGCACGACATCACGGAGCAGCAACTCGCCGACGTGGCGCAGCTCGCGTCGCTCGCCGACGAGACGCCCGAGGGCCGCAGCATCGTGGTGCTGGCGAAGCAGAAGTTCAATCTGCGCGAACGCGAACTCGGTGCACTCGGTGCCGCGTTCGTGCCGTTCACCGCACAGACGCGGATGAGCGGCGTCGATATGGGTCCGGAAGGCTCGCAGCGCACCATCCGCAAGGGCGCGGGCGATGCGATTCGCCGGCACGTCGAATCGATCGGGGGCAGTTTTCCGCCGGAAGTCACGCAGGCGGTGGAAGAGATTGCCCGGCGGGGCAGTACACCTCTGGCCGTGGCGGAAGGCAATCGCGTCCTCGGTGCGATCGAGCTGAAGGACATCGTCAAGGGCGGCATCAAGGAACGCTTCGCGCAATTGCGCCGCATGGGCATCCGCACCGTGATGATCACGGGGGACAACAAGCTCACCGCGGCTGCCATTGCTGCGGAAGCGGGCGTGGACGATTTCCTGGCCGAAGCCACGCCCGAGGCGAAGCTCAAGCTGATCCGCGAGTACCAGACCGACGGTCGGCTCGTGGCGATGACCGGCGATGGCACCAACGACGCGCCGGCGCTGGCCCAGGCCGATGTCGCGGTCGCGATGAACACCGGGACCCAGGCCGCGAAGGAAGCCGGCAACATGGTCGACCTCGATTCCAACCCCACCAAGCTGCTCGAGATCGTGGAGACCGGCAAGCAGCTGCTGATGACGCGCGGGTCGCTCACCACGTTCTCCATCGCGAACGACGTGGCGAAGTACTTCGCCATCATTCCCGCCGCCTTCGCGACCACCTACCCGCAACTGCACGCGCTGGACGTGATGCATCTGGCGAGCCCTGCGTCGGCCATCCTGTCGGCGGTGATCTTCAACGCCATCATCATCGTGTTCCTCATTCCGCTCGCGCTGAAGGGCGTGAAGTACCGGCCCATCGGCGCCGCCGCGCTTCTGCGGCGCAACGTCATCGTCTACGGGTTCGGCGGCCTGATCGTGCCTTTCGTGGGCATCAAGCTGATCGACCTGTTCCTGTCCGCCACCGGACTTGCCTGAGGTAGCCCCATGAACGCAATCATTCGTCCCATGTTCGTGTGTTTCGTCGCCCTGTCGGTCTTGACGGGAATAGCCTATCCCCTCGCCGTCACCGGCATCGCTAGGGTCACCTTTCCGTGGCAGGCCGGCGGCAGCCTCATCCGCCAGGGCGACACCGTCGTCGGCTCGGCGTTGATCGGCCAGAATTTCAGCGAACCGCGTTACTTCTGGGGGCGTCCGTCCGCCACGGGTCCGTTCCCCTACAACGCTGCAGCGTCCGGTGGTTCCAATCAGGGCCCGTTGAATCCCGCGCTCGCCGCTGCCGTCAAGGCGCGCATCGAGTCGCTCGAGGCGGCCGACCCCGCCAATACCCAGCCCGTTCCGGTGGATCTGGTGACCGCCTCGGGCAGCGGCGTCGACCCGGACATCAGCCTGGCCGGCGCCCGGTATCAGGCGTCGCGCGTGGCTCGCCTGCGCGGTCTGAAGCCAGAGCAGGTGAATGCGTTGATCGACGGACTTGCCGAAGGTCGCACCTTCGGGTTCCTCGGAGAGCCGCGCGTCAACGTGCTGAAGCTCAATCTTGCCCTCGATGGGATGACAGGATGAAAACGATCGTCGCTAGAATTCCCGGATCGGCGCTCATCATGCCCATCACGCGTCACATCCAGTTTCGGTCGCTCCGCCCGAGTTCCAGTGTTCCAGGGACAATCCATGCCGGTACGCTTGCTCTCCGCACAGCGGGCGCCATAGCAAAGCGCCGACGCATCCGATGGCATTGACGTCAGGCGACGACCGCCCCGATCCCGACGCGCTGCTCGAGCAGATCCGCGAAGAGGAGGTACGCGCGCTGCGGGGCCGGCTGCGGATCTATTTCGGTTCGTCCGCCGGCGTGGGCAAGACTTACGCGATGCTGCTGGCCGCCCGCAAGCTCAAGGCGGAAGGCATGGACGTCGTGGCCGGGGTCGTCGAAACCCATGGGCGTGGCGAGACCGCGGCGCTGCTGGAGAGCCTCGACGTGCTGCCGCCAGTCATGGTCGCGTATCGCGATCGGCGCCTGTCGGAATTCGACCTCGATGGCGCGCTTGCGCGGCGCCCCGCGCTGATCCTGGTGGACGAACTCGCCCATTCCAACGTGGCGGGATCGCGCCATCCGAAACGCTGGCAGGACGTGGAAGAACTGCTGGCTGCCGGCATCGACGTCTACACGACGCTCAACGTCCAGCACCTGGAGAGCCTGAACGACGTCGTCGGCGGCATCACCGGCATCCGCGTCAACGAGACGCTGCCGGACACCTTCTTCGATGCGGCGGACGAAGTCGTTCTGGTGGACACGCCTGCCGAGGAGCTGCTCGCGCGCCTCGAGGCCGGCAAGATCTATCTGCCGACCCAGGCCGCGCGGGCGGCGCGGAACTTCTTCCGCAAGGGCAACCTGATGGCGCTGCGCGAACTGGCACTTCGCCGCACGGCCGATCGGGTGGAAGACGACGTCCAGGCCTACCGGGCCGACCGTGCCATCGAACCGGTATGGAAGACCGAAGCCGCGCTGTTGTGCTGCGTCGGGCCACGGGAGGGCGCCGAACACGTGGTCCGCAGCGCGGCACGGCTGGCGCAGCAGCTCGCGGTTGCCTGGCATGCCGTGTACGTGGAGACCCCGGCGCTGCAGCGCCTCGACAACGAACAGCGCGAGCAGATCCTCGAGACGGTCAAGCTGGCCGAGGAGCTGGGCGCGAAGACGGCAGTGCTGGCCGCCCAGGACGTGGCCAACGCGCTGATCGAGCATGCGCGGGCGCACAACCTTTCCAAGATCGTGCTGGGCCGCAATCACGGCGGGCACTGGTGGCGCGGGGTGATCCTCGGACAGCGCATCGCGCGCCAGGCACCGGACGTCGACCTGATCGAGATTGGCGACGGTCATCCGGCACGCAGCCCCGCGGTGGCGCGCGCGGCGGCAGTCGGAGCTGCAGGCGATGGCTTTCCCTGGAAAGGCTACGCGCTTGCAGCGGCGGTCTGCATCGCCACGACCCTGGTGGCGTTGCCGCTGGTGCCGTATCTCGAGCTGGCGAACATCGTGATGCTGTTCCTGCTGGCCGTCATGGGCGTCGCGGTGACGCTGGGGCGCGGGCCGGCAGTGCTGGCGGCCTTCACCAACGTCGCGGCCTTCGATTTCTTCTGCGTGCCGCCGCGCTTTTCGTTCGCGGTGTCGGACGTGGAATATCTGCTGACGTTCTTCGTGATGCTCGTCGTGGGCCTGGTCACCGGGCAGCTCACCGCGGGCCTGCGATATCAGGCCCGGGTGGCCAGTCATCGGGAGGCGCGGTCGCGAGCCCTGTACGAACTGGCGCGCGACTTGTCCAACGTGTTGCTCACCGGGCGCGTGGTCGAGCTGGCCGAGCAGGCGATCGCGCGCGAGTTCCGCGCGCGTGCCGTCATCTGCGCGTTGTCTGCGGATGATCGGCTGACGGCGCCGAAGGTGCCACCGGAAGGGTTCGACATCGGCACGGCGCGCTGGGCGCTCGATCACAATCAGGCCGCCGGCCTGGGCACGGACACGCTGCCGGGCAGCGCGTGGCTGTATGTGCCGCTCAAGGCGCCGATGCGCACCCGCGGCGTGCTGGCGCTGCAGCCGACCATGGCACGCCTGCTGATGGTGCCCGAACAACGGCAGCAGCTCGATACCTTCGCCGCCCTGACGGCCATGGCGCTGGAGCGGGTTCACTACGTGGAAGTGGCGCAGAAGGCGACGGTCCAGATCGAGTCCGAGCGGTTGCGCAATTCATTGCTGTCGGCGCTGTCGCACGATCTCAGGACGCCGCTCGCGGCGCTGGTAGGCCTGTCGGACACGCTCACCTTATCGCGCCCCCCGTTGAGTCCGATGCAGGCGGACCTTGCCGGTGCCATGCGCGAGGAGTCCCTGCGCATGAGCAACCTCGTCAACAACCTGCTCGACATGGCCCGCCTCCAGACCGGCGAGGTTCGCCTGCGCCGCGAATGGCAATCCATGGAGGAACTGATCGGCGGTGCGATCCATGCCTCGCGGCATGCGCTGGGCGAACGCCGCGTGAACGTCGAACTCGAGCCGGCGCTGCCGCTGGTGGAATGCGACGCGATCCTGATCGAGCGGGTGTTCGGCAATCTGCTCGAGAATGCCGCGAAGTTCACGCCGACGGATACGCCAGTGGAGATTACCGCCAGAGCGGATGGTGCTGCGATGCGGATCGAGGTGGCGGATCACGGACCCGGCATTCCCGCCGGGCGGGAGGAGGCCATTTTCGAGAAGTTCACCCGCGGCGACGCGGAGACCGCCACGCCGGGCGTGGGCCTGGGTCTCGCGATCTGCCGTGCCATCGTCGAGGCCCATCGCGGCAGGATCTGGGTCGAGCCCGGCACGCCCGAAGGCGCGCGCTTCGTCTTCACCTTGCCGCTCGGATCGCCGCCGCTCGTGGAATTGGGGGAGGATGCGCAGGTGGCAGCGACCGGATCGACCTCCTGATGGCGGAACTGCATCCCATTGCCCTGATCGTGGAGGACGAACGGCAGATCCGGCATTTCGTCCGCGCTGCGCTCGAGGGCGAAGGCTGGCAGGTATTCGAAGCCGACACCGTAAAGCAGGGCCTGGTGGAAGCCGGGACGCGCCGTCCCGACCTGGTGATCGCCGACCTCGGTCTGCCCGACGGCGACGGCGTGGACATGATCCGCGCGCTGCGTGCCTGGTCGAGCGTTACCGTGATCGTCCTGTCGGCGCGCTCCGACGAAACCGAAAAAGTGCGCGCCCTCGATGCGGGTGCGGACGATTTCATCACGAAGCCGTTCGGGGTCGCGGAATTGCTGGCGCGGGTGCGCGCGAATCGCCGTCGCCAGCACGCCGGCAAGGGCGACGGCGCGGCGGTGTTCCGCTTCGGCACGGTCGAGGTCGACTTTGCCGCGCGGATCGTGCGCAAGGCCGGACTCGAAATCCATCTGACACCGATCGAATACCGGCTGCTGGGGGTGCTCGCCGCCAACGCCGGGCGCGTCCTCACGCACCAGTATCTCCTGCGCGAAGTGTGGGGGCCCAGCCACTCCGAAAGCACCCACTACCTGCGGGTCTACATGGGGCAGCTGCGCCAGAAGCTCGAGGACGATCCGGCGCAGCCGGTGCATATCCTGACGGAAACGGCCGTCGGCTACCGTCTCGTCGCGGAGCCGTGAGCCGCGGACACCGGCGCGAGGCGGGCGGCCCGATGTTAGACTCACAGGCATGACTGGCATTGAGCGGGGGCGACCGGTCGGTGCGCCGCCGCGAGCGAGACGACGATGCTGAACGTGCTGTATTTTGCCCGCCTGCGGGAATCGCTGGGCCGTGATACCGAGAAGATCGAACTGCCCCCCGGTGTGGCCGACGTGGCCGGTCTGACGGCTTGGCTGCGCGCTCGCGGTGAAGCCTGGGAGCGCGAGCTGGCGCCTGGTCGGAGCTGGCGTGTCGCGGTGAACCAGGACATGGCACGGCCCGAATCGCCCGTGCGCGACGGCGACGAAGTGGCTTTTTTTCCGCCGGTGACGGGGGGCTAGGGCAGCATGAATGACATCGCCCGAGGTGAGTTGCGCAATGACGGCGCCACAGTCATTCGGGTACAGGCGGAAGATTTCGACGTTGGGGTCGAGATCGCGCGGCTGCGCGCCGGCAATCCGCGCATCGGCGCCGTGGCGAGCTTCGTGGGAGTGTGCCGCGACCTGAACGACGGCGCCGCGGTGGCGGAAATGACGCTCGAGCACTATCCCGGCATGACCGAAAAGGCCCTCGACGGCATCGCGCGCGAGGCCCGCGGCCGCTGGGACGTGATCGACATCGTGATCGTGCATCGTGTCGGCCCCATGCGGCCGACCGACCAGATCGTGCTGGTCATCGCGACCAGCGCCCATCGCGGGGAGGCCTTCGCTGCCTGCGAGTTCCTGATGGACTACCTCAAGACGCGCGCACCGTTCTGGAAGAAGGAGCGGACTCCCGCAGGCGACCGCTGGGTGGATGCGCGCGCCACGGACGACGCGGCGGCGGAGCGCTGGTCATGAGCGAAGCCGTCACCCGGCCGCGCAAGCGAGGGGCTGCCGCGAAAGCGCCGAAACCGCAGATCCGCATCCTCTTCCGCAAGGCCATCGCCATGGGGCCGGGCAAGGCGGCGCTGCTGGAGGCGATCGACCGGACCGGGTCGATCTCCGGTGCGGCGCGCGACCTGGAGATGTCGTACCGCCGTGCCTGGCTACTGGTGGACACGATGAATCAGTGTTTCAAGCAGCCGCTGGTGTCGACCGAGACGGGTGGGCAGAAAGGCGGTGGCGCTCACGTGACCGAGTTCGGACAGGACGTGCTGCGCCGCTACCTCGCCATGGAGGCGAAGGCCGCAGCGTCCGTCGAAGGCGAAATGGCGCAGTTCGTCAAACTGATGTCAAAGGCTGCGGTCGCATGAGCCGGCAGTTTCCGGCGCGGTAGGACGGGTTCTCTGCACCGAAGGCCGCAACAGTCGTTCCGTTCTATCGCAAGTGCGCGAGCCACGCTATATTGAACACAATATAGCGAAGCCGATGTCGACGAATCCGAAGCCCCCTGCGCCATTGAGTACGCCGTTCCCGGAGGCCTGTCGGCCGAGTGTGCGGCGGGCCGCTGTCCGACCACCGGCGGAGGTGATGTGAGACGGCGGACCTCTGCACGCCCGGTGCTCGAGGGCCCGCCAACGGATGGGGCCGACACACTGGAGATCCAGGTGAGCTTCCGGCATGCCGTAGGCTTCGGGCCGGGCAAGGCGAAGCTGCTCATCGCGATCGCCGAGACCGGTTCGATCAGCGCTGCGGCCCTGCGCATGGACATGTCCTACCGGCGAGCATGGGAACTGGTCGAAGAGCTGAATGCGCGGTTTGCCCAACCGATCGTACTCACCCAGAGCGGAGGCAACGCCGGAGGCGGTGCGGCAGTGACGGCGCTGGGGTTCGAACTGCTGCGGCGCTACCGCGAGATGGATGCAAAAGTACTCGCGAACCTCGAAGAGGATCTGGCTGCCTTCGCCGGCTTGCTGGCAATCAGGAGCCGCCCGGGGTCGCCGAGGGATTGAGCGGTCCGGGCCCCTGTGCCGGTCGGATTGCGTTGACGGCGGCATGGGGGGCGACTAACCTCCGTCCGCCATATCCATCACAATATGACGGTCGCCATGCCGTGGCCCCCGTCGACCTTCCGTGCAGTACTCCAACGACGTCCTCGTCCCACTGTTCCTCACGCTGAAGGTCGCCGGTTGGGCGACGCTGCTGGTGTTCGTGGCGGGCGTTGCCGTAGCCTGGTTCGTGGCGCGCCAACCCTTTCGCGGACGTGAGGTCCTGGATGCGGCGATGACCCTGCCCATGGTCATGCCGCCCACGGTGCTGGGTTACTACCTGATCGTGCTGCTGGGACGCCGCGGGTGGATCGGCGGCTGGCTCCACGACACCCTGGGAATCACCTTGATGTTCACGTGGCAAGGTGCGGTGATCGCTGCGGCCGTGGTGGCATTCCCGCTGGTCTACAAGGCGGCGCGGGCGGCGTTCGAGGATGTGGATCCGCGCTACGAGAACGCCGCGCGCATTCTGGGTTCCACCGAGCTTGCCGTGTTCGTGCGGGTAACCCTGCCGTTGGCCTGGCGCGGCATCCTCGCCGGGACCATGCTCGCCTTCGCTCGTGCCATGGGTGAGTTCGGCGCGACCCTCATGATCGCGGGCAGCATCCCCGGCAAGACGCAGACCCTGTCGATCGCCGTCTACGAAGCGGTGCAGGCCGGCAAGGACGACATGGCGAACTTCCTGGTGCTGGTCACGTCTATCGTGTGCATTCTCGTCCTGGTGGGATCGGGCCGGCTGTTGCGCACGCGCTATTCGTGAAGCTCGCCGTCGACATCGCCATGAAGCTGCACTCGCGCGACCGCGAGTTCCGGCTCGAGGCCCAGTTCGCCTGCGCCCATGACGTCACGGTCATCTTCGGCGCCTCCGGGTCGGGGAAAAGCGTCACGCTGCAGGCCATCGCAGGGCTGTTGCGCCCCGACACCGGGACCATCCGCCTCGACGGGCGCACTCTCTTCGATTCCAACGCCGGGGCCGATGTTCCGGCGCGGGATCGGCAGGTCGCCTATGTCTTTCAGGACTACGCACTGTTCCCGCACCTCGACATCGAAGCGAACGTCGCCTATCCGCTGACACCGTGGTGGCGATTGCGTCCGGAGCCCGACGTGCGCGAACGTGTCGCCACGATGCTTGCAGCGTTCGAGATCGATCATCTGCGTGCGAGCTACCCTGGGCAGCTCTCAGGCGGGCAGAAGCAGCGCGTGGCGCTCGCCCGGGCGCTGATCCGCGAACCGCAGCTGCTGCTGCTCGACGAACCCTTCAGTGCCCTCGATCCGCTGCTGCGCGAACGCATGCGTCACCAGATGCTCGAATGGCAAGGCCGGTTCGGCATCCCCATGGTCGTCATCACCCACGACCCGGATGACGTCGCGACCCTGGCGGACGAGGTCATCGTGTTTCGCGAGGGCAAGGTGGTGCGCACCGGCGAGCGGGCCGCTGTGTTCGACGAGGTGGAGTCCGGACCCCAGGTGCGACGGGCGGTCCGGCGCTTCCTCGCCGACGCGGCTGGCTGAGCGCCACTCGCTATGCCATGTTGTATATAACGAGAACATGCGCTAGGCTTCGTCGTATTCATAACGATACGACGAGAAGCCGCATGGAACCGCTCGAGTGGCACAGACGCCGGGTTGGCTTGCCCCGGGAAGGGCCTTTGGGAAGCAGATCGACACGCTCGATCGGCTCATGGCGAGTGAGCGCTGTGACTCTGGCGTTGCTGGGTGCGGGCGTGGTACACGCCCAGGAGACCGATCTCGAAACGCGCCTGCGCGAGCTCGAGTCCACCATGCAGAAGATGTCGAAGGAGGTGGAGTCGCTGCGCTCGCAGGTAGAAGCGGAGAAGGCTGCGCGCAAGGCGGCAGAGGCGGCGGCGGCACAGGCGCAGTCGGCACTGCCGGTCGCGCCGACGGCTGAAGCTCCTCCGACCCGCCAGGAGCTGAATGAGGCACTGGCGACGGCGCAGGAAGCGAAGGAGCAGGCCGCCAACATGCAGCAGCGCTTCGAGCAGCAGGGCGTGCAGGCAAGCTTCGTGGACGGGCTGCAGTTGCAGGACCCGCGCGGCCGCTGGGGCCTGCGGATCTCCGGTCGAGCGCAACTCGACTACCGTCAGTACCTGGGCGACGACGCCGCCAATGCGAACACGTTCGGCGTGCGTCGGGCGCGGCTGGGTGCCCAGGCGACCCTGTTCAAGGACTACCTGGTGCAGGTGGAAGGCGAGTTCGCCGGCTCCTCGGTCGTCTTGACCAACGGCTTCCTCGAGCTGCAGTGGTTCAACCCCGCGCGGATCCGCATGGGGCAATTCAAGCCGCAATTCGGCCTCGAGCAGACGCTGCTCGATCTGCAGAGCGACTTCCAGGAACGGGCGCTCACCCAGAACATCCTCGACGGCAACGGGCTCAACTACGACCGAGGCATCATGGTGCACGGCTCGCCCTGGGCACCGATGTACTACGCCGTCACGGTTTCCAACGGCACTGGCGTCAATGCAGAAGAACAGGCGCGCTCGGCCGCGGAAGCCAACTCGGACTCGAAGGACGTCACGCTGCGCGGCGTGATCGATTTCGCGAAGGTCTTCGACTGGCGCGATAGCGTCGTGCATGCAGGTCTGTCGTACAAGGGCGGCAAGCAGGCGAACCGGCAGAGCTCGCAGACGGACGCGTTCGCCGCGCCGTCGTTCCGGACCGAGGCGCGCGGCTTGACGTTCTTCACGCCACTGTCGTTCTTCGGCGCCGGCGGCACGACCGGTGAAATCGATCGCACGATCGAAGCCGCCGAGTTGTCCACATCGTGGCGGTCGCTGCGGTTCACGGGCGAATGGTGGCGCGCCCAATACTCGGGGCTGCGCACACCCACGGCGGGTGCGCCCTTCGAATTCAGCCGCGACATCACGGCGAGCTACGTGAGCCTGCTCTGGCTCATGTCGGGTGAAACCTGGTCGGACTTCTACGCCGGGGGATACTGGCAGAAGATCCGCCCGAACAATCGCTTCTCGATGGAGCCCGGCGGCGGCTGGGGAGCCTGGGAACTCGGGTTGCGTTACAGCACCATGGACGCCACCGACTTCCGGGCTTCGAACCCCTCCGGAACGGGCCAGTTGTCCACGGCCAACCTGGTGCCCACCAACAAGGCCAATGCATGGACGGTCCAGTTGAAATGGATCCACAACGTCTACTCGCGCTGGTTGTTGAGCTACGTGCGCACCAACTTCGATTCGCCGGTTCTGGTCAACGGCATCAGCGTGGATCACGAAGACGCGCTGCTGATGCGTGCCCAGGTCGATTTCTGAGTGCAAGGAAAGCCCATGAATGTCCGATCCCTGGCGGCTGCGGTCTGCGCCTGCCTCTTTACCCTTCCGGCCTGGGCGTTGGATGTCACGGTGTCGGCTGCTGCCAGTCTCACCAACGCGTTCCAGGACATTGGCCGTGAGTTCGAACAAGCGCATCCCGGCACCAAGGTGCTGTTCAACTTCGGCTCCTCCGGCCAGCTGGTGCAGCAGATCACGCGTGGCGCACCTGTGGACGCTTTCGCAGCTGCCGACCAGGAAAGCATGGATCGCGCGGAGAAGGGCGGAGCGATCGAACGCGGTTCGCGCTTCAATTTCTTGCGCAATGAAATGGTCGTCATCGTGCCCTTCGGTTCAACGATGACGGTAGCGAGCCTCACCGATCTCAAGGTGCCCACATTCACCCGCATCGCGATCGGCAATCCGGAATCCGTCCCGGCTGGTCGCTACGCGAAGCTTGCGCTCGACAAGGCGGTGCTGTGGGATGCACTCAAGGACCGTATGGTCAACACCCAGAATGTGCGTCAGGCGCTCGACTACGTCGCGCGCGGCGAGGCCGACGCAGGTTTCGTTTACGCGACCGACGCTCGCCTGCTGCCCCTGAGGGTCAAGGTCGCGGTCAAAGTCGATGTTCCTGCCGATATCCTGTACCCCGTTGCGGTCACGCGCGGGGGCGGCAACCAGCGAGGCGGATTTGCGTTCGTCGAGTTCCTGAAGACGGATACCGCCCAGCGGATCCTGGCGCGTTACGGTTTCCTGAAGCCCTGATCAGCGCAACCATGGGAGCTGCGAACATGAATCCGACTCTCCGTCGATGTCGTTGGTTCATGGGCGTGTTGGCCTGTGTGCTGACCGCATGCGGTACCCTCGCCAGTGCCGCCGAGATCACGGTGAGCGCCGCGGCCAGCCTCACCGATGCCTTCAAGGACATCGCCACCGCCTTCGAGCAGGCGCGTCCGGGAGCGAAGGTCACGCTCAACTTCGGCGCAACGGGGCAGCTTCTGCAGCAGATCGTCGCTGGCGCGCCGGTGGACGTGTTCGCCTCGGCCGATCTCGAGACGATGGATCGGGCGGTCAGGTTGGCCGTGATTCTCGACGAGTCGCGCACCGTGTTTGCCCGCAACGAGCTGGTGGTCGCGATTCCGGCGACGAGCATGCTCGTCCTCAATCGCCTGGCTGACGTGACCGGGCCTCAAGTGAAGCGCATCGCCATCGGCAATCCCGATTCCGTGCCCGCAGGCAAGTACGCCCGCGACGTGCTGACGACGGCCCGGCTCTGGCCCGAGTTGCAGCAGCGCCTGGTCTTCACACAGAACGTGCGCCAGGCGTTGGACTACGTTGCCCGCGGCGAGGTCGATGCCGCCTTCGTCTACCGCACCGATGCCATCGCAGCCGTCAATCGCGCCAGGATCGCGCTCATCACCAAGACGGAAACGGCGGTCCTCTACCCGGCAGCCGTGGTCAAGGGCAGCAGCCAGGCCGAAGAGGCGACGGCATTCGTGCGATTCCTGCGCGCCGATGCCGCGCAGCGCATTCTGGAGCGATACGGGTTCGGGCGGCCTTGAGCAGGGAACTACCGGTACCGCGTGCGGCAGACTAGACTCTCGGTCCTTCGAGAGGAAGGAACGACATGACGGCGATGGGAGCGGTGGCGGTCGGAGTCGGAGCGGCGCTCGGCGCGTGGCTGCGCTGGCTGCTCGGTCATTTCCTCAACGTGCTGTTCCCGCTGTTGCCGCTTGGTACCCTGGCGGCAAATCTCATCGGTGGCTTCCTGATCGGCGTTGCCGTAGAGGTGTTTTCGATGCGCGCCGAACTGGCACCGGAGATGCGGCTTTTCATTATCACCGGCTTCCTCGGCGGCCTCACGACGTTCTCCACATTCTCCGCCGAAGCCGTCAGCCTCCTGCAACGTGGCCAGGCCGGCTGGGCGCTGGCCCACATCGGCGCTCATCTGGTCGGATCGATCGTCCTCACGATGCTCGGCATTGCGGCAGTGCGCATGCTGGCGAGCTGAGGGGTCAGTCGGCCGGGTAGATCGCCTCGTTCAGTACGGTCCGCGCCGCGTCCGTCACTTCCGATGCCGTCATGCCGATGGGTCCGCCCATCGCATCGCGCAGACGATCGCCTGCCAGTCCGTGCAGATGCACCCCGGCCAGCAGCGCGGTAACGGGCGAGCAGCCTTGCGCTGCGAGGGCCACGACGATGCCGGCGAGCACGTCACCCATGCCGGCACTGGCCAATCCCGGATTGCCGGTCGGGTTGATGAACCATTGCCCATCGGGCAATGCGCAAACACTGCCGGCGCCCTTCAGGACGACGGTGGCGTGGAAGCGCTTTGCCAGTTGCAGGGCACTCCCCACACGATCGTGCTGGATCTGGGCGGTGGTGAGGCCGAGCAAGCGGGCCGCTTCGGCGGGGTGGGGGGTGAGCAGCGTGTCGGCCGACCTCTGCGCCACGGCAGTGGTCAGGGCAGCGTCGTTCGCCACCAGATTCAGCCCATCAGCATCGAGCAGCACCGGAACGTCACGGGCGATCGCTGCTGCGACCAATGCCCGTGCCGCTCCCGACTGGCCCAGCCCCGGTCCGACGCCGAGCGCGGACAAGCCATCGAGCGCGATCACTTCCGTGGCGGGACGCAGCATCAGTTCGGGTTGCGTTGCATCCACGGTGACGTTGCCCAGGCAACCGACATACGTCCTTCCCGCGCCCAGCTTGAGAGCGGCACGCCCGGCCAGCACCGCTGCGCCGACCATGCCCTCGGCGCCACCCACGATCCCGACATTGCCGTAGCTACCCTTGTGGCTGTTCGCCTTGCGTGGCGGCAACGCCGAGCGCAGGACCGAGGAATCGAGCAAATGGCCGCGCAGGGTGTCGGGAATTTCCACGCCGAGATCGAACACATGCACTTCGCCCGCATGGTCCGGGCCGTCGAGCGTGAGAAGGCCCGCCTTGAGCGCTATGAACGTGGCGGTGCGGGTGGCGGCGACGGCGACTCCCAACACCCGCCCGCTGTCGGCATGCAGGCCGCTCGGCACATCGAGCGCGAGCACCGGTGCGCCGCTCCCGTTCATGCACAGCACCAGTTCCGCCGGGGCGCCTTCGACCGGACGTTCGAGCCCGATGCCGAACAGGCCGTCGACCACGAGATCGGGGCGTGCATCCTTGGGCCAGCGGTCCGTGGTCTTGCCCCCGACCGATCGCCACCGCGCCAGAGCCTCGGTCGCGTCGGCAGCGAGCTTCTCCTCGCGCCCGGCGAACAGCACGGTCACGTCATACCACCAGGACTTGAGGTGGCGCGCGACAACGAAGCCATCGCCGCCGTTGTTGCCCGGCCCGGCCACGACCAGGACCCGTTGCCCCCCGGCCAGCATGGAACGGGCAAGTTCCGCAGCGGCAAGCCCGGCGCGCTCCATGAGCGGTGGCGCGGGTCGCCGTGCCTGCGCCGCCGCTTCGAGCGCGCGGATCTCGGCCGTACGGCACACAGGGTTCAGTGCATGCTCTGCCATGGGGTCGGTTGCGCGAATGGACGCGGCGAGTTTACCCGTACGTCCGTGCGAAGCGACCAACCGCGTTCGGTATAATTCGCGTTTGAAGATTCCAGTCCGCCCATGGCGCTCTTTCTGAAGCTGCAAGGACGCGACGCGCTGTCCGCGTTCCGCCTCCGGAAACTCCTCTCGACCCTGCGCTCGCTCGACCCGACCGTCGCTGGGATCTGCGCCGAGTACTGGCATTTCGTCAAGCTGCACCGCCCGCTCTCCGCGGACGAGTCGAAGCGACTCGATCGCGTCCTCGAGTACGGGCCGCATCAGCGGGCAAGGCGGGTCGAAGGGAAGTTGTTCGTCGTCGTGCCGCGCCTGGGCACCATCTCGCCCTGGTCGTCCAAGGCCACGGATATCGCCCATCATTGCGGGCTCGAAGCAGTGGAACGCATCGAACGCGGTGTTGCCTACCGCGTGAACGGTGGCAGTGCCGGACGGCAGCATCTCGCGGGTCCGCTGCACGACCGCATGACGGAAACGGTCTTCGACTCGGTCGATGCCGCCGAGCGCCTGTTTCGCGACGTGGATCCCGTCCCGCTGGGCAGCGTCGACGTGGTCGGCGGCGGCAAGGCCGCCCTCGAAGCCGCCAACGGCGAGATGGGCCTGGCGTTGTCGGCCGACGAGATCGACTATCTGTACGACGCATTTGCGTCCGTCGGCCGCAATCCCACCGACGTGGAACTGATGATGTTCGCGCAGGCGAATTCGGAACACTGCCGCCACAAGATCTTCAATGCCGACTGGATCGTCGACGGACAGCGCCAGCAAAAGTCGCTGTTCGGGATGATCCGCAACACCCACGAGCAGCACCCCGAGCACACCATCGTGGCGTATTCGGACAACGCGGCAGTGATGGAGGGTGACCTGGCACCCCGGTTTCGTCCGGATGCATCCGGGGTGTATCGCCGCGTGGACGAACCGACCCACATCCTGATGAAGGTCGAGACGCACAATCACCCGACGGCCATCGCACCCTACCCGGGCGCGGCGACCGGTTCCGGTGGGGAGATCCGCGACGAGGGCGCCACCGGGCGCGGGGCGAAGCCGAAGGCCGGTCTCACCGGCTTCACGACTTCGCATCTGCGTATTCCAGGTGCAGTGCAGCCGTGGGAGCAGGAAGACTACGGCCGCCCCGGTCGCATCGCGTCGCCGCTCACCATCATGATCGAAGGGCCGATCGGCGGAGCGTCCTTCAACAACGAATTCGGCCGTCCGAACCTGACCGGCTACTTCCGGACCTATGAGCAGGTGGTGTCCGGACGGGCGCGCGGTTATCACAAGCCCATCATGATCGCCGGGGGGCTCGGCAATATCGCGCACGACCAATCCCACAAGCATGCATTGCCCGAAGGTGCAGTGCTGGTGCAACTGGGTGGACCGGGCATGCCCATCGGACTCGGTGGGGGTGCAGCGTCGAGCATGGACACCGGCGCCAACACCGAAGAACTCGATTTCGATTCCGTGCAACGCGGCAACGCCGAGATGCAACGCCGCTGCCAGGAAGTCATCGATCGCTGCGCGGCCCTGGGTGCCAGCAACCCGATTCTTTCGATCCACGACGTGGGTGCCGGCGGACTGTCGAACGCGCTGCCCGAGTTGGTACATGGCGGCGAGCGCGGTGCACGTTTCGATCTGCGGTCGATTCCCTCCGAAGCGCCCGGCATGTCCCCGCTGCAGATCTGGTGCAACGAATCGCAGGAGCGCTATGTCCTGGCGCTGGATCCGGCGAAGGTCTCGGTGTTCACGGCGTTGTGCGAGCGTGAGCGCTGTCCGTTTGCCGTCGTGGGAAAGGCTACCGGCAAAGAACGGTTGATCGTCGCGGATCCGCGCTTCGACAACCGGCCGGTGGATATGGACCTTAACGTGCTGCTCGGCAAGCCGCCGAAGATGCTGCGCGACGTGCAGCGGATCTCCGCGAAGTTGCGTCCGTTCGACACGAAGAAGCTGGAGCTCGCGGAAGCGCTCCAGCGAGTGCTGCGCTTTCCGGCGGTCGCGGGCAAGCAGTTCCTCATCACCATCGGTGATCGCACCGTGGGAGGGCTCACCGCGCGTGACCAGATGGTCGGGCCGTGGCAGGTGCCGGTGGCCGACGTCGCTGTGACCAGCTTCGGTTTCGACACCAATCTCGGTGAAGCGATGGCCATGGGCGAGCGCACGCCGATCGCAGTGATCGATGGCCCGGCATCGGGGCGGATGGCCGTGGGCGAGGCGCTGACCAACATCGCGGCCGCGCGCATCGGCCCCATCGAGCGCGTGAAGCTTTCCGCCAACTGGATGGCCGCAGCAGGCCAACCCGGTGAAGATGCCGCGCTGTTCGACACTGTCAAGGCCGTGGGCATGGACTTCTGCCCGGCGCTCGGCGTGAGCATACCGGTCGGCAAGGACAGCCTGTCGATGCGCACGGCCTGGCAGGACGGCGGGCAGCAGAAGGAAGTCACGGCGCCGCTGTCGCTGATCGTGTCGGCATTCGCGCGCGTCGAAGACGTGCGCGATACGCTCACGCCGGAACTGCGGCTCGATGCGGGCGAGACGCGACTGCTGCTGATCGATCTCGCGCGTGGCCGCAACCGTCTGGGCGGCTCGGCGCTGGCGCAGGTATACGGTGAGACCGGCAGGCACGTTCCGGACATCGAAGACCCGCAGCGGCTGCGTGCTTTCTTCGGCGCGATCCAGGCGCTGATCTCCGAGGGCATCCTGCTCGCCTATCACGACCGCTCCGACGGCGGATTGGTCGTGACTCTGGCCGAGATGATGTTTGCGTCGCACGTCGGCCTGACGGTAGCCATCGACGACTTGGGTGAGCCGCTTGCAGCGTTGTTCAGCGAAGAGCTCGGTGCAGTGGTCCAGGTGCGGGCAGGTCTGGTGCCGCTGGCCCGCGGGGCTTTCGAAGATGTGGGGCTGGGCGACTGCGTGTACGACATCGGCACGATCGCGCAGGACGGATTCCTGCGCGTCACCACCGGCAATCGCGAGGTGCTGGCAACCTCCGGCGTCGAAATGCTGCGCGAATGGTCATCCACCAGCCACGCCATCGCACGGCTGCGCGACAACCCCGCCTGCGCCGACCAGGAGTTCGCTGCCATCGACGACGTCGCGGATCCTGGTCTTTGCGCGCAGCTCACCTTCGATCCGCAGGATGCTCCGGCCATCGCTGCTGGCGCACGCCCGCGCGTTGCCATCCTGCGCGAACAGGGGGTGAACGGCCAGATCGAGATGGCGGCGGCCTTCGACCGTGCCGGCTTCGAAGCGGTCGACGTGCACATGAGCGACATCATCGCCGGCCGTGTGAGTCTCGAAGGCTTCCGCGGCTTCGCGGCGTGCGGCGGATTTTCCTATGGCGACGTGCTGGGGGCGGGCGAGGGTTGGGCAAAGTCGATCCTGTTCAACGCGCGGGCGCGTGAACAGTTCGAGGCGTTCTTCCACCGCACCGACACCTTCGCGCTCGGCGTGTGCAACGGCTGCCAGATGATGAGCAATCTGCGCGCACTCGTTCCAGGTGCCGCGCACTGGCCGCATTTCGTGCGCAATGCCTCGGAGCAGTTCGAGGCGCGCCTGGTGCTGGTCGAAGTCACGAAGAGCCCGTCGCTGTTCTTCGACGGCATGGTCGGCAGCCGCATACCCATCGTCGTCTCGCACGGGGAGGGGAGAGCGGAGTTCGTTTCGGCCGCCGCCCGCGCAACGGCCAAGCGCCATACGGCGCTGCGCTTCGTCGACAACCGTGGTGAGCCGGCCGAGCGCTATCCCGCCAATCCGAACGGCTCGCCGGACGGGCTTACCGGGCTCAGCAACACCGACGGACGCTTCACCATCGTGATGCCGCATCCGGAGCGGGTGTTCCGCACGACGCAGCTATCGTGGCATCCGCGCGAGTGGGGCGAAGATTCCCCGTGGATGCGGATGTTCCGCAATGCGCGGAAGTATGTGGGGTAGGGCTGCTTTGCCCTCACCCTGACCCTCCCCCGGCGAAGCCGGGGGAGGGGACGTACAGACAGACGTACACCCCTTCCCGCAGCTTCGCTGGGGGAAGGTCGGGATGGGGGCGAGAGCAACAGCAAAGAAAAAAGCGCAGCCGAGGCTGCGCTTTCTTTGTGCTGCAGGCGACAACGCTTCCGCGCGTCACTCCACCTTCGCCGACTTCCTCAGTTCCTCGATCACCTTGTCGCGCTGCTTGCCGATAAGCTGCTTTGCGACTTCGTCCTTCACCTGCTCGAACGGCGGGAACTGCGGTTCGCGCACGTCGTCGACACGGATGATGTGATAGCCGTACTGGGTCTGCACCAGCTTCGAGGTCTGCCCCTTGGACAGGGCCTTCATCGCATCGGCGAACGGTTTCACGAGGTTGCCGCCGTCGGTCCAGTCGAGTTCACCGCCCTTGGCCTTGGAACCGGCATCGTCCGAGTTCTTCTTCGCGAGCTCGTCGAACTTGCCACCCTTCTCGAGCTGCGCGAGGATCGATTCGGCCTTCTTCTTTGCGGCGGCCGCGGCTTTCGGATCGTCCTTCGTCGGGGTCTTGACGAGGATATGACGCGCCTTGTACTCCTTGGCGTTCGGGTCGAACTGCTCCTTCTTGACCGCTTCGTACTCGGCCTTGAGTTCGGCCTCGGTCGGCTCGTGCGACTTGAGATAGTCCTCGATGAAGGAATTCACCAGCACCTGCTGCTTGGCGAGATCCATCTGGGTCTGATAGTCGACGCTCTTGTCGAGGCCCTTCTTGACCGCTTCCTGCGTGACGATCTCACGCGTGATGAGCGCCTCCCGCAACTGCTTGCGCATGTCCTCGGAATCCTTCTGGCCCTGCGCCTGCTGCATCTTCACCACGAAATCCATGCGCGCCTGCGGAATGGGCACACCGTTGACGACGGCCATGTTCTTGCCGGGTTCCTCGGCATTGCAGGCGGACAGTGCCGCGACGCCGGCCACGCTGAGCACGGCAATCGCCGCGGACTTGAGAAACACCATGACGAAATCCTTCCGGGGTGCGAGTTGAACGACAGTACGGAAACAGCGGCCCGTGGCGGGTCGCTATCGGGTCCGCGTGGATGCGAACCCTCTTAAGACGCGAGTTCTTCCGGCGCGTGGGCGACGATCGCCAGGGCGTGAATCGACCCCGGCATCAAATCGCGGAGCGCATCATACACCAGCCGATGTCGCGCAATCCGGCTCTGCCCGGTGAATGCCGAGGCGACGATCACCACCTGGAAATGGCCGCCGCCGCTTTCGCGGGCACCGGCGTGGCCGGCATGGTCGGCGCTGTCGTCGAAGACATCGAGGCTCTCCGGGCTGAAGCGCTGCAGGCGCTCGCGAATCGTGTCGGTGAGGCTCAAGGCAGGACCTGCTTGAAGGGCCGTACCGTGACCTTGCCGAAGACGCCCTGGGTCACGTAGGCATCGTCCTGGATCCAGGCCTGCGCGTCTTCGAGCGAGTCGAACTCGGCGACGATCAGGCTGCCCGTCATCCCGGCCGGACCGGGATCGGGGCTGTCGATGGCCGGGAACGGCCCTGCGAGGATCACCCGCCCGGCTTCGACCAATTCGTTGATGTGCTCGAGGTGTGCGGGCCGGGCTGTGGCACGCTTCGCCTGGCCGTTGGGGACATCTTCGCCGAGTATCGCGTACAGCATGGCTCAGCCCTCGCCGGGCCGCCCCAAGAGGGCTGGCCCCCTGGGGGGAAAGGCCGCAAGGCCTGTCGAGGGGGGCGTCATTTCACTCCTTGTCGCCCGTGTCGACATAGCGCGACAGCATCAGGCCTTGTCCCAGCGCGAACAACAGCATGAGCCCCATGCCGCCGAACAGCTTGAAATTGACCCAGACGTCGGTCGAGAAGCGGAACGCCACGAACAGGTTGAGGCAGCCCATCACCGCAAAGAAGCCGGCCCAGCTCAGGTTCAGCTTGTCCCATACCGGCTCGGGCAGCGTCAACTGCTTGCCCACCATGCTACGGATGAGGTTCTTGCGAAAGGCGTAGCGCGCGCCGATCAGCACCGCCGCGAAGGCCCAGTAGAGCACCGTGGGCTTCCATTTGATGAAGGTCTCGTCGTGCAGTAGCAGGGTGGCGCCGCCGAAGACGACGATGATGGCGAGGCTCACCCAGAGCATGTTCTCGACCTTGCGATGACGGAACCAGACCCACGCGATCTGCGCGAAGGTCGCGGCGATCGCGACACCGGTGGCGACGTAAATGTCCGCCACCTTGAAGGCGACGAAGAAAACGATGACCGGAAACAGATCGAACAATAACTTCATGGACTTGGAGCGATGCGAGGTGAAGCCGGCATTATCGCCTTGGCCGCGGCGGACTGTCCACGCGCGGTGCTACACTCGACGGGCGGTGGCGATCACAGCCCGGAAGTGCGCGCGGTGTACGACGACATCATGGCGACGCGCAAGGTCGACTGGATCAACAACATCTGGAAGGCGCTCGCGACCCATCCGCCGACTCTCGCGCGCATCTGGTCCCAGGTGAAGCAGGTCATGGGGCCCGGCACGCGCCTCGACCCCCTCACCAAGGAGTTGATCTACATCGCGGTCAGCATGACCAACAACTGCGAGTACTGCATCCATTCGCACGGGGCCTCGGCACGCAAGCAGGGGATGGACGACGAGATGTTCGGCGAGCTATCGGCCATCGTCGCGCTCGCGAACCAGACCAACCGCCTCGCGATCGCCTATCAGATCGAGGTGGACGACAAATTCAAACCGAAGTTCGCGTGATGGAGGCGCCGCCGCTGGGAGCGCTCCGGCAACTGCTCGAAGGACGCTATAGCTGCCGGGCATTCCACCCCGAACCCCTGGACCGCCCGACCATCGATGCCATCCTGGCCGCGGCCCAGCGCACACCGTCCTGGTGCAACACGCAACCCTGGCAGGTGACGATCGTCTCCGGCGCCGCCTTGGGGCGACTGGGGAGCGAGCTGTATGCACGGGCGGCCGAGGGTACGCCACCGACGCCGGACTTTCCGTTCCCCGAAGCCTATCTCGGCGTGTATCGCGAGCGGCGCAAGGTGTGCGGCGTGCAGCTCTATAAGTCGCTCGGCATCGGCCGCGACGACCGGGCGCGCGCCCGCGAACAGTCCTTCGAGAACTTCCGGTTCTTCGGGGCTCCCCACGCCGCGTTCATCACCACCGATGCATCTCTCGGGTTCTACGGCGGACTCGACTGCGGGCTCTACGTGATGAGCTTCCTCCTGGCGGCCCAGGCCACAGGCGTGGCGGCGATTCCCCAGGCGGCGCTGGCAACCTATGCCGATGTCGTGCACGAACACCTGGAATTCGGCCCCGACCGGTTGCTCGTGTGCGGCATCGCGTTCGGCCGCGGCGACCACGGTGCCGCGATCAACGGCTATCGGACCGAGCGCCGGCTGTAGTACAGGGCTACTACCCCGGGGCGGAGTGCGATGCTACCGTGGCCGAGTTATCGGTCCCGCTCGATGCTGCATTGCGATATCCGCATTGGCTGCGCGGAACGGTGATTTCGACGATCCACGACAAGACCAGGGAGGAACCATGAAGGACCACGATCCGAGCGACGCGGCCATGCGGCCTGAACGTCGCGAGTTCATGAAGAAATCCGGCGCAGCGGTGGCCGGCGCTGGTGTCATGTCCACGACGGCACTGCTGGCTACCCCGACCGAAGCCTGGGCGCAGGCGCTCAAGGCACTCGACGCGGGCGAGGTGAAGACGCTGCTGCGCATGACGCGCGACGTCTATCCGCACGACGGACTGTCCGACGGCACCTACATGAAGGTCGTGGAGATGCTCGACGGCGCAGCAGCCAAGGATCCCGCCACCGACAAGCTGCTCACCGACGGCGTGAAGGAGCTCAATGCGGCGGCACGCAACAAGTTCAAGAAGGACTATGCCGCCATCGCGAAGGAATCCGACCGAGTCGGCATCCTCCAGTCGATGGAATCGACCGCGTTCTTCCAGAAGATCCGCGGCGACATGATCACGGGCATCTACAACAATCCGGATGTCTGGCAGGTGCTGGGCTACGAGGGCGCTTCGGCGCACCTGGGTGGCTACCTGAAGCGCGGCTTCGACGACATTGCCTGGCTCTAGGCCGGGTTCCAGTCGAAGCGACACCTGCTAAGCACATCGGAGGAGAGTGACATGGCGGCAAAATACAATCAGACCGACGACAAGGTCGTCGTCGTGATCGGTTCCGGCGCAGGCGGCGGCACGCTCGCGGCCGAACTTGCTATCAAGGGCATCGACACCGTCCTGCTCGAAGCGGGCAACCGCTGGGAGATCCCGGACTTCGAGAACGACGAGTGGTCCAATTTCGTGAAGATCTCCTGGCTCGATCCACGCAGCACGTCGGGCAACTGGCGCGTGGCGAAGGATTTCTCGGGCCTGCCCGCGTGGATCGTGCGCGCAGTCGGTGGCTCCACCATCCACTGGGCTGGCGCTTCGCTGCGCATCGAGGACCACGAGTTCAAGGCAAAGACCAACTACGGCAACATCGCCGGGGCGAACCTGCTCGACTGGCCGATCACCCGGGCGGAACTGGACCCGTACTATGACCGTGCCGAGAAGAAGATGGGCACGACCGGCACCAACGGCATTCCGCGCCTGCCCGGCAACAACAATTACAAGGTGCTGGCGGCCGGTGCGGCCAAGATGGGCTACAAGAATTTCCACACCGGCAACATGTCGATCAATTCGCAGCCGCGCGACGGCCGCGGTTCCTGTCAGCAGATCGGTTTCTGCTTCCAGGGCTGCAAGTCCGGGGCGAAATGGTCGACGCTCTACGAAGCGATCCCCAAGGGCGAAGCCACCAACAAACTGGAAGTCCGGCCCAATTCCATGGCGGTGCGCATCGTGCACGATGCCAAGGGCAAGGTGACCGGCGTCGAGTACGCCGACAAGAGCGGCAAGATCCAGTTGCAGAAGGCGCGCGCGGTTTGCGTGGCCGGCAATTCGATCGAGTCACCGCGCATCCTGCTCAATTCGGCGTCGAGCATGTTCAAGGACGGGTTGGCGAACTCCTCGGGGCAGGTGGGCAAGAACTACATGCGCCACATGACCGGGTCGGTGTACGCCGTGTTCGACCGTGAGGTGCACATGTACCGTGGCACCACCATGGCCGGCATCGTCACCGACGAATCGCGCCACGATCCGTCGCGTGGCTTCGCCGGCGGCTATGAGATGGAGACGCTGTCGCTCGGACTGCCGTTCATCGCCGCGTTCCTGGAGCCGGGCATGTGGGGCCGCGATTTCACCTGGGCCATGGACCGCTACGAGAACATGGCGGGCATGTGGCTGGTGGGCGAGGACATGCCGCAGGAATCGAATCGCGTCACCTTGAACGCGAATCTCAAGGACGCTTACGGCATGCCGGTCGCCAACGTGCACTTCGACGATCACCCGAACGACATTGCCATGCGCGAGCACGCCTACCAACAGGGCTGTGCCCTGTACGAATCGGTCGGTGCGGTGCGAACCTACAAGACACCGCCTTACCCGTCGACCCACAACCTCGGCACCAACCGCATGAGCGAGAAGCCCGGCGACGGCGTGGTGAACAAGTGGGGCCAGACGCACGACATCAAGAACCTGTTCGTGTCGGACGGCAGCGTATTCACCACCGGGGCGGCCGAGAACCCGACTCTCACCATCGTGGCTCTGGCCTTGCGGCAGGCGGACTACATCGCCAAGCAGATGGCGGCGAAGGAATTGTAGAACCCTGGCGGCGACTCTCCCCTCGAAAATCGGGCCCGGGCAACCGGGCCCTTCTTTTGCGGGTGGGCTCGGGCGGACCCAATGCCCCCCCCCGCGCGAGGAGGCCGTGACCCGCGGAGGCTTGGGGGATGCGTCCACGCTGGTCGCGTTGACGCGCGGGCGCCACCCGGTAAACTCTGAGCCACAACGACCGCCGTCAGATGCGGTTTCGCGGGAGGGCGTGCCGCGAGCTTGAAGTCGTGGGAGGAGCATCATGTGCAATCTCTATTCCGGCCAGGACAAGCGACTCTATGCGCGCGAGAAGCGCTCGGTGCGCCTGTCGGGTTTCGTGACCAGCATCTGTCTGGAGCGCCTGTTCTGGCGCGTCCTGGACGAGGCCGCCGCCAGCGAGGGCTTGAGCACCCCGCGGTTCATCGGCAAGCTCTATGAGGAGATGCAGGCGCGCGAGGACTCCATCTCGAGCTTCGCCTCGCTCCTGCGGGTGACCTGTGCGATCTACATCAACCGGAATCCGGACAAGCCTCTGGTGAGCTATGTCGTCCGGGAAGCCCCCACCGCCATGCCAGCGCCCGTCGTCATGCCGGCTCCGGTAGCCGCTTGAGGCTTCAGCTCCCCTGAAAATCAAAGACCCGGATGTTGTCCGGGTCTTTGCGTATCGGGGTCAACCGTCAGCCGCTTCAGGCGGCAGCGATCAACTCCCGCAGCACGAACGGCAGGATGCCGCCGTGGCGGTAGTAGTCGACCTCGATGGGGGTGTCGATCCGCAGCTTCAACTTGGCTTTGGCTTCGGTACCGTCCTTGCGGCGGATCACGAGGGTCGCGTCCTGCTGGGGTTTCAAGTCGCTGCCCACCAGGATGTCGAACTGCTCGTCGCCCTTGATGCCCAGCGTTTCGATGGAATCGGAGCCGGTGAACTGCAGCGGCAGGACACCCATGCCGACCAGGTTGGAGCGGTGGATGCGCTCGAAGCTGCGGGCCACGACCGCCTTCACCCCCAGGAGCTGGGTGCCCTTGGCAGCCCAGTCGCGCGAGGAGCCGGTACCGTACTCCTCGCCGCCGAATACGACCGTCGGCACGCCATCGGCGATGTACTTCATGGCCGCGTCGTAGATCGACAGCTCGGCGCCATCGGGCTGGTGCAGCGTGATGCCGCCTTCCACCCGCGAACCGTCCGCCTTGGCCGGAATCATGAGGTTCTTGATGCGGACGTTGGCGAACGTCCCGCGCATCATGACTTCGTGGTTGCCGCGGCGTGAGCCGTAGCTGTTGAAGTCGGCCTTGGTCACACCGTTCGCCAGCAGCCACTTGCCGGCCGGCGAGGTGTCCTTGATCGACCCGGCCGGCGAGATGTGGTCGGTGGTGATGGAATCGCCGAAGACACCCAGCGCCCGCGCACCCTTGACACCCGCATCACCGGCGGCGGCGGGCTGCATGCCGAAGCCCTCGAAGAACGGCGGTTCCGCGATGTAGGTGGATTTCGGCCAGTTGTAGACCTGACCTTCGACACCCTCGATCTTCTGCCACAGCTCGCCCGGATTACTCTTGACCTGGCCGTAGTTGGCCGCAAACGCCTTCGGGTTCATGGCGTGGCGCATCAGTGCATGTACTTCCTCGCTGGAAGGCCAGATGTCGCCCAGGTAGACATCCTTGCCGCCCTTGCCCTTGCCGACCGGTTCGGTCATCAGATCCTTGAGGACCGTGCCCGCGAGTGCGTAGGCCACCACCAGCGGCGGCGACGCGAGGAAGTTCGCCTTCAGATTGGGGTGGATACGCGCTTCGAAATTGCGGTTGCCGGACAGCACCGCAGCGCAGATGAGATCGTTCTTCGTGATCGCTTCGTTGATCTCGGGCGTGAGATCGCCGGCATTGCCGATGCACGTCGTACAGCCGTAGGCAGCGACATTGAAGCCGAGCTTCTCCAGGTAGGGCAGCAGGCCCGCTTTGCCGAGATATTCGGTGACGATGCGCGAGCCGGGTGCGAGCGAGGTCTTGATGTGCGGCTTGACCGTGAGACCGGCTGCGACTGCTTTCTTCGCGAGCAGACCCGCGGCTAGCAGGACGCCCGGATTGGACGTGTTGGTGCAGGAGGTGATGGCTGCGATCAGCACGTCGCCATTGCGGATTTCGAGGCCGCTGGGCGCCTTGAACACCTGTCCCAGTTTTTCGGCCGGCTGGTTGAACCCGTTGTCGGTGGTGGACTTGCTGAACAGCGACGTGAATTGCTTCTTCACGTTGCCGATCTCGATGCGGTCCTGCGGGCGCTTCGGCCCCGCCAGCGAGGGCGCGACCTGTGCCAGGTCGAGCGTGAGCGTCGTCGAATAGTCGATGGCCCCGGCCTGCGGAATGCCGAACAGCCCTTGCGCCTTGAAGTAGGCCTCGAAGGCGTCGATCTCGGCCTTGGTGCGGCCGGTCCCCTTGAAGTACTCCACGGTCTTGTCGTCCACGGGGAAGAAGCCCATGGTCGCGCCGTACTCCGGCGCCATGTTCGCGATGGTGGCGCGGTCGGGGAGGGCGAGGGACTCGGTGCCCTCGCCGAAGAATTCGACGAACTTGCCCACCACCTTGGCCTTGCGCAGCATCTCGGTCACCGCGAGCACCAGGTCGGTGGCGGTGACGCCTTCGCGCAGGCGGCCCTTCAGCTCGACACCGACCACGTCGGGCGTCAGGAAGTACACCGGCTGCCCGAGCATGCCGGCTTCCGCTTCGATGCCGCCCACGCCCCAACCCACGACGCCGATGCCGTTGATCATGGTGGTGTGCGAATCGGTACCCACCAGGGTGTCCGGGTAGTACACCCCGTCCTTCTTGTGGACGCCGCGCGCCAGGTATTCGAGATTCACCTGGTGCACGATGCCGAAGCCGGGCGGTACCACGCCGAAGGTGTCGAAGGCCTGCATGCCCCACTTCATGAACTCGTAGCGCTCGCGGTTGCGCGAGAACTCGAGCTTCATGTTGAGATCGAGGGAGTCCTTGGTGCCGAAGTGGTCGATCATCACGGAGTGGTCGACCACCAGATCCACCGGCACCAGCGGCTCGATGGTCTTGGGGTTCTTGCCCATGCGGTTGGCGACGTTGCGCATGGCCGCCAGATCCGCCAGCAGCGGCACGCCGGTGAAGTCCTGCAGCACCACGCGCGCCACCACGAACGGGATTTCATCAACGCGTTCGGCCGTCGGCTTCCAGCCTGCCAGCTGCTTCACGTGCTCCTCGGTGACTTTCTTGCCGTCACAGTTGCGCAGCACTGCCTCCAGCACGATCCGGATCGACACCGGCAGGCGCGAGATCTTGCCCAGGCCGGCCTTCTCCAGAGCCGGGAGGGAATACAGCTTCCCCTTGGCGGTACCGATCTTGAACTCCTGCAGGCTGCCGAACAGGTTGTGGCTCATGCGTGGTCTCCGAGGGACGCGAACTTCAGGTGATCAGATGACGAACAGATCGACGAACTCGTTCACCGGTGTCGCCGCCAGCTTCTTGGGATCGAGGCACAGGTCGAGAATGGCGGCCTGCTGCTTCGTCGGGAACCGGCGGGCAAGGTTGGTCTTGAACTTCTCCACCAGCACCGGCATGCCTTCCTTGCGACGGCGCTTGTGGCCGATGGGATACTCGCACACGAACTCGCCCAGCTTCTTGCCGTCGGTGAACTCGACTGCCAGCGCGTTGGCGATCGATCGCTTGGCCGGATCGTGGTAGTCCTTGGTGAACTGCTTGTCCTCGACACAGACGATCTTGTCGCGCAGCTTGTCGATGCGCGGGTCCTTGGCGACCGCGTCCTCGTAGTCCTCGGCGGTCAGGCGCCCGAAGAGGATCGGCACCGCCACCATGTACTGGATGCAATGGTCGCGGTCGGCCGGGTTGTTGAGCGGCCCCTTCTTGTCGATGATCCGGATGCATGCCTCGTGGGTGCGGATCGTGATCTTCTTGATGTCCTCCGGCTTGCGACCGGCCTTCTTGAGGGCCGCATGGATGTCCATCGCACATTCGACCGCGGTCTGCGAGTGGAACTCGGCCGGAAAGGAGATCTTGAAGAGCACGTTCTCCATCACGTAGCTGCCGTAGGGGCGCTGGAACTTGAACGCGTTGCCCTTGAACAGCACGTCGTAGAAGCCCCAGGTCTTGGCCGACAGCACCGACGGATAGCCCATTTCGCCGGTCTTGGCGATCAGTGCCAAGCGCACGGCACGCGAAGTGGCGTCACCGGCAGCCCAACTCTTGCGCGAACCGGTATTCGGCGCGTGGCGATAGGTACGCAGCGACTGGCCATCGACCCAGGCGAGCGACACGGCGTTGATGATCTCGTCGCGCGTGAGCCCCATCATCTGGGCGACCACGGCCGTGGAAGCGACCTTCACCAGGACCACGTGATCCAGGCCGACCTTGTTGAACGAGTTCTCCAGCGCGATGCAGCCCTGGATCTCGTGCGCCTTGATCATGGCGGTCAGCACGTCGTTCACGGTGAGCGGCTTCTTGCCGGCGGCCAGCGCGTTGCGCGACAGCCAGTCGGCGGTGGCGAGAATGCCGCCCAGGTTGTCGGAGGGATGTCCCCACTCGGCCGCGAGCCAGGTGTCGTTGAAGTCCAGCCAACGGATCATGGCACCGATGTTGAAGGCGGCCTGGATCGGATCGAGCTGGAACTGGGTGCCGGGCACCTTGGCGCCGTTGGGTACCACGGTGCCGGGCACGATCGGCCCGAGCAGCTTGGTGCAGGCGGGGTATTCGAGCGCCTCGAAGCCGCAACCGAGGGTGTCGATCAGACAGTAGCGCGCCGTCTCGTAGGCTTGCCTGCTGTTGATCTTGTATTTGGTGACGTAGTCGACGATGTCGACCAGGACCTTGTCGGGTTTCGGGCGGACGTTCGAGATGTGTGCGGACATGGTTTCGGGCAGAGGAGTAAGAGGGGGGCGGTTACTTGCGGCGCTCGAGGGGAACCCAGGACAGGTTCTCGGGGCCGGTGTAGTTGGCGCTCGGGCGGATGATCTTGCCGTCGACCCGCTGTTCGATGACGTGGGCCGACCAGCCCGACATGCGTGAGATCACGAACAGCGGCGTGAACATGGCGGTGGGGACACCCATCATGTGGTAGCTGACGGCGCTGAACCAGTCGAGGTTGGGGAACATCTTCTTCTCGCGCCACATCACGGCCTCGAGCCGCTCCGCGATGTCGAACAGCTTCATGTTGCCGTTGTCCTTCGACAGGCGGCGCGCGACTTCCTTGATGACCTCGTTGCGCGGGTCGGCGATGGTGTACACCGGATGGCCGAAGCCGATCACGATCTCCTTGTTCGCCACGCGGCGGACGATGTCGGCTTCCGCCTCGTCCGGGTCGTTGTAGCGGCCCTGCGTGTCGAACGCGACTTCGTTCGCGCCGCCATGCTTCGGTCCGCGCAACGCGCCGATGGCTCCGGTCAAGGCGGAGTACATATCGGAGCCCGTACCGGCGATCACGCGACCGGTGAACGTGGAGGCGTTGAACTCGTGCTCGGCGTACAGGTTGAGCGATGTCTGCATCGCGCGCTCCCACAACGCGGACGGCGGCTTGCCGTGCAGCAGATGCAGGAAGTGGCCGGCGATGGACTCGTCGTCGGTTTCGGTGTCGATGCGGCGGCCGTTGTGACTCCAGTGGTACCAGTAGAGCAGCACCGAACCCAGGCTCGCCATCAGGCGGTCGGCGATCTCGCGCGCGCCGGCGATGTTGTGGTCGTCCTTCTCCGGCAGCAATGTGCCCAGCATCGACACGCCGGTGCGCATGACGTCCATCGGGTGCGCGGAAGAGGGGATCCACTCCAGTGCCGCCTTGAGGCTGGCGGGCAGCCCGCGCATGCCCCTCAGGCGCCCACAGTAGCTCGCGAGCTCGGCCTTGTTCGGCAGCTTGCCGTGCACCAGCAGGTGGGCGATCTCCTCGAAGGTCGCGTCGTCGGCGAAATCGAGGATGTCGTAGCCGCGATAGTGCAGATCGTTGCCGGTGCGGCCCACGGTGCACAGGGCGGTATTGCCCGCCGTGACACCCGACAGGGCGACTGACTTCTTCGGCTTGAAGCCCGCGGCGGGCGTGTCGGCAGTCTCCGTGCTCACTTAAGCTTTCTCCTTGGCGAACAGTTCGTCCAGCTTGTTTTCGTACGCGTGGTAGTCGAGGTAGTCGTACAGCTCGGCGCGCGTCTGCATGGTGTCCACGACGTTCTTCTGCGTGCCGTCCTTGCGGATGTGCGAATACACGTTGAGCGCGGCCTTGTTCATCGCACGGAACGCCGACAGCGGATAGAGCACCAGGCTCACGTCGGCGGAACGCAGTTCGTCGACCGTGAACAGGGGTGTCGAGCCGAACTCCGTGATGTTCGCGAGCACCGGGACTTTCACGGCCTCGGCGAACTTGCGGTACATCGAAAGCTCGGTCATCGCTTCCGGGAAGATCATGTCGGCGCCGGCTTCGACGCAACGCGCGGCCCGTTCGATCGCGGCCTCCAGACCTTCGACCGCGAGGGCGTCGGTGCGCGCCATGATCACGAAGTTCGGGTCGGTGCGCGCGTCGGCCGCGGCTTTGACGCGATCCACCATCTCCTGCGTGGTCACCAGTTCCTTGCCCGGGCGGTGGCCGCAGCGCTTGGCACCCACCTGATCCTCGATGTGCATGGCGGCCGCGCCGAACTTGATCAGCGATCTGGTGGTGCGGGCGATGTTGAAGGCGCTGGCCCCGAAACCGGTATCGACGTCCACCAGCAGCGGCAGCGAACAGACGTCGGTGATCCGGCGCACGTCGATCAGTACGTCGTCGAGATTGCTGATCCCGAGGTCGGGCAGCCCGAGCGATCCTGCGGCCACGCCGCCACCGGACAGGTAGATCGCCTTGAAGCCGGAGCGCTCGGCGAGCCGGGCGTGATAAGCGTTGATGGCACCCACGACCTGCAGCGGCTTTTCCGCGGCAAGGGCGGCGCGGAAACGGGCACCGGGAGATGCGGAAAGAGCCATGGTCAGGCGTCCTGTGGGGATGGGCGGGTTCAGCCGAGCAGATGCTGCACGCCGTCGCGTTCTTCGAGCAGTTCCTTCAGCGTGTTGTCCATCTTCGAGCGCGAGAACTCGTCGATCTCGAGGCCCTTCACCACTTCGTACCGGCCACCGGCGCAAATCACCGGCACACCGTAGATGATGTCCTGCGGCACCCCGTAGCCGCCGTCGGAGGCGACACCCATGGTGACCCACTTGCCGTTGGTGCCGAGCACCCAGTCGCGCATGTGGTCGATGGCGGCGTTGGCGGCGGAAGCGGCCGAGGACAGGCCGCGTGCTTCGATGATCGCGGCACCGCGCTTGCCCACCGTGGGGATGTACGTGTCGCGATACCAGGTCTCGTCGTTCACCAGGGTCTTGGCGGCCTTGCCGCCGATGGTGGCGAAGCGGATGTCCGGATACATGGTGGGGGAATGGTTGCCCCAGACCACCAGCTTCTCGATGGAGGCGACCGGCTGACCGGTCCTGGCCGCCAGTTGCGACAGGGCACGGTTATGGTCGAGCCGCATCATCGCGGTGAAATTGGCCTTGGGCAGGCTCGGCGCCGACTTCATGGCGATGTAGGCGTTGGTGTTTGCCGGATTGCCGACCACCAGCACCTTCACGTTGCGGCTGGCCACCTGGTCGAGCGCCTTGCCCTGGGCGGTGAAGATCTGCGCGTTGGCCGCGAGGAGATCCTTGCGCTCCATCCCGGGGCCGCGCGGACGCGCACCCACCAGGAGGGCGACGTCGATGTCCTTGAACGCCGTGGCCGGATCGCTGTGGGCGCTCATGCCGGCGAGCAGCGGGAAGGCGCAGTCGTCTACCTCCATCATTACGCCCTTCAGCGCCTTCTGCGCCTTCTCGTCCGGAATCTCCAGCAATTGCAGGATGACCGGCTGATCGGCCCCGAGCATGGCACCGGAAGCGATGCGAAACAGCAGGCTGTAGCCGATCTGGCCGGCGGCGCCGGTCACGGCGACGCGAACGGGGGTCTTCATGGGGGGAGAGGCTCCTCGTGGAAAATCGGGTCGGGGACCGCCGCCATCTGGCCGGCGGCGTCCGGGGCGCGCCGCGTGTCGCAGCGCGGCAAGCGATCTTTTCCTTCGCCCCGCGAGCGAAACAGCAGGCGGATGATAGTGATGTGCGCTGCGGCGTGTCAACGCAAGTCTTATATCAGACCTCTGATAGAGCAATTCTTGGCTGGCACCGGTTTGCTGTGGTACAACAGCGGCCGATCATGAAGACCGAGCAACCCGTTTCCGGCTTCCAGCCCCTCTACCGGCGCATCAAGGCACAGCTCACCGAGCGCCTGTCCGCCGGGGAGTGGCGCCCGGGCGAGCCCATCCCGAGCGAAATCGACCTCGCCCAGCGCTTCCGCGTGAGCCAGGGAACGGTCCGCAAGGCAGTGGGAGAGCTCGCCGGCGAGAACGTACTGGTGCGCAAGCAGGGGCGCGGCACGTTCGTGGCCTCCCATGCGCACACGCGCTCGCAGCTTTCCTTTCTGCGCCTCACGCCCGACGATGGCAGTGTGGAAGAGCTCGAAGCCGAGTTGATCGACGTGCGGCGGATCCGCGCCGACGCCACCAGCGCGCGCATGCTGGCGCTGCCCACGGGTGCGAGCCTGGTGCGTCTGCGGCGGACGCTTTCGATCAACGGCAATCGCATCCTGTTCGAGGAAGCGCGCGTGTCGGCCGACCTGTTCCAGGGCCTCGGACCAGAGGTGGTCGAGCGTCACCGCTGCATGCTCTACAGCATGTATGAGTCGGCCTACCACGTGAAGATCGTGGCGGCCGAAGAACAGCTCAAGGCGGTCGATGCCGATGCCGATATCGCTGCATTCCTCGACGTCGCACCGGGCACGCCGCTTCTGCTGATGGAGCGCGTGGCCTATACTTACGACCGGAAGCCGGTGGAGCTTCGTCGCGGTTTCTGCAACACCTCCCGGCATCACTACGCGAACGAGATCACCTGAGATTGCGCGCCTCGATCCTGGCGCGTCCTCCCTTCTTGCCTGCTGCCCCCGAAAGCCTCCGCATGGCGAAGTCCCGACCGAAGCATCTGAACCTGTTTCAGATCAAGCTGCCGGTCCCCGGCATCGTCTCGATCCTCCACCGCATCAGCGGCGCTGGCCTGTTCCTGATGCTGCCGTTCCTGCTCTACCTGCTGCAGGCAAGCCTGCAATCGCCGGAGAGCTACATCCACTTTCGCGAGTGGATGTCCTGTGTGCTCGTGAAGCTGATCCTGCTCGGCCTCCTCTGGGCCTTCCTGCATCACTTCTGTGCCGGCATCCGCTATCTGCTGCTCGACGTGCATGTCGGCACCGATCTCGCCGCAGCGCGCGCCAGCAGCTTCGCCGTCCTGGGTGTGAGCCTGGTGCTCACCGTCGTTTTCGGGGTGTGGCTATGGTGAAGCGCATCGTGGTCGGAGCCCACTACGGGTTGCGCGACTGGCTGGTCCAGCGCGTCACGGCGGTGGTGATGGCGGTGTTCGCACTGGTGATGCTGTTCATCGTGGTCTTCCATCGCCCCGAGCACTACGGCGCGTGGAAGAGCTTGATGTCGCAGCAATGGATGCGTCTCGCGAGCCTGCTGTTCCTGTTGGCGCTGTTCTGGCACGCCTGGATCGGCGTGCGCGACATTTTCATGGACTACGTGAAACCGGCCGGATTGCGGTTGACCCTTCTGGTCGGCGTGGTCCTGCTGCTCGTCGGCTACGCGCTCTGGTCCGTGCAGATCCTCTGGAGTCTCTACTGATGGCGCTGCCCACCCGGAAATTCGATGCCGTGATCGTCGGCGCCGGTGGAGCCGGCATGCGCGCGTCGCTGCAGCTGGCCGAGGCCGGCCTCAAGGTTGCCGTGCTCTCGAAGGTCTTCCCGACGCGCTCGCACACGGTCGCGGCGCAGGGCGGCATCGGTGCTGCGCTCGGCAACATGGGGGAAGACTCCTGGCTCTGGCACATGTACGACACGATCAAGGGCTCCGACTACCTCGGCGACCAGGACGCGATCGAGTTCCTCTGCCGCATGGCGCCGCAGGCCGTCATCGAACTCGAGCACTTCGGCATGCCGTTCGACCGCAACGAGGACGGTACCGTCTATCAGCGTCCGTTCGGTGGCCACTCGCAGAACTTCGGCGAGCGTCCGGTGCAGCGTTCCTGCTGCGCCGCCGACCGCACCGGCCACGCGATGCTGCACACCCTCTATCAGCGCAACGTGCGCGCCAATACGCTGTTCTTCGTGGAGTGGATGGCGCTCGATCTCATCCGCGACGCCAGCGGCCAGGTGCTCGGTGTGACCGCCATGGAGATGGAGACCGGCGAGGTCTGGATCTTCCATGCACGCGCGACCCTGTTCGCCACGGGTGGGGCGGGGCGCATCTATTCGGCCAGCACCAACGCCTTCATCAACACCGGCGACGGCCTCGGCATGGCAGCGCGTGCCGGTATCCCGCTCGAGGACATGGAGTTCTGGCAATTCCATCCGACCGGCGTGGCCGGAGCCGGCGTGCTGATCACCGAGGGCGTGCGCGGCGAAGGCGGTTATCTGCTCAACAAGGACGGCGAGCGCTTCATGGAACGCTATGCGCCCACCATGAAGGATCTCGCGAGCCGCGACGTGGTGTCGCGCGCCATGGCGACCGAGATCAAGGAAGGGCGTGGTGCCGGCAAGGAAGCCGACCACATCCTGCTCAAGCTCGATCACCTCGGGCTCGACGTCATCGAGAAGCGGCTGCCCGGCATCCGCGAGATCGCGAAGAAATTCGCGAACGTCGACCCGGTCAAGGATCCGATTCCCGTGGTGCCCACGTGCCACTATCAGATGGGCGGGGTGCCGACCAACTATCACGGCGAAGTGGTAGCCCCGGCGAACGGCAATCCGAATACCGTGGTCCCCGGCTTCTACGCTGCCGGCGAATGCGCGTGCGCATCGGTGCATGGCGCGAACCGGCTCGGCACCAATTCCCTCACCGACCTGCTGGTCTTCGGCCGCGCGTCGGGCGAGAGCGTGATCCGGTTCCTCAAGGAGAACCCGGGCCACAAGGACCTGCCGACGGATGCCGGCGACTACTCGATGCAGCGCATGGCGCGCCTGGACGGGCAGACCGGTGGCGAGAGCGTGTTCGAGGTCGGCGCGGAAATGCGCCGGACCATGCAGGCCCATTGCGGCGTGTTCCGGTTTCCGGACATGCTGCAATCCGGCGTCCAGAAGATCAAGGCGGTCGCCGAGCGAGCCAAGCGCACCGAGATCAAGGACAAGAGCAGGACGTTCAATACCGCGCGAGTGGAAGCGCTCGAACTGGACAACCTCATCGAGGTGGCGGTGGCGACCCTGGTTTCCGCCGACGCCCGCCAGGAAAGCCGCGGCGCCCACGACCGGGCGGATTTCGCCAAGCGCGACGACGTGAACTGGTTGAAGCACTCGCTCTGGTACCGCGACGGCAGTCGCCTCGACTACAAGCCCGTCAACCTGCAGCCCATGACCGCCCAGACCTTCGAGCCGAAGGTCCGCAGCTACTAGGAACGACCCGATGCGATTCAGGATCTACCGGTACGACCCGGACAAGGACGCGCAGCCCTACATGAAGGACTACGACATCGCGCTCGAGCCGACCGACCGGATGCTGCTCGATGCACTGGTGCGCATCAAGTCCGTGGACGACAGTCTCTCGCTGCGCCGTTCCTGCCGCGAGGGGGTGTGCGGGTCCGACGCCATGAACATCAACGGCCGCAATGGACTGGCGTGCATCACCCGGCTCGCGGACCTGAAGGAACCGGTGGAACTGCGACCGCTGCCGGGCCTGCCCGTGATCCGCGACCTGATCGTGGACATGTCGCAGTTCTTCAAGCAGTACCACTCGATCAAGCCGTACCTGCGCAACAACGAGGTGCCACCCGACAAGGAACGCCTCCAGAGCCAGGCCGAGCGCGAAGAGCTGGACGGCTTGTACGAGTGCATCCTGTGCGCCTGCTGCTCCACGTCCTGCCCGTCGTTCTGGTGGAATCCCGACAAGTTCGTGGGGCCGGCGGGCCTGCTCGCCGCCTACCGGTTCATCGCCGACACTCGCGACCAGGCGACCAGCGAACGGTTGGACGATCTGGAAGACCCGTATCGGCTGTTTCGCTGCCATTCGATCATGAACTGCGTCGACGTCTGTCCGAAGGGCCTCAACCCCACCCGGGCCATCGGCAAGATCAAGGACCTCATGGTCCGACGAATGACCTGAGGCCACGCCTCCAAGCGACGTGCCCGACGTCCCTAGGTGATCAACCCCGACTCCGACCGCACCCTCGATCGCATCCGCTGGCGTTGCCGGCGGGGACTGCTCGAACTCGACCTGATCCTGACGAGTTTCCTCGAGGGCGGCTTCGAACGCCTGACACCGGCCCAGCAGGAAACCTTTTCAGGTCTGCTCGGCCGTGCCGATACCGACCTCTGGGACCTCGTCTCCGGGAGGAGTCATTCGGCTGACCAGGCGGAAGAGGCACTGCTGGACACCCTCAGGCGGGTCGGAACCGTTTGATGCAAAGCAGCAAAATGCCGAAAAAGCCCCTACAATGAAGGCTCCAGCCACTGCGGAGAGAGTGATGAGCAACAACGAGAAGGCCACCATCACGTTCAGCGACGGGACTCCGTCCATCGAGCTGCCGGTGCTCAAGGGCGCCGTCGGTCCCGACGTGATCGACATCCGCAAGCTGTACGGCACCACCGGCAAGTTCACCTACGACCCGGGATTCCTGTCGACGGCGTCGTGCAATTCGAGCATCACCTATATCGACGGCGACAAGGGTGAGCTGCTGTATCGCGGCTATCCCATCGAGCAACTCGCAACCAACTGCGACTTTCTCGAGGTGTGTCACCTGATCCTCTACGGCGAATTGCCGAACCCGGCCCAGAAGACCGACTTCGTGAACCGCGTGATGCAGCACACGATGGTGAACGAGCAGATGCAGTTCTTCATGCGCGGCTTCCGCCGCGACGCGCACCCGATGGCCGTCATGACGGGCCTGGTGGGCGGGTTGTCCGCGTTCTATCCGGATTCCATGAACCTGCACGACGCCCGGCAGCGCGACATCTCGGCGATCCGACTGATCGCGAAGATGCCCACACTGGTGGCCATGGCCTACAAGTACTCGGTCGGCCAGCCCTACATGTATCCGCGCAACAAGCTGTCGGTCGTGAACGACGTGCTGGTCCGCGCGCTGGACCGCATCTTCATCCTGCACGCCGACCACGAGCAGAACGCGTCGACTTCCACGGTGCGGCTGTGCGCTTCGTCGGGCACCAATCCGTTCGCAGCCATCGCGGCGGGGGTGGCGTGTCTGTGGGGCCCCGCCCACGGCGGTGCCAACGAAGCCTGCCTCAACATGCTGGGCGAGATCCAGCAGATGGGCGGGGTCGAGAAGATCGGCGAGTTCATCACCAAGGTGAAGGACAAGAATTCGACCGTACGGCTGATGGGCTTCGGCCACCGCGTGTACAAGAACTACGATCCGCGTGCGAAGCTGATGCGCGAGACCTGCCACGAAGTGCTGACCGAGCTGGGGCTCGGCGACGACCCGCTGTTCAAGCTCGCGATGGCGCTGGAGAAGATCGCGCTGGAAGACGACTACTTCGTGAGCCGCAAACTCTATCCGAACGTCGACTTCTATTCCGGCATCGTGCAAAAGGCGATCGGCATTCCGGTGCCGCTGTTCACCGCCATCTTCGCCCTGGCGCGTACCGTAGGCTGGATCGCGCAGTTGAACGAGATGATCGCCGACCCCGAGTACAAGATCGCGCGGCCCCGCCAGCTGTTCGTCGGCGCCACGCAGCGCAACGTAGTCCCGATCGCGAAACGCGGCTGATTCGAACGAGCGCGGCCCCGAGGAGAGACGCTCCATGATGAAGGATCTGATGTCCGGTTCGTACCTGTTCGGCGGCAACGCGCCCTACATCGACGAACTCTACGAGAAGTACCTCGAAGACCAGAGCTCGGTCGGCCCCGAGTGGAAACGCTACTTCGACCAGATCCAGGTGCTGCCCGGACCGCGCGACGTGTCGCACGCGCCGGTGCGGGAACTGATCGGACGCATCGCGCGCGATCGCAGCCGCAGCGGTTCGCAGCTCTCGCCCTCCGACCTGGCCGAGCTGGGCCGCAAACAGGCGGCGGTGTTCCAGTTGATCAGTTCGTACCGCTTTCTCGGCGCCCGTCATGCCAGCCTCGACCCGCTGAAGCGCCTCGAGAAGCCGGAAGTGCCGGAACTCGATCCGGCCTGGCATGGCTTCACCGAGTCCGATATGGACCGCGTGTTCAACACCGGCACGCTGGTCGGCCCGCAGCAGGCCACCTTGCGGGAGATCCTGCAATCGCTCAAGGAGACCTACTGCGGCACCATCGGTCTCGAGTACATGTACCTCACGGACACCAGCCAGAAGCGCTGGTTGCAGCAGCGCTTCGAGGGCATCCGCTCGCGCCCGAGCTATTCGCCGGACTACAAGCGTCATATCCTCGAACGTCTTACCGCCGCAGAGATCCTGGAGAAGTACCTCCACACGCGCTACGTCGGCCAGAAGCGTTTCTCGCTCGAAGGCGGCGACAGCCTCATTCCGATGCTGGACAACCTGCTGCAGCGGGCCGGTGCGAACGGTGTCCAGGAGCTGGTGATCGGCATGGCACACCGCGGGCGCCTGAACGTGCTCGTGAACACGCTAGGCAAGATGCCCTCCGACCTGTTCCTGGAGTTCGAAGGCAAGCACGCCGGTGAACTGATGGCGGGCGACGTCAAGTATCACCAGGGCTTTTCGTCCGACGTGATGACGCCCGGCGGCCCCATGCACGTGACCCTGGCGTTCAACCCCTCGCATCTCGAGATCGTCAATCCGGTGGTGGAGGGTTCGGTGCGTGCACGCCAGCACCGGCGGCGCGATCGCGAAGGACGCCAGGTGCTGCCGATCCTGCTGCACGGCGACGCGGCGTTCGCAGGGCAGGGTGTCGTCATGGAAACGCTCAACCTGTCGCAGACGCGCGGCTACGGCACCGGCGGCACGGTGCACATCATCGTCAACAACCAGATCGGCTTCACCACGTCGGACCCGCGCGACGTACGCTCGATGATCTATTGCTCCGACGTCGCCAAGATCGTCGAGGCCCCGGTGATCCACGTGAACGGCGACGACCCGGAGGCCGTGGTGCTCGCCACCGAGGCGGCGCTCGATTTCCGCAACGAGTTCGGCCGCGACGTGGTGATCGACATGGTGTGCTTCCGCCGGCTCGGCCACAACGAGCAGGACGAGCCCATGGTCACCCAGCCGCTCATGTACAAGCTGATCGCCCAGCACCAGGGGACGCGCAAGCTGTACGCCGAACGACTGGTGCAGGAAGGCGTCATCAAGGCCGGCGAGTCCGACGACGTCATCAAGGCCTACCGCGACGCGCTCGATGCCGGGCATCACACCAACAAGAGCATCATCTACAACTTCAAGCCGCCGTTCCAGGTGGAGTGGGCACCGTACCGCAACGTGCCCTGGAACCAGCCCGTGGATACCGGGCTGCCGCTCGCCGATCTGCAGTTCCTCGCCGAGCGCCTCACCACGATCCCCGCGCATTTCAAGGTCCATCCGCGCGTCGACAAGGTGCTGACCGACCGCCGGCAGATGGGGCTCGGCAAGTTGCCGCTCGACTGGGGGATGGCCGAAACGCTCGCCTATGCCGCGCTGCTGAAGCAGGGCTATGGCGTGCGGCTGTCAGGCCAGGACTCGGGCCGCGGCACGTTCTTTCATCGCCACGCGGTGTTGCACGACCAGAATCGCGAGCGCTGGGATTCCGGCACTTACGTGCCGCTCCAGCGCATCGCCGAGAATCAACCGGACTTCCTGGTGATCGATTCGACGCTCTCGGAAGAAGCCGTGCTCGGTTTCGAATACGGGTACGCGACCGCCTCGCCGAACGAACTGGTGATCTGGGAAGCGCAGTTCGGCGACTTCACCAACGGCGCGCAGGTGGTGATCGACCAGTTCATCGCCTCGGGCGAAGTGAAATGGGGCCGCATGTGCGGGCTGGTGCTGATGCTGCCGCACGGGTACGAGGGCCAGGGTCCGGAGCATTCCTCCGCGCGCCCCGAGCGTTTCCTGCAACTGTGTGCCGACTACAACATGCAGGTGGTGATTCCGTCGACGCCGGCGCAGATGTTCCACGTCCTGCGGCGCCAGATGCTGCGGCCCTACCGCAAGCCGCTCATCATCATGAGCCCGAAGTCGATGCTGCGGCACAAGGAGTCGATCTCGAGCCTGGAGGATCTCGCGCAAGGGCGGTTCCAGGCGGTCATTCCGGACCCGGAGGCACCGACGCCCAAGAAAGTGAAGCGGGTGGTGTTCTGCAGCGGCAAGATCTACTTCGACCTCGCCGCTGCACGGCGCGAACGCGACCTGAAGGACGTCGCGCTGGTGCGCATCGAGCAGCTCTACCCGTTCCCCCACGATGACTTCAAGGCCGAGATCGAGCGCTATTCGGCCGCGACCGAAGTCGTGTGGTGTCAGGAGGAACCCGCGAACCAGGGTGCCTGGCACCGGATCCAGCACTACCTGCTCCGCCATCTGAGGCCGGAGCAGAAACTCACCTACGCGTTGCGGCCGTCGAGCGCAGCGCCCGCGGGCGGCTATCTGGCGCTGCACAACCAGCGCCAGAAGGCCGTCGTCGATGCGGCGCTGACCCACGGAGCGTCGTTCCCGCCCGCTGCAGGCGAAACCTAGCAACACAACGGATCACCGAATCACGGAGCATCCATGCTGATCGAAGTGAAAGTGCCGGCGCTGTCCGAATCCGTGGCCGAAGCCACGCTGCTCTCCTGGCACAAGAAGCAGGGCGAATTCGTCAATCGCGACGAGAACCTGATCGACATCGAGACCGACAAGGTCGTGCTCGAGTTGCCTGCCCCGGAAGCGGGCGTGCTCACCAAGATACTGAAGGGCGACGGCGGCACCGTCGTGAGCAACGAGATCATCGCGCAGATCGACACCGAGGCGAAGGCGACAGCCGCGCCGGCAGCGGCAGAGAAGCCGAAAGCGGAAGCCAAGGCTGCGCCAGCGGTGTCCAAACCGACTCCCGAGCCGCAACGCGCCGCAACGGCAACCGGTGGCGAGGTCATCGCGATGCCCGCGGCGAAGAAGATCGCCGCCGACAACCACGTGGACCTGGCCCAGGTCGCGGGGAGCGGCCGCGGCGGGCGGGTCACCAAGCCGGACGTCGTGGCTCACGTGGCCGGCGGCACACGCACGGCGGCACCGTTGCCCGCACCCGTCGATATCGACAGCCTGATGGGCGATCGCCCCGAAAAGCGTGTGGCGATGTCGCGCCTGCGCCAACGGGTCGCCGAGCGCCTGGTGCAATCGCAGTCGACGGCGGCGATTCTCACCACCTTCAACGAAGTGAACATGCAGGCCGTGATCGACCTGCGCAACAAGTACAAGGACCGTTTCGAGAAGGACCACGGCGTGAAGCTTGGCTTCATGTCCTTCTTCGTGAAAGCGTCGGTGGCCGCGCTCAAGAAGTATCCGGTCTTGAACGCCTCGGTGGACGGTACCGATATCGTCTATCACGGATACTTCGACGTCGGCATCGCCGTGGGCAGTCCGCGCGGGTTGGTGGTGCCGATCATCCGCAATGCGGACCAGGCTTCGCTCGCGGACATCGAGAAGATCATTGCCGACTATGGTGCGCGCGCACAGGAAGGCAAACTCACCATCGAGGAGCTGACCGGCGGCACGTTCTCCATCTCCAACGGCGGGGTGTTCGGCTCGATGCTGTCCACACCCATCATCAACCCGCCCCAGAGCGCCATCCTGGGCGTGCACGCGACCAAGGATCGTCCGGTGGTGGAGAATGGCCAGATCGTCATCCGCCCCATGAACTACCTCGCCATGTCCTACGACCACCGCATCATCGACGGCCGCGAAGCGGTGCTCGGCCTGGTGGCCATCAAGGAAGCGCTGGAAGATCCGGCGCGGCTGCTGCTCGACCTCTAGCCGGTAAGACGTCGGCCCTCGGCGCCCTCGAGGGTTGACGCCGGAGCCTTGCGCTCCCATCTATTGCAGTAGCGCCGGACGCGGCGGTCGCAGCGGCCGGTGACACCCGGAGTCACCATGCCCAAGCAATTCGATGTCGCAGTGATCGGTGCCGGTCCCGGTGGCTACATCGCCGCCATCCGTGCCGCGCAGTTGAAGCTGTCCACGGTCTGCATCGACGGCTGGAAGAACGCGCAAGGCAAGCCGAGCCTCGGGGGCACCTGCCTCAACGTGGGCTGCATTCCGTCCAAGGCGCTGCTCGAATCCTCCGAGAACTACGAGCGCGCGCTGCACAAGTTCGAAGACCACGGTATCGGCGTCAAGGGTGTCACCATCGACGTGCCGAAGATGCAGGCCCGCAAGGAAAAGATCGTCGACACCTTCACCAGCGGCATTGCGCTGCTGTTCAAGAAGAACAAGGTCGAGTCCATGCACGGCTTCGGCCGTTTCGCCGGGCGCACGCCCGAAGGCGGTTATCAGATCGAAGTCCATGGCGACGGCGTACCCGAGACCATCGAAGCCCGTCATGTGATCGTGGCTACGGGCTCGCTGCCGCGGCCGCTCCCGGGGGTCGAGATCGACAACCGCCTCGTGTGCGACAACATCGGAGCGCTGGCACTCGACGCCGTACCGAAGCGCCTGGGCGTCATCGGTGCCGGCGTGATCGGCCTCGAGATGGGCAGCGTGTGGCGCCGCCTCGGGTCGGAAGTGACCATCCTCGAAGCCCTGCCGGCGTTTCTCGGAGCGGCCGACGAGCACGTCGCCAAGGAGGCCTTCCGCCAGTTCACAGGACCTCTGGGCCTCAAGATCTACACCGGTGTGAAGGTCGGGGAGATCAAGGCCGGCAAGGATTCGGTCAAGGTCGAATACGACGACCGCGACGGCAAGAAGCACCGCGAGGAATACGACCGCCTGATCGTCGCCATCGGCCGGCTCCCGAACACATCGGGGCTCAACGCGGACTCCGTGGGTCTCAAGCTGGACTCTCGCGGGTTCGTCGAAGTGGACGGTGCCTGCCGCACCAATCTGCCGAACGTCTTTGCCATCGGCGATGCGGTGCGCGGGCCGATGCTCGCGCACAAGTCCTCGGAAGAGGGTGTGGCCGTGGCCGAGACCATCGCCGGACAATCGCCGCACGTCGATCTCGCGACCGTACCCTGGGTCATCTACACCGCGCCCGAGATCGCCTGGGTCGGCAAGACCGAGCAGGAACTGAAAGCGCAGGGTGTGACCTACCGCGCGGGGCAATTCCCCTTCATCGCGTCCGGCCGCGCGCGCGCCCTCGGCGAAACCGCCGGCTTCTGCAAGATGCTAGCGGACGCCACCACCGACCGCATCCTCGGCGTGCACATCATCGGGCCGTTCGCTTCCGAGCTGATCTCGGAAGCGGTGGTCGCCATGGAGTTCGGCGCGACCAGCGAGGACATTGCCCGCATCGTGCACGCGCACCCGTCGCTCTCCGAAGCGATGCACGAGGCCGCGCTCGGTGTCGACAAGCGCACCCTGAACATCTGATCGACCCGGCTCGACGGCCCGCGCCTCATGGTGTCGCCGAACGCCCGTGCCGTGCCTGCTGCGTCATCGCTCGAAGCATGGCTGGCGGCCCGCGCCGCGGAACAGGGTTTCGAGCTCGACGTGGCGCAACGCGAAGCGCTCGCGGCATTCGAGCGCATCGAACGCGAACTGGCCGACTCCAACGGCAAGTCCTGGCTGCGATTCCTGCGCAGCGACCCCACACCCGTCCGCGGCGTCTACCTGTGGGGCGGTGTGGGGCGGGGCAAGAGTTTCCTGATGGATGGGTATTACGAGTACGCGGCCGAGCCGCGCAAGCAGCGCGAGCATTTCCATCGTTTCATGCAGGGCATCCACCACGATCTCAAGCGCCTGCAGGGCCAGGCCGAACCGATGCAGGCCGTGGCCGAGCGCGTTGCCTCTGAAGCCCGCTTGCTGTGCCTCGACGAGTTTCAGGTCACCGACATCGGCGATGCGATGCTGATGCGCAAGCTGCTCGAAGGTCTGTTCGAACGTGGTGTGACATTGGTCACGACATCCAATACGCCGCCGCGCGATCTGTACCTCCACGGTCTGCAACGCGCGCAGTTCCTGCCGGCCATCGAGCTCATCGAGCAGAATCTCGACGTGCTGCAGATGGACGGCGGCACCGACTATCGCCAGCGGGTGCTGGAGCAGGCCGGCACGTGGCACACACCGGTGAGCGAAGCCTCGGCACGGGCACTGAGCGACGCATTCCTGCACATGGCCGGGACTCACGGACACCCGCAGACCCTGGATATCGAAGGTCGTGGCATCGAAGCCCGCCGCGTCGCAAGCGGTGTCGCCTGGTTCGACTTCGAGACCCTGTGCGGCGGGCCGCGCGCCCAGGCCGACTACATCGAACTGGCGCGGCGCTTCCACACGGTGATCCTCGACGGCGTACCGCGCTTTCCCGCAACCGGCGCGGCCGACCGCATGCGGCGCCTCACGTGGATGGTGGACGAGTTCTACGACCGGCGGGTTAAGCTTGTGGTCGCGGCCCAGGCATCGGCCCTGGAACTGTTCGCGGACGTGGCGCCGTCGAGCGAACGGGAGCGCACCGCGAGCCGCCTGGTGGAAATGCAGACGCATCAATATCTCGGCGAAGCCCATCTGGGCTGAGGCCTACTACAAGATGGGGAGGAGACCCGGATGAGCACGTTCAAGGCATTTCGCACCTTCAACGAAGACGGCAAGGTCGCGGGTCGCATGGTCGACATGACCGTCGATCAACTGGACCCTGGCGAGGTCGTGATCCGCACCCTCGCGTCCAGCATCAACTTCAAGGACGCGTTGTCCGCCACGGGCACGGGCAAGATCATCCGGCGCTTTCCCTGCAACGGCGGCATCGACGGTGCCGGCGTGGTGGAGTCGTCCACCGATCCCGCCTTCAAGCCGGGCGATCCGGTGATCTGCACGAGCTACGACGTCGGTGTGGCGCACGACGGCGGCTATGCCGGCTACATGCGTGTCCCGGCCTCGTGGGTGGTGAAGATGCCCCCCGGCCTCGATGCCTACGAGGCCATGGCGCTCGGCACCGCCGGATTCACGGCAGGACTCGCGGTGGTCCGCATGGAAGCGAACGGCCTCAAACCCGCGAACGGGCCCGTCGTCGTGAGCGGCGCCACGGGCGGCGTCGGTTCCGTCGCCGTCGATATCCTGGCGCGCCTGGGGTATCACGTGGTCGCGCTGACCGGCAAGGAAGCCGAGACGGACTACCTGAAGCAGCTCGGAGCCAAGGAAGTCATGCTGCGCTCCAGTCTCGGCCTCGAGAAGATCAAGCCGCTCGACAAGGCCACCTGGGCCGGTGCCGTGGACAACCTCGGCGGCGACGTGCTGGCGTGGATGGCGAGCACCATGCAGGTGGGCGGCCCCATCGCCAGCATCGGCCTGGCCGCCAGCCACACGCTCAACACGACGGTGATGCCGTTCATTCTGCGCGGCGTGACGCTGTGCGGCGTGGATTCGGTCAACTGCCCGATGCCGCAGCGAACCGAAGTCTGGCAACGCCTCGGCTCCGACATGAAGCCTCCGCATCTCGCCGCGATGACGAAGACCATCGAGTTCGCGGCCCTGCCGGGTGCCTTCGACGCATTCATCAAGGGCGCGGTGCGCGGGCGCACCGTCGTCCGCATCGGCTGAGGGAGAACGGCGATGGGCGCCACGTACGAGGCATTCCACCGCCGGTCGATCCGGGACCGCGACGGCTTCTGGCGCGAGCAGGCCGCGCTCATCGACTGGAACCGGCCCTTCGACCGCGTGCTCGACTATTCGCAGCCGCCGTTCGCGCGCTGGTTCGTGGGCGGCAAGACCAGCCTGTGCCACAACGCGGTCGATCGGCACATCGCGACCCGCGGCGACCAGAAGGCGCTGGTCTACATTTCCACCGAAACCGACCACGAGAAGAGCTACACCTATTCCGAGCTGTACACGGAAGTGAACCGCTGCGCCGCCATGATGGCGGCCCTCGGCGTACGCAAGGGCGATCGGGTGCTTGTCTACATGCCGATGATCCCCGAAGCCGTGTTCGCGATGCTCGCCTGTGCGCGGCTCGGCGCAATCCATTCGGTGGTCTTCGGCGGTTTCGCATCGCACAGTCTCGCAACCCGCATCGACGATGCGCGGCCGAAGCTGATCGTTTCCGCCGATGCCGGCATGCGCGCGGGCAAGGTGGTCAGGTACAAGCCGCTGCTGGACGAAGCCCTGCGCCTCGCGCAATCGAAACCCGATCACGTGCTGCTGGTGAACCGCGACCTCGATCCGGATTTCCGGCGCGAGAAGCCGCGCGATGTCGACTGGCACGCGCTGCGCGAAGAGCATTTCCACGCGCAGGTGCCGGTGACCTGGCTCGAGTCGAACGAGCCGTCGTACATCCTCTACACCTCGGGCACCACCGGCAAGCCCAAGGGAGTGCAGCGCGACGTGGGCGGCTACGCCGTGGCACTCGCGGCCTCGATGAAGTACATCTTCTGCGGCCATGCCGGCGAGACCATGTTCACCACCTCCGACATCGGCTGGGTGGTGGGCCATTCGTACATCATCTACGCACCGCTGATCGCCGGGATGACGACCATCCTCTACGAAGGCACGCCGATCCGGCCGGACCCCGGCATCTGGTGGAAGATCGTGGCTGAGCACAAGGTAAGCGTGATGTTCTCCGCGCCCACCGCGATCCGCGTGCTGAAGAAGCAGGATCCCGAATACATCTCGAAGCACGATCTGTCGTCCCTGCGCCACCTGTTTCTCGCCGGCGAGCCGCTCGACGAACCGACCCATCGATGGATCAGCGATGCGCTCGGCAAGCCGGTCATCGATCACTACTGGCAGACCGAAACCGGGTGGCCCATGCTGACCGCGATGCCGGGCGTGGAGCAGACGCCGATCAAGTTCGGCAGCCCGTCGTTTCCCGCCTATGGTTACGATCTCCGGTTGCTGCGCGAGTCGGATGCGAGCGAAGCGGAGGCGAACGAGAAGGGCGTGGTTGTCGTTGTGCCGCCGTTGCCGCCCGGATGCCTGTGCACCGTGTGGGGTGACGATGCACGTTTCGTGAGTACGTATTTCTCGACGTTCCGCGACCGGCAGGTGTATGCCTCCTTCGACTGGGGCATCCGCGACGACGACGGCTACTACACCATCCTCGGACGCACCGACGACGTCATCAATGTCGCCGGCCATCGGCTTGGCACGCGCGAAATCGAGGAAGCGGTGCAAGGCCATGCCGCCATCGCCGAAGTGGCCGTGGTCGGCGTCGCCGACGCGCTCAAGGGCCAGATGCCCCTCGCATTCGCGGTCGTGAAAGACGCGGCAAAGGTGGCAACGCCGGAGGGCAGGGCAGCGCTCGAGAAGGAAGTGATGGCCACCGTCGACGCGCAGCTCGGTGCGATCGGCCGTCCGTCACGCGTGCATTTCATCGCCATGCTGCCGAAGACGCGCTCGGGCAAGCTGCTGCGGCGGAGCATCCAGGCACTCGCCGAAGGGCGCGACCCGGGCGATCTCACGACGCTCGAAGACCCCGCGGCCCTCGATCAGATCCGCGAGGCGGTCGCCGGCAAGTGACTGCCCCCCCGATAGGCCTTGCGGCCTCTCCCCCCAGGGGGCCAGCCCTCTTGGGGCGGCCCGGCGAGGGCTGAGCCGTCAGGCGGCGCGCGGGGCGCTCGCTGCGTTCTCCACGAGTTGTGGCAGGGCTTCCTCCAGCCGCACTACTTCACCGATGCTCGGTGCGGAATAACCTGGGAGTTCAGCGACCATGGTTGCGAACAGGTCGCTCTTGAGCAGCGTCAGCAGTTCGATCATCTCCGGCCGCTCCAGCGCCTTGGTGTTGCAGATGAAGATGTAGCGCTCACGGGCGAGCGGAATGAAATCCAGCCGGAACTGTCGTGCCGCCGGCTCGACGCCGAAGCCGGCGTCGGCTGCACCGCTGGCGACGTAGGCCGCCACTGCGGCGTGGGTGAACTCTTCGGTCCGGTAGCCTTCGATGCGCCGACCCTCGATACCGCTTTGCGCCAGCAGTTCATCGAAGAGCAGGCGCGTGCCGGCCTCTTTTTGCCGGTTGATGAACGTGATGTCCGGCCGCACCAGGTCGTGGACGCCGTGGATGCCCTTGGGATTGCCGCTGCCCACGAAGAGCCCCTGGGTCCGCGTGACCAGGTGGATCACGCGCTGCTTGGCCGGATTGAGCCAGCGCGCGTACTGGTCCAGCGCCGCGCGGGCGAGGTCGCCTTCGGGCACGTGCAGTCCGGCCAGGTCACAGGTGCCCTTGTTCAGCGACATGAGGGATTCGACGCTGCCGACATAGCGCAGATCGAGCTGGATGCGCTCCTGGCCTTTCAGCAGGTCGGGAATCTTCGCGACCGCGAACCCGTGGCTGGCGTGAATGCGGATGGTGGCCGCCGCCGTGGCCATGAGCCGGTTGATCTCCAGGTTGAGCTCGGAGGCGACCGATTCGAGCTGCAGCGCCAGCCGGGCGCTGACCCGCTGCTCGGCCCACAGCAGATGCTCGCCCAAGGGAGTCAGAAAGGCCCCTTTGCCACGTTCGAACCGGACCAGCGGGGCGCCGAAGAAGGCATTCCAGCCTTCCACCAGGTTCCAGGCGTGGCGGTAGGAGACGCCGATGCGGCTGACCGCCTCGGTGAGCTTCCCGGTTTCGTGGATGGCGTTGAGCATCGCGCTTTCAACGACCCAGCTCGACTTGATGCTCAAGCGCTTCATAGGCAGTTTTCCGCATATTGAGGGTGATACTGCGCCTTGCTAAGTTACATGTAATAACAAGAAGCGCAAAGCCTCATATGCAAAAAGACGCATATGAAGGACATCCAATTCTGGCCGATGACAACAGATGGCCGGGTGGGCCGGCACGAGGAACCCTGATGGACTCAGAATCATCCCGCAGCGTGGATGACGCATTGACCCGGCTCAAGGATGTGCCCGGCGGGTTGCTGCCGATCCTGCACGCGATCCAGGACGTGCTCGGTTACGTCCCGCCCGACGCCGTCCCGACCATTGCCAAGGCGCTCAACCTGTCGCGCGCCGAAGTGCATGGCGTCGTGTCCTTCTATCACCACTTCCGGACTGAAAAGCCCGGACGGCACGTACTGGAGGTCTGCCGGGCCGAGGCCTGTCAGAGCATGGGAGCGGACCAGCTGGCAGTCCGGATCCGGGAGCGACTCGGAGTCGATTTCCACCAGACCACCGCCGACGGCAACGTGACCCTGCAGCCGGTGTATTGCCTCGGCAACTGCGCCTGTGCCCCGTCCGTGGCGCTGGACGGCGAACCTCACGGCCGGATGACTGCCGAACGGGTGGAAGCCCTGATCGCTTCCGTGGGAGCTTCCCGATGAGCGTCAAGGTCTACGTCCCGTGCGACTCGTCCGCCCTCAGCCTGGGTGCGGAGGGCGTTGCCCGCGCTATCGGCGCCGAGGCTGCCCGTCGCGGCGAGAGCGTCACGGTCGTACGCAACGGTTCGCGCGGCATGATGTGGCTGGAGCCGCTGGTGGAAGTGGAAACGCCGAGCGGTCGGATCGGGTACGGGTCCATCGGTACCGCGGACGTCGCGAGTCTGTTCGATGCCGGGTTTCTCGAAGGCAAGGCCCATCCCAAGTCGATCGGCAAGGTCGACAGCCATCCCTATCTGGCGCGCCAGGAACGGCTCTGTTTCGCTCGCATGGGCGTCATCGACCCGCTCTCGTACGAGGACTACGCGGCGCTGGGCGGCTGGCGCGGGTTGCGCAATGCCATTGCGATGAAACGCACCGACGCCGTCGCTGCGGTTACCACGTCAGGCCTGCGCGGCCGCGGTGGCGCGGCGTTCCCGACCGGCATCAAGTGGAAGACGGTGCTGGAAACCGCGGCCGACCAGAAGTACATCGTCTGCAACGCCGACGAAGGCGACTCGGGCACGTTCTCCGATCGCATGACGATGGAAGGCGATCCGTTCGTGCTGATCGAGGGCATGGCCATCGCCGGCGTGGCGACGGGGGCCACCAAGGGCTACATCTACGTGCGTTCGGAGTATCCGCACGCGGAGCGTGCACTCCTTGCAGCGATCGCCATCGCCCATGAACGCGGTGCCCTGGGTGCTGACGTCCTCGGCTCCGGACAACGCTTCGACCTCGAAGTGCGCCGCGGCGCCGGTGCCTACATCTGCGGCGAGGAAACCTCGCTGCTGGAAAGCCTCGAGGGCAAGCGCGGCATGGTGCGCTACAAGCCGCCGGTGCCCGCGGTTTCGGGCCTGTTCGGCAAACCCACGGTGGTCAACAACGTCATCACCTTCGCTTCGTTGCCGATCATCTTCGACCGCGGGGCCGAGTTCTACCGCGATTTCGGCATGGGCCGTTCGCGCGGGACGCTGCCGATCCAGCTGACCGGCAACATCAAGCAGGGCGGCCTGGTGGAGAAAGCTTTCGGCGTCCCGTTGCGCGAGCTGTTGTACGACTACGGCGGCGGGTCGGCGAGCGGTCGCCCGATCCGCGCGGTGCAGGTCGGTGGACCACTCGGGGCTTTCCTGCCCGAATCGCAGTTCGACACCCCGCTCGACTATGAAGCCTTCGCTTCGATCGGCGCCATGGTGGGCCACGGCGGCATCGTCGTCTTCGACGACACGGTGGACATGGCCAGGATGGCGCGCTACGCCATGGAGTTCTGCGCGGTCGAGTCCTGCGGCAAGTGCACCCCCTGTCGGATCGGTTCCACGCGCGGCGTGGAAACCATCGACAAGATCATCGCCGGGCGCGACGTGGGCGCCGACGTGGCGGTGCTGGAAAGCCTGTGCGATACCATGCTGCATGGGTCGCTCTGCGCGCTGGGCGGTATGACACCGTTCCCGGTGTTGAGCGCTCTCAAGCATTTCCCCGAAGATTTCGGATTGGACCGCGACGGACTCGCGGTGGCGGCGTGAAACGCGGCCCCCTCCTGCGGAGCGCACGCCGGCCTGCATGCCGGCGCCGTTCGGCAGGCTCGCTGCATGCAGCTCGAAACCCCCGCCTCACCCCTAACCCTCCCGCGGCAGAGCCGGGGGAGGGGACGTACGCTCCTTCCCCCAGCGGTGCTGGGGGAAGGCCCGGATGGGGGCAAGCAGCATGAGCCTTTACAACTGGAGTGACAGATCATGATCTCGACCATCCGCTGGAAGGACCTCGGTACCCCGGCTCGCGTTTCGGAACGCCTGGTGGATCTCGAAGTGGACGGCATCCCGGTGAGCGTCCCCGAAGGCACTTCGGTGCTGCGCGCGGCGGCGGAGGCAGGCATTTCGATCCCCAAGCTCTGCGCCACCGACAGCCTGGAGGCGTTCGGTTCGTGCCGTCTGTGCCTGGTGGAGATCGAAGGACGCAAGGGCTATCCGGCCTCGTGCACGACACCCGTGGCTGCCGGCATGGTGGTGCATACGCAGACGAGGAAGCTCGCCGACATCCGCCGCGGCGTGATGGAGCTCTACATCTCCGACCATCCGCTCGATTGCCTCACGTGTTCCGCGAACGGCAACTGCGAACTGCAGGATATGGCCGGTGCCGTGGGGCTGCGCGAAGTGCGCTACGGCTACGAAGGCGAGAACCATCTCGACCTCACGAAGGACACATCGAATCCGTACTTCACCTTCGACCCGTCCAAATGCATCGTGTGTTCGCGCTGCGTGCGTGCCTGCGAGGAAACGCAGGGCACCTTCGCGCTCACCATCGACGGCCGGGGCTTCGAATCGAAGGTCTCTGCCGGCATGAACGAAGCGTTCATGGACTCCGAATGCGTGAGCTGTGGCGCCTGCGTGCAAGCTTGCCCGACGGCAACGCTGATGGAGAAGTCGGTCATCGACATGGGCCAGGCCGAGCACAGTGTCGTCACCACCTGCGCCTATTGCGGCGTGGGTTGCTCCTTCCGCGCCGAGATGAAGGGCAACGAACTGGTACGCATGGTTCCGAACAAGGACGGTCATGCGAACCACGGCCATTCCTGCGTGAAGGGGCGGTTCGCGTTCGGTTATGCCACCCACAAGGACCGCATCACCACCCCGATGATCCGCGACAAGATCTCGGACCCGTGGAAGCAGGTCTCCTGGGACGAGGCGATCAACCACGCCGCCTCGGAATTCAAGCGCATCCAGGCCAAGCACGGCCGTGGCGCAGTGGGCGGCATCACGTCGTCGCGCTGTACCAACGAAGAGACGTACCTGGTCCAGAAGCTGGTTCGCGCGGCCTTTGGCAACAATAACGTCGACACCTGCGCGCGCGTCTGCCATTCGCCGACCGGCTACGGCCTCAAGGCGACCCTCGGTGAATCGGCCGGTACGCAGGATTTCGATTCGGTCGAAAAGACCGACGTGGTGCTCGTGATCGGCGCCAATCCCACCGACGGCCACCCCGTGTTCGCGTCGCGCATGAAGCGCCGCTTGCGCGAGGGTGCGAAGCTGATCGTGGTCGATCCGCGCACCATCGATCTGGTCCGCACGCCGCACGTGGAAGCTTCGCATCATCTCAAGCTGCGCCCGGGGACCAACGTCGCCGTCATCAACGCTTTGGCGCACACCATCGTCACGGAAGGACTGGCCAACGAAGCCTTCGTTGCCGAGCGCTGCGAGGCGAAGGAGTTCGCCAAGTGGAAGGCCTTCATCAGTGAAGCCCGCAACTCGCCGGAAGAGCTGCAGGCCGAAACCGGCGTACCTGCCGCTGAAGTCCGCGCGGCGGCGCGGTTGTACGCCACCGGCGGCAACGCCGCGATCTACTACGGCCTGGGCGTGACGGAGCACAGCCAGGGGTCGACCATGGTGATCGGCATCGCCAACCTGGCGATGCTGACCGGCAACATCGGCCGTGAAGGCGTGGGCGTGAACCCGCTGCGCGGCCAGAACAACGTGCAGGGCGCCTGCGACATGGGATCGTTCCCGCACGAACTGCCCGGTTATCGCCACGTGTCCGATACCGCGACGCGCACGCTGTTCGAACAGAGCTGGGGCGTGAAACTGGAATCGGAACCGGGCCTGCGCATTCCCAACATGCTCGACGCCGCCATCGACGGCAGCTTCCGCGGCATCTACATCGAGGGCGAGGACATCGCCCAGTCCGACCCCGACACGCAACACGTCACCAGCGCGCTCGAAGCCATGGAGTGTGTCGTGGTGCAGGACCTGTTCCTCAACGAGACCGCGAAGTACGCTCACGTGTTCCTGCCGGGTTCGTCCTTCCTCGAGAAGAACGGCACCTTCACCAATGCCGAGCGCCGCATCTCGCCGGTGCGCAAGGTGATGCCGTCGCTGTCGGGCAAGGAAGACTGGGAGATCACGGTCATGCTCGCGGAGGCGCTCGGCTACGCCATGCCCTACAAGCACCCGTCCGAGATCATGGACGAGATCGCAAGCCTGACGCCGACCTTCACCGGTGTCAGCTACGCGAAGCTGGAAGAACTCGGCAGCATCCAGTGGCCGTGCAACGAGCAGCATCCGGTCGGGACGCCGGTCATGCACATCGACGAGTTCGTGCGCGGCAAAGGGCGCTTCCTCATCACCGAGTACGTGCCGACGGAAGAACGGACCAGCCGCAAGTACCCGCTGATCCTGACCACCGGCCGCATCCTGAGCCAGTACAACGTGGGCGCGCAGACGCGCCGCACGTTCAACTCCATGTGGCACGACGAAGACCGCCTCGAGATCCATCCGAGCGATGCGGAATTGCGCGGCATCAAGGAAGGCGATTGGGCAGGCGTGCGCAGCCGTTCCGGTGAGACTGTATTGCGCGCGCTCATCACCGAGCGCGTGCAGCCCGGTGTGGTCTACACGACGTTCCACTTCCCCGAATCGGGTGCCAACGTCATCACGACCGACAATTCCGACTGGGCGACCAACTGCCCCGAATACAAGGTCACGGCGGTGCAGGTCGAGCCGGTGACGCAGCCGTCGGAATGGCAGAAGCGCTTCCGCAGCTTCAGCGAGCAGCAGCAGGAGTTGCTCGAGGAGGCGCGGGAGACGACGCAGGCTTAGTTGGGCTTCACTCCCGATCGCTGCCCCCATCCCAGCCTTCCCTCATCGGTGATGGGGGAAGGAGTGCCTTGCGTTGACCAATGTCGCGAGCGCACTCCCTCCCCCGGCTCTGCCGGGGGAGGGTTGGGGAGGGGGCAAGCAAGCCCATGAGCGACCGCGGCCTCACCAGTCTCGGCTTGGCTCACGTGACGGTCGAAGTAGACCGTATCCGGGCCGGCGCGCGTGAGTGCGCGCGCGACGAGGTGGCTGAAGAGGTCCCGGTCGCCTTCGTCTTCAACGGCGTGCCGTTCGCGGTGATGTTGGCCTCGCCCCTGGACCTCGAAGATTTCGCGGTCGGCTTCAGCCTGACCGAAGGCGTGATCGAATCGATGGCCGAGTTCGGTGGCATCGAAGTCGTCCCCGAAACCAATGGCTATTCGGTCTACGTCAGCGTACCCAAGGCACGTTCCGCCGCTCTTGCGAAACGTCACAAAAGCCTCGCCGGCCGCACCGGCTGCGGCCTCTGTGGGGAGCAGATGCTGGAGAACGCGCTGCGTCCGGCACCACCCATCGCCCACGACGGCGTCTTCTCCGTGTCTGCGTTGCAGAAGGCCATCGCCGCGCTGTCCGGCGGACAGCAACTCAACTTGCTCACCGGTGCCGTGCACGCGGCAGCATGGGCCGACGCCGCAGGCAACGTGCGTTTCCTCCGCGAAGATGTGGGTCGGCACAACGCTCTGGACAAATTGATCGGCGCTCTGCAGCGCTCGGTGGTCGATGCTCGAACGGGGTTCGTCGTCGTCACCAGCCGGGCGAGCTACGAGATGGTGCACAAGACCGCGATCGCCGGCATCCCGATGCTCGCCGCCGTCTCTGCGCCGACCGCACTGGCCATCCGGCAAGCGGAGGCCGCGAACCTCACGCTCGTCGGCTTCGCCCGCGAAGGGCGCCAGACCGTTTACACGCATCCCGCACGACTTCAGGACTGAAGATTCCATGGACATAGAACGCCTGGTCAAGATGGCCAACGACATCGCGCACTTCTTCCAGTCCGAACCGGACCATGAGGAGGCCGTGAAGGGCGTGCTCGGCCACATCCAGCGGTTCTGGGACCCGCGCATGCGGAAGGCATTGTCGGGCTACGTGGATGGCGGCGGCGCCGGATTGATCCCACTGGCCCTGGAAGCGGCCAAGCGGTTGCCCAAGGCGGGACAGACCGTCTAGCTGAGCCGGCGCCGCAAGCGCGCGGCGGGGGGCATGACGGGAACATCGAACTGACCCTCGCCAGGGTGCGCTCGCGCACCGACGTCGCGGTCGTGCTGGCGTTCAATGGGGACGATGACCTTCGTCGTTCCCAGGCTTGGAGCGAAGACCCGGCTCGTGCTGGCGTCGGGGGCTGCGCTCGTCATCGTCATGGCGCTGTTCGACTGGAACTGGCTTCGTCACCCCGTCGAGCAGTACCTGCTGCACCGCTCCCATCGCGAAGTGCGGATCGGGCACCTGGACGTCGACTTTGGATGGTCGCTCGAACCCACCGTACACCTGCGGGACCTGTACGTACCGAACGCGCCGTGGGGGAGCGAGCGTCCGACCGCGGTCGTCGGTGCGGCATCGTTCACATTCTCCCTGCGCAGTGTGTGGGAAGGGCGGCCCGTCATCTCGCGTCTGGTGCTGAACGATGCAGAGGTGAGCCTCGAGCGGCAGGCGGACGGACTGAGGAACTGGCGGCTGCGCAATCCGGACGATCGCGGTCCTGGCCGGGTCAAGGTGCTGCGACTGGAACCCCACCGCGTCAGCATCCGCCTCGTCCGGCGCGACATCGACCTCGCGGTCGTGGTGTCTTCGGGATTGCCCTCGAGCGGCGACAAGGGCGTGGTGCCGAACTCGTTGCATCCGACACCCATCGAGTTCGAAGGAACCTATGGCGGAGCGAAATTCACCGGTGCTGCAATCACCAGTCAGGAACTCACCCTGATCGAAACCGGCGAGACGTTTCCCATGCAGGCCTGGATGACGACCGGCAAGACTCGCCTCGAGTTCGACGGCACGATCGCGGATCTCTACCAGCCGTCTGCCATCGACGGGGACATGCGACTTGCGGGCCCGTCCCTCTGGGAGGTCGGTCCGTTCTTCCGGACCACGCTGCCGGCATCGCGCCCCTTCGAGTTTCGCAGCCGCTTCCGGAGTGGCCAGGGCACCACTTCGTTCGCAAAGCTGCACGGCCGGATCGGCAGCACCGAGCTCGACGGCAGCATCAGCGTCGATCTGGCGAAGGAGCGACCGAGCGTCCAAGCAGCGCTGCGCAGCCCCATGGCGGACGCCTCGGACTTCGGTTTCCTCATGGGTGGAAATGGGCCGGCACCCAAGGGTCGAGAACGCAACGCCATGCCGTCGGACCCGACGAACACCGCCATTGGGCTGAAATCAATCGATGCTCACGTGACCGTGACCGTCGAGCGGTTCACGTCGACCGGTCTGCCAGGGCTGGAAAGCCTCCACTTCACCGCCGATCTCAACGACCGCGTCCTGGTCCTGAAGCCCTTGGACCTGGGGCTCGCGGGCGGGCACGTGACGGGGCGCCTACGGATCGATCTGCGTGAGCAGGCCCCAGCCGTGCGGGCGACGGCCGACATCAAGGGCGTCCGCGTCGAGCAACTGCTCGCCCGGCTCGACGTCGCTTCGCACGTCACCGGATCGCTGCAGGGACACCTCGACCTCGAGAGTCACGGTCGCTCCGTCGCCACATTGCTCGGTGGCCTCTCCGGTACTGCAGAAATGTCCATGAACGACGGCACGATCTCCAACCGACTCGATGCGAAACTCGGTTTGAACGGCGGCAAGCTGTTGCGCCTGATGTTCACCGGTGACCGCGTCATCGGAATTCACGGCGCAGCCTTGACCGTCGAATTCCGGAACGGCATCGGCACATCGAGAACGCTGGTGTTCGATACCGACCAGACGCGCACGGAAGGGGCGGGGGTCATCGACCTCAGCACCGAGAGCCTCGACATGCTGCTGCTGCCGCAACCCAAGAAGACGACCATCCTCGCCTTGCGTTCCTCGATTCGCGTCCACGGATCCATCCGGCACCCGGAGGTGTCGCTGGTACGGCGGCGGGACGCGTCATCATTCCGATTGGAGGTCGAACGTTGTGGGCTCGGCATGGCGCCAACGCAGCCTCACCCTGAGCACGGGTGCACCCGTGCTCGCCTTCAGCTCGAAGCTGCAGACCAAGGTGATGTCGCCGTCCTCGTATTGTGAGTGCGTCGTGCTGCCTCCCGCGCACGCGACCGGGTGGTCGTCGAGGGTGGCCGTCATGTCGAGAACCGTATCGTCGTGGCTACCGGTAAACCCGGCCTCGAAGCGATAGCGTCGTCCGACTTCGGGCTCGTGCAGCGTGCAGGTGAAATCCCGCACATCGCCCGCGTCCGAGTTGACTTGGCACTGCGGTCGGGAAACCTGCTGCGACGCGGCCGAGGTGGCGGCGAACAATCCGATCAAGGCAATGGGTACCGGGTGCATGACGGACAGCATGATGCGAATAAGCTCCAACGAGAGTCGATGCCAGAGCCGCGGTCGGCCGCGCAAAGACGCAACAACGCATGCCTTCGCGAGGCACGCCTGGCACATTAGAGCGTGGCCGCATTACAGGACATCGACCCCGAGCATCACGGTGCTCAAGCGGCGTCATTCCTTGATCGTCCCTCCGGTCGCGACGCGTGCCATCAGCCCGGTGTGCAGGTCACCCTCGAACTCGCCGTGCAGGTCTTCCCTCGACGACTCGACGTTGCTTTGCGGCAGTTCGCCGAACAGATCATCGCCTGTGGTTTCGTCTTCGGGACCATCGGATTGGCTGTCCGCGAGTTCGCTTTCGTAGTCGTCAGGAAAGAAGTCGTCTTCGGACCCTGGTATGTGCATCGGGTTCTCCTCCTAGTGTCGGCGTGGAATTGCCGGCACCCATGAACGGCCCCGCCAATGATCTGTGACACAGTCACGAACATGCGCAGAGCTAAACGGCGTACGACAATGCGTGAGCGGCAGGTCTGTCTGATCAGAGTGGGACCATCGCCGACAATGACCCTGCAGACATCGCTGCTGCAGGTCCGACTTCGATTCGATGCGGAGGTTCGCGCGGATCGCCGATTGCGATCGTCCCGCGGCGTGAACAGAACTGTCGTCGTGTCGCGTCGATGGCTTTCGACGACAAGAGCGATGCTGGGGGCGCGGCACGTTCAAGGCATCCGCCTGCCCACTGTCCAGGAAAGTACCAAGCCCGACAGGGTTGGCGAAATTCGACGAGAGGGTATCGTCTCGGTCACCGTTCAGCGACAGCGATCACCCGCTGGAATCTGCGCAACCGGTCATCGGTGGATTTCGCCCCGATTTCGCGCTAGCCAAGGATGCCGTGGCGCCGGCTCCGCCTATCTTCCCTTCGGTCACTCCCTCGGCTATCCTTTCGCCCCTTCCGGAGAGGTGGATGAGCGGTTTAAGTCGCACGCCTGGAAAGCGTGTTTAGGTGAATAACCTAACGCGGGTTCGAATCCCGCCCTCTCCGCCAGCATGACGTTCCACGATGCCCGTGGAGTGGTTCCCCGGGCGCGCATCACAGGTGCCACCTGCTTGATGTTGCAGACGATGTCCGTCGCGGTGCCTCCCATTGCCACCGCCATGATCGCGTGAACGACAGCCATCGGACGGAATGGCCGCAGCAGGTGTCGCTTCCGCCAAACGCCGGCAAGTCTTGAGCGACTTCGCGCTCTACGCGACGCTTTTCGGGACAGCCTGCGCGGCTGCAACCTTGCTGCCCCTGCAATCGGAAGCGCTGCTGGTTGCATTGCTGCTGTCGGACGCAGCTCCGCCGGTGGCTCTGGTCGCCGTTGCCAGTGTCGGCAACGTGCTCGGCTCGACCATCAATTGGGTGCTGGGACGCGGCATCGAGCGCTTGCGTGATCGGCGCTGGTTTCCGGTGAAAGCGGCGGCGCTGGCACGCGCGCAGCGTTGGTACGAACGCTGGGGGAAATGGTCACTGCTGCTCAGCTGGATGCCGGTGATCGGTGATCCTCTGACCCTGGCGGCCGGTGTCCTCCGGGAGCCGCTGCCCACGTTTCTTGCACTCGTGACCATCGCCAAGGTCGGCCGTTACGCCGCGCTGGCGGCGATCGTTCTCCACAGCTAAGGGATACCCGGTTCGACGTGGCGCAGGGATGGCTCGTTGCTTCCAGGCGGACCATTCAGCAGATTCCTGCATGGACTGCCCAAAACCCAAGCACCCACGCGGGCCTCGACGGATGCTGTCTGCGTCGCAGCGAGAAGGCCCCGCGAGCGGGGTCTTCTCGCTGCGGTGGCGCGCGCGGCAGGCCGCTACTTCACCGCCTGCTTCAACTGCGCCAGGATCGCCGGATTCTCCAGCGTTGACACGTCCTGGGTGATCTCCTCGCCCTTGGCCAACGCCCGCAGCAGCCGCCGCATGATCTTGCCGGAGCGGGTCTTGGGCAGGTTGTCGCCGAAACGGATCTCGTCCGGCTTCGCGATCGGGCCGATCTCCTGGCCGACCCAGTTGCGCAGGTTGGTGGCGATCTCCTGGGCCGCGGCGCCTTCCGGCCGCGCGCCTTTGAGCACCACGAAGGCCACGACAGCTTCGCCCTTGATGTCGTGCGGCTTGCCGACCACGGCCGCCTCCGCCACTAGCGGATTGGCCACGAGCGCCGATTCGATCTCCATGGTCCCGAGCCGGTGCCCGGAGACGTTCAGCACGTCGTCGATCCGCCCCATGATCCAGAAATAGCCGTCCATGTCGCGGTTGGCGCCGTCGCCCGCGAGGTAATAGCGCCCCTGGAAATCCTCGGGGTAGTAGCTCTTCTTGAACCGCTCCGGGTCGCCCCAGATGGTGCGGATCATGGAAGGCCACGGTTTCTTGATGACGAGGATGCCGCCTTTGCCTTTCTCCACATCCTGACCGGTCTCGTCGACGATGGCGGCCATGATGCCCGGCAGGGGCAGGGTGCACGAACCGGGCTTGAGCGGGGTCACGCCGGGCAGCGGCGTGATCATGTGGCCTCCGGTTTCGGTCTGCCACCAGGTGTCCATGATGGGGCAGCGGCCACCGCCCACGACGGTGTGGTACCACATCCACGCTTCCGGATTGATCGGCTCGCCGACCGAACCCAGCAAGCGCAGGCTCGACAGGTCGTATTGCTTGGGCAGGTCGCCACCGGCCTTGATGAGCGAGCGGATGGCGGTTGGCGCGGTGTAGAAGATGCTGACCTTGTGGTTCTGGATCATCTTCCAGAAGCGCCCGGCATCCGGATAGGTCGGCACGCCTTCGAACACGATCTCCGTGGCACCCGCCGCGAGCGGGCCGTACGCGATGTAGGTGTGCCCCGTGACCCAGCCCACGTCGGCCGTGCACCAGAATACGTCGCTCGGTTTGATGTCGAAAGCCCACTGCATGGTGAGTATCGCTTGCAGCAGGTAGCCGCCGCTCGAATGCTGTACGCCCTTCGGTTTGCCGGTCGAACCGGACGTGTAGAGGATGAAGAGCGGATGCTCGGCTTCCACCCATTCAGGTTCGCATACGTCGGCCATGCCACGCACGAGTTCGTCCCACCACACATCGCGCGGGGCGTGGAAGTGAACGTTCTCGCCGGTGCGGCGATACACGACCACGTGCTTGATGCCGTCGCATCCGCCCATGGAAAAAGCCTCGTCCACGGCGGGCTTGAGCGGGATCGCCTTGCCGCCGCGATATTGCCCGTCGGCGCAGATCACGGCCACCGCACCGGCGTCGATGATGCGCTCCTGCAGGCTCTTCGCCGAGAAGCCGCCGAAAACCACCGAGTGCGTGGCGCCGATGCGTGCACAGGCCTGCATGGCGATCACGGCTTCGATCGACATGGGCATGTAGATCAGCACCCGGTCGCCTTTCTTGATGCCGAGCTTCTTCAGCCCGTTCGCGAACTGGCAGACGCGGTGGTAGAGGTGTTTGTAGGTGATCTTGGTGATCGACCCGTCGTCGGCCTCGAAGATGATCGCGACCTTGTCCGGCTGGGATGCGAGATGCCGGTCGAGGCAGTTGTAGGACACGTTGAGGCGTCCGTCCTGGAACCACTTGAAGAACGGTGCGTTGGATTCGTCCAGCACCTGCGTGAAGGGCTTGTTCCAGAGCACGTGCTCGCGCGCGAGCCGGCCCCAGAAGCCGGTGTAGTCGGCCTCGGCCTCGGCACAGAGCTTCCGGTAGGCGTCCATCCCCTTCACGTTGGCCTGAGCGACCATGTCCGAGGGCGGGTCGAACACCCGGGTCTCGTGCAGGACGGATTCGATGGTGGTCATGAGAGTCTCCGCGTGGTCTTGTCGAGGTTTCTTCTCAAGGGCACCGGTCACGAGCGCCCGTGCCCCGGGCCCCGCTATCGATGGCAGCGGGAGAGAAGATGTTGCCTTGTATCCCAGGGAAGGCGCAACCGGCTTGATCCGGCTCAAGGACCAGCCTTCGAGTATGCCTTCGCGTATACTTGCCGACTCTTCTTCGGGACCGTCCGCGACGGCCCTCGAGCTTCATTCCCGATCCCTCCGATGACCACGATCGCCCAGCAGGACTTCATCGAGAGCATCGCCGACGCGTTGCAGTACATCTCGTACTTCCACCCGGTCGACTATATTCGCAACCTGGCCCGCGCCTACGAACTGGAGCAGTCCGAGGCCGCGAAGGACGCGATGGCGCAGATCCTCATCAACTCGCGCCTCTGTGCCGAGGGCCACCGGCCCATCTGCCAGGACACCGGGATCGTCAACGTCTTCCTCAAGGTGGGGATGAACGTCCGTTGGGACGCGACGCTCAGCCTGGAGGACATGGTCAACGAAGGTGTGCGCCGCGCCTACAACCATCCGGACAACAAGCTGCGCGCCTCGGTCCTCGCGGACCCGGCGGGCACCCGCAAGAACACCAAGGACAACACGCCCGCCGTTCTCCAGGTGAGCCTGGTGCCTGGCGACAAGGTCGAGGTGGAAGTGGCCGCCAAGGGCGGCGGCTCCGAGAACAAGTCGAAGTTCGTGATGCTCAACCCGTCCGACTCCATCGTCGACTGGGTGATGAAGACGGTGCCGACCATGGGCGCGGGCTGGTGTCCGCCGGGCATCCTCGGCATCGGCATCGGCGGCACCGCCGAGAAGGCGATGCTGATGGCGAAGGAGTCGCTGATGGAGCCCATCGACATGCAGGAACTCATCGCGCGCGGACCGAAGACGCGTATCGAGGAACTGCGGATCGAACTGTACGAGAAGGTCAACGCGCTCGGCATCGGTGCCCAGGGCCTGGGTGGCCTCACGACCGTGCTCGACATCAAGATCAAGGACTACCCGACCCACGCCGCCAGCCTGCCGATCGCCATGATCCCCAACTGTGCGGCCACGCGGCACGTGCACTTCGAGCTGGACGGCTCCGGCCCGGCGCGCCTCGACCCGCCCAGCCTGGACGACTGGCCGAAGCTGACCTACGACACCTCCAAGGGCAAGCGCGTGAATCTGGATACCCTCACGGCTGCCGAAGTCCAGAACTGGCAGCCGGGTGAAGTGCTGCTGCTCAACGGCAAGCTGCTGACCGGCCGCGACGCCGCCCACAAGCGCATGGTGGACATGCTCGCGAAGGGTGAGAAGCTGCCGGTGGATTTCACCAACCGGTTCATCTACTACGTGGGGCCGGTCGACCCGGTCCGCGACGAAGTGGTGGGGCCGGCCGGGCCGACCACCGCGACCCGCATGGACAAGTTCACGCGCACGATGCTCGAGAAGACCGGTCTCATCGGCATGGTGGGCAAGGCCGAGCGCGGCCCGACGGCCATCGAAGCGATCCGCGACCACAAGGCGGTCTATCTCATGGCGGTGGGCGGTGCTGCCTACCTCGTGTCCAAGGCCATCAAGGGCGCCCGTACCGTGGCCTTCGCCGACCTCGGCATGGAAGCCATCTACGAATTCGACGTGAAGGACATGCCGGTGACGGTCGCAGTCGATGCGCGCGGCACGTCGGTGCATGAGACCGGTCCGCGCGAGTGGCAGGCGCGCATCGGCAAGATTCCGGTGGCGGTGGCCTGACGGTCGACGACACGCGACAAGCTCAATGGCGGGCCTCCCCGCATTGCATGGTGGTGAATCTGGTCAGGTCCGGAAGGAAGCAGCCACAGCCATTCTCTGCAAGTGCCGGGGGTAGGGCTCGCCTCCCTACGCGACGCCGTTGCCTTTGGACCTGTCGGTCCGGCGGCAACGGCTCGCTCGGAGGCGATGCTCGCTCAATGTTCACGAACAAGGAGTGAACCCCTTGTTTATCCCCCGAGAGAGTGGATCTGGAGTCGAGGTGGGGTTCGGTGTCGCATGGATTGGTGGGACAGCGGTTGCGGGCAATGAAGCTCTCGGTTGGAGCCGACAAAACTCGTTTCGGGTGGCGTTGAGGTCGCTCTACATCGGACGGGCGCGGTGTCTCCACCCGGCGGCGTTCGCGATTCCGTCGAGACCTTCTTCTGCGGTCGGTTTTTGATTTACCCTTTCGTATGACCCTCGCTCTTGCCCGCAAGTATCGGCCGCGCACCTTCACCGAGGTGGTGGGGCAGGAGCACGTGGTGCGCGCGCTGACCAACGCGCTCACGCAGAACCGGCTGCATCACGCCTACCTGCTCACGGGGACGCGCGGCGTGGGCAAGACGACGCTGGCGCGCATCATCGCCAAGGCGCTCAACTGCGAGACCGGCATCACGGCCACGCCGTGCGGGGTGTGCGGGGCGTGCAAGGAGATCGACGGGGGGCGGTTCATCGACCTGATCGAGCTGGACGCGGCGTCCAACACGCAGGTGGACAGCATGCGCGAGCTGCTCGAGAACGCGCTCTACGCGCCCACGAGCGGTCGCTTCAAGGTCTACATCATCGACGAAGTGCACATGCTCTCGCGCAACGCGTTCAACGCGATGCTGAAGACGCTCGAGGAGCCGCCGGAACACGTCAAGTTCATCCTCGCCACCACCGACCCGCAGAAGATCCCGGTCACGGTGCTGTCGCGCTGCCTGCAGTTCATGCTGAAGCAGATTCCGCCGCCGGTGATCCGCGCGCAGCTCGAGAAGGTGCTCGGGCTCGAAGGCGTGGCGGCCGAACCCGGGGCGCTCAACCTGATCGCGCGATCGGCCCAGGGCAGCATGCGCGACGCTTTGAGCCTGCTCGACCAGGCCATCGCGCACGGCGCCGGCAAGGTGGAAGAGGGCGCGGTGCGCGACATGCTCGGTGCCGTGGACGCGAGCTACCTCTACACGCTGATCGAGGCGCTCGCCGCCCGCGACGGCCCGGCCTTGCTGGCCCAGGCCGATGCGCTGGAGGCACGCGGTCTCTCGTTCGAATCAGCCCTGCAGGAGCTCGCCAGCCTGCTGCATCGGATCGCCGTTGCCCAGACCTTGCCCGAAACTGTGGCCGACGACGATCCGGAACGCGAGCGGGTGCTGAAGCTCGCCCAGGCGCTCACGCCGGAGGATGTCCAGCTCTTCTACCAGATCGCACTGAGGGGGCGTGGCGACCTGCCGCTGGCACCGGACGAGTACGCGGGCTTCACGATGACGCTGATGCGCATGCTCGCCTTCCTGCCGGTGAGCGACGAGGGCAGTGGAGCCAGACCGCAGAGCCGTCCTGCGACGGCAGCGGCTCCCGCCCGGTCAGCGCCACTGCGGGCTGCCGAACCGACTCCGGCCACGACGCCGGTTAGCCCCCGCAAGCTCGCCCCCGAAGCCTGGCCCGACACCGTTGCCCAGTTGAAGCTGGGCGGTATGGCCCGCATGTTGGCGCAGCACTGTGCGCTGCAATCCTTCGCCGACGGCCGCATGCAGCTGATCGTGCCGGAGGCGCACAAGCACCTGCTCGACCCCGCCTACCGCGAGAAGCTGAAGACGGCGCTCGAGGAGCGCTTTGGTCCGTTGCGCCTGGATGTGTCCGTGGGCCAGGCCGTCGACGGCGGCACGCTGGCCGAACGCGAGGACCGCGAGCGCGTCGAACGCCAGACGCGCGCCACCGAGTCGATCGAACGCGACCCGTTCGTGCGCGATCTCGTGGAGAATTTCGATGCGCGCGTGATCGACGGCTCGATCCGCCCGCTGCAGTGACGATTCCGAGGCAACGACAGGAGGGCACAAGCCCATGATGAAGGGACAGCTTGCGGGCCTGATGAAGCAGGCCCAGCAGATGCAAGAGAACATGAAGAAGATGCAGGAGCAGCTCGCCACCCTCGAAGTCGAGGGCCAGTCGGGTGCGGGCATGGTGAAAGTCGTCATGACCTGCAAGCACGACGTGAAGCGCGTCACCATCGACCCGAGCCTGCTTGCGGACGACAAGGACATGCTCGAAGACCTGGTGGCCGCAGCCATGAACGATGCGGTGCGCAAGGTCGAGGCGACCACGCAGGAGAAGATGGGCGCGCTGGCCGGCGGCATGAATCTGCCGGCGGGATTCAAGCTTCCCTTCTGAGCGCCGTCATTGAAGATCGACGGCGCGTGCCCAGCGGCATGCATCGATGATCGAGGACCAGCAGTCCATCGCACTTGAAGACTCCCACCGCCCTCCAGACCTTGATCGATGCCCTGCGCGTGCTGCCGGGCGTCGGTCCGAAATCAGCGCAGCGCATGGCCTATCACCTGCTGCAACGCGATCGCGACGGCGCGGGGCGGCTGTCGTCCGCGCTGAGCGGCGCGCTGCAGCGCATCCAGCATTGCGAGCGGTGCAACAACTTCAGCGAGGAACCGGTCTGCGAGTTGTGCCGCTCCGCGCGCCGCGATGCGTCGATGCTGTGCGTCGTCGAAACGCCCGCCGACCTCCTGATGATGGAACAGGCCCAGGCTTACCACGGGTTGTACTTCGTGCTGCTCGGGCGCCTCTCGCCGCTGGACGGCATCGGGCCACGCGAACTCAACCTCGATCGTTTGGTGAAGCGCGCCACCGACGGCATGGTGCGCGAGACCATCCTCGCGACCAACTTCACCGTCGAAGGCGAAGCCACCGCGCACTACATCGGCGAGATGCTCCAGCCACGCGGCATCAAGGTGTCGCGCATCGCCCGCGGCCTGCCGGTGGGCGGTGAACTCGAGTATGTCGATGCCGGAACGCTCGCACAGGCCGTGATCGAACGCCGGGCGGTGGCCTGACCATGCCACGATCGTCCAATCGGCCGCGCAGTGCCGCCGGCAGCGAAGCCAAGCGCCCGACGGGCAAACCGCGCGGCAAGCCAGCGCAGTCGCACCCCGCACCGCGCCCGAGCACCCGCAGCGAACCTGTGCGGCAGAACCGCGACAGCGCGCCTGCGCGAACCACCCGACGCCGCCCGGACGAACCCGTCCCCGCGGGCCGCGCGCGTCCCGAACGCCCGGTCGTTCCGACCGCCCGGCGCAGCGCCGCTGCGCCTCGCACCGACACGGCACCGCAGACACCCAGCGCATCGCAGAAGCTCCAGAAGGTGCTGGCACAAGCAGGCCTCGGCTCGCGCCGCGAGATGGAGGAGCTGATCCAGGGCGGCAAGGTACTGGTGAACGGTCAACCGGCAACGCTCGGCATGCGCGTCGAGCCCGACGACGAGGTGAAGGTCGGCCGACGGCAGATCCGCTTCAAGCTTTCCGCGCGACTGCCGCGCGTGATCGTCTATCACAAGCCGGAAGGCGAGATCGTCACGCGCAGCGATCCGCAGGGGCGTACGAGCGTGTTCGAGAAGCTGCCGGTCATTCGCAGCGGCAAGTGGCTCGCCATCGGCCGCCTCGATTACAACACGTGCGGTCTGCTCGTCTTCACGACTTCGGGCGAACTCGCGAACCGCCTCACCCATCCGCGCTTCGAAGTGGAGCGCGAGTACGCGGTCCGCATCATGGGCGAGGTGAACGACGACCAGGGGCGGGCCATGCTGCGCGGCGTACAACTGGACGACGGCGAAGCCCGTTTCGATCTGCTCGCAGCCCAGGGCGGCACGGGCAGCAACCACTGGTACCGCGTCGTCGTGCGCGAGGGCCGCAACCGCCTGGTGCGCCGCATGTTCGAGCACTTCGGCCTGCAGGTGAGCCGACTCATGCGCGTGCGTTTCGGCATCATCAACCTGCCGCCGCGCCTGAAGCGCGGCCAGCATCTCGAACTCACCGAAGCGCAGACCCGCAGCGTGCTGGAATGGCTCGCGCGCGGCGGCGAGCAATTCGGTGACATCCCGCTGGCGCCGCCGGCCGCCAAGCCGGCGAAGCCGCCGGCCCGCGCGGCGCGACCGGCCAAGAAGCCGTCGCGCGCGCCAGCCCGGCCCGGCAGCACTACTTCCGGAAGACCTCGACGAAGGTCGCGTTGAAGCCGTTGGCGATGTCGCCGATGCAGCCCGCGGCCACGGCGGTGCCGTAGCCGTCGGTCCCGGCGAGGCCGACGCTGACGCCCCCCGTATACGTCCCGCCCGTGCAGCCCACGCAGTTCACGGAAGAATAGTTGCCGAAGTAGTCGCCCAGGCCGCCGCCGGCATTGGGTCCGAGGGTGGCGGTCACATCGAACTTCTTGCCCATCGCGGACAGAAAATCGATGGTCGCACCGAAGCTCGCCTGTTGCGCACCGAAGTCGATGGTGAGCAGCGCATTGGTGACCGATCCGGTGTAAGTCTGACCGCCGGTATACGCGACGGCTCCTGGCCCTCCCGCGGGCGTGTAGGACACGATGCCGCTGGTCGGGAGCGCCTGCTGCACCCCGGTGTTCACGTTGTTCGCAGTCGCGAACAGCAGCGGGAAGCCGGTCAGCGTCTGGCCGTCGGATCCGGTGACAGACCCACCCGACCAGCGTCCCCACGTGACCACCGTGGACCCGTCCGTCATGGTTCCGCGGTTGGTGATGGTGCCGCCGGCGATCGAGCCGCTCACGCCCTGGGTGGACGTGAAGGCAATCAGGTTGCCGGCGCTGTCGTAGGTGCCCTCGGCCTCGCCGCCGAAATAGAAGTCGGTACCGCCCGTGGGAAAGGGAAACGCCACGACGAACCCGTCACGCGGCGGCAGCACTTCGGGTGCACCGGCCGCGTTCTTGTTCTCGGTCGTCGCGGCCTGCACCGCGCTGCCGGGCGTCGGGTTGGGTACGATCGCGGTTGTCGAGGCGGCGGCGGTGCCATTCGTGATCGAACCGGCCTCCTCGCCCTTGGTCCCGGTGCTCGCGGTCGCGGCGTCGGACTTCGCAGCATCGTCCTTCGCCGTCTGCGGTTGGTTGGCGCCACGCTTCTGGCCTTCGAGACGATCGGCAAGGAACGCCGGAGGCACCAGGAGTTTCTCCACGCCGACATCGGGGCGCAACGCAAAGAACGCCTCGCCCGCGATGAACTCGAAGGCGCCCTTGGTATTGCTCGCCGCCACCTTGCCTTCAGTGACCGCGCCGTACAAACCATCCCTGGCCGCGGTGCCGTTGGCGTTGATGCACGAGCCCGCCTCGCACAGCGCGAGCGAGTAAGCGGTGCCACGGATGCCGATGGTCGCGACCGACGTGCGCACTTCGTAGTTCGCACGATTGGTCTTGCCGATCAGTCCGCTGATGGTCCGGAAGCCGCCCTTCAGCAGCCTGTAGAACGCGCGCTCGCTGCCGTCCTGCTGGCCGCTGAAGCGGTACTGGTCGATGGCGAGCGTGGTGCGTTCCTTGAGCGCCACCACGCTCTCGTCGGTCATGCGCACCTGGAGGTTGCTGCCGGTGCCGGTGCGCAACACGTCGCGATCGTTGATCGCCGCACCCGCCGCGAGCTTCACTTCCTTGCCGTCGCGTATCGCGACTGCGTCGCCCGCAGCCATGAGCACCCGACCTGCCGCTGCCTGGGCCATGGCCGGCACCAGCATAAGTACGAGGGTGAGCGGGAGCCCAAAGCGAGAACTGAACTTCATGACAACCTCCATCAGCGGTGGTCGTACCGCAGTTTGAGCAGTGCGACGTTGCGGGCGTATTGGTACAGCTCGAGATTGGAATCGTTGCGTGAGGCGATGAGATCCAGGCGCAGGCTCAGCGCATCGGTCAAGTTGTAGCTGCCCCCCAGCTCGAGCGCCTGGTACAGGTCGCGGCGGCGCGTGGCGAGGAATGCGTCGGGTTCCAGGTATTCGCTGCGCTGCACGCTGAGCGCCCCGTACAGCCCGGTCTTCGCACTCGGTGTGAGCACCAGGCCCAGGCGGCCACCGTACAGATCGCGCCCGAGGTCGTCACGATTGCGGATGTTGGCCTCGCGCCCCAGATTCGCGGTGGCGTTGAGCGTGGGTTTCCAGGCACCGGAGAAGACTTTGCGCACACCGGCGCCGGCGCTGTAGAAATCGGCATCGCGCACCGCGTTCGTTCCCATGTACGCAATGCGTGCGTACTGGCCGAAGACGTTGGCAGTCCAGCTCTCGCTCAACTGGTGATACCACTCGCCGGTGGCACCGAAGATGTCGCGAAAGCGCTCCTGATCGAGGCGCAGCTCGGTCGCCGACAGCGATGCACGTATGAGATTGCGGTCCTTCTGCCAGACACCGCCGCCGAAACCGGTGACGTTCAACTGGTCGAAGACGTCCAGACGATGGTAGAAGCGCGAATCCACCGATCCGCCCAGGAAGGCGCTCCAGCGTTGCGTCAGGGGAATGTTGATCTGGCCGCCTGCGCCCACCAGAGCGAAGCCGTCGTCGGTCTTGACCCCGGCGGGCGCGACGACGACCGGGCCGAAGATGGGCAGGCTGATGTTGCCACTCGACACACCGCCGTTGACGTTGGAGTCGAAGCCGTAACCCGCTTCCGCATAGCCCGTGAAGCGGGTGCGGTAGCGGTTCTCCCGCGCCTTGATGACCTCTTCGAAGCGCGCGATGTTGGCCCGCACGGCAGCCGGCGGGTTCGCCTTGAGTACGCCGTCGAATTCCTCGCGCGCCCGTGCATCCTCACCCATCATGAAATAGCCGCGGGCCAGCTCGAGGCGCGCGTTGAGATTGTTCGGATAGGTGATCACGTAGCGCTCCAGGGCGAGCGTGCCTTCGCCTGGATGGCCCGCGTCGATCGCGGCGACGCCGTAGTAGAAGTCGAAAGCCGGGTCGCCGAGCTGGTCCGGATAGCGGCGTCCGCGCGCATAGGCTTCCTTGGCCTGGCCCCGTTCCACCAGCTGGCGCAGCTCTGCGGCGGGAGTCGCGGCCAGCGCCGGGGCAACGCCCTGGGTCAGCAGGAAGAAGAGCGCCAATACAAAGAGATAGGCACTGGTCCCGGAAAACACCAGGAAAGGCATCAACAACGCGTTGATGGCGCCCCGGGTGACGGTTCCCGACAGGCCTGCCTCAGGCGGGCAGTTCTTCCCGGCGCAAAAGGAAGACGAACTCGTCCCCGGCGTGGGTTTCCAGCCAGGTGAAAGGGACGGTGGGGTAAGCCGCTTCGAGGGCGCCCCGGTTGTGCCCGATCTCGACGACAAGCAATCCTCCGGATGCCAGGTGCATTGGAGCCTGTTTCAGCAGCTTGCGTACCAGATCGAGCCCGTCGGCACCGCCGGCCAGCGCCAGGGCGGGCTCATGGCGGTACTCCTGCGGCAACGCCGTCATGCCGGCGGCGTCCACGTAAGGCGGGTTGCACACGACGATGTCGTACCGCCGATCGGCGAGGCCGTTCATCAGGTCGGACTGCAGCAGTTCGATCCGATCCCCGAGCCCGTAGTCGCAGACGTTGACGCGGGCGACTTCGAGGGCGTCCGTGGAAATGTCGCTGCCGTGCACTCGCGCGCTCGGAAACGCATCCGCGAGCAGGATGGCGAGGCAGCCTGATCCCGTGCAAACGTCGATTGCGGAGCCGATGGACTCCGGGTCTGCCACCCACGGGGCAAGGCCTTCGTGCAGCAGGTCGGCGATGAAAGACCGGGGGATCAGCACGCGCTCGTCCACGTGGAATCGATAGTCCCCGAGCCAGGCTTCCTGGGTGAGGTAAGGGGAGGGGATGCGCGCTTCGGCACGACGGCGCAGGATCTCGACGATCGCAGCGATCTCTTCGCGCGTCAGGCGCGCGTCGAGGTACTGATCGAAATCGGCGTGCGGCAGGTCGAGCGCCCAGCCGATCAGGTAGGCTGCCTCGGCGCGAGCATCGGAAAAGCCGTGACCGAAAGCGAGATCGTTCGCACGAAAGCGGGTCACGGCAAAGCGCAGCAGATCGCGGATCGTGCCGAGCTGCGCAGCCGCATCGGCATAGGGATCGGGCGTTTGCCCCATGCTAGGCGAGCAGCGCTTCGAGCGTCCGGCGGTAGATGCCCGCGAGCGGTTCGATGTCGGCCACCCGAACGTGCTCGTTCAACTGGTGAATCGATGCGTTGATCGGCCCCAGTTCCAAGACTTCGTGGCAATGGGTCGCGATGAAGCGCCCGTCCGAGGTACCGCCCGAGGTGGAGAGTTCTGTCTCGTGTCCGGTTTCATCGACAATCGCCCGTGACACCGCTTCGACCAGCTTGCCGCGCGGCGTGAGGAATGGCATGCCCGACAGCGACCAGTCGATGCGATAGTCGAGCCCGTGACGGTCGAGGACGGTGTGCACGGCAGAGCGCAACGCGTCGGGCGTGCACGCCGGTGAGAAGCGGAAGTTGAACAGGATCTCGAGCGAACCCGGGATGACGTTGTTGGCGCCGGTGCCCGCATGCACGTTCGAGAACTGGAAGCTCGTGGGCTGGAAATATTCGTCGCCCTCGTCCCAGACCATGCCAGTCAGTTCCGCGAGCGCCGGAAGCGCCAGATGGATCGGATTGCGCGCGAGGTGGGGATAGGCGATGTGCCCCTGCACGCCGCGGACGACGAGCTTGCCCGACAGCGAGCCGCGGCGGCCGTTCTTGATCATGTCGCCCAGGCGCTTGACCGATGTGGGCTCGCCCACGATGCAGAAGTCCATCGCTTCGCCGCGGGCACGCAGCGTTTCCACCACGCGGGTGGTCCCATCCACGGCCACGCCCTCTTCGTCGGAGGTGATGAGCAGGGCGATCGACCCCTGCGGTTCCGGATGCCTGGCGAGAAACGTTTCGATCGCGGTCACGAACGACGCGATCGACGTCTTCATGTCCGCCGCACCCCGGCCGTAGAGCATGCCATCGCGGATCTCGGGCTTGAACGGGTCGGTGTGCCATTGATCGAGCGGCCCGGTCGGAACCACATCGGTGTGCCCGGCGAAACAGAACAGCGGGCGCGCCGTGCCACGGCGCAGCCACAGGTTGTCCACTTCGCCGAAACGCAGGTGTTCGGCCTTGAAACCCAGGGGTACCAGCCGCTGCGCGAGCAACGCCTGGCAACCGCCGTCGGCGGGCGTGACGGAACGGCAGGCGATGAGCGCTTGGGTGAGTTCGAGCGTTGCGCTCATCCGATGGACCGCATCAGATCTTGTCCAGCCCGTCCACGTTCAACCTGAGCTCCGCGTAGGACGCGGAGGCTGCCGTGTCGGCCCGCGGCGCGGGGCGCGCCATGTCGCCGGGCTTCGAACCCGCGGGCTTGGCACCGGCGTTGTTGAGCAGCCACGACAGGTTGGTCGCCGAGTCGGAGTTGCGCAGCGCCTCGTCCTTGGTGATGAGCCCCGAGGTGTAGTGCTTGAACAGCGCCTGTTCGAAGGTTTCCGATCCCGGCGAGAGGCTCTGTTCCATCGCCTCCTTGATCTGGTCGATCTCGCCCTTCTTCACCAGCTCGGCGATGTGCTTGGTGTTCAGCATCACCTCGACCGCCGCCACCAGCGAGCCGTCGATCGCCTTCACCAGGCGCTGGGAGATGATGCACTTCAAGGTGGTGGACAGGTCGTGCAGCAGGCCGTCGCGCGCCTCGAACGGGAAGAAGTTGATGATCCGGCCGAGCGCGTGATAGCTGTTGTTCGCGTGCAGGGTGGACATGCACAGGTGGCCGGTCTGCGCGTAGAGCAGGGCGTGCTGCAGCGTCTGGCGGTCGCGCACCTCGCCGATCATCAGCAGGTCGGGCGCTTCGCGCATCGCGTTGACCAGAGCGTTCTCGTACGAGTGGGTGTCCTGACCCACTTCGCGCTGGTTGATCACGCACTTGTTGTTCGTGTACACGAACTCGATCGGGTCCTCGATGGTGAGGATGTGGCCGGCGCGCGTGTTGTTGCGGTGCTCGATCATGGCGGCGAGAGTCGTGGACTTGCCCGAGCCCGTGGACCCGACCACGAGGATCAGGCCGCGCTTTTCCATGATCAGCTCTTTCAGCACGCCCGGCAGGCGCAGCTTCTCGAAGCCCGGCGTGCCGCTCTTGAGATAGCGGATGACCAGTGCCACGTTGCCGCGCTGGCGGAACACGTTGACGCGGAAGCGGCCGATCTCGGGCACCGGGTAGGAGAAGTTCATCTCCTTGGTTTCCTCGAATTCGCGACCTTCCTTCTCGGTCATCATCTCGAAGGCGATCTTGCGCACCGTCTCCGAGTCCATGATCTGCTGGTTCACCGGCATGATGTTGCCGAGGATCTTGATGGAGATGGGCGCACCCACCGAAATGAACAGGTCGGAGGCCTGCTTCTCGGCCATCAGCTTGAACAGCGGTGTCAGAAACATGGGACTTCTCCCGGTGCTGCGCGGCAGGTTCAGTCGCCGCGCAGGAGTTCGTTGATGCTGGTCTTGGCGCGCGTCTTCGCGTCGACCTGTTTCACGATGACCGCGCAGTAGAGGCTCACCTTGCCGTCGGCCGAGGGCAGGTTGCCCGAGACCACCACCGATCCGGGCGGAATGCGGCCGTAGCTTACTTCGCCCGTGGCGCGGTTGTAGATCTTCGTGCTCTGTCCGATGTAGACGCCCATGGAGATCACGGACCCGGCACCGACGATGACACCTTCCACCACCTCCGAGCGCGCGCCGATGAAGCAGTCGTCCTCGATGATGGTCGGATTCGCCTGGATCGGCTCGAGCACGCCGCCGATGCCGACCCCCCCGGACAGGTGCACGTTCTTGCCGATCTGCGCGCAGGAACCCACGGTTGCCCAGGTGTCCACCATCGTCGATTCGTCCACGTACGCCCCGATGTTCACGAACGACGGCATCAGCACCACGTTCTTTGCGATGAAGGAACCCTTGCGGACCACGGCGTTGGGTACCACCCGGAAGCCGCCGGCCCGGAAATCTCCATCGCCGTAATCGGCAAATTTCGGCGCGACTTTATCGAAGTAGTTGGTGTAGCCGTCGCGGATGACGGCGTTGTCCGCCAGGCGGAACGACAGCAGCACCGCCTTCTTGATCCATTGGTGGGTCACCCAGTCGCCACCCTGTTTCTCGGCCACCCGGAGCTTGCCGGCATCCAGGCCGGCGATGACCTCTCCCACGGCCTGCTTGAGCGCGGCGGGGGCGGAACCGGGATTGATGGCGGCGCGGTTCTCCCACGCTTCTTCGATGGTCTTCTGGAGGTCGGACATGGGAGGTGGACTCGTTCTAACGGGATTGGGAAAGGAACTGGCCGAGCCGCTGGGCGGCCTCGGTGCATTCTGCGGGCGGGGCGACCAGCGCGATGCGGACGAAGTGCGCCCCGGGGTTGACGCCATGGGCCTCGCGCGCGAGGTAACTCCCTGGCAGGACAGTGACATTATATTGTTCGAGCAGCTCCCGGGCGAACCGGGTGTCGTCATCGGGCGTAGGCATCCATAGGTAGAACGCCGCATCGGGCATGCGCGCGCCGGCACCGGGCGGCAGCAGAGCGGTGACCACTTCGAATTTCTCGCGGTAGAGGCGTCTGTTCTCCACGACGTGGGCTTCGTCGTTCCAGGCAGCCTCGCTCGCCGCCTGCACTGCGAGGCTCATGGCACTCCCGTGGTAAGTGCGGTACAGGAGAAACGATTTCAGCACGGCGCGATCGCCCGCGACGTAGCCCGACCTCATGCCCGGTACGTTCGACCGCTTGGACAGACTCCCGAACACCACCAGGCGCGGGAAGCCGTTGCGGCCCAACCGGGTCGCCGCAGCCAGTGCGCCGAGCGGGGCGGCACCCTCCTCGAAATAGATCTCCGAGTAGCACTCGTCGGACGCGATCACGAATCCGTATCGGTCCGACAGCTCGAACAGCGTCCGCCATTCGTCGAGCGACAGCACGCGTCCGGTGGGGTTGCCTGGCGAGCAGACGTAGATGAGCTGCGTAGTCTTCCAGACCGCCGCCGGCACCGAGCCGAAGTCGCAGGCGAACCCATCCTCCGGCACCTGGTTGAGGAAGTACGGCCGGGCTCCGGCCAGCAGGGCTGCTCCCTCGTAGATCTGATAGAACGGGTTCGGGATCACGACCACCGGGTCGGACTGTGTCCGATCGACGACAGTCTGCGCGAAAGCAAACAGCGCTTCGCGGCTGCCGTTGACCGGCAGGACCTCGACCGTCGCGTCGATCGCCGGCAATTCGTACCGGCGCTGGAGCCATGCGGCGATGGCCTCGCGCAGCGTCGGTCGCCCGGCCGTCGCCGGATAGGCGGCGAGGCCGCCCAAGCCCCGAGTCAAGGCCTCGAGGATGAACGGCGGTGTGGCGTGCTTGGGCTCGCCGATGGACAAGTTGATCGGGCGCAGCGCCGGGTTCGGAACCACGCCTTCGAACAGTGTGGCGAGCTTCTGGAACGGGTAGGGCTGGAGCCGCTTGAGATCGGGATTCATGGTCCGCCGTGGAACCGCTGCGTGAGATGCTCCACGCGCGCGAAAAGTCCGGGATTATAGGAGGCGCCGCGCCGGGCCGCTGTGTTTTCGGCGGAGGCAATTCGGTTACAATCCGTCGCGAAACACGCATCAACGCCTGGCCCGGCAACGGCGCCGGGCGCTTGATTTTTTGGCCGCTCATTTTTTCGTATCCCGCTCCCGAACGGGCTCGTCCGTGCGCCTCACCCACATCAAGCTCGCTGGTTTCAAGTCCTTCGTAGATCCCACGCACGTCGCCCTGCCGGGACAGTTGATCGGGGTGGTCGGCCCCAACGGCTGCGGCAAGTCGAACGTCATCGATGCGGTGCGCTGGGTCCTGGGTGAATCGTCCGCCAAGCACCTGCGCGGCGAGAGCATGGACGACGTGATCTTCAATGGCTCCGGCGAGCGCAAGCCGGTGGGCCGCGCGAGTGTCGAACTGGTGTTCGACAACAGCCTGGGCAAGGCTGCCGGCGCGTGGTCCCAATACGCCGAGATCTCGATCAAACGTGTGCTGGAGCGCGACAGCGGCTCGAGCTACTTCATCAACAACACGTCGGTGCGCCGGCGCGACGTCGCCGACATCTTTCTCGGCACCGGCCTGGGTGCGCGCGCCTACGCGATCATCGAGCAGGGCATGATCTCGCGCATCGTCGAGGCCAAACCCGAGGACCTGCGCATCTTCCTGGAAGAAGCGGCGGGTGTGTCGAAGTATCGCGAGCGCCGCAAGGAGACCGAGGCACGGCTCGACGACACCAAGGAGAACCTGCTGCGCGTGGACGACATACGCCGCGAGCTGCAGGGGCAGATCACGCACCTGGAAGCGCAGGCCGAGGCCGCCGAGAAGTATCGCGCCCTCGAGGCGGACCTGCGCCGGACGCAGCAACTGCTCTGGTTGATCCGCAAGCAGGACGCCGCGACGCAGCGGACGAAGCTGGGTCGCGAAGTCGAGCAATTGACGGTGGACATCGAACAGGCCGGTGCGGCGCTGCGCGACGCGGAAAAGCGCCTCGAATCCTTGCGCGAAGGTCACTACGCCGCGTCTGATGCAGTCCACGCAGCCCAGGGCCAGCTCTACGAAAGCAACGCGGAACTCGCGCGCATCGAACAGGAACTCGCGTTCCTGCGCACCAACCGCCAACGTGCTGAGACGCGCGCCGACGAACTGCGTACCCAGATCGCCGACGAAGACCAGCGGCACGCCGACCTCGAGCGCACGCTGACGGATACGCGCGCCCAGCTCGCGACCGTCACCGACGAGGCGGCCCGGCGCCGCGAGGCCCTGACCGAGATCCAGGAACAGTTGCCGGCCGCGGAACGAGCCTATCGCGACGCGCGCACCGAATCCGAGCGCCTGCAGCAAGCGCTGGCGGAAGCGCGGCGCAGCCTGGAAGTCGCCTCGACCCGTCGCGAACACGCCGAGAAGCTGGTGGCGCAGCTCGAGGCACGCAACCAGCGCCTCGCGGAAGAACGCGAAGCCCTCGTGATGCCCGATACCGACGCGCTCGACCAACTGCGGGCCGATGCGCTCGCACTGGACGACGAGATCGCGGCCTTGCGCCAGCGTCAGAGCGATGCCGAACAGGCTTTGCCGGGACTCGAGCAGCGCTTCCGCGACGCGACCCAGGGCGTGGAGGTCCTGCGCCAGAAACTGGCTTCGGTGGAAGCGCGCCGCCACGCCCTGGTCGGATTGCAGCAACAGGTGGGGTCCAGCGAGCAGATGGCCGCGTGGCTCGGCCAGCACGGCCTGTCGGAGCGGCCGCGGCTGTGGCAACACATCCACGTGGATGCCGGTTGGGAGGATGCGCTAGAAGCGGTCCTGCGCGAACGCCTGAATGCGATCGCGGTGCAGGACCCGGGCACGCTCACCGACTGGTTCGGCGCGTCACCGCCCGGCAAGCTCGCGATCTATCGAACCGGATCGACCGATGCCGGTGAACCGGCGGCGTCCCCGACGGGTACCGTGCGGCTGCTGGATCGCGTTTCCTCGGCCGATGCGGTCGTCAAGGCCGTGCTGCGGGAATGGCTCGATCGGGTCTACGCGGTCGATTCTGCCGCCACGGCCCTCGACATCGCCGAACGCCTCGGCCCCGGCGAGATGGTCGTCACCCGCGACGGCCACATGTTCACGGCGCACAGCGTCGGCTTTCACGCCGCAGATTCCGAAATCCACGGCCTGCTCGAGCGCAAGGAAGAGATCGAGCAGCTCGAAGCCGAGGTCCCTCACCTCGAAGCGGAACTGGCCGGGCAGCGCAGCCGGTTGTCCGATGCCGAGGGCGAATTGTCAGAACAGCGCAGCGCGCTCGATCGCCTGCGCGGCGAGCTCACCGACCTGTCCGAACGCCGGCACGAGATCGAGCTCGAGGAAGTGCGCGCATCGCAGGCAGTGGCGCGCGCGCGCGAACGGCACGACCAGATCGATCGCGAGCTGGCGGAGATCGCCGGCGAGCGCGAGCAGGAACACGACGCCCTGCAAGCCGCGCTCGAATCGCTCGGCACGCTCGATACCGGGATCGCGGAACTGCAAGCCCAGATGGCCGGTGCCACCGAGCGCGATCGCGCAGCGGAGATCGAACTCGGTTCGGTCCGCGAGCGGGTGCTGCGTGCCGAACGCGATCACCAGGAGGCCCAGTTCGGCGAACGCACGGCGCAACATCGCATCGGCGAACTCGAGCGCACGCTGGCCGGCATCGCCGAGCAGCTCAACCGCGCGCGTAGCGGTCTTGCCCAGGCGGAAACCGAAGTGGCCGGCTTCGACGAGGCTCCCATCACCGAGCGGTTGCAGGGCGTGCTCGCCCTCAAGGTGGAGCGCGAAGCAGCACTTGCGGGAGCGCGCGACAGCCTGGCCGAGGCCGAGACGGTATTGCGTAGCACCGAGCAGGAACGGCTCTCCGCGGAACAACGGCTGGAGCCCATGCGCAATCGCATCGGCGAGCTCAAGCTGAAAGAGCAGGAAGCCCGCCTCAACGAGGAGAGCTACACGCAGCAACTGGTGGAGGCCAAGGCCGACGAAGCCGCGCTGCTGGGGTCGGTGGAAAAGGCGCCGCGTCCGAATGCCTTGCAAGGCGATATCAACCGCCTGAACGAGGAGATCGCAGCACTCGGCGCCGTGAATCTGGCCGCACTCGACGAGCTCGCCACGGCACGCGAGCGCAACGGCTATCTCGAAACGCAGTCGGCGGATCTCAACGAAGCCATGAACACGCTGCTCGATGCGATCCGCCGCATCGACCGCGAGACGCGCGAGCGGCTGCGTGCCACCTTCGACGAGGTGAACAAGAATCTCGGCGAGATGTTCCCCGCGCTCTTCGGCGGCGGCGAGGCGAAACTCGTCATGACCGGCGAGGAGATCCTCGACAGCGGCGTGCAGATCGTGGCGCGCCCGCCCGGCAAGAAGAATTCGTCGATCCACCTGCTGTCCGGCGGCGAAAAGGCCCTGACCGCGGTGTCGCTGGTATTCTCGCTGTTTCGCCTCAACCCGGCGCCGTTCTGCCTGCTGGACGAGGTCGACGCGCCGCTCGACGACAGCAACACCGGACGTTTCTGCGACCTCGTGAAGAAGATGGCCGACCAGACCCAGTTCATCTTCATCAGCCACAACAAGATCACCATGGAAATGGCGGATCAACTGATCGGGGTGACGATGCCGGAGCTCGGGGTGTCGCGGGTGGTGGCGGTGGACATCGAGGAAGCCTTGAAACTGAGAGAAGAGGCGGCGTGATGCGCCGTTGCCCCCATCCCAGCCTTCCCCCGGCTTTGCCGGGGGAAGGGGTGTACGTCCCCTCCCTCGGCCGTGCCGGGAGAGCGTCAGGGTGGGGGCAAGCGTCGCGTGTCAGTCCAGACAAGTACCCTCTCGGAGACAGCACCGCCTGACCGGCGGATGCCGCCGCACGATGAGCGAACTGCAAGTCTGGCTGCTCGTCCTCGGCATCGTGGTGATTGCCGGGGTCTACGCATTCAACTGGTTGCAGGAGCGCAACCACCGCAAACGCGCCGAAGCGGCGTTCGACATGCCGCGCCAGGATGTCCTGATGGATCGCGGACCGGCGCCGCCCATGCCCGCGCCACGCTTCGAGGATACGGGGGAGCTGCTGCTGCCCACGCCCCCGCGGGAAGCCGCGGCCCCCGCGCCGCAGCCGGCGGCGCCACGGCCCATGCGTGGACCGCCCGAGCCGGATGAATCCACCATCGACTGCACCGCCTTCCTGTCGGCGGATGCGCCGTTCCCCCAATCGGCCCTCGACGAGTTGGCCAGTGCCATCACGGCGTTCGCACGGCCGGTGCGCATGTTCGGCAACGACGGCTCCGGTGGTGCCTGGGTCCAGATCGCCGAGGACAGCGGCATGCGCTATCGCCGCCTCAAGATCGCTCTGCAACTCGCCGACCGCCAAGGCATCGCGACGCGCGTGGACCTCGAGAACTTCGTCGACACCATCACGGCCGTCGCGGTGGGCATCGGTGCCGCCGCCGATCTCCCCGATGTCGCTCAGTGCCTGACGCGAGCCAAGGAACTCGACGATCTGTGCGCCGACGTCGACATCGCCGTCGGCATCAACGTGGTCGCCCACGCCGGGCAGCTGTTCCAGGGCACGACGATCCGCGCGCTTGCCGAAGCCGACGGTTTGCGGCTGCTCGCGGACGGCATGTTCCACAGCGAAGGCGCGCCCGGGACGACCCAGTTCACGCTCGACAATCAGGACACCGAGCCGTTCTTCCCGGAGACCATCAAGGCGCTCACCACCAGCGGGGTCACCTTCCTGCTCGATGTGCCCCGCGCGAACGGCGGAATCGCCGCCTTCGATCGCATGGTCGCGGTGGCTCGGCAGTTCGCGAAATCCCTCGACGGCACGCTGGTCGACGACAACCGCCAGGTTTTGAGCGAGTCAGGCCTGGACGCCACCCGGCGCGCGCTGCTGGTCGTCTACACCACGATGGACGAGCGCGGCATCGCGCCCGGCGGGCCCGTGGCCCTGCGCCTATTCTCGGGATGACGCTGCCGCCCGCAGCCGCCGAGCGCATCGCCCGGCTGCGCGAACTGCTCGAACACCACAACTACCGGTACTACGTGCTCGACGCGCCCGAGGTTCCGGACGCGGAGTACGACCGCCTGTTTCGCGAACTGCAAGCCCTCGAGGCCCAATACCCGGAGGCGGCGTCGGCAGACTCTCCTACGCGACGTGTCGGCGGGGCACCGCAATCCGCGTTCGCGGCGGTGACCCATGCGCGTCCGATGCTGTCTCTCAACAATGCTTTCACCGACGACGACATCGCCGGCTTCGACCGCCGCGTCCGGGAAGGGCTCAAGGCGGAGTCCGTCGAGTACGCCGTCGAGCTCAAGTTCGACGGGCTCGCGATCAGCCTGCGTTACGAAAACCGGCGCCTGGTGAGCGGAGCCACCCGCGGCGACGGGGCGACCGGAGAGGACGTCACGGCAAACCTGCGAACCGTGCGATCGATTCCACTGATACTGTCGGGCCAGGTTCCGGCCGTCCTGGAAGTGCGCGGTGAAGTGCTGATGCTGAAGCGTGACTTCGAGCGCCTGAACGACGAGCAACGCGCGCACGAAGGGAAGATCTTCGCGAATCCTCGCAATGCGGCCGCAGGAGCGCTGCGGCAGCTCGATTCGCGCATCACCGCGTCGCGGAAGCTCACGTTCTTCGCGTACGGCGTAGGCCAGATCGAAGGCGAAGGTGCGGTGGGCGGGCGCCACAGTGCCCAGATGGACTGGCTCGAGCAACTGAGGTTTCCGGTGAACCGGGAGCGCCGCGTGGTGACCGGCGCGGAAGGATTGCTCGCCTACTATCGCGAAATCGGCGAACGCCGCGCGGATCTGCCGTTCCAGATCGACGGCGTCGTATACAAGGTGGACGACCTTGCGGCGCAGGAACGCCTCGGCTTCGTCTCCCGTGCACCGCGCTTCGCCGTTGCGCACAAGTACCCGCCAGAGGAGGAACTGACTGTCGTCAGGGATATCGACGTCCAGGTCGGTCGCACTGGAGCCCTGACCCCGACAGCACGGCTGGAGCCCGTATTCGTCGGCGGCGTGACGGTGACCAACGCGACGCTGCACAACGAAGACGAGGTCAGGCGCAAGGACGTGCGTATCGGGGATACCGTGATCGTGCGCCGCGCCGGCGACGTCATCCCCGAAGTGATGGGCGTCGTGATCGACAAGCGGCCAGCCGGTGCGATCGAGTTCCGGATGCCCAAGCAGTGTCCGGTCTGCGGTTCCGCGGTGATCCGGCCCGAGGGCGAAGCGGTCTCGCGCTGCACCGGTGGACTGTACTGCCCGGCGCAGCGCAAACAGGCGCTGCTGCACTTCGCGTCGCGCCGTGCGATGGACATCGAGGGGCTTGGCGAGAAGCTGGTGGACCAGCTGGTCGACGGTCACGTGGTGCGAACACCGGCCGACCTGTATCGGCTGGACGTTGCCGCCCTGGCCGGACTCGAGCGCATGGCCGAGAAGTCGGCGGCGAACCTGATAGCCGGCATCGAGAACAGCAAGAAGACGACTCTCGCGCGTTTCATCTACGCGCTCGGCATCCGCAACGTCGGTGAAGCCACTGCCAAGGATCTCGCCGATCACTTCGGCTCGCTCGATCGATTGCTCGGCGCGAATGTTGAAGCGCTGCAGCAGGTGCCGGACGTAGGGCCGGTGGTCGCGGAAAGCATCGCGCGCTTCTTTGCCGAGGCCCACAACCGCGAAGTGATCGAGCAACTGCGTGCTGCCGGTGTGCATTGGCACGAACATGAGGGCCGTGCCGTTGCAGCCCCGCGTCCGCTTGACGGTCGCACGTTCGTGCTCACGGGCACGTTGCCCTCGCTCGCCCGAGACGAGGCGAAGGCACGCATCGAAGCGCTCGGCGGCAAGGTCGCGGGCAGCGTTTCGGCGAAGACACATTACGTGGTGGTCGGCGCCGATCCTGGATCGAAGGCCGAGAAGGCAGCCCAGCTTGGCGTGCCTATGCTGGACGAGAACGGATTGCTAGAATTGCTGAAGTGCGCCACAGCCGGCGCCGATACTTAGAAGTTGCCTTTCTCCCGGATTCAAAGCCCGTGCGCAAAGTCACCACCGCAGTGTTTCCCGTCGCCGGTCTCGGCACCCGCTTTCTGCCGGCCACCAAGGCAAGCCCCAAGGAAATGCTGCCGATCGTGGACAAGCCGCTCATCCAGTACGCGGTGGAAGAGGCGGTGACCGCCGGCATCACGCAGATGGTGTTCATCACCGGGAAGTCGAAGCGGGCGATCGAAGACCATTTCGACAAGGCCTACGAGCTCGAGCAGGAACTCGAGGCGCGCGGCCGCACTGCCTTGCTGGAAACGGTGCGCAACATCGTGCCGAAGAACGTGAGCTGCATCTACGTTCGCCAGCCCGAAGCGCTCGGTCTGGGCCACGCCGTGTTGTGCGCGAAACCGGTCGTCGGCGACGCACCGTTCGCCGTCATCCTCGCCGACGACCTGATCGACGGCGAGCCCTCGGCACTCCGGCAGATGGTCGACATCTTCCAGGAGCGCCAGGCTTCCGTCATCGCCGTGCAACAGATCCCGCGCGAGGAATCGAACAAGTACGGCGTGATCCGCAACGAACCGCTGGAAGGCAGGCTGCACCGCATCGCGGCCATCGTGGAAAAGCCGCAACCGAAGGATGCCCCGTCGAACCTCGCTGTGGTCGGGCGCTACATCCTCACGCCCTACATCTTCCACTTCCTCGAGCGCATCGGCAAAGGCACGGGCGGCGAAATCCAGCTGACCGACGGCATCGCCCAGTTGCTCTACCACGAACCGGCGCTTGCCTGGGAATTCCACGGTACGCGCTACGACTGCGGCTCCAAGCTGGGCTACATGATGGCGAACTACGTGTATGGCCTGCGGCACCCCGAAGTGGGCGCACCGTTCGCCGAGTTCGCCGCGTCGATCGGTAGCGGGAAGAGCACCTAGCCCGCCGCATGCTCACCGCCGCGCGCGCCTGGGAGATATTCGAAACTGCGGAACTCGTGTGCACGGCGGAAGCGGCCACAGCGGCGGTGGAACGAGTGGCGGATGAAGTCTCCAAGGCCTTGCGCAACCGCTATCCGGTGGTGCTGTCGGTGATGGGCGGGGGTGTCGTGTTCACCGGTCAGTTGCTGCCGCTGCTGCGTTTTCCGCTCGACTTCGATTACATCCACGCCACGCGCTATCGGGGTGACACCACGGGCAAGTCGATCGACTGGAAGGTGCGCCCGCGCGAAGATGTGCGCGATCGCGTAGTGCTGGTGGTCGACGACATCCTCGACGAAGGCTGGACCCTGGCCGCCATCCGCGACACCCTCCTCGAAGGCGGCGCGGCGGAGGTACGCACCGCCGTTTTTTGCGAGAAGCGCATCGGCCGTGCGCGACCGATCGAGGCGGACCACGTGGGCGTGTCGGTACCCGACCGTTACGTGTTCGGCTTCGGCATGGATGTCTATGGGGCCTGGCGCAATCTGCCGGCCGTGTATGCCCTCAAGGAGGCAGTGCGATGAACGTGCCGCTAGGCATCATCGGCGGCAGCGGCCTGACACAGCTCGCCACCCTCGAGAAGACCAGGCAGCAGGTGATCCGCACCCCGTTCGGCGAACCTTCCGGGGCGCTCACCTTCGGCACGCTGAGCGGCCGTGAGGTGGTCTTTCTCGCCCGGCACGGTTACGGGCACACAATCCCGCCGCACCAGGTGAACTACCGCGCCAACATCTGGGCCCTGCACGCCGCCGGCGTGCAACGTATCGTCTCGGTCGCGTCCGTGGGTGGCATCCGTGCGGACATGGGGCCCGGCGTCATCGCCATTCCGCACCAGATCCTCGACTACACCTGGGGTCGCAAGCAGACCTTCTTCGAAGGGCCGGATCAGCCCGTGACCCACGTGGACTTCACCCACCCGTACACCGAATCCGTGCGCCAGGTGCTGCTGGCGGCGGCGCGGCACGCGGGTGAAACCGTCGTTGCGGAAGGCATCTACGCAGCCACGCAGGGCCCCCGGCTGGAAACGGCGGCGGAGATCGATCGGCTGGAGCGCGACGGTGCCACCGTGGTCGGCATGACCGGCATGCCCGAAGCCGTACTGGCCCGGGAACTCGAGGTGGCCTACGGTGCCATCGCCGTGGTGGTAAACCACGCCGCCGGACGCGGCGAAAGCCGCGACGGCATCCACCTGGAAGACATCAACAGAACGCTCGCCGGCGCCATCGCCCGCGTGCGCCGCATCCTCGAAGCGCTGGTGCAGATCGATGGCCGTCCGTGAAGTGATTCGCATGGGCGATCCGCGCCTGCTGCACAAGTCGCAACCGGTGGAGCGCTTCGACACGCCCGAACTGCATGCGCTCGTCCAGGACCTCGAAGACACCATGCGCGCCATGAACGGTGCGGGCATCGCTGCGCCCCAGATCGCCGTCAATCAGCGCGTGGTGATCTTCGGCGGCTTCAAGTCGCCGCGGTATCCCGATGCCGACGAAGTGCCGTACACGGTCCTGGTGAATCCGGTTCTGGAGCCCCAGTCCGAAACCATGGAAGACGGCTGGGAGGGGTGCCTCTCGGTGCCCGGCATGCGCGGGGTCGTGCCGCGCTACACGCGGCTGCGCTATCGCGGCTTCGATCAGTACGGCAAGCCCATCGATCGCACGGTGGACGGTTTTCACGCGCGCGTCGTCCAGCACGAGTGCGATCATCTCGACGGCATCCTGTATCCCATGCGCATCCGCGACCTGCGCGACTTCGGTTTCGCGGACGTGCTGTTCCCCGGGCAGCAGCTCGAGGACGACTAGGACGGAACCGACCCCGCACTCACCACCGCCCACCGCGCCGCAGCTGTTCGCTGCCGCGCGCGAGGCCAACAGCCGGGGCGACGTCGCGACGGCGCGCGACCACCTCCTCGAATGTCTCGCCCTGGACCCGGCGTGTGTACCGGCGTATCGCGAGCTGGCGGCACTGCTGGCCCGTCTCGGCTTCGTGGGTGAAGCGGAAGCCTGCCTGACCTTGGCCGCAGCGCACGTGCCCCCGACGTTCACCGACCAGTTCGAGCACGCTGAAGAGCTGGCCCGGCTCGCGCTGGCGGATGCCGCCGCCCGCCACTATCGCGCGGCCATCGCCCTCGATCCGCAGCAGCCCGCCGCCTTCAACAACCTCGGCCTCGCTCTGGCTGCGCGCGGGCAAACCGAGCAGGCCGAACAGGCGTTCGGTGCGGCGCTGGTGCTGGCACCCGACATCGCGGAGATCCACGCCAACCTGGGCGATGTGTTGCGCCGGCGCAGGGCCTGGGAGCCCGCCGTCGAGCGGTTCCAGGGCGCCACGCGGCTCAAGCCGGACTGGCCGGAGGCCTGGAACAACCTGGGTGTCAGCCTGCGGCCGCTCGATCGCCTCAACGAGGCGGCAGCAGCCTTCGAGCGCGCGACGGTGCTGCGGCCCACGTTTGCCGAAGCGCACTACAACCTCGGCAATGCGCTGGCGGCAGCGGGGCGGCGCGAGGACGCGGCACGGCATTTCCAACGAGCGGTGGAGATCGATCCGCACCATGCCGAATCGGCCTACAGCCTCGGCATGCTGGCGACCGACGTCGCGGCGGCGGAGCGCTGGTACGCCCGCGCGCTCGACGCGCGTCCCGATTTCGCGGAGGCCCTGACCGCGCGCACCTTCAATCGGCTCAAGGCGTGCGACTGGGCCGCCGCGGAACCGCTGGCCGAACGCCTGCGCGACTGGATCGACCGGCGCCCTGAAGCCGCGATAGCACCGTTCAACGTCGTCCAGATCTTCGACGATCCGGCGCTGCAGCAGCGCGCCGCACGCCAGTGGGTCACCAACAGGATCATGCCCTGGGTGCGCGGGCGCGGACCGCTGGTCGATAGCGCTATCGCTTCCAGGCCTGACCGCCTCCGCATCGGCTATCTCTCCGCCGATTTCCGCGAGCACGCGGTCGGTCGCATGATCGCAGCCGCGCTCGCGGCGCACGATCGGCACCGGTTCCACATCACGGCCTACAGTCTCGGCCCCGACGACGGCAGCACGGTCCGGCGCACGGTGGAGCAGGGCGCCGACGTCTTCTGCGAAGCGAGTGCGCTGGGCGCCACAGACCTCGCCCATCGCATCGCCGCCGACGGCATTCACATCCTGGTGGACCTGAACGGCCACACCGAACACAGCCGCAGCGAGGCGCTGGCGCTGCGCTGTGCGCCGGTGCAGGCGAGCTACCTCGGCTACCCGGGCACCATGGGGGCCCCGTGGATCGATTGCATCCTGACCGACGCGACCCTGACGCCCGCCGCCTTGCAGCCGTTTTTCGACGAGGCCTTGTTGCCGGTGCCGAACGGCTACCTGGTCGATCACAGGCCAGCCGCGGTCGCAGTACCGGCGCGCAGCGCTCTCGGACTGCCCGAGGACGGAATCGTGTTCTGCTGTTTCAACGCCGCCTACAAGATCCGTCCGGATGTCTTCGCGGCCTGGATGCGGATCCTCGCGCGGAGCCCCGGCAGCGTGCTGTGGCTGCTCGGTTCGAACGATGGGGCCGTCACCTCGCTGCAGGCGGCAGCGCGCGACGCCGGGATCGCCCCCGACCGGTTGCGCTTCGCCCCCTCGGTTGCCTACGAGGCGCACAGTGCGAGAATCGCGGCCGCGGACCTCTTTCTCGACACCTGGACCTATTCGGCCGGCGCCACTGCTGCCCAGACCCTGGCGGCGGGTGTGCCGCTGCTGGCATTTCCGGGTCGCGGCTACGCCGCGCGCATGTCTGCGGCCGTGCTCGGCGCGTTGGGGATCCCGGAACTGATCGCTGGCGATGCTGGACAGTACGAAGAGCGTGCCGTTGCCCTGGCCGCGGATGCCGAGCGGCTCGCCGACCTGCGCGCGCGATTGCGTTCGAGCGTTGCCGTCTCGCCGCTGTTCGATGCGAATGCCGGTGCCCGCCGTCTGGAAGCGGCCTACGAGGCCGCGTGGCGGCAGCGCAGCGCTGCGGCAGCGGGCACGTGAAACGTGCGACGCTGGCAGGCACCGTGCTAAGCAAGGTCTGCACAGCGCTCCAACCCCGCTCGACCGGCCGAGAAGCCGGCCGAATCGGCAAGCGTTGCCGTCGTCGCGGCAACCGCTGCCGCGACTGACGCTGCGCAGCCCGAACAGCCCGATGTGTACCTGACGCCCGATGACTGCGATTCGAAAGCGCCGCCAGCTACTGGAGCACGCGGTCGCCCTGCACAATGCAGGCGATCTGCCTGCCGCGGCGGCTGAGTATGAGCGGCTGGTGAGCGCTGATCCCGGCGAGTGGGAACCGGCATTCCTGCTCGGTGTGCTGCGCTTCCAGCAGCAGGACTTCGCCGCAGCGCGCGGCATGCTCGGGCGGGTGGTGGAACTCAATCCGAAGCACGCGGACGCGTGGTTCTATCTGGGTGAAGCCGGCATTGCCGTCGGCGACGCAGTCGCGGCGGCCAAGGCCTACGAGCACACCACCACCCTGGCGCCGCGCCACGCGCTCGCCTGGTTCGGCCTCGGACTCGCGCACGAGCAGTCGGGCCGCGTCGACGCTGCGCGCGCCGCATACGAAAGGGCGATCGCTGTCCGCCCGGACTTCGCGGAAGCTCTCAACAATCTCGGCTCCCTTGCGCAGGCTGCCGGCAGCAGCGACGCGGCCATCGCACTGTTCAACCGTGCGCTCGCCGCCAAGCCCGGCATGTCCGCCGCAGCGACCAATCTGGCCGCGTTGCAGATCGACGTGCTCGACGACTATCCGGCCGCGATCCAGACCTTGCGCCAGGCGATCGAGACCAACCCGGCCGATGCCGGGCTGCGCTTTCAGCTCGGAACCGCCTATGGCCGCCATGGTCGCACTCCCGACGCGCGCGCCGCCTACGAGAGCGCCATCGAGCACGCCCCGCAGCATGCCGATGCGCTGAACAACCTGGGGGTGCTGCACTTCCAGGCATGGCGCAACGCCGAGGCGGAAGGCTGCTATCGACGCGCACTCGCAGCGCAGCCCGGCCACGTCCATGCCTGGGCCAACCTCGGCAACCTGCTGCTGAGGCTCGGACGGTTCGACGATGCGGTCGCGGCCTTCGAGCGCGCGCTCGGCCTGCGACCCGGGATGGAGGAGGCACTCAACGGTCTCGCGCTGGTCCTGAATGAACGTGGCCATCTCGATCGCGCCGAGGCCGTCCTGCGCCAAGCGATCGCGCTGCACCCGACCTCGATGCGTTGCCTGTCGAATCTCGGCAACGTCCTGCAGCGCCTTGGCCGCCTCGACGAAGCGCGCGGATTCTACGATCGTGCGCTGGCCCTCGAAGACCATCCCGCCCTGCGCATCAAGCGGGCGTTAATGCTGAGCCCGGTCATGGCTTCGATCGAGTCGCTCGACGCAGAGCGGGCACGCTTCGAAGCCGACGTGGACGCGCTGCTCGATGCTGGTCTCGAGGCCACCGAGGCCCAGTTGCTGCAGTTTCCGGAAACCTGCTTCTTCCTGGCCTACCACGGCCGCAACGATCGCGACCTGCTCGCCAAGGTCGCGCAGCTGTATCTCAGGGCCTGTCCGACGCTCGCCTACACCGCGACCCACACCCTGGAGCCGCAAGGCCCCGGACCGATCCGCATCGGCTTCGTCTCGCGTTTCCTGTACAGCCATGCGGTCGGGCGCTTCTTCGGCCCGGTGATCGAGGCGATCGCGCGCGATCCTGCCTTCGAAGTCACGTTGTTCACGCTGGGCTATGAGGTCGATGACCACTTGCGCCACCTCGCTGGCGTGTGCCACCGGCATGTGGAGATCCCTTACGCCGAACTCGCCTATGCGCGAAAGCTGATCGAACACGAGCAGCTCGATGTCCTGGTGTACCCGGAGATCGGGATGGATCCGTTCACGTACCTGCTGAGCTTCAGCCGGCTTGCCCGGGTGCAGGCGGTCCTGCACGGGCACTCGGTCACGTCGGGCGTACCGAACCAGGACTACTACGTGTCGAGCGCGCTGATCGAACCGGCCGAAGGTCATGCGCAGTACACGGAGAGCCTGGTCCGCCTGCCGACCTTGCCGATGTTCCTCGAGCCTCCGGCTCTGCCGCCGACGCCGCGCTCGCGTGCCGAACTTGGCCTGCCTGCGGACGGCACGCTGTACCTGTGTCCGATGAAGCTGCAGAAGGTACATCCGGCCATGGATGCGGCCGTAGCGCAGATCCTGACGCGCGATCCGCAGGCACAGGTTGTCTTCATCGAAGATCACGCGAACGCTGCGTGGCACGCCCTGCTGCGAGGCCGCCTCGACGCCGCCGCCGGGCCGCACCGCGAGCGCGTGCATTTCATACCCTGGCGCACGCGCCTCGCCGAGTTCATCGAGCTGATTCTGGCGGCGGACCTGGTGCTCGATTCCTTCCATCACGGCGGCGCCACCACGGCCCATCTGTGCCTCGCCTGCGGCAAACCCATGGTGACCTGGGTCACGGATACCAGCCGTTCGCGGTTCCTCGCGGCGTACTACGGCATGCTCGAAGTCGACGACTGCATGGCCGGCTCGCCCGAGCACTACGTCGACATCGCCCTGTCCCTGGGCACCGACACGGCACACCGCGAGGCGACGGCACGGCGCATCCGTGACGGGCGCACCAGGCTCTATCGCAACGAAGCGGTGTTCGCCGCCTATCGCGTTTTCTTCCAGTCGGTGGCCAGTACCGATCGTGTCGCGACGCCATTGCGCGCCCCCTATCGCGCGCTGCGCACGGTCGAATCATGGTGCGTCGCGCATCATCTGAGCCGCACCATCGTCGAATCCGAGCAGGCACTGGAAATTCCGGTGACGCACGTCTTCGATCGGCCGTGGTCCGCGGAACGCACGCCGGCGCGCATCGCTCCGGTCGCGCTCTCCGAATTGCGCGACGTCGACGTCGTCGGGCGCGAAGCCCTCTTGCTGCCGACCGACGGGCGCAGCGTGATCTACGATCTCCCGCTGCTGTATCCGGAAGACCGGGTCGAGGTTACCAGCATGCTGGTGACCCACCGCGCCGGTGACGACGTGCTGGTGCGACATCTGCCGCCGGCCGGCACCGGGATCGAGTGCGGCATCTTCCTGTGCGGTCCCGCGACCGGCAACTACTACCACTGGCTCTTCGAGCAATTGCCCAAGCTGCGCCTGCTGGACGAAGCGCCGCAATACGACGACTGGCCGCTGCTGGTGGATGCAGGACATCATCCCAACCTGCTGGCGGCGTTGGGGCGGGTGAATCTCGCGCGCCGCCCCGTGATCGAGATCGAACCCGGTGCGCGACACCGCGTGCAGCGCCTGCTCGTGCCCGAAGCGGGTGTGCGCATGCCGGTGGATTTTCGAGCGGGCGCCACGGTGTACGCCGACGACATCTTGTTCGCACCACGCGCGCTTGCGTACCTGCGACGGCGCTTTCTCCCTGCAGAAGCGGGCCGACCCGGTTGCCGCCGTCTTTACTTGCGGCGCGGGCCGGCCGGCTATCGCCGGTTGCTGAACGAACAGGTGGTGCAAGCCGAGTTCGTGGCGCGCGGCTTCGAGGTGGTCGAGCCGGGCGGGTTGAGCCTCGACGAACAGATCGCCCTGTTCTCCGAGGCCGCAATCATCGCCGGGCCAACCGGCGCCGGCATGGCGAACATGGTGTTCGCCCCGGCGCAGTGCCGCGTGCTGGTGCTGTATTACGACAGCGTCCCTTACTTCTACTTCTCGACCCTCGCGGCCACGCTCCAGCAGAACCTGATGTACTTGCTGGGCGAACCCGAGTCGGGTTCGAACGCCAATCTCTACCAGCGCGATTTCACCATCGACCCGGCACGCATCGGACCGGCGCTGGACGCGTTGGGGGCACTGCCGCCGGCAGTACCGGTCAACGTATCCGGCACTGCCGAAGAGGAAAGATCCACGGCGATTGCAGCCATCGCGGCACCCGCGCGCTACGGCTTCCTCATGCACATCCCGGAGCTCTTCAACCACTATCGCGCAATCTGGCGACGCCTGCCGACCGGCAGCTTCGAAGTGGTCAACGCCGGTACCGGTGAGGATGGGGCAGAGATCGCGGCACTCGCGCACATGGAAGGCGTGAGCTGTGCCGATGTCGCGCAGGTGGAAGCAGCGAAGGCACGCTACGAAGTGCTGATCTCGAATCACCCGATTGATCCGAGCGGACCGATGCCGCTCATCCGACGCATCGGTCACGTCAACGTCCGGCTCATGTATTCGGTAGGCAAGGCCGGGTGGAACCTGCGCGAATGGAACCAGCTCTACGATCTCATCCTGTGCTTCGGTCCCTACCAGCGCGAAGCGCTCGCCGCAGTCACCGGAGCGACAATCGTCGAAGTGGGGTATCCGCGGTTCGACACGTTCTTCGAACTCGAGCCGCGCCGGCGCGTGCTGCTCGAGAGCTTGAACGGCGATCCGGGCAAGCGCACCGTGGTTTGGCTGCCTACCTGGAAGAACCTTTCGTCCGTTGGCTGGCACGACGCCGCGATGGCAGCCCTGGCCGACGAATACAACGTGTTCGTCAAGCTGCACCCGCTCATGTCGCAGCAGGAACCCGACAAGGTCGCGACGCTGCGCTCGCTCGGATTCACGCAGGTGATCGCGGACTCGTCTGACAACATTCCGCTCTATGTGGTGGCCGACTGGCTCGTGTGCGACTACGGCGGCCCCGCGTTCGGGGCGATCTACGCCGATCGCAATGTGCTGCTGCTGGATGTGCCCGAGGCGGAGGCGGATCCGATGCTTGGCGAGGCCTCGCCGGACCTGCTCATCCGCCAGGTGATCCCGCACATCGCGCCGGGCGCGGCGCAAGCGCTGCGCGCAATCCTGACCGATGCTGCGCTCTGGAACGAGCAGCGCCGAGTCCGCCGTGAGCTGCGCGCCGCTTTCTTCGCCCCGCACTTCGGTTACTCGGCGGCGGTGGCCGCGGAAGCGCTGCTGCATGCCGAGCGGCTGGTACCAGCAAACCGCAGCGGCGACGCACCGACATGGTGATCTGGATCGTCGGGCTGTCGGGCAGCGGCAAGACCACTCTCGGGCGAGCTCTCGTGCAACGCTGGCGCGCGGTCGCACCCAATACCGTGCTCGTGGACGGCGACGAGGTGAGACGCCTGTTCTCGCATGACCACGGCGACCATGCCTACACGCTGGAGGGCCGCCGTCTGAACGCCGAGCGCATCACCGCACTGTGCGGCTGGCTGGACGGGCAGGGGATCAACGTGGTGTGCTGCATCCTGTCGTTGTTCCCCGAGATGCGTGCGGACAACCGACGACGCTTCTCGCGCTACTTCGAGATCTATCTCAAGGCCTCGGTCGAAGCGCTCGCGGCGCGCGACACCAAGGGTCTGTACGGGCCGGCATTGCGGGGTGAACGAATGCACGTGGCAGGCGTCGATCTGCCGTTCCCGGAACCGGCGTCGCCGGACCTCGTCATCGACGCCGCCGGACCCCTGCCGGACTTCGAGGCGCTCGCCGACAAAGTGCTGCGCACCGCCGGGAGCCTTGCGTCGTGAGCACCGCGTACGACTACGCTGCGGGCGATCTGCTCGCTCGACCCCATACCTATTTCTACTCGACATTCGGCGGTGCGGCCCTGCTCGAGGCCTGGCGCGCTCAGCGGCTGGAGACGGCGCGGTGGTTCGATGCCACGGCCACCGCGCCGGAACCCGGCGCCGCGCCCGCCGATGGCGCGTGCCGGTTGTTCGCCGCCACCGCGGCACGGCTGGTGCCGGCCGAAAGTCACGAAGCGCTGCAGGTGGTGGCGCAACTGGTGCAGCGCTTCGAAGTCACCAAGCGTGTGTATGGGGCCTACGACGCCGCCCTGCGTCCGGTCGATCGCGAGGATTTCCGCGTGCTGGTGCGCTACGTGGCCTTCGGCGACCTGCTGGAGTGCGCCTATCGCGTATCGCGCCGACTGCCTTGCCTCAACGCACTGCTCAAGTTGAACGACATACTCGGCGCCCATCGCGAAGCGCTGCCGGCGCCGTGGCGCTCCGCCGCGGCCCGCTTGCAACGCGAGGAACTGCACCACGTGGCAGCGCTGGCCGAAGCGGCGGGAGTGGCCTGATGCTCGAACGAGCGCTCTTCCTCGCCGCCCGCACGACGCGCTCGCAGGCCTACGCGCAGGCCATGGCCGCCGCCGGTCTGCGACCGGGACATGTGCTGATCTGCGGGGAACCTGAGCAGTCTGCCGCCGCAGCGCTGCCGGGCGTATGGCCGACGGTGGCGGTCGCGCTGCCGGACCTGTCCGAACCGCTCGAGTCCACCTGCGGCGCAGCCCGCTGGCCTACCGAGGCCATTGCGCAGCGCGACGTGAACGATCGCGCCGTCACCGAGCGGCTCGCGGCCCTGCGGCCGTCTTGCGTCATCTACTCGGGCTTCGGCGGCCAGATCGTGGGGCCGGCCGCGCTGGGGCTCGGCATTCCTTTTCTGCACGCCCATTCGGGCTGGCTGCCGCGCTGGCGCGGCAGCACCACCGTCTACTACAGCATGCTGGAGGCCCGCGAGTGCGCAGCGTCGGTGCTGGTGCTCGACCCGCAGATCGATGCCGGGCCGGTGCTGGCGCGGCAGCGCTACCCGCTGCCGCCGAGAGGTCTCGACATCGACCGCCTATACGATGCGGCGATCCGCGCCGACCTGCTGTGCCGCGTACTGACCGGGATCCGGCAACTCGGCACGCTGCCAGAGGCGCTCGCCACCGAAGGCGAACCGTCGCAGACCTATTTCGTCATCCACCCCGTGCTGAAGCACCTGGCGCTGCTCGCATTGCCGGAGCCGTCCGGTGCGCATGCCGTGGGGCAGGGAGGATCATGAGTCGCCGCGATGCATTGCTCGACATGCTGCGGGCGATCGTGAATCGCTACCCGCGCGCTGGGTCGGAGTCGCAGGAACGCCTGAGAGCCCATCTCGAAACGCTGGGACGCGATCTTGGTGGCGCGGGCGGAACAGCGCTCGACACGGCCTGGGACGCCTTCTGCCGGGAAGCCTTTGGTCACCCCTGCTGGGTCGCCTTTCTGCTGCCGGAATCGTGCGCCGCGCTGCCGGATCTGCTGCCGACGCTGGCGCGCCTCGCGAATCGCTGGGCGGCGCCGCAGGGACTCCACGGCGCTTTCGATACGACGTTCGAAGAATGGATCGCAGCGCAGTCCGACATCCGATCGACCGGATCGCTCGGCGAACTCCTGCTGCGAGAGCTGGCAAGCGCCGATCCAGGATCGACCCACTTCCTGTTCCTGAGCCGCTACTACACGTTCCTCGATCTGCTGGGCGCGGTCATGCTCAGACCGGCTGCGCTGCCGTTGCTGCGGCGAGTCTTCACGCAATTGCACCTGCAGCACTCGCAATGGTCCCACAGCTATTGCCAGGGTTACGTTTACCAGGGCTGGGAACGCATCGGCATCGCCGGGATCAAGCCCACCGAACAACGCCTCGCGCTGTATGACATCGATAACCTGCTCGGCACCGGCCGCCGCATCCTCGACGTGGGGAGCAATTGCGGTTTCCTCGCGCTCGAGCTGGCACGATGCGGCCATCGCGTCGACGGCATCGAACTCAATCCGTGGCTGGTCGGCATCGCGAACGAAGTGCGCGGCGCGCTCGATCTCACCCAGGCGCATTTTTTCGTGGAGGATTTCCAGAGCTTCCTGCCGGCGGAACCCTACGATGCCGTGTTCTGCCTCGCCAATCACGCGACCATCGACGGCCATTCGGGGCTCGACTTCGAGCACTTCACGGCAAAGCTGTTCGCGCTGCTGAAGCCCGGCGGGCTGCTGTTCTTCGAGAGCCACAACGTCTTCGGACCCGGTGCCGGCGGTCCTGGCGACGACGGGGACCTCGACCGCAAGCTGGCGCTCGCCGGACGCTATTTCGAAACGTTGCGACATCGCATGACACCGGCCTTCGTACCGTTCCACGACGTCGACAAGCTGTTCGTCATCCTGCGACGACGCGAACGACCCGTGATCACGGCGACAGCACCTTTCGATCTTGCCGAGGCGCGGCAGCACTACGCTTATGACCGCTGAGCGCAAGGCGCGGAAGCCGCGCACGCCGCTGCAGTTCGGTACCAAGGCCGAGACGCTGCAACGGGTCGCACCGCACTTGCGATCAGCGCGTGTGCTCGACCTCATCCACTTCACGGTCGAGCAATGGCGGCGCGATCGTCGCCGCTGCCTGCAGCGGATCGCCGGTCGCCTCGGTCACACGGCACTCGCCGTGCGCTCCAGCGCGCTCGCCGAGGACGGTGCGCAGCGGTCCCTCGCCGGCGCCTTCGAGAGCGTCCTGGGTGTGCCGGGGGGCGACGAAGCCACCGTCGGCACTGCCGTCGATCGGGTCATCGCCTCTCTCACCGGCGATCCCCGCGACCAGATCCTGGTGCAACCGATGCTCGCCGATGTCGCCGTGAGCGGTGTCATCCTCACCCACGACCTGGTCCATGGTGCCCCGTACTACGTCATCAACTTCGACGACGAAACCGGCCGCACCGACGCAGTGACGGCAGGACGGGGCGTACACAAGGCACTGCGCGTCTATCGCCACGCAGTGCCCGAATTCATTCAGTCGCCGCGCGTAGCGCGATTCCTGGCACTCGCGCGCGAACTGGAGCGCCTGTGCGGCGAGGTACCGCTGGACATCGAATTCGCCCTCACGCGCGACGGCACGCTGGTACTCCTGCAGGTTCGGCGCATCGCCTCCACCCGGACCTGGCATCCGGTAACGGAGCGCCGCGTGGCGCGCCAACTGGTCTTCGTCGAGAATTTCGTGCGCGAATGCAGTGCGCCTCGACCCGGGCTCTACGGCCAGCGGACCATACTCGCCGTCATGCCCGATTGGAATCCGGCCGAGATCATCGGCACCACGCCGCGCCCGCTGGCGGCGTCGCTCTATCGCGAACTGGTGACGCGCGACGTCTGGCGCGAGGCGCGTGCCGCGATGGGTTACCGGCGCCTGCCGCCGGAAGAGTTGATGGTGGTGGTCAACAGCCACCCGTATGTGGACGTGCGGGCGAGCTTCAATTCCTTCCTGCCAGAGGGCATCGATCCGGCTACGGGCGAGGCGCTGGTGAATGCGTGGCTCGATCGCCTCGATGCACAGCCCGAACTGCACGACAAGGTCGAGTTCGAGATCGCGCACACCTGCCTCGACTTCGATTTCGACCGCAGCTTCCGCCAGCGCTACGCCGGCTTGTTGCGGCCCCGGGCACGCAGCGACTACCAGGCCCGCCTCACGCAGCTCACCCGGGGGTTCCTCCATGAGAGCGATCGTGGATCGCTGGCCACTGCCGAACACCTGGTGGCGGGGCTGGAATCCGTCGCCGGCGCGCCCGTCGACACCGGCCGGACCCCCGAGGCCTTCGAGGCATTGAGGCGGGCGGTGCGCCTGGTACGCGAAGGGGCGCGCAGCGGCACGTTCGCATTCGCCGTCATCGCGCGGCATGCGTTCGTCGCCGAAGCGCTGGTGCGGTCGGCACAGCGGCGCGGCGCACTGGCACCCGAGCGGGTGTCCGCCTTTCGCCGCGCCGTCGTCACGGTCACGAGCGGCATGCTGCGCGATCATGCCGCCGTGTGTGCCGGCCAGGCACCACGCACCGCATTCCTGGGCCGCTACGGCCACCTGCGCCCGGGCACCTACGACATCACCTCGCCGCGCTACGATGCGCGCGACGATCTCTTCTCGGCGGCACTGCCGCTCGCCGCCCATGCACCCGCGGAGCGCTTCGTGTTGCGCCCCCGGGAACGGCGCGATCTCGGTGCGCTGCTCGCCGAGACCGGATTCGACGGCATCACGCCCGCGGGGCTGCTCGTCTACGCGCAACGCGCCATCGCCGGCCGCGAACACGCGAAGTTCGTGTTCACCCGGTGCCTGTCCGATGCGCTCGAAGCGCTGGCGAACTGGGGTGAAGCCCAGGGTCTCAGCCGCGACGACCTGTCGTTCGTCGACTGGGCTGCGCTGGAGCGCACCTGCACCGACCCGGTCATCGACTACGCCGACCGGCATTTCCTGGCGCTGGCGGAGGAAGGACGGCAACGCCACCGGGAAGCGCACGCGTTCCGGCTGAGCCACATCGTGCGCGACGTGCGCGACATCTACGTCGCGACGATCCATCGCAGCGAGCCGAACTTCGTCGGCACCGGCCACGCGAACGGCCCGGTCGTGGCGCTCGACGCCCATAGCGGCGGCGGCGTGAACCTGTTCGGCTGCATCGTGTGCATCGAGAATGCCGATCCCGGTTTCGACTGGGTGTTCACGCGTGGCATCCAGGCCCTGGTGACCAAGTTCGGCGGAGCCAACTCGCACATGGCGATCCGGTGTGCCGAACTGGGTCTGCCGGCCGCGATCGGCTGCGGCGAACAGACCTATGCGCGCCTGCTGTCCTCGGGCATGGCCGAACTCAACGCCGCAGCCCGCGTGCTTCGTCCTACGCGCGAACTGGTAGCCGCATGAACCCGCCGCTTCGCATCGGCGTGACCATGCGCGAGATGCGCAATCCAGGTACCGGCGAGTTGCGCGACGCCCTGGCGGCCTCGTGGGGCGAGTTCCTCGCCTGGGCGCTGCCGGAAGGCGTGTGGATACCCTTGCCCAACGGTGCGGAGGGCGCCGCGCAGGGGTTTGCAACGTTCGGCTTGAACGCCCTGATCCTGACCGGCGGCGAAGACATCGGCTCGAGCCCGCGCCGCGACCAGACCGAGCGCGCGCTGCTGGACGCGTGCCGGCGCCGGGATCTGCCGGTATTCGGCGTCTGTCGCGGCGCCCAGCTCATGTGGGACACGCTCGGGGGCACGCTGGTACCGGTGGAAGGCCACGTCGCGCAGCGCCACGCACTGACGCGTCCGGGCGGCACCTCCCTTGGTGCTCCCGACGTGAACTCCTACCACCACTGGGGTTTGCCGAGCGCGGCGGTTCCGTCAGGCATCGCACCACTCGCCTACGCTCCGGACACGAGCGTCGAAGCGTTCGTCTGCCCGGCGCGACGCTGGACGGCGGTGATGTGGCACCCGGAACGGGAGTCTCCCTTCCACGCGGACGACCGTCGGTTGCTGCGCGATGCGTTCGGGCTCGAAGCGCGCGAGGCAGGCGCATGACGGCGACCAGCGCCATCATCCTGGCCGCCGGCCGCGGCTCGCGGTTGGGCGAGATCACCCGCGACAAGCCGAAGTGCCTGACGCCGCTGGCGGGCCGACCGCTGCTGGAGTGGCAACTCGAGGCGCTGCGGGCGGCGGGGATCCAACGCATTGCAATCGTGACCGGCTACCGTGCGGACTTGCTGCAATCCTTCGCTGCCACGTGCTTTCACAACCCGCGTTGGGCCGACACGAACATGGTCGCCTCACTCGCGTGCGCCGCTGAGTGGATGGAGGCCGGCACGACCATCGTTTCCTACTCGGACATCGTGTACGGTCCGGACATCGTGCAACGACTTCTGACGGCACAGGACGATGTCACCATCACCTATGATCGCTGCTGGCTGCCGTTGTGGCAGCTCCGGTTCGGCGACCCGCTGCGCGATGCGGAGACGTTTCTCGAGGAACAAGGTCGGCTGCTCGCCATCGGCGAGCGCCCGCAGAGTCTCGATCAGGTGCAGGGACAGTACATGGGTTTGATCCGCTTCACGCCCGTCGGTTGGCGCCGTGCCGTGACGGCCTGGCAGGAACAACCGCCGGAACTTCGCGATCGCCTGGACATGACGAGCCTGCTGCGCCTGATGCTCGATCGTGACGAGCGCGTCGGCGCGCTGGCCATCGAAGGCGGCTGGTGCGAAGTGGATTCGGTCGAAGATCTCGCGCGCTACGAACAAGCCCTGGCGGCGGCACGTCCCTGGACCCACGACTGGCGCCAGGTGGGAGGACCACATGGCGGTTGAACGCCGGCGCGTGGCCGTCTGCGGGAAGGGCGCGATCGCCTGCAATGCCCTCGGATACCTCGCGGATGTGTTGCCGTTGCTCACCGAGCCGTGGGAGCTCGCGGTGGTCCCGGTGCGAAGCGACCCCGGGGTCGATCGCTGGGAGCCGTCGTTGCGCGCGCAGAGCGAACGGTCGGGTGTACCCGTCGTCGACAGCGTGGAGGCACTGGCGCTGGGCACGCGCGATGTCCTCTTCAGCCTCCAGTACGACCGCATCATCCGGCCCGCACAGCTCGGCGGCGCGCGCGCCTACAACCTGCATTTCTCGCCGCTGCCGCGCTACCGCGGCTGCTATCCAAGCATGTGGCCGCTGCGCAACGGCGAGGCTGCGAGCGGCGTCACGCTGCACGTGCTCGAGGCTGGCATCGACGATGGCGACATCATCGATCAGCAGCACTTCGCGGTCCCGCCCTTCACGACCGCGTTCGACCTCTACGGCCTGTATCACGCTCACGGCTACGAGGTGTTCAAGCGCAACCTTCCGGACGTCCTGGCAGGGCGCGAACGGCGGCAACCGCAGGATGCGAACGCGGCCACCTACTACGATCGCAAATCGATCGATTTCACCGCCATCGACATCGTCGACTGGCGCGCCATGACCGCGGATCACTGCGTTGATCTCATCCGCTCGCTGATCTTCGAACCGTTCCAGCTGCCGCGGCTCGCGGGCCGCCGCATCGTCGCCGCCGAGCACGTGGTGGGGGACTGGCCCGGCGCGCTGCACGGCGGCGACCGGATCGGCACCCGCAGCGCCTTGCTCGCCTGTCGCGACGGACTGGTGCGCGTGCGCTTCAAGGACGAGTCCGCACTTCCGTAATAGCTGCCACCAGGAGAAATCGCCCATGGGCCTCGAGCTGTGCCGGTTCATCGAACTACCGATCATCCACGATCCGCGGGGCAATCTGACCTTCGCCGAAAGCGGCCGCCACATCCCGTTCGACATCAAGCGCGTCTACTACCTGTACGACGTCCCCGGCGGCGCGACCCGGGCGGGCCACGGCCACAAGGCGCTGCACCAGCTCGTCATCGCCATGTCCGGCAGTTTCGACATCGTGCTCGACGACGGTTCGCGCACCCGGCGCTATCACCTGAACCGGTCGTACTACGGGCTCTACATCGCGCCGATGATGTGGCGCGAGATCGACAACTTCTCCTCCGGATCGGTGTGCATGGTGCTCGCGTCGGAGTTCTACGACGAGGCCGACTATTTCCGCGAGTACGCGGATTTCAAGGCGGCCACCGAGGCAGCAGCGGCCAAGCGAGCGTGAGCGCACGCCCGACATCGTTGCCGCGCGCCGGCGTCCCCTTCCTGGACGTGGAGGGACTGCACGCCACCATCCGGTCGGAACTCGATGTCGCCTGGCAGCGTGTACTGGCCGGCGGGCAGTTCATCATGGGTGCCGAGCTGGCCGCATTCGAAGAGGAGTTCGCGCGCTATTGCGAAGTGCAGCACTGCATCGGCGTGGGCAATGGTCTGGATGCGCTGACGCTGATCCTGCGGGCGCTGGACATCGGGCCCGGCGACGAGGTGATCGTCCCTTCGATGACATTCATCGCCACCTGGTTGGCTGTGTCGGAAGCCGGTGCGGTGCCGGTGCCGGTGGAGCCGGTCGAGGGCGGTTTCAATATCGACCCGCGCGGGGTCGAGGCGCGCATCACGCCGCGAACCCGCGCCATCATGCCGGTACACCTGTACGGACAGCCCGCAGACATGGTGGCACTCGCCGCCGTCGCGAAACGCCATGGGCTCGCGCTGATCGAGGACGCCGCGCAAGCCCACGGTGCACGCCACGGTGGCCGGCGCGTCGGCAGCCTGGGCACGGCAGCGGGGTTCAGCTTCTATCCAGGCAAGAACCTGGGGGCGCTCGGTGATGGTGGGGCTGTCGTCACTTCCGACCGTGCTCTCGCGGAACGGGTCCGGCGGCTGCGCAACTACGGATCGTCGCGCAAGTACGTGCACGAAGAGCAGGGCGTCAACAGTCGCCTCGACGAGCTGCAGGCGGCGCTGCTGCGCGTCAAGCTGCGCCATCTTGACGAGTGGAACGCCGCGCGCCGGCGCGCTGTGGCCCGTTACCGGTCTGCACTGTCGGGCTCCAGCGTCATCGTGCCGGCAGATGCACCGTCGGCAGAGTCGGTATGGCACCTTTTCGTAGCCCGATCGAGCAAGCGCGATGCCCTGCAGGCCCACCTGGCCAGCCACGGCGTCCAGAGCGTGATCCACTACCCGGTGCCGCCGCACCTGCAGGGCGCCTACCGCCAGTGCGGCTGGGCGCAGGGCAGCCTGCCGCGTACCGAACGCCTGTCGGCGGAAGTGTTGAGCCTGCCCATGGGTCCGACCCTCGCAGCAGCGCAGATCGAGGCGGTCGCGGCGGCCGTTTTGTCGTTCGTTGACGACCGGCCCGCGGACCGCCCGGCGAGGTAACGAATCGCAGCGGTTTCGGGGGCTAAAGTTTTCTCGACAACCGCCGTATTGAATCCGCTACGCCCCGCGTGCAACGCGCGGATCGATGGTCCTGTCCGTAGCGCCATTCCCCTGAGAAGCCCGCCACCAGACTCAAGATTTCGGGGTTTGTGCCGTAAATCGCGGTGACAGCGGTTTGAAAGGCCTTAAGTGGCGAGGGTAACCAAAGTCGAGCAATGTTCTTCGTTTCCGAACTTTGACTTCTCTCGAAAGGGCTTTACATGACTCAGATCATCAACACCAACATCCCGTCGCTGAATGCTCAGCGCAACCTGACGCAATCGCAAGGCGCGCTTGCTACCGCCCTGCAGCGTCTGTCCTCCGGTCTTCGCATCAACTCCGCCCGCGACGACGCGGCCGGTCTCGCGATCTCCGAGCGACTGACCACTCAGATCCGCGGCCTTGACCAGGCCCGCCGCAACGCCAATGACGGCGTCTCGCTTGCGCAGACGGCCGAAGGCGCGCTCACCCAGACCGGCGAAATCCTGCAGCGTATCCGTGAGTTGTCGATCCAGTCCGCGAACGCGACGAACTCGGCAACCGACCGCAAGGCGCTGAACGACGAAGTGAACCAGTTGATCCAGGAAGTGAACCGCGTCGCCAACACGACCACGTTCAACGGCCTCAAGATCCTCGACGGCACCTACCAGGGCCAGCAGTTCCAGGTGGGCGCCAACGCGAACGAGACGATCGGTGTGTCGGTCCAGGGCGCCACCGCCAACGACCTCAAGAACAACACGATCGCGCTCCAGTCGGCCACCGACAACGACGGTCTCGGTACCGTGACCGCTGCTGCCAACACGGCCGCCGCGGGCAACGGGGTCGGCGCGCAAACGCTGACGATCGCCGGCGCTTCGGGCTCCTCGACGGTCTCCGTGTCCGCGAACGATCAAGCGTCGACGATCGCCGCTTCGATCAACGCCATCGTCGGCAGCACCGGTGTCGCGGCCAAGGCCACGACCTCGGCCACCATCGGCACGCTGTCGGCTTCGGGTACGCTCAGCTTCACCATCAACGGCGGCGGTACCGCAACCGCCATCTCCGCGCAGGTCACGACGAGCGATCTGACGGCACTCGCCGCGGCGATCAACGACGTGAGCGGCAAGACCGGTGTGACGGCGACGCTGTCGGCCGACAAGACCTCGGTTGTCGTGAAGCAGGCGGAAGGCAAGGACGTCACGATCGAGGGCTTCACCAACTCCGCCGGCGGCACCATCCAGGTGGATGGCTCGGCCACGGCGGCGACCAACGAAGCGCTGACCAGCGGCGGCAACGACAGCACCCGTATCGGGGGTGAGGTCACGCTGAACGCCGACCAGGGCTTCACGGCGGTGTCGAGCGCTGGTACCGACGTCATTGTCGCCGGCACGACCACGACCGCGTCGACTGCCTCGTTGCTGTCGTCGGTGGACATCTCGACGGTTGCTGGCGCCAACAGTGCGATCGACATCATCGACGCGTCGCTCGCTCAGGTAAGCCGCATGCGCGCCAGCCTGGGTGCCATTCAGAACCGCTTCATCAACACCATCGCCAACCTCCAGACCACATCGGAGAACCTCAGTGCCTCGCGCAGCCGGGTCCGTGACGCGGACTTCGCAGCCGAGACTGCAGCACTCACGCGGGCGCAGATCCTGCAGCAGGCCGGCACTGCCGTCCTGGCGCAGGCGAACGCGATCCCGAACAACGTGCTGTCGCTGCTTCGTTAATTGGGTCTCACCCGGCCGGGCTAGCCCCGGCCGGGGTCTCCTGACCGCGAACTGAGGATACGAACATGTTGCTCTCAGCACTGCAACGTGTGGCCACGACGGCGAACGCACCGGCCGAAACCGGTACGCCTGTCGCCCGCCAGGCATCACCGCCGGATACCGCCGCTCCGCCACGCGCGGCACCCGAGGTACCGACGTCCCAGGTCTCCGAACCGAAACGCGCAGATGTGGAAGCGGCCGTAGCCGCGGCGCGCGAGCAGGTGCGATCGACCAGCTCCAACCTGCAATTCAGCATCGACGAGGAATCCGGCAAGACCGTGGTCCGCGTGCTGGATGGCGCCACCAACGAGGTGATCCGCCAGTTCCCCTCGGAAGAGATGCTCGCCATCGCCCGCAACCTGGGCCGACTGGAAGGCATGCTCCTCGACAAGAAGGCATAGTTTTCAGGAGTTTGAAGGGTAGCCGCACGGGCTGCGAAGTTCCTCAAGGAGCGCTTCGGGCCTGCCGATAACGTCGGGAGAATCAGCTCCATCCAGACGTAAGCCATGGCCATTTCATCCCCCGGTATCGGCTCCAACCTCGACATCAACTCGATCGTCACGCAGTTGATGTCCATCGAGCGTCAGCCATTGCTGGCCCTCGACACCAAGGAAGCGAGCTTCCAGGCGCAGTTGTCGGCCTACGGCAACCTGAAGGGCACCCTGTCGGCGTTCCAGACGTCGGTGGCAGCGCTCAACAGCGTTTCGCGCTTCCAGGCGCGGACGGTGACCAGCTCGGACATGGGTATCGCCACCGCGACCGCCACGTCCATCGCCAGTGTCGGCAGCTTCTCCCTCAACGTCTCGCAGCTCGCGCAGAGCCAAGCTGTGGTTGCTGCGGGCCAGGCGAGCGTATCCGCCGCCATCGGGGCAGGCGCCAGCACCACGATCAGCTTCCAGTTCGGGACCATCACCGGCGGCACGCTGACCAACGGGGTATACACCGGCGCGACCTTCACCCAGGACGGCACCCAGGCGAGCGGCTCGGTGACGATCAGCGCCGAGAACAACTCGCTGGCCGGCATCAAGGACGCGATCAACAACGCGAATGTCGGCGTGACGGCGAGCATCGTCGGTGACGGCAGTGCGACGCCATACCGGCTGGTGCTCCAGTCGGCTTCGACCGGCGCCAACGTCAGCATGAAGGTCTCGGTGACCGGCGAAGCCGCCATCTCGAACCTGCTGTCATACGACCCGGCCGGTACCCAGAACCTGACCCAGACGCTGGCGGCCCAGGACGCCGCCTTCACCGTGAACGGTCTCGCTCTCACGAGCCGGACGAACACCGTATCGACGGCGCTGCAAGGGGTCAATCTGACGCTCGCCAAGGTGGGCACCAGCACGCTGACCGTTGCCCGGGACACGGCGTCGATCCAGACCGCCGTAGCCGCCATGGTGAAGGCCTACAACGACGTCGACGCCACCCTCGACCAGCTTGCGAGCTTCAACGCCGAAACCCGGCAAGCGGGGCCGCTCAATGGCGATTTCGCGGTCCGCAGCATCCAGGCACAGCTGCGCGGCGTCCTGGGTGACAGCCTCGGCGCCGGCCTGGCCATTTCGAACCTCTCGCAGCTCGGCATCAGCTTCCAGCGCGACGGCAGCCTCGCTCTCGACACGGCCAAGCTCCAGACGGCCATGGCCGGCACCGCGGCCGACGACCTCGCGGGCGCGTTCACGGCGACCGGCAAGACGACCGACAGCCTGGTGAGTTTCCTGGGCGCGACGGCCAACAGCACACCGGGCCGCTACGCGCTCAACGTGAGCGCTCTCGCCACCCAGGGCAACGTGGTTGGGTCTGCCGCGGCGAACCTGACGATCACCCAGGGCAGCAACGACTCGCTCGCTGTGAACGTGAACGGCGTGGTCACGACCGTGACGATCGCCGCCGGAACGTATACGGCTGCGGCGCTCGCGACTGCGGTGCAGTCGGGCATCAACGGTTCGACGGATATCCAGGCGGCCGGAGCAACCGTTGCGGTGACCGAATCGGCTGGGGTCCTGACGATCACGTCGAACCGCTACGGCAGCGCCTCGCAGGTCTCGGCCACCGGCAATGCTGCAGCGGGCCTGCTGGGCGGTGCTCCGGTCACGACCATCGGTGTGGACGTCGCCGGCACCATCAACGGCGTGCCCGCCACGGGCAACGGCCAGGTGCTGAGCGGCCCGACCGGCAGCAGCCTCGCCGGGATCCGGCTCGAGGTGATTGGCGGAGCCACGGGCGACCGCGGCACCGTGACCGTCGTACGCGGGTTCGCCTCGCGCCTTGACGCGCTGCTCACCAACATCCTGTCCACGACCGGCGTAATCACCAGCCGCACCGAGGGCATCAACCGATCGATCGATGATCTGGGGGATCGTCGCACCGCCCTGAACCGGCGGTTGACCGACGTCGAGGCCCGCTACCGGGCCCAGTTCACCGCACTCGACACCATGATGAGCAGCATGCTCGCGACCAGCAACTTCCTCACGCAACAGCTGGGCGCACTCAACAACACCCGGGATTCATGAAGGGACGGGACAGCGCAGCCAGCGCCGACCGAACGAGGAGAACAGTGATGAACGCAACCATAGATCGCGCCGCCAGCTCGTATGCCAAAGTGGACGTCGAGGTCGGGGTCCTGGGTGCCAGCCCGGAAGCGCTGGTCGTGATGCTCTACGACGGCGCGATCAAGGCGATCGGAATCGCCCGCAGCGAGATGCTGCGCAAGGACTACGCCGCCAAGGGGGCGCAGCTGTCGAAGGCCATCGGCATCATCGAGGAGGGGCTGCTCGCAGCACTCGACCCCGTGGCCGGCGGCGAGATCGCCGCCAATCTGCAGGCGCTGTACGAATACATGACGCGGCAGCTCATGCTCGCGAACCTCCACAACAGCGTGGAGATCCTGGACGAAGTAACGCGCCTGCTGCGCGAGCTGAAGGGGGCGTGGGAGTCGCTGATCACTATGCAGGCGAGCCGATCGGCTGCCGTCGACGCCCCGGCGGCCCAGGCGAGTCAAGCGCCGGCGCCGCGTTCCTCGGCGAGCTACGGCAAGGCCTGATCCCCGGTGGAAGCCGCTGAGGTGGTCTCCGTCTGGATCGAGGTGCTTGCGCTCACCGAGCGCATGCTCGATTGCGCTCGCAAGAGCGACTGGGACGACCTGGTGCGCCTCGAGCAGGAGCGGGCCCGCCTGATCGAGGTGGCCCGTCAGGAGGAGGCCGATCCGGTGAAGGCGCGGCAACACCGCGATCGCAAGCGCGAGCTGATACAGACGATCATGACCCGCGATGACGAGATCCGCCTGCTCACCCAGGACTGGATGCGCGAGCTGCGCGAGATCCTCGCCAGCGTCAACACCGAACAGCGCCTCAACAAGACCTATTCGCAGCCCTAGGAGTGCGAGGGCCGCATGGACTTCGGGAGTCACGGATTGACGCCGTCGGCGCCCGCCAGCAAACTTTCCGCCGCTGCGAATCCCGTGGAGCGGCATGGAACCCTTCGTCATTTCCTGGCGCGAGCTGTTGATCGGCCTGATCGCCGTGCTCGGCATATATGTCGCCGAATTGCTCCTGCTGCTGCGCCTGGGCAACCGCAAGGGCTTGAAATTGTGGCGCCGCGGCGCGGATGCCCACGTGGAGCACTACGCCGTCGCCGCCTTGAAGTCCGAGCTGGCGGGCCTGCGCCAGCAGGTGGGAGCGCTGCGTGCCGAAGTGGACCGGCTGACCACCGCAGCGAACCCGCCGCAGGCGCCTACCCCCTACGGCAAGGCCATCGACCTCGCCCGGCACGGCCGTGCGGCGGCCGACGTGGCGTCGAACACGGGAATCTCTCGCGGCGAGGCCGATTTGATCGTCGCTCTGTACCGACGACGCTGATGGCGGCGCCGGCAGCTCCGGCGGCTCGTTGATGGTCGACGTCGCGCTCCAGGCGCGAATCCTGTCGATGCTGCGCGATGGCCGCGCAGCGTTGATCGAGGCGGCACCCGACCGACCAACCAGCCCGGCACCCCAGTGGCGAGCCGGGCAGACGCTCGAAGCCCGGGTCGAGACCAAGCTGGCCGACGGGCGGTCCCTGATCGACGTGGAGGGCACGCTGTTCCAGGTGCGGCTGCCGGAACGCCAGGACACCCAGGTGGGGCAACGCATGCAGCTCACGGTCATCCGGCCGGGTCCTGCGCCCACGCTGATGCTGGGCACGCCGGCAGCGGAAGCACTTGGAAACACTTCGAGCCGGGTGAGCCTCAGTACGCTCGCAAGCCAGGTCGCGACGATGTTGAGCGCTGGCACCACCAGCACGGACAACGCGCCTGCTCGCGGTGCGGCCCCGACACCGCTGCTGCCGATCCTTTCCGCCCCACCTGCCACTGGCGCCGCGCTGGCAGCGCCGCTGCGGCAGGCCCTCGAAACCAGCGGCCTGTTCTATGAATCGCATCAAGCCGAGTGGGTAGGGGGCAAGCGCGAGCTGGAAGCCTTGCGCCAGGAACCTCAGGCCCGGATCGCTCGGGAAGAGCAGGGCAAGGGAGCGCCGGACAAGACGGATGGGGCGCGGCCGATGGGGCGCCAGGACGACGAGGCGGTAACCGCCACCCGCTCGACGCCGGTACCGGCCTTGCGGTCGGACTCAGGGACAGCCGCAGCACCGACCGCACCACTCCCTCCTGCCGTGGCCGGCATCGTCGACCGACAACTGGACGCGATCGCGAACCAGCAGATCGTGTGGCAAGGTCAGGTGTGGCCCGGGCAAGCCATGGACTGGCGGGTGGAGGAGCAAGCGGCGCGCCCCGGGGAAGAGGAGGGTGGTGCCCGCTGGCGGACCGAGCTGCGGCTGCAGCTCCCGGTGCTGGGGGCCATGACTGCCCGACTGGATCTCAATGGGGAGCACCTCGCCATCGCGATCGACGCAAGCGGTGGCCCGGTCAGTCTCACCACGATGCGCGCCGGTGAAAGCGACCTGCGCGCGATGCTCGAGGCGCGCGGCCTCGCGCTCGATACCTTCCGCGTGACGGACGATGCCGGCACCTGATCCGCAATCGGTCGCCGTTGCGCTCGCCTATGAATCGGCGGACGGCGCGCCGCGCGTCGTCGCCAAGGGCCGGGGCCTGCTCGCCCAGGCCATCATGGACAAGGCCCGCGAAGCCGGCGTGTTCGTGCACGAGTCACCCGAGCTGGTGGCGCTGCTGATGCAGGTGGACCTAGACTCGCGCATTCCACCGCAACTCTATGTCGCGGTGGCCGAGCTGCTGGCGTGGATCTATCGGCTCGAGCGCGGCGAGGAAGCGGCGCTCAAGCCTCCAACTGGTGGATGAGATCCGCCTCGAGCTTCACTACCCTGCGCTGATCCTGCAGCGCCTCTCCGCTCAGGAGAAACGTGTCCTCGGCGCGGGCTCCCAGCGTGTTGATCTTCGCGTTCTGCACGCTGATGCCATACTCGGCAAGTGTCCGGGCCACCCGGAACAGCAAGCCGGGACGATCGCCTGCGATCAGCGAGAGGTAATGGAACCGGCCGCGCTCGTCGGGCCGGATGATGACCTCGGGCGTGATCGGGAACGCCTTCAGTTGCCGTGACAAGCGACCGCGCGCGGGCGCATCGAGCGGAGCGTTCGCCATCAGCTTCTCGGTGAGCTCGTGCTCGATGTAGCTGATGAGATCGCGGTAGTGGGAGCGCGTGTCGCTCGGGTCCATCACCTGGAAGCTGTCCAGTGCCCAGCCGTGGCGCGTGGTATGCACTTTCGCCTCCACGATGCTGAAGCTGATCTTTTCGAAGAAGCTGCAGATCTGCGCGAACAGGTTGTTGCGGTCAGGGCAGTAGATCATCACCTGGAGCCCTTCGCCGATGGGTGACAGGCGCGCCTTCACCACCGGCACCTTGGTGTCCACGCGGTAGTTGAGCAGCCGCGTGTGCCACGCGACTTCCTGCGCATCGTGCTGCAGGAAATAGCTGTCGCTCAACTGGCTCCACAGCGGCATCTCGACACCTTCGGGCAGGGCGTATGCCCGCAGCTTAGCCAGCACCTCGTTCTTGGTGTGCTGCACCGAGCCCTCGATCGGTGCCGGCGAGCCGCCGAGGCAGCGCTGGGTCGCGCGGAACAGGTCCTCCAGCAGCTTCGCCTTCCAGGCGTTCCAGACCTTCGGGCTGGTGCCGCGAATGTCCGCGACCGTGAGCAGGTAGAGCGCCACCAGGCGCCGGTCGTTGCCGACGAGCTGGGCAAACTCGCGGACCACTTCCGGGTCGGAGAGATCGCGCTTCTGCGCGATGGACGACATGGTGAGGTGATACTGGACCAACCAGCCCACCAACTCCGTGTCCTCGGCCGACAGGCCATGCGCCTTGCAGAAGCGGATCGCGTCGTGCTTGCCCAGCTCCGAATGGTCGCCGCCGCGGCCCTTGGCGATGTCGTGGAAGAGGGCGGCCAGGTACAGGACTTCGCGCCGGTCGAATCCGCTCATCAACCGCGAGCACAGCGGGTATTCGTGCGCCATCTCGGGGATGGCGAACCGGCGCATGTTGCGTACGACCATCAGGATGTGCTCGTCCACCGTATAGACGTGGAACAGGTCGTGCTGCATGCGCCCGACGATGCGCCCGAACGCCGGCAGGTAAAGGCCGAGCAAGCCATGTTTGTTCAGGCGTCGCAACGTATGCGTAAGCCCCGCCGGTTCACGCAGGATCTCCATGAACAAAGCGCGGTTGCGAGGATCGTGACGGAACGCCGCGTTGACCTGGCGCCGTGCATGCCACAGCGCGCGCAGGGTCTTGGCACCCAGCCCCTTCACCTCGGGATGCCGCTGCCACAACAGGAACGTCTCCAGGATCGCATGCGGCTGGCGCTCGTACAGATCGGCCCGGCGCGCTTCGAGGAGCTGGTTGCGGACCTCGAAGCGCGACGTGAGCTCGAACGTACCAGTCTCGGGTGGCGGCAGGATGCGCGTGCGCAGGTTCGCAAGCACGATGGAACTCAACTGCAGCACCGCCTTGGCGGTCCGGTAGAAACGCTGCATGAGCTGCTCGCTCGCGCGGCGGGCAGGCGTGTCGACGAACCCCAGGTCGCGCGCCAGCCGACTCTGGTGGTCGAACAACAGGCGGTCTTCGCGGCGGTTGGCCATGAAGTGCAGGCGCACGCGCAGCGCCTGCAGGGTGCCTTCATGCCGTGCGAGCCGCGCGGCCTCCTGCTCGGTGATGATCCCGTGCTGGGTCAGATCGCGCCACGACTCGCCCAGGCCGCAGGCCCGCGTGATCCAGAGAATCACCTGCAGGTCGCGCAGGCCGCCCGGGTTTTCCTTGATGTTCGGCTCGAGGCTGTACGCGACGTCATTGAAGCGCTGGTGGCGCTGCTGCTGCTCGAGCAGCTTGGCTTCGCAGAAAGCCTTGTCGTCCATCGCGTCCGCGCACGCATTGCGAAAGCGCTCGAACAACTCGGTGTCGCCTCGGAGCAGGCGCGCTTCCAGCAAGTTGGTCTGCACCGAGACGTCCTGCTTGAGCTGTTCCACGCACTCCTCGATGGTGCGTGTGCTGTGGCCCACCTCCATGCCGATGTCCCACAGCGTGCCGACGAATTCCTCGATCTGGCGATTGCCCTCACCAGCCGGTGGGGCCGGCAGCAACACCAGGATATCGACGTCGGAGTAGGGGAACATCAGCCCCCGGCCATAACCGCCGACGGCGATCAGCGCCAGGGCGTCTGGCATCGCGAGCGTGTTCCATATGTCCGCGAGCACCTGATCGGTCAGCTCGCGCTGATGCACGAGCACCGCGTGGGGATGCCCACGCTCGAGGAACTGTTGCTGGAGCCGGTCGCGACCGTCTTTCAACTCCTGCTTCCAGCGCGCTCGCGCCTCGGCGGGGCGGCGGACCGGCGCGTCCGCGACTTCCATGGATCGATCGGCCCTAGAGCTGCGGCGGCTGGGGCGCGCCGGCAGAGAGCGTCAGGACTTCGAAGCCTTCGGGGGTCACGAGCACCGTGTGTTCCCATTGCGCCGAAAGGCTGTGATCCTTGGTCACCACGGTCCAGCCGTCGGCAAGTTGGCGGATGCCGGGCCGGCCGGCGTTGATCATCGGTTCGATTGTGAACGTCATGCCGGCCTGCAACTTGAGGCCGGTGCCGCTGCGGCCGTAGTGGAGCACCTGCGGCTCCTCATGGAACTTGCGCCCGATGCCATGCCCGCAGAACTCGCGCACCACCGAATAGCCGGAACCTTCCGCGTGAGTCTGGATCACGTGACCGATGTCGCCCAGGTGCGCACCGGGGCGCACCGAACGGATGCCACGCCACATGCAGTCGAAGGTGACATCGCACAGGCGGCGCGCCTGGATAGACGGCTCGCCGACGTAGAACATCCGGCTCGTGTCGCCGTGATAGCCGTCCTTGATGATGGTCACGTCGACGTTCACGACGTCACCGGCCTTCAGGCGCTTGTCACTCGGAATGCCGTGGCAGACCACGTGGTTGACCGACGTGCAGATGCTCTTCGGAAATGGCTGGTACCCCGGCGGTGCATAGTTGAGCGGGGCCGGCACCGCGCCTTGCTGCTGCACGATGTATTCGTGACACAGGCGATCCAGTTCGTCGGTGGTCACCCCGGGTTTCACGTGCGGCTCGATGAAGTCGAGCACCTCCGCCGCGAGGCGGCCGGCCACGCGCATCTTCTCGATGTCTTCGGAGGACTTGATGGTTACCGACATGGTGTCTCGAATGCAGTGACCCCGGCAGGGCTATCCGTGCCGACGGCTTCGCCGCGAGGATGCCGGAAGGCGCGGGAGCGTCAGCCCGAGACCAGCATGGGCGTTCCGGTCAAACCGGCGGGCTGCACGTACAAATCGGCTCCGCGCGCCAGCCCTGCTGTGAATCCGCACATTGACGCTGCTGCTTCCTGATCGCTGGCGGCGAATGCTTGATGCAACGGGCGCGGAGTATAGCAGCCCGGGATTGAGCCCGGTTCCCGCTGGCCGATACTCCGGGTGGGGCCTCGGCTTGGGCACACGGCTCGCCACCCCTGCAGGCGTCACTTCCTGCAGCTGCGCCAGCCGCCACTCGCTCGAGATCACCCTGACGAGTCCGTGGCGGACGTGCAGTCCGGTTCATGATCCTTGATCATCCGGCTATCCACCTTCCACCCCCAACCGAGGCACCTTTGTGACGCGACTCCTGCTGCACGTGATGCTGGCGGCGACCCTGTGCAGCGGTGCGATCGCTGCGGAACGAAACCTCAAGAACAAGGGGGAGGACGCGGCCGACATGGCCCCGCCCGTTGCTGCCAGGCCGATGCTCTACGTTTCGCCTGACCAGGCGAACTACCGCTTCGCGAGCCCCGGGCTCTGGAAGGCGTGGGCAGTGCCGGGCGGCACCTGGATCGACTGTGCGGGCGTGAAGCAAGGCGAGGTGCCCTGTCACGCGGCGCGCGTGGCCACCGGGAATATCTACCACCACTTCGACGTCACCGCGATCGTGAAAGGTAACGAGCGGATGCGGGGGCTGATGGCGGATAACACCGGTATTCTCATCCGCAACAAGTACATGCACGGAAACGCGCCGACCTTCGCCAGCAAGGAGGCTCCACCCGAGCGCAGGCCGAAACTCACGGTCATCACCACCACCGGCACCCATCAGGTGCCCATCGTCGTTGACACGTGGACCTCGGTCACCACCAATCGACCGCTCGGGAGTGCAGACTACTTCGCAGCGGGTTCGAAGAACGAAGACGGGGGCGGGCAACACGGCAACGCGATTCTCACGTTCGACCTGACCGGCGTCACCGGCAAGGTGGTCCGCGCGACGTTGTCGCTGTTCACTCTGTACTTTCAGGTCCATCATGATCTGGAGTTCTACCGCCTCGACCTGCCCGAGTTGTTGGTCAATCCGGCGCAACAGCATCCGGAACTGGTACGGGTCGGCCTGGCGGCGCACGGCGAAGATGCGCTATGCGCACACCCGTCGGTGCTGGATTGCATGGACCTCTCCAGCGTCGCCAAGGCCAACGCCGACTGCTCCGAAGGCTGGATCGATCCTGCGCGTTCGAGCATCGGCACATGGCCACAGCATGGCGTGCGGTTCCTGCGGGTGCGCAACGAGAAGACCAATGCAACCGCCATCAACTGTCGATGGCTCTCGGTCGATCGCGCGAAGCACAGGAAGCCCTATTCGGTGCCGCTCGCGCAGGCGCGCAAGCACATCTTCATGCGCTACGCGATCAAGGTGCCCGCATCCGTATGCAAGAACGACTATCTCGGCACGAAGCTTCCTGCACCCGAAGGCGCGCAGATGCACTACGCCAATCAACCGTGGGTGGGCGAGGATTACATTCCGGAAAACGCACAGTGGGGACTGGCACTCAACATCGCGGAACCGTGCACGGACGGCATGGTGGGCATCGTTCCCTATGCCTACCACCAGGATCACCAGTTCGATCACCCCGACCGCGGCGATACCTGGCCCACACACGGTGCCATGATCCCGGGGAGGGAGGACCCCTACACCATCGAGATCGAGATCAAGGTCAACGCGGTCACGGGTAGTGCGCCGTACGCCATCGCCCGCGATGGCGTGATGCGTGTCTGGCTCGACGGGGTTCTCATCTTCGAGAAAACGGACATCGCATGGTCCGGTCACCCCAATGCGAATATCCTTTCCTATGCCGGTTGGCGCATCATGCACGGCGGCAATGGCACGCCGAACGGCACCAACGAGTACGAGATCGGCGCCATGGCTATCGCCACGGAATACATCGGGCCGCTGAGGCGGCTGGCGCGGCAGTGACCGGGCCGAGTCGTCGCCGGCCCCGAAACCTCGGGGCTCGCAGCGGGTTCAAGTGGCTCCCCGACCTGGGCTCGAACCAGGGACCTGCGGATTAACAGTCCGTCGCTCTACCGACTGAGCTATCGGGGAATCGAAGCCCGCTATCATAGTCATCAGGATTTCAAGGGTCAATGAGCATGGGTGTATCCCGACGCGCCAGGCTGATCGCCTGGTGCGCGGCCGCAGTATTGCTGGTCGCGCTGGTGGTGCCGTACGTCGTACCGCTGGGAAGTTACATCCCGGCGATCGAACAGAGCGCCGCCGCCACGCTCGGCCAGCCGGTGCGCGTCGAAGCGTTGCGCCTGCACCTGCTGCCACGTCCGCACGTGACGGCCTACCGGACGTCCATTGGCCAGCCAGTCTCGGCCGGCATCGACGCGATCGTGGTGACGCCGCAGCTGTCGAGCCTCCTTGCGACAGCCGGCCTAGTCCTTGATATCCATGTGGTGCGCCCCTGGATCGAGCAGGCTGGCCTCGCAGTACTTGCCCATGCGGCGGGCGCCCCGCGCAAGGCCGATGGCTCCGCCTCGCCGGAGCCCCGAGTCGAACGGGTCCGGATCACCGACGCTGAGTTGCGCCTCGCCGCCGGTTCCATCGCAAACCTGGATGCCACCATTCAGTTCGACGCGACAAGGGCACTCGAGCGTGTGGACCTCGCGCAGGCCGGAGGACGCCTGAGGGCGACCCTGCAACCTGCCGGACGCGATTTCTCGCTCGAGGTGATCGCGCGGGAGTGGCACCTGCCCGTGGGCCGTCCGGTGAAGTTCGATCGCCTCGACGCGCGCGGGACTGTCAACGCGCATGGCCTCGCCCTGCGGACCATCGATGGTCGACTGTACGACGGCGCCGTAGTCGGCAATCTTCTGCTCGGCTGGAAGGGTGGCTGGAAACTCGACGGCAGATTCACCGTCACCGACGTCGCCGTCGCGCCGCTCGCGGTCGCGGTCGCGGTCGGCGGCAACTCGTCGTTGTCGGGCCGCCTGCGAGCCAAGCCCGTTGTTTCGGCTTCCGCTCCCGTCGCAGGCGGCATCGCCGATGCCCTGCAGCTCGATACGGATTTCGAGATCGCACACGGCGTCCTGAAGGGCATGGATCTCAATGCAGCCGCGCGCTCGGTCCTCGGCACCACCGACGCGAAAAGCGGCGACACACGTTTCGACTATCTCACGGGCCATTTCGCCGTCGATCGGGAGGGCTTCCACTTCTCCGCTCTGGAGATCGCGTCCGGTCTGCTCAAGGCCACCGGGGACGTATCGATCTCCCGATCCAGGGAACTCTCTGGCGATATCTCGGCAGAAGTGCGCGGTACGGCATCGCTCATCGCCACACCGCTCAGCATCTCCGGCACCGTCGACGATCCCGTGGTGCGGCCGAGCAAGGCCGCGCTGGCCGGCGCAGCGGTTGGCACGGCGATCCTGCCCGGGGTCGGCACCGCCATCGGTGCAAAGGCGGGCGTGCTCACGAAAAAGCTCTTCGGCGGCAGCCCCCGCAAGCGCGTCGATGAGAACGGCGCTGGGCGCTAGCCCCTGAGTACCGCGGCCACGGCTGTGGCCACATGATCGATGTTCTTCGTGTTGAGCGCCGCGACGCAGATGCGTCCGGTGTCGATCGCATAGACGGAGAACTCCTCGCGCAAGCGCTGCACCTGCGCCTTGGTGAGCCCTGAATACGAGAACATGCCGCGTTGCTGCTTGACGAACTCGAAGTTCGCCTGGGGCACTTGCGCGTGCAGTTTTTCCACCAGCGCACCGCGCATCGACCGGATCCTATCGCGCATGCCGGCGAGTTCCTGCTCCCACAAGGCGCGCAACTCCGGCGATTCCAGCACCGTGGCGACTACCTTGCCGCCATGGGTCGGCGGGTTCGAATAGTTGGTGCGCACGACCCGCTTCAACTGACTCAGCAGGCGCGCTGCTTCCTCACCGCTGCCGGCAACTACCGTGAGTGCACCGACACGCTCACCGTACAGCGAGAAGGATTTCGAGAATGAGTTGGAGATGAAGAGCGGTCCGCCCGCAGCTTCGAACCTGCGCACCGCGGCCGCGTCAGCATCGATGCCGTCACCGAATCCCTGATAGGCGATATCGAGGAACGGAATCAGGTTGCGCTTCGATACGATCTCGATGACCTTCGCCCATTGCTCGGCAGAGAGATCGACGCCGGTTGGGTTGTGGCAGCAGGCATGCAGCACGACGATGGATCCCGCCGGCATGCTCTCGAGCGCCCCAACCATGCCAGGGAAGTCGAGCCCATGGGTCTGCGCAAGGTAGTAGGGATAGGCGTTGACCGTGAAACCGGCCCCCTCGAACAGTGCACGGTGATTCTCCCAGCTCGGATCGCTGATCCAGACCTGGGCCTCGGGCGCGATCCGGCGCAGGAAGTCGGCACCGATCTTGAGGCCACCGGTGCCGCCGAGTGCCTGGATGGTCACGGCACGCTTGTCGCGGATTGCTGCGCTGTCGGCACCCAGAACCAGCGCCTGTACCGCACGGTCGTAGGCGACGAGGCCGTCGATCGGCAGGTAGGAACGGGGCAGGGCGGAAGCAACCAGTTGCTGCTCCGCACGGCGGACGCACTCCAGCAGCGGCACCTTGCCGCCATCGTCGGTGTAGACGCCCACCCCCAGGTTCACCTTCTTCGGATTGGTGTCGGCGTTGAAAGTCTCGGTCACACCGAGGATGGGGTCGCGCGGTGCCATCGGTACCGCGGCGAAAACGGAGGACGTCATCTTCTGGATCCTGTGGATTGAAAGGACCGCGCCGCCGGAAACGGGGCCGGTTCACGACCTGCGCGCCCGCGGCCGGCAGACGCGCCGACATCGCGTGCTAGACTCGAATTCCATCGAGTTCGACCCGATATTTTACCTGTGATCGCCACCTTCCCCAACAGCCCGTTCCGGCTGCACCAGCCGTTTGAACCTGCGGGCGACCAGCCGGAAGCAATCACGCGCATCACGGACGGCCTGCACCGCGGCATGAAGTACCAGACGCTGCTCGGCGTCACGGGATCGGGCAAGACCTACACGATGGCGCACGTGATCGCGCGCATCGGCAAGCCGGCGATCGTCATGGCGCCCAACAAGACGCTCGCGGCCCAGCTCTACGCGGAGATGCGCGAGTTCTTTCCGGAGAACGCAGTCGAGTACTTCGTTTCGTACTACGACTACTACCAGCCGGAAGCCTACGTGCCCTCACGCGATCTCTACATCGAGAAAGACTCGAGCATCAACGAGCACATCGAGCAGATGCGCCTGTCGGCCACCAAATCGCTGCTCGAACGCGACGACGCCGTGATCGTGGCGACCGTGTCGGCCATCTACGGCATCGGCGACCCGGTCGATTATCACTCGATGATCCTGCACCTGCGCGAGCACGAGAAGATGCCGCAACGGCAGGCGATCCAGCGGCTGGCGGAAATGCAATACGAACGCTCCGAACTCGAGTTCCGCCGCGGCACGTTCCGGGTTCGAGGCGACGTGCTCGACATTTTCCCGGCGGAACATTCGGAGACCGCGGTGCGTGTCGTCCTGTTCGACGACGAAGTCGAATCGCTGTCACTGTTCGATCCGCTCACCGGACACATCCTTTCGAAAGTGGCGCGGTTCACCGTCTATCCATCGAGTCACTACGTCACACCGCGCAGCACGACCTTGAAGGCGGTCGACGCGATCAAGCTGGAGCTCGCCGAGCGTACCGACCATTTCCATCGCTCCGGCAAACTGGTGGAGGCGCAGCGTATCGAACAGCGCACGCGATTCGACCTGGAGATGCTGAACGAGCTCGGCTTCTGCAAAGGCATCGAGAACTACTCGCGGCATCTGTCTGGCCGCCAGCCCGGCGAGCCGCCGCCGACGCTGATCGACTACCTGCCGCCCGGCACGCTCATGATCATCGACGAGAGCCACGTGACCATGCCGCAGATCGGCGGCATGTACAAGGGCGACCGTGCGCGCAAGGAGAACCTGGTCGACTACGGCTTCCGCCTGCCTAGTGCACTCGACAACCGCCCGCTGCGCTTCGACGAATTCGAGGCGATGATGCCCCAGACCATCTTCGTCTCGGCCACGCCGGCCGACTACGAGGCCGACCACCAGCAACAGGTGGTGGAACAGCTGGTGCGTCCGACCGGCCTGGTCGATCCCCAGGTCATCGTTCGTCCAGCGGCCACACAGGTGGATGACCTGCTGTCGGAAATCACCCAGCGGGTGAATGCACAGGAGCGCGTTCTGGTGACCACGCTCACCAAGCGCATGGCGGAAGACCTCACCGAATACCTCGCCGAGCACGGCGTGAAGGTGCGCTACCTGCACTCTGACGTCGACACCGTCGAACGGGTCGAGATCATCCGCGACTTGCGGCTGGGCGAGTTCGATGTGCTGGTGGGGATCAACCTGCTGCGCGAAGGGCTGGATCTGCCAGAAGTGTCGCTGGTCGCGATCCTCGACGCCGACAAGGAAGGCTTCCTCCGATCGGAACGTTCGCTGATCCAGACCATCGGCCGGGCGGCGCGCCACATCAATGGCACCGCAATTCTCTATGCCGACAGGATCACCGACTCGATGCAGCGGGCGATCGCGGAAACCGATCGGCGCCGCGACCGGCAATTGGCGTTCAATACGGCGCACGGGATCGTGGCCAAGGGCGTGGTGAAGCGCGTCAAGGATCTGATCGACGGCGTGTACGACACCGAAGGTTCGCGTACGCAGCTGAAGGCGGCACGCAACGAGGCGGTCGTGGGCAGCATGAGCGAAAAGGATCTCGCCAAGGAAATCAAGCGCGTCGAGAAGGAGATGCTCGATCACGCGCGCAACCTCGAGTTCGAGCGCGCAGCAGAGCTCCGTGACGAGTTGCGCCGGCTGAAAGAGAAGTTGTTCGGCACCGACGAGGGTGCGGGCGGCGCCAATGTGATCCCCTTGCCGCGCGCGGCGGGCCGCTGAAGCTCGTCAGGACGCCATGGCACTTCTCGGTGGTGCGGACAAGGTCGGCGTGCTGTTCGTCTGCATGGGCAACATTTGTCGCTCGCCCACGGCGGAGGGCGTATTCCGGCACCGGATCGAGCAGGCGCGCCTGCAGAACCGCGTGCTGGTGGATTCCGCCGGCACGCACGCGTACCACATCGGCCAACCGCCGGACCGACGCAGCATTGCGACCGCTGCCCAACGCAGCTACGCGTTGAACGGGCTCAAGGCCCGCAAGGTGGTACCGGAGGACTTCACCAAGTTCGAGTTCGTGCTGGCGATGGATCGCGACAACCTCGGTGCCTTGCAGCGCCTGCGGCCACCGAATCATCCGGGACATCTCGGGCTGCTGCTCGACTTCGCGCCGGATCAGTCGTTGCGGGAAGTGCCCGATCCGTACTACGGCGGCCCCAAAGGGTTCGAACTGGTACTGGACCTGATCGAAGCCGCCGCGGATGGCCTGCTCGTCCGCGTGCAACAGCGCCTCGAGCAACCCTGAAAATGCGAAAGGCCGGTGCAACCGGCCTTTCGCATGACTTCAAGAACGGCGATGCGCTACTTGCGCGTTTCCACCTGCTGCATGGGTTCGTCAGCCGCGACCGCCTGAGGCCGCGGGCGCGGCCGGCGGGGCACCTCGGGGACGGCTTCCTCGGCGACTGCCGCCGCCGCACGTTCGGCACGGGTCTCGATCATCTCCATGCCTTCCGGCAACTGAATCGGCTCGGCTGCCGGCGGCAGAGGCACCGTCAGCGACTCGACCGGCGGCGCATTCACCGGATCGGCGATACGCTGCGAAAACATCTCCACGAAAGCGCGCGGAGCAGGTGGCGGAGCCACCGGTTCCTCGATGGCGGGTTCGGCAGCGGCGGCCTCGACCGGTTCCGCTTCCTCCGGTTCGGCAACCTCTACCGGCGCAACTTCCTCGCGCTCGGTTGGCGGGAGCATGAAGGAGGGCATGGCGACGGACGTTTCGCGAGCCACAGGTTCGGTGAACGGGGCGTCGACCACGGTGGTGATTGCCGCCTCTTCCTCGACCAACATGGCAGAAGATGCTTCCATGGCTTGCAGCGGGGCGCTGCCACGATCGGTCTCGTTGCCCTCACCGCGCTGCCGATCGCGCCGTCCGCGGCGGCGGCGACCGCGGCCTTCACCGGTACCGCCATCGGTCAGCGGTGCATCGGTGCCAGCCGGGCGCTCGGTCAGCCTGCCCTGCTGCGGGGGCGCGCTTTCGCGGTCACCGTCGCGCGGCGCCTCGCGACCCTGTCTGGGCTCTCTCGGCTCTCTCGGCTCGCGCGGTTCACGACCTTCACGGCCTTCACCACGCTGCTTCGGCGGACGCTGGCGGTTGCGACCTTCGCCCTGCTGCTGCGGGGCGCGGGCTGCGGCTTCTTCGCGCTCTGAGGCCGGTGCTCCGCCCTGGGGCTGCGGCTGATTGCGGTCGCGTTCACCGCCGCGGCCCCGACGGCGGCTACCGTCTGCTTCGCCGCGACCTTCGCCACCGCGTCCACGGCCGTCCTGCGGACGGCGATCACGGCGCTCGCCGCTATCGCGGCCACCACGACGGGGTTCACGGCCCCGCGGCGGCGCCTTGACGTCAGGTGCGGATTCTTCCGGCTTGCGGGTCAGCCAGCCGAAGATCTTCTGCAGGATCGAGGGCTCCTTGGGTGCGGGCGGCGGGGGTTCCGGCGCGCGCGCAGCCACCGGCTGCTCCGGAGTGACGCCCTTGACGGCGGCTTCCGGACGCGGCGGCTTCTCGACCGGCACGCCGGGCACCTGCTCGGCGGCTTCCGAGGGCGCTTCCACCATCTGGTAGCTGGCGGGGAGCGGACCGGTCTGGTTCAGTTCGTCGTGACGCAGCCGCGTGACCGTGTAGTTGGGCGTCTCGAGGTGCATGTTCGGAATCAGCACCACGCTCACCTTGAGGCGCGCCTCCATCGAATGGAACTCACCACGCTTCTCGTTCAGCAGGTAGGTCGCCACCTCGATGGGCACCTGGGCATGCACCGCCGCCGTGTTCTCCTTCATCGCCTCCTCCTGCAGGATGCGCAGGACGTGCAGCGCGGAGGACTCGATGCCGCGGATGTGACCGATGCCGTGGCACCGAGGGCAAGCGATGTGGCTGGTTTCGCCCAGTGAGGTCTGGAGTCGCTGGCGCGAGAGTTCCATCAGGCCGAAACGCGAGATCTTGCCGATCTGCACCCGCGCGCGGTCGTAGTGCAGCGCGTCGCGCAGGCGATTCTCCACCTCGCGCTGGTTCTTGGCCGACTCCATGTCGATGAAGTCGATCACCACCAGGCCGCCCAGGTCGCGCAGGCGCAACTGGCGTGCGATTTCGTCCGCAGCTTCCACGTTGGTGTTGAAAGCCGTGGCCTCGATGTCGTGGCCCTTGGTGGCCCGCGCCGAGTTGACGTCGATCGACACCAGCGCTTCGGTGTGGTCGATGACCACGGCACCGCCGGAGGGCAGCGGCACCTGCCGCGCATACGCGGTCTCGATCTGATGCTCGATCTGGAAGCGGGAGAAGAGCGGCACGTCGTCGCCGTAGAGCTTCACGCGGTTCACGTTCTCGGGCATCACATGGCCCATGAACTGGCGTGCCTGCTCGAAGATGGCTTCGTTGTCGATCAGCAGTTCGCCGATGTCGTGCTGGAAGTAGTCGCGGATCGCCCGGATGACCAGCGAGCCTTCCTGGTAGATCAGGAACGCGCCGCCCTGCGACTTGGAAGCATTCTCGATGGCCTTCCACAGGCGCATCAGGTAGCTCAAGTCGCGGTTCAACTCCTCGACGGTGCGGCCGATGCCCGCGGTGCGGGCGATGATGCTCATGCCGTTGGGCACTTCGAGCTGCTGGATCGCGTCGCGCAGTTCGTTGCGCTCTTCGCCCTCGACCCGGCGCGACACCCCGCCGCCGCGAGGGTTGTTGGGCATCAGGACGACGTAGCGACCGGCCAGGCTCACATACGTGGTCAACGCCGCACCCTTGGTGCCGCGCTCGTCCTTGTCCACCTGGACGATGATCTCCTGACCTTCCCTCAGTGCGTCCTGGATGCGGGCGCGCGAGGCATCGATGCCTTCGGCGAAGTACTGGCGGCTGATTTCCTTGAACGGCAGGAAGCCATGCCGGTCGGCACTGTAGTCGATGAACGCCGCTTCGAGACTGGGCTCGATGCGGGTGATGATGCCTTTGTAGATGTTACCTTTGCGTTGCTCTTTTCCTGAGGTTTCGATGTCCAGGTCGATCAGCTTCTGGCCGTCGACGATGGCGACGCGGATTTCCTCTTGTTGCGTCGCGTTGAACAACATGCGTTTCATCGGTGTACTCTCCCGCGCTCGGAAAACCACGGGACCGACAAACTCGCGCCGGCGGCGCGCTACTGGAGACGCTCCTTAGTCGTACGATGGCAGGCTCACGAGATTGAAAAGCCGGATACGAACGATGATGGGTTGGCGGGTTTGTCTAGGATATCGGCGCAGCCGCAGCTGGCGGCAAGCGCGAAAGGATTGAGGCCGGTGGTACGAGCGCGTTTCTGGGACTTGAGATCGCTGCTTGGCGAGGTGAGCGAACTTAACCTGGAAGGCCGGCAGCCGGAGGGTCCGGGCTGCGGGCGATGACCTCAACCGGGCGCATCGGGCAGAAGTTCTAGGCTGCCGCTATGATGCCGCCATGGGGCTGTCACCGGCCCGGAGTATATGCAGAATGAAGGGCTTAAGTAAAGAATCGGTCACCTGGCTCGACCTGGGAGAGGAAGCGGAGGGGCAGAGGATCGACAATTTTCTGCTGCGCGTACTGAAAGGGGTACCGAAGAGCCACGTGTACCGCATCCTGCGCAGCGGTGAGGTCCGGGTGAACAGCCGGCGGGCCGACCCGACCCTGCGGCTGCAGGCCGGCGACCGGGTTCGAGTACCGCCCATCCGGGTGTCTGCCAGCCCAGCGCCCGCCGCACCGGCGGCTGCACTTGGCGCACGGACGGTGTTCGAGGACGACAGCTTGCTGGTGATCGACAAGCCTCCGGGCGTCGCCGTCCACGGTGGCAGCGGCATTTCCTTCGGGGTAATCGAGCGGCTGCGGGCCGAGCGCACCCAACTCCGGTTCCTGGAGCTGGTGCACCGCCTGGACAAGGAAACCTCAGGTGTACTGCTGCTCGCCAAGAAGCGCAGCGCGTTGACCGGGCTGCACGAACAGATCCGCCTCGGCCGCACCGGCAAGCGATACCTGGTGCTGGTCAAGGGCGACTGGCGGGCGCCCAAGCAGTCGGTCCGCCTGGCACTGGAGCGGCACGTCCTGCCATCGGGCGAGCGCCGGGTCAGCGTGAGCGAGGACGGGAAGGCGTCACTGACCACGTTCCGCCTGCAGCGGCGATTCGGCGCGTTCACGCTGCTCGAGGCGGAGTTGAAGACCGGCCGCACGCACCAGATCCGGGTGCATCTAGCGCACCTCGGTTTCCCGATCGCCGGTGACGACAAGTACGGCGACTTCGTGCTCAACAAGACGCTCGCCCGGACCGGGCTCAAGCGGTTGTTCCTGCACGCGGCGCGATTCGAATGCGAGCATCCTGCCACCGGCGAGCGGCTGGTCCTCGAGGCGCCTCTGGCGCCGGACCTCGCGGCGTTCCTCGCGCAACTCGAGGCCACACCCGTGGCGGCCGACGCATGACGGCGGTGCCGCGTTACGAGCTGGTGGTGTTCGACTGGGACGGCACGCTGGTGGATTCGGCGGCCCACATCGTCGACAGCATCCAGCGCGCCGCACGCGACGTCGACATCCCAGCGCCCAGCGACGCCGATGCGCGCCATATCATCGGCCTGGGCCTGATCGACGCGATGGGGTATCTATTTCCGCAGTTGTCGGCCGATATGTATCCACGAGTAGCTGAACAGTATCGACATCACTATCTCCTGGGCGAACACGTGGTGAAACTCTTCGAAGGCGTCGAGGAAGGCCTGGCACGCCTGCACGCCTCCGGCCGCCTTCTCGCCGTGGCGACCGGCAAGAGCCGCCGCGGGCTCGATCGCGCACTCGAGGAGACGGACCTCGGCCGGTTCTTCCACGCCACGCGCTGCGGCGACGAGGGTTTTCCCAAGCCTCACCCCGACATGCTGGATTTCCTGGTCGACGAACTGGCAGTGGAGCGCAGCGCCGCCGTCATGGTGGGGGACACGACCCACGATCTCGAAATGGCTCGGGCAGCGTCGGTGGACGCAGTGGCCGTCGCCTACGGTGCGCACGACCCCCGGACCTTGCGTGCGGCGCAGCCCCGCGCCTGCGTCGACTCACCCGCGGCCCTATGGCGATGGCTGGAAGAGAACGCCTGATCTGCGCCGGCGCAGCGCTCGAGGAGGGCGGCACCGGCGTGAAGTTCGAAGTGGAACGCTACGGCAAGTCGATTCCGGCTTTTGCCATCCGCTATGACGGCATCGTGCACAGCTACCTCAATCAGTGCGCACACGTGCCCGTCGAACTCGACTGGTCGGAAGGCATGTTCTTCGATCTGTCAGGGCTATACTTGATTTGCGCCACGCACGGTGCCACCTACCTGCCTGAAACCGGTCGCTGCATACGCGGCCCCTGCACCGGTGGCAGCCTGAAGAAGCTCGATGTGTTCGAGCGCGATGGCAGCGTCTATCTTTCCGAAGAAGGCAACGTCGATGGCGGATGAACAGCAACCACACGGGGCAGCACCTCAGCGCGAGAACTGGGAGCGGGATGTCATCCGCAAGCTCGCCGAAGCGGCTCTCTCGGAGCAACGCAAGGCGCGACGCTGGGGCATCCTGTTCAAGAGCCTCACCTTCGTCTATCTGTTCGCGCTGCTGTTCATCGCGCTTGGTTGGATCGGATCGCGCGAGGGCGTAACCGCCGGCAAGCACACCGCCATGGTGACGCTGAGCGGGGTCATCGACTCCGATGGTCCGGCGAGCGCGGACAACGTGACCGCCGGCCTGCAGGATGCCTTCGACGACAAGAACACTCAGGGCGTGATCCTGCGCATCAACAGCCCTGGCGGCAGTCCGGTTCAGGCCGACGCCATCAACGGCGAGATCCGGCGCCTGCGCAGCAAGCATCCCGAAACCCCCCTCTATGCGGTGGTGGACGACATCTGCGCCTCCGGCGGTTACTACGTTGCCGTGGCGGCCGATCGGATCTTCGTGAGCAAGGCGAGCATCGTCGGATCGGTGGGCGTGCTGATGGACGGCTTCGGCTTCACCGGCACCATGGAAAAACTCGGCATCGAACGGCGCCTTCTCACGGCCGGCGAGAACAAGGGTTTCCTCGACCCGTTCTCGCCGATGGAAGCGAAGCAGAAGCAGTATGCGCAACGCATGCTGGGCGAGATCCACCAGCAGTTCGTCCAGGTGGTGCGCGAAGGCCGCGGCAAGCGCCTGAAGGAGGATGGCGACACCTTCAGCGGGCTGGTCTGGACCGGCGAGCGCAGCATCGAACTGGGCCTCGCCGACGCGCTCGGCGACACGGCCTATGTCGCGCGCGAGGTGATCAAGGCGGAGAAGATCGTCGACTTCACCCCGCGCGAGAATCTGGCCGAACGTTTCGCCAAGCGATTCGGCGCGGCGACGGCGGAAGCGCTGGTCAGACTCGGCGGGGTTTCCGCGCCGCGCGTGCGCTGACACGCGGCTCGGCGAGCAGGGCGAACACGGCGGGGCGCGAAGCCAGCGCCGGGCGCGGCAGCTGGCGCCATTGCCCCACGGTGTGGGTGGCAATCGAGGCCGTCGCCAGCGTGAGATCGATCGCAACGCTCAACCGGGACGCCGGTTCGGCCGTGGTCAGCAGCGCAGCGAACATGGCTTCCGCTCGGTAGGGCGTTTCGATGAACGCCTGGGTCGCGCCATTGGCCGCAGAAGCAGCTTCGAGCTCCCGGATTCTGGTCGCGCGCGCCGCACTTTCGACGGGCAGGTAGCCGTGGAAAGAAAAAGCCTGACCGTTGAGCCCCGAAGCCATTAGCGCCAGCAGAATCGAGCTCGGCCCCACCAGCGGAACGACGGTGACACCGCGCTCGTGGGCCAGAGCGACCAGAGCTGCGCCGGGATCGGCGATCGCCGGACAACCCGCTTCCGAGACGAGCCCGAGGTCGGAGCCGGCGAACAGCGGGGCGAGCAGACCTGGCAAGGCGTCAGGCCGGGTGTGCTCGTTCAGTTCCTCGAAGCTGACCTGCTGGATCGGCACGGCGAGCGGCAGGCGCGCCAGGAACCGGCGTGCCGTACGGGCGTTCTCGGCGACGAAATGCCTGAGCGCGGCGGCGGCCTCGATGGTGGCCGCCGGCAGCACCGCTTTCGGATCGACGTCGGGGCCCAGAGGCATCGGCACCAAGTAGAGCCGCCCAGGCGGTGGTGCCGCGCTCATTCAGAGTACCGACAAGCCATGCCGTGCGAGCAGGTCGGTGAGCGCGATGAGCGGCAGGCCGATCAGAGCGCTTGGATCAGTGCCGTCCATGCGGGCGATGAGCGCGATTCCCAGGCCCTCGGCTTTGGCACTGCCGGCGCAGTCGAAGGGCTGTTCCCGGTCTACATAGCGTTCAATGATGTCGAGGGGCAGGTGCCGGAACGCGACTGCAGTCGGCACCACCGCCTCGGCTGGCGCAGTCGCTGCGCTCACGACGCAGACCGCCGTGTGGAAGACGACGGTTCGGCCGCTGACGGCTGTGAGCTGCCGGATCGCATTGGCTCGGTCGCCCGGCTTGTCGAGTCGCATGCCGTCGCAGACCGCCACCTGGTCGGAACCGATGACGACGGCGTCGGCATGCCGTGCAGCCACCGCGAGGGCCTTGGCGCGGGCGAGCCGCGAAGCAGCCGCTTGCGGCTGTTCGCCCGGCATGGTGGTCTCGTCCACCCCGGGGGCAACGGCCTCGAATGGCAACCCCAGGCGGGTCAGGAGCTCGGCCCGGTACCGGGAGGTCGAGGCGAGGATGAGGCGCGGCGTCGATGCCATCTACTCTTTTGACAGTAAAAGGAAAAGCCAATAGTATGCCGCGCTTATGTCCGCTCGAGCCACACTCGACGGGGTTCAGTTTGCAGCAGCCGCCCGTCGGCTGGAGGGGGAATTCGACATCGCCGCCTTGCCGCGCCTGCGCGATATGGTCCACGACCACGCCGGCACGGTGCGATATCGATTGACCGGCCACCAGCGTGCCGACGGCAAGGCAGCAGTCCGGCTCGAAGTGAGCGGGGCGGTGCGTCTGACCTGTCAGCGCTGCCTCGAGGCATTGGAACAGCCGGTCGACTCCACGCGGGAACTGGTGTTCGTGGAACAATCCGGTTTCGGCGAGATCGCCGAAGAGGAAGCGGAATCGGATTACCTCGATGCGGGCCAACCGCTCGACGTGGAAGAAGCGGTGGAAGATGAAGTGTTGTTGTGCCTCCCGATGGCACCCAGGCATGCGGCGGATCAGTGCCCGGCAGCGGGTGCAGGCGGTACGGATTCCGGGAAACCGAGGCCCTTCGCGGTCTTGTCCCAGTTGAAAAAGCATTGAGCAGCGCGCCGGTATCGGGGCGCGAAAGGAGCAAGTCATGGCAGTCCAGCAGAACAAGAAGTCGCCGTCGAAGCGCGGGATGCACCGGTCGCACGACTTTCTGACCAACCCGCCCCCCGAGCGGCTACTACCGCGGTCGCAAAGTCGCGAAGGCCAAGGGCGAATAAGCCTTGCGCGGCATCGAGCCCGATCGGTGCAGCGCGCGACACGTAAACCCCGGAGCCCTACGGCGCTCCGCGGTGAAACGGTGGCACTCGCCCCGCGCCGGGGCCGCTGAGATGACGTCCCCCCCGATGGGCCTGCGGCCTTTCCCCCCAGGGGGCCAGCCCGCTTGCGGCCCGGCGCGGGCTGAGATGACGTCCCGATGACGATTCGCGTCGCGGTGGATTGCATGGGCGGCGATCATGGCCCCCACGTGACGGTACCCGCGGCTCTCGAGTTTCTTGCCGCGCACGACGATGCGGCGATGATTCTCGTCGGCCCGCAGGAGGTGGTCGACAAGGCCCTGGCCGCGGCGCATGCGTCGCCCGGACCGCGCGTACGGGTGGTCCATGCGCCCGAAGTGGTGGAGATGGACGAGGCGCCCGCCAGCGCGCTGCGCGGCAAACGGGAATCGTCCATGCGCCTCGCGATCGACCTGGTTAAGGCTGGTGAAGCCGATTGCTGCGTGAGCGCCGGCAACACCGGCGCGCTGATGGCGATGGCGCGCTTCGTCCTCAAGATGCTGCCCGGCATCGAGCGGCCCGCGATTGCGTCGGTGCTCCCGACCCAGCACGGTCACACCCTGGTGCTGGACCTCGGCGCGAACGTGAACTGCACGGCCGAGCACCTGTTCCAGTTCGCGATAATGGGCACCGCGCTTGCCGCCGCCATGGATCACAGCGAACGACCGTCCGTGGGGTTGCTCAACATCGGCGAGGAAGAGATCAAGGGCAACGACGTCGTCAAGGACGCCGGCGAGCTCTTGCGCGGCAGCGGCCTCAATTTCTACGGCAACATCGAGGGCGACGACATCTACAAGGGCACCACGGACGTGGTGGTGTGCGACGGATTCGTCGGCAACGTGGCGCTCAAGACTTCCGAAGGTCTCGCGCAGATGCTCGCGGCCTACCTGCGCGAGGAGTTCAAGCGCAATCTCGTCACCAGGTTGTCTGCGATCTTCGCACTTCCGGTGATCAACGCGTTCAAGCGCCGCGTCGACCATCGTCGCTACAACGGCGCGAGCCTGCTGGGGCTGCGCGGCATCGTCGTGAAGAGCCATGGCTCCGCCGACAGCTTCGGCTTCCAGTTCGCGATCAGCCGGGCCTACGAGGAGGCGAAGAGCGAACTGCCGGTCCTCATCAGCGCGCGACTGCAGACGCTGCAGGTCGAGGTCGCAACGTGACCTTCGCACGGATCACCGGCACCGGGTCGTACCTGCCGGCGAAGGTGCTCACCAATCGCGATCTCGAGTCCATGGTGGAGACCTCGGACGAATGGATCTTTTCGCGCTCAGGCATCCGCGAGCGTCACATCGCAGCGCCCGAAGAACAGGCGAGCGATCTCGCGTTGCATGCCTCGCGGCTCGCAATCGCAGCTGCGGACCTCCAGCCATCCGACATCGGCTTGATCGTGCTTGCCACGACCACGCCCGACATGATCTTTCCGAGCACGGCGTGCCTGCTGCAATCGAAGCTCGGCATCCATGGCTGTCCGGCCTTCGACGTGCAGGCGGTCTGCACCGGTTTCGTCTACGCACTCGCCACGGCCGACATGTACGTCAAGGCCGGCCACTGCAAGCACGCGCTGGTGGTGGGTGCGGAAGTGTTCTCGCGAATCCTCGACTGGAAGGATCGCGGTACCTGCGTACTGTTCGGCGACGGGGCCGGTGCGGTGGTGCTGTCGCGCAGCGATACCCCGGGGGTCCTCGCGGCCAGGCTGCACGCCGACGGTGCCCACACCGGGATCCTCTCCGTGCCGGGCACGGTCTGCGGCGGTCGGGTAGAAGGCTCGCCGTTCGTATCGATGGACGGCACTGCCGTCTTCAAGCTTGCCGTGCGCGTGCTCGGCGAAGTGGCGGAGGAAGTGTTGCCGGCAGCCGGTCTCGACAAGTCACAGGTGGATTGGCTCATTCCGCACCAGGCGAACATCCGCATCATCGAAGCCGCCGCGAAGAAGCTGGGGCTCGGCATGGACAAGGTGGTGGCGACGGTGGATCGTCATGGCAACACCTCGGCTGCCTCGATTCCGCTGGCGCTCGATGTGGCAGTGCGCGACGGTCGCATCCGTGCGGGACATCACGTACTGCTCGAAGGCGTGGGCGGCGGATTCACCTGGGGCGCGGTCGCACTGCGCTGGTAAACGGACACCCCAACCCCAATCGACCCATGAAACTCGCCTTCGTATTTCCCGGGCAAGGATCGCAATCGGTGGGCATGCTCGCCGCATATGCAGATCACCCTGCCGTAGCGGCCACCATGCGGGAAGCTTCCGACGTGCTCGGCCGCGACCTGGCGGCACTTGCGAGCACCGGCCCCGAAGCTGATCTGAATCAGACGGTGAACACGCAGCCCGTCATGCTGGCAGCGGATGTCGCGGTCTATCGCGCGTGGGTTGCAGCCGGCGGACTCGCACCGGTGCTCGTCGCCGGTCACAGCCTCGGCGAGTACGCCGCGCTGGTGGTCGCCGGTGCGTTCACCTTTGCCGATGCGCTGCGTCTGGTACAGGCGCGCGCCGAAGCGATGCAGGCCGCCGTCCCGGAGGGCGCCGGCGGCATCGCGGCCATCCTCGGACTCGACGAAGCGAAGATACGCGAAGCCTGTGCCGAAGCCGCACAAGGCGAAGCGGTCGAAGCCGCCAATCTGAATGCACCAGGGCAGATCGTCATCGCTGGCGCGCGCGCCGCGGTCGAGCGTGCGATCGAAGCGGCGAAAGCGAAGGGCGCCAAGCGCGCCATCCTGCTGCCCATGAGTGTGCCGTCCCATTGCAGCCTGATGCGTCCCGCGGCGGAGAAGCTGGCGGTGCGGCTCGCATCCGTGCCGATCGCCGCACCTTCGATCCCGGTGATCAACAACGCCGACGTGACCTCTCCCAAGGAGCCGCAGGCAATCGCGGATGCGCTGGTGCGCCAGCTCCACAACCCGGTACGATGGATAGAAACCGTGACCGCCATGGCCGATCAGGGCGCCACGCACATCGTCGAATGCGGCCCGGGCAAGGTGCTGCAGGGCATGGTGAAGCGGATCGCTCCCCAGGTGACGGCGTTCACGCTGTCGTCGTCGGCAGCCATCGCGGAAACCGTCCAGGCTCTCAAGTGAGGTGACGATGTTGAACGGCAAGGTGGCGCTGGTGACCGGGGCTTCACGCGGCATAGGACAGGCGATCGCACTCGAATTGGCTGCGGCGGGGGCAAAGGTCGCCGGCACCGCGACGAGTCAGGCGGGTGCCGACGGCATCAGCGGTGCCATCGAGACCGCCGGTGGCACTGGCGCAGGCTTCGTACTGGACGTGAACGACCCGGCCCGTTGCGAGGCAGTGCTCGGGGAGATCACCCAGCGCTTCGGCGATGTGGCTATCCTGGTCAACAACGCGGGCATCACCGCCGACAACCTGCTCCTGCGCATGAAAGACGAGGAATGGGACCGGGTCATGGCCACCAACCTGCGTCCGATCTACCTGTTGTCGAAGCTGGTGCTGCGGGCAATGATGAAGGCCCGCTGGGGCCGCATCATCAACGTCTCCTCGGTGGTGGGCAGTATGGGAAACGCGGGACAGGCCAACTACGCCGCGGCCAAGGCCGGCATGGTCGGTTTCAGCAAGTCCCTGGCGCGGGAGGTGGGCAGCCGCAACATCACGGTCAACTGCATCGCTCCCGGGTTCATCGACACGGACATGACCAAAACGCTCGCCGATGCGCAGAAGCAGGCTCTGCTTGGGCAGGTGCCGCTGGGGCGCTTCGGGACGGTCCGGGAGATCGCAGCGGCCGCCGGTTTTCTCGCTTCCGATGGCGCCGGCTACATCACCGGCAGTACGATCCATGTCAACGGCGGCATGTTCATGGATTGACGCAGGAAAAATGACTCGCACACGTCATTGCACGCGGGCGAGATTTGGTAAAATGCGGGCCTTGTTCGGCGAGCCGCCGGGCAGCGGGCAGTTAAGATTCTTGCGCTCCTGGCAGTTTTGGGATGCAGGCCCGGGGAGACTCATCCACCTGAAGGGAAGGGCAGATCAATGGATAGCGTAGAACAGCGTGTCAAGCGCATCGTCGCGGAGCAGCTCGGAGTGAACGAAGCGGACATCAAGACCGAGTCCACTTTCGTCGACGATCTCGGCGCCGATTCGCTCGATACCGTGGAACTCGTGATGGCGCTCGAGGAAGAATTCGAGTGCGAGATCCCGGACGAGGAGGCCGAGAAGATCACTTCCGTCCAGCAGGCCATCGACTACGTCAACGCGCACGTCAACTGACGTCCCGCGCGCCTGACCACAGGCGCGCTTTCCCTCCGGAGCAGCATTGTCCAGACGCAGAGTCGTCGTCACCGGTCTAGGTATCGTCTGCCCGACCGGCATAGGAGTAGCGGAAGCCTGGGGCAACATCGTCGCCGGGCGCTCCGGAATCACCGGCATCACACGCTTCGATGCCAGCGCCTTTCCGTCGCGCATCGCCGGGGAAGTAAAGGGTTTCGACGCTGCCAAGTACATGCCGGCGAAGGAAGTCCGCCGGCTCGATACGTTCATCCACTACGGCCTCGCGGCGGCATCGGAAGCCATCGCGGATGCCGGCATCGTCGCCACTCCGGAAAATGCCGAGCGCATCGGGGTGGTGATCGGTTCGGGCATCGGCGGCCTGCCGCTCATCGAGGAAACGAAGGAAGCGGTGGCTGAAGGCGGGCCACGCAAGATCTCGCCGTTCTTCGTGCCGGGCAGCATCATCAACATGATCGCGGGTGTCCTCTCCATCACCCATGGATTCAAGGGACCGAACCTCGCGATCGTGACCGCATGTACCACCTCGACCCATTCGATCGGTGAGGGCGGACGGTTGATCGAGTATGGCGATGCCGACGTGGTCGTCGCCGGTGGCGCCGAGTCAACCATCAGCCCGCTCGGGGTCGGCGGTTTCACCGCACCCAAGGCGCTGTCGACCCGCAACGACGACCCCGCCGGTGCGAGCCGGCCGTGGGACGTCGAGCGCGACGGCTTCGTCCTGGGCGAAGGCGCCGGTGTGGTGGTGCTGGAGGAGTACGAGCACGCGAAAAAGCGCGGCGCCAAGATCTATTGCGAGCTCGCGGGCTACGGCATGAGCGCCGATGCCAATCACATGACCGCGCCGTGCGAAGACGGTGACGGTGCCTATCGCTGCATGCGCAATGCCATGCGCAACGCCGGCATGAATCCGGATGCCATCGACTACGTCAATGCCCACGGCACCTCCACGCCACTGGGCGACGTTGCGGAAACCGTCGCGATCAAGCGCTACTTCGGCGACCACGCCGCGAAGCTCGCCGTGAGCTCCACCAAATCCATGACCGGCCACCTGCTCGGTGCCGCCGGCGGCATCGAGGCGGTGTTCTCGGCGCTGGCGATTCGCGATCAGGTGGCACCGCCGACGATCAATCTTCACCAGCGCGATCCGGCGTGTGATCTCGACTTCGTACCGAACACGGCGCGACAGATGAAGATCGCCGTGGCCATGTCGAATTCCTTCGGGTTCGGCGGCACCAACGGTACGCTGGTCTTCAAGGCGGTGTAAGGCCGCCGGGGAATCCCCGGTGCGCGCCGGACCGTGGTGCCCGGGACCTGACTGACGGATGGCGCGCCCGACGCGAAAAAAGCCGCAGAGGATCGAGCCGCCGGCCGCACCGCGCGGGAGGCTCTGGATCCTGCTCGCAATGCTGGCGGTACTAGGCATCGCTGCGACCGTCGGCGGGTTCCTGCACTACGCAGCCGCACCGTTCGGCTATGCGGGGGGCACCGTGCGCGTCTCGGTGGACCCGGGCAGCGGCCTCAAGTCGATTTCGCGTCAGCTCGTGCGCAAGGGCGTGATCGCCGTGCCTTGGGCGTTCACCGTGCTTGGGCGGGCGCGCGGCGTCGGCGAATCGCTGCAGGCCGGCGTGTATGAAGTCACACCGGCGATGACTCCCAGCGGGCTGCTCGACCGCATGGTGCGCGGTGAAGCTCTGCACGACGAGATCAAGTTCATCGAAGGCTGGACCGTCCGGCAGATGCGCGGCGCACTCGATGCCCATCCCGGGCTCCGCCACGACACCCGCGATCTCTCCGAACGCGAGATCCTCGAACGCATCGGCGCCGTCGAAAGCCGGGCCGAGGGTTTGTTCTTTCCGGACACGTACCGGTTCAGCGTCGGCGTGAGCGATCTCGTAGTGCTCCGCATGGCGCACACCCGCATGCGCGAACGCGTGCGGACCAATTGGGAGAACCGGGCGCCGGGACTGCCGCTCAATTCGCCTTACGACCTGCTGACTCTCGCCTCGATCGTAGAAAAGGAGACCGGGGCACCCGAAGACCGGACTCACATCGCAGCCGTGTTCATGAACCGCCTCAGGATCGGAATGCGGCTGCAGACCGACCCGACGGTGATCTACGGGCTCGGTGCGCGCTTCGACGGCAACCTGCGCCGACGCGATCTGGAAACCGACAGCCCCTACAACACCTACACTCGCGGCGGTCTTCCACCGACGCCGATCGCACTTCCTGGTGAGGCCGCTCTCGCAGCGACGGCGAATCCGGCCAACTCGCGCGCCTTGTACTTCGTCGCACGCGGCGATGGCAGCTCCCATTTCTCCCGGACGCTGAAGGAGCACAATCGGGCCGTGGACCGGTTCCAGCGACGATAATGCGCGGCAGATTCATCACCCTCGAGGGTATCGACGGCGCCGGCAAGAGCACGCATCTCAAGACCGTGCAGGGGTGGCTGGAAGCGCACGGACTCGAGGTGGTCATGACGCGTGAACCGGGCGGAACTCCCATCGGCGAAGCGATCCGCAAGCTTCTGCTCGACCGAACGTCCGACATGAACCCGGAGACCGAGACCCTGCTGATGTTCGCCGCCCGACGCGAGCATATCGCGCGCACGATCGAGCCGGCGCTGGAGCGGGGCGATTGGGTGCTCTGCGACCGCTTTACCGACGCCACGCGCGCCTATCAGGGTGGCGGTCGCGGCGTACCGATGGAGCGGATCGAGCGCTTGGCCGACTGGGTGCAGCAGGGCCTCGAACCCGATCTCACATTCCTGTTCGACATCAGCGTCCCCACCGCCCGCGAGCGAATGGGTAACCGCAGCCCCGCCGACCGGTTCGAGAGAGAGGAGGGGGCCTTCCATGAGAAGGTGCGGCGCGTGTACCGCGAATTGGCGGCGCGCTACCCGAACCGAATCACCGTGATCGACGCCGGACAACGGTCGGAAGAAGTTAAGAAATCGCTTGAGAATGAGCTTTCAAGGCTCTGGAAAGAAAAGATCTTTGTTTAGAGTCATTTCTTAGGTAAGCTCAGCAATCCGTTGAATTGATGAAATTTGAATGGCATTCTGCACTGTGGAATACCCGCTTCCGTACCGGCGGGCTGCCCCAGTCGATCCTGTTCACTGCAATGCGCGGTACAGGCGAGTCTGCGTTCGCGGAACGGGTGGCGGTGTCGCGCCTTTGTGCCCAACCGACAACCAATGGCGATGCTTGCGGCGTATGCGACGACTGCCGCTGGTTCGCGGCCGGAACCCATCCGGATTTCCGCCGGCTCGACCCAGAGTGCGCGCAGGATGTACAGAGCTCGAGTATCGACGAGGAATCAGCCTCGGGCGAACGCGACAAGAAAAGGGCGCGCATACAGATTTCGGTGGACGAAGTACGCGAGGCCGCGGACTTCCTGCGCCTCGTCGCGCATCGCGGGCGCGCACGTGTCGTGCTGATTCATCCGGCGCACACGATGCACATCGCGGCGGCGAACGCCCTGCTGAAGATTCTCGAGGAGCCACCGCCAGGCGCCCTGTTCCTGCTGGTGACGTCTCAGCCGGCACGCCTGCCCGCCACGATCCGCAGCCGCTGCATCACGATTGCGTTGCCAAAGCCGACCGCGTCGCAGGCGGCAGCCTGGCTGCACGCAGCCGGCCTGCCGGACACCGAGCTCGCTCTCGCGCAAGTGGGCGGGGCACCGGCTGCCGCGGCGTCGTTGGGGGAGCGCTACTGGGCCGTACGGGAGGGCCTGCTGCCGTTCCTCAGCGGGCGCGACCCGAGTTGGCTGGATGCCGCTGCCCGCATCGGGGACACGGACCTGGCACACCTGGTGCACTTGCTGCAGACCTGGTGCTGGGACCTGATGAGCACCAGATTTCACGGCAGCGTCCGTTATCATCAGGATCGGTCGGTTGAGCTCGCGCGTACCGCGCCCACCATCGGCTCCACCGAACTCGCTGATTTCGCTCGAAAACTCACGGGTGCCAAGCGGCTGGTCGGGCACCCCTTGAACCCGAAACTGTTCGCCGAAGATCTCCTGATGTCCTATTCGCACCTGCTGCCCAAAGGATGAGCACTCCACCGCCGGACAAGGGCGATCCCGGGCGCACCACGGCGCTGTCGCTCAACATCAAGGATCTGTCGATCCTGTACGCCGCGTACATGCCCTACACGAAGAATGGCGGGATCTTCATTCCCACCAACAAGCCCTACAAGCTGGGCGACGAGATCTTCATGCTGATCAGCCTGATGGGGGACGCGAACAAGATCCCGGTCGCAGGCAAGGTGACATGGATCACGCCTGCGGGTGCCCAGGGCAACAAGGTGCAGGGCGTCGGGGTCCAGTTCAAGGATGACGAAGGCGGCCAGCAGGCGCGCACGCGCATCGAGGCGCTGCTCGCCGGGCACGGCAAGGTAAGTCGCCCAACGCACACGATGTAGGTCTGGCGGCATGCTGGTCGATTCGCACTGCCATCTGGATTTTCCCGAACTGCTGCCGCGCATCGACGAGATCGCGGCGAACATGCGCGCCCAGCAGGTGGGCCATGCGCTCTGCGTCAGTGTGAATCTCGAGGATTTTTCCCGCGTTCGGGCACTGGCGGAGCGCTTCGACAACATGTACGCCTCGGTGGGCGTGCATCCCGACCACGAAGGCGGTGAAGAGCCGAACGCGGACCGGCTGGTGGAACTGGCGGCCCATCCCCGGGTGGTTGCCATCGGTGAAACCGGCCTGGATTACTACCGTCATCCCGAACTTGCCCCCATCCAGCAAATGCGTTTTCGGGAGCACATCCGCGCCGCACGGCGTACGGGCAAGCCCCTCATCATCCATACCCGCGAGGCCGCAGGAGACACCCTGCGACTGATGCGCGAGGAAGGCGCAGCGGAGGTGGGCGGCGTCATGCACTGTTTCACGGAATCGTGGGAGGTGGCGGAGGCGGCGATCGCCCTCAATTTCCACATCTCGTTTTCCGGGATCGTGACGTTCAAGAACGCGGTGGCGCTGAAGGATGTGGCGCGACGCGTCCCGCCGGACCGGCTGCTGGTGGAAACCGATTCGCCGTACCTGGCTCCGGTGCCGCACCGGGGCAAGTTGAACGAGCCCGGTTTCGTCCGCCACGTGGCCGATGAGATCGCGCGGCTCCGGCAGGTCGACACAGCCGAGATAGAGCGCCAGACGACAGCGAATTTCTTCGGACTGTTCAAGCACGCCGCGGCGCTTTCCGGGATCGCCTGAGCCCTCGTCTCGATCCATCGGTGAACCGCATAATGTGTATTATGTTTATGCACCGATGTTGGTTTAGAGTGCTGCCTGCCTCGGCCGTCACCCGCTAGCCATGACCTGCCGCAGACGCTCGAAACAGATGACAGCGCCGGCAGCTCCAACGTTGAGCGATTCCACATTCCCCGGCATCGGGATGCCGATCGTTGCGGAGGCCACAGCCACTACGGCGGGCTGAACGCCGTCCGCTTCGCTGCCGAGGACGACGGTGACGTCGCCTGTCAGGTCCGTGGCGAAAACCGAGGCGGTGGATCGCGATCCCGCGACCAGCACGCGGCCCTGCACCGCGCGCAGCCCGGCTTGCAGGTCATCGGACACAGCGATACGGGTCGCGAACTGGCCCCCCATCCCGCCGCGCAGGCACTTCGGCGACCACGGATCGGCACAGCCGGGCCCCAGCACCACGGCCCTCGCTGCGGCGGCCGCCGCTGTCCTGATGAGCGATCCGACGTTGCCCGGATCCTGGACGCCGTCCAGCCAGAGCTGAAATCCACCGGCATCAATCACCTCTTCAAGCGGGGTCGACACGACCGGGATGATGGCGAGGATGCCGTTGCGACCTGCAACCGGGCTGATCTTGGCGAACACCCCGTCATCCAACGACACGACCGACTTGGGATCGAGGCGCGCTCGCAGCGCCAACACTTCCTGTTCATCGATCGAGGATTCGCTCGCCACGACCACTTCTGGATGCTGGCCGGTATTGTCGAGCAACGCTTCGAGCAGATGGGCGCCTTCGATGACGGTGCGGCCTTCCTCGCGTCGCTCGCGGGAGGAATCCCTCAGACCCAGCAGACGTCGGACGAGTGGATTGTCGGCGGAGCGGATGACTTTCAAGGCGTGCTACTCGTGCACCCGCCGATCGAGTCCGGCGCACACGACCGCCCATCGATCCACCGAGCTTCCCCGAGCCGTGCACCCGAAAGATTCACGCTGACGATGCTCGCGCCGCTCAAGTCCGCTCCACGCATGTCCGCGTTGCGCAGGTCGGCGCCATCGAGGCGACTCCCGGTAAGGTTGGCGCCGGCCAGAATCGCGTTCTCCATTCGGGCGCCCGATAAGTCGGCCCGGACCAGATCGGCACCACGCTTGTCGCAACCGCTCCATCGAATCGACGGAGCGGGTGGTGCTGCGCAATCGCTCAGGCGTGCGCGAAACAGCACGACCTTGAAGGCTTCGCGTGGAGCGAACTGCCACAGCGCCGTGGTCGCCACGCCGACGGACAACAACACCGCCGCCGCGATAGCGAACGCCGGAACGCGGCTCGCCTGCGTGTTCGCCTCCGCCTGAAAATGAACCCCGGACCGCGCCGCCGGATCGGCCCGGCGATCGGGCCCACGCTCGCGCCCTGCCCCGGTTTCACCACCGGCACTCATGCGCCGATCGGGCACCCAGCGCTCTTCGAGCCAACGGCGGCGTGCCCGTCCGCGCTCACGATTCCAGTCGATCTCGCCGAATTCATCGACCGGCTCCGCGTCGTCGGTCGCTGCTTCACGCACCGAGGCGAGCACCGGCACGTCGGCTATGGCGAACCAGTTGATGCCGTCCGCGCTGACTTCGTCGGGCGCCTTGAGCCGCCCCAGTTCGAGGTAGCGCACCAGCAGCCCCTGTGGGAACGGTCCGCTGACCTGAATGCCGCGGCGGATGTACCAGGCTGCGGGCCCGGTCGGTGGCGTATCCATCGCTCAGCGTCCCGCGCGCGCCGGCTCAGGCCGGGCGTTGTGCGGCCAGACGTTGCGACAAGGCGAGACAGACGGCCTTGAACGGTGCGTACAACGCCTCGGGAATGGGCGTATCCGGTGGATCACGGTATGCGACGACGAGGGCCTTCGGGTGGGAGCCGGCAAAGATCGACATGGCGAGAAAATCGCCTCCGCCCATTCTAGAGCGCTGGGCGTCGGTCAGCAGCGCCGCGAGTTGCGCCCGGTTGGCACCACCCGCATACAGCCCCTGCATTTTCCCCATCAGCCGCCCGAAGAGGTGCGCGGCACCCAGTTCGAATCCGAACACCTTGGCATCGATTTCGCCCTGTCCGTCGCCGAAGAGGAAGCGAAACTCCATGCGTTTGCCCGACGGATCGACCTCGGCGTAGACCAGTCGCTGCAGGCCGAGACCGCCCTGCAACCCGGACAGCGCGAGCGCAGCCAGAGCCATCGATTCCGAGGTGGCCGGGGCAGCCGCCAGTTGCTGCAACGTGTTCTTGAGAACTTCGGGATCCGGGTTGATCACCTGGGCGCGCTGTGACGAGACGCCACTCCCCTCCCCTGGTTCGAGCGGCAACCAGGCCGCGGTCGGGCGCACGCCGTAGTCCTGCCAGTTGCTGGCCGCCTGCAGGCAGGCCTGCCGCACCATGCGCCACGACTGATCCTCGTTCATGCCGAGCATCTTTTCGATGCGACGGTAGTCGTCCGGCAAGGCCGGGTTGTCCCAACCGTGGGCCGAATGGCGCGCGAGGGCCACGGCCGTGACGACATTGACGACCCGCGGCTGTGCGGCGTGGGTGTCGTCCATCAAGCGTCGCAGCAGCGCCGGCAGATTCCACGCCTGCGCCAGCGCAAGCTGCAGTTCGACGTTGGAGAACCCGAGAACTACCGTCTGCGCGGCAGCGCTGCGCAATCCGCGGGCGTTGTCCACGAGGTGCTCGATCTGCGCGGCTGCCTGCGGCAGATGACACCAGAGCAGCAACTCGGCGAGGTCGTGCAGCAGCGCGCCGATCGTCACCTCGTCGGATTCGATGTCGTGACGATGCGCTGCGATCGCACGTGCGTACGCCGCTGCGTGGTGCGCGCGGCTGATGACCCCGAGCGCACCGCGCAGGGCCACCGGATCGTCCTTGAGCACCAGCTCCAGCGCTGGCACCGCACCGAACTCGCGGAAGAAGCTCGTGATCCCATGCATCATCACCGCATGCTCCACGGTGGTGATCTCGGTAGGCTGGCGCGACGTCTTCCTGGATTGCGCGAAGCGCAGGACGCGCAACGTCAGCAATGGATCGCGCAGCACCACGCGCGAAATGTCGCGGCCCGTGATCTTGTCCTCGTTCCGGCGCAGCTGCTTCAGTTGCGCCGTGGTCGATGCGAGCACGGCAACGTCGCGTCCGCTCCACGCGCGCACCAGTTCCTGCATGTCCATGGGCGCTTGAGCCCCGGCTACAGACGCCAGACGTACAGCGATCGCCGGCCACCGCCGAGCGGAATCACGCTGTCGGGCGTCTCGCCGTCGACGCGGAACGTGTTGCTGACGAACACGCTGCCAGGACGCATTTCGCGTTTCGCCTTGCGCCACAGGTCCGTCATGGGCACCGGCGACAGGAATGCATACACGACGTCATAGGCGGACAGATCCTCTTCCCAGAAATCCGCGCACCGGGTCTCGAAGCGATGGGACCAGTTGCCGCGCAACCACGAAGTGAGGAACGGCAGCGGTGCGATCTCCAGCCCGGTGAATCTTCCCGCGGGAAAGCGCGGCGCCAGATTGGCAAGCACGGTCCCGACACCGCTGCCGATGTCCAGAAACTTGAACGCGCGCTCCGCCGGCAGCAACGCCGCCAGGCGATCACAAGCTTCGCTACTGGAAAGATACAGCGGCACACGCGTGCGAAACGTCGTCCAGTACACCGCCAGCAACACGGCGAATGCGCCGAAGTACCACCACGAATCCAGGCGAACCACCTGCGCCACGATCACCGCAGGCGCGAACAGTGCATTGATGGGCGCCCACCACCACGGCAATCCGAACATCCGCCCGACGAGCGCCGCAAGCAGTCCCTGCCCCATCGTCCAGTACCAGCCCGTGGCGCCGCCCAGAAGAATCTGGATGCAGGCGGTGAGCAGCCAAGCCAGCAACTGCGCTGCAAACGCGTGGGCCAGCGGCGGCAGCGACGGCCACGCCGGCGTCAACGACTCAACGCTTCTCGGTACCATCTCCACCTACCCCCTCGCGCACGTCCTGTGCGTCTTCGGCTTCGAGCACGCCGCCGTCTTTGAGTGCGGCTTCCTCGGCTTTGCGATTCATCACGATGATGCTCACGCGCCGGTTGATCGGATTGATCGGATCTGAAGGATCGAGCAGCACCGCAGAGCCCAGACCTATCACGCGTGCGATGCGTGTCTCGACCATGCCACCCGCGAGCAACTCGCGGCGAGCGGTGTTGGCACGATCGGCCGACAGCTCCCAGTTGCTGTAGCCGCGCTCGCCGCCGGAGTACACCGCAGCGTCGGTATGCCCCGAGATCGTGATGCGATTCGGCACATCGTTCAGCACCTTGCCGATCTCGCGCAGGATCTCGCGCATGTACGACTGCACCTCGCTGCGGCCCGTGGCGAACATCGGCCGGTTCTTCTCGTCGATGATCTGGATGCGCAATCCCTCGCTGGTGATGTCGATCAACAGCTGATTCTTGAACTGCTTCAGCATCTCGCTCGCATCGATCGCCGACTCGAGCTGGGCCTTCAACTCACGCAGCCGCTGAGCCTCCTGCGCACGCAGCGCCTTTTCCGCCTCTTCCGTGCTCACGGCGCCGGACTTGGGCTTGCCCTCACCGCCCTTGTTCACCTGGCCCGTCTTCTTGGTGAGGTCGTTGCCGCCGCCCTTGATGATCGAGGTGGCATCGCCGGCGCCGGAACCGCCCATCAGAGCCACCTTGAGCGGCGTCTTGAAGTGTTCCGCAATGCCCTCGAGATCGCCCTTGGTGGTCGAGCCGAGGAGCCACATCAGCAGGAAGAACGCCATCATGGCAGTCACGAAGTCCGCATACGCGATCTTCCACGCACCGCCATGATGACCGTGGCCACCCTTGCGGATCTTCTTGACGATGATGGGGCGCTGGGAATCGTCGCTCATGGTTTCGGGCTCGTGGGCGAGAGAAGCGCTACTTCGACTTGCGGCTTTTCACTTCCTCTTCGAGTTCGCTGAACGTCGGGCGCTCGGTGGAGTACAGCACCTTGCGACCGAATTCGACCGCGACCTGCGGCGCATAGCCGTTCAGGCTCGCGAGCAGCGTCACCTTGATGCACTGGAGCATCTTGGTCGCCTCGTTGAGCTTGTGCTCGAGCAGGGTCGCGAGGGGCCCCACGAAACCGTAGGACAGCAGGATGCCGAGGAACGTACCGACCAGCGCCGCGGCGATCAGCTTGCCCAGTTCGGAGGGCGGAATTCCCACCGACTCCATGGTGTGCACCACACCCATCACCGCCGCGACGATACCGAACGCGGGCAGGCCGTCGGCAAGACGGCTCACCGCCTGCACCGGCACTTCGCCCTCGTGGTGATGGGTCTCGATCTCGACGTCCATCAGGTTCTCGATCTCGAAGGCGTTCAGGTTGCCGCCCACCATCAGCCGCAGGTAGTCGGTCAGGAACTCCATTGCATGGTGATCGGCGAGGATCACCGGGTACTTGGAGAACACCGGGCTCTGGTCCGGATTCTCGACGTCCGACTCGATCGACATCAGGCCTTCCTTGCGCACCTTCGCGAGGATGTCGTAGAGCAGGGACAGGAGCTCGAGATAGAGCGCCTTGGTGAACTTGGAGCCCTTCAGCGTCGTCGGCAGGGCCTTCATCGTGCCCTTGATGACCTTGCCCGAGTTGGCCACCATGAATGCCCCGACCGCCGAGCCGCCGATCATGATCAGTTCGACCGGCTGGATGAGGGAACCCAAGTGGCCGCCGGCCAGGGCAAAACCACCCAGGACGGCACCGAGGATGATGAGATAGCCGACGATGACGGTCATGCGTGTTCTTCTAGAGTACGGGTGATCTATCGGGGATCAACCCGCCTGGCCGACGGCACGACAAGTCCGCGTCGCCCCGGGGGGATCGAAGCGGTTAACGGACCGGGCGCCGACGACTTTAGGGAATCAGGCCCTTGGGAGCGGTTCCTGAAGGGGCCCGCGAAGGTCTCGGACGCTGGAAAGGTGCATGATCCGTAAGCGTTCGTGCGCTATGCTGCTTGAACCTGTGCTCAGGCACGATCGACCCAGGGAGACCCGATGGGCAAGTTCCTGCAGTTGGCGGTTGCAGTCGCGTTGGTGGCATGGATATCCGGCGTCGGTGCCACTCAGACCATCTGGAAGCTGGACGGCATCACCTTCTCCGATGGTGGCATCGCGGCCGGCTGGTTCGCACTGGACGACAGTGCCCCGGGGCTCATTGCGGGCTACGACATCCAGACCCCGACGATCGCAGACTTCCCCGGCGTTTCCTACACGCTCGACAACAATGCAGATCCGATAGGCAACATCGTCCGCCAGAACGCCACCAACTTCACGAGCCCGGGAGGATTCCTGGCTCTCACTTTTGCCGGCCCGATTCTGAACGCCAACAGCACCGTGCGCGCCGTGGCGCTGGGAACAACCCTCCCGGTCGATCTCTCGAACATTCAGAACTACGAGTACCTCGCCTTCACGTCGCTGGCGGGCCGGAACGTCGTCGCCGGCAGCATCGTCGCCGTGGTACCGGAACCACGGAGTGCGGCGCTGATCGCGGCCGGGCTGGCCTTGGTCGGCACGATTGCCGTCCGCCGCCGCCGTCGTCTCACCGACGCTCCATAGAGTCCCGGAGCACGCATCGGGTTGCCCACCGGCCCCGGGGGAATTGCCTCTCGTCAGTGCAGGACCTTGAGACCGACGATACCGCCGACGATGAGCGCGATGCAGGCAATGCGAAGCCCATTGGCAGGTTCACCCAGCACTACCATCCCCAGGATGGCAGTGCCCACGATCCCCACCCCTGTCCATACCGCGTAGGCGGTACCCAGCGGCAATCCCCGCACGGCCAACCCCAACAGCGCCAGGCTCGCGATCATCGCCACGACAGTGCCGACACTTGGCCAGAAGCGGGTGAACCCTTCGGCGTACTTGAGACCGACCGCCCAGCCGATTTCGAGAATACCCGCCAGAAGCAGCAGGACCCAGTTCATGGAAACCTCCGGAGACAATTGGGGAGTCGTCTCCGGGGCACAGGACCTGTCATCGGGTCGTCCCGATGCGGCATTGTGACACTTCGCAACGGGTGCGGTTCCTCTATCCCCGACGAGACCCGTGGCGAAAGGTTTTCCGCGGCGCCGGCACCGCGTAAAGTGCGGGGCGCGGTTTGCCGCCCGGATGGCGAAATTGGTAGACGCAAGGGACTTAAAATCCCTCGGGCCTCACCGCCCGTGCCGGTTCGATTCCGGCTCCGGGCACCACCGGCAAAGCAGGCGTGCGCGCCCTGCGGCGCGCCCCGTAGCGCTACTTGTCTTCGATCATCTTGAAGCCGATTGCCTCGGTGTAACGCAACACGACGGTATCGCCGACCTGGATGTTGTCGAAGCGCTGCACTTCAGGGCCGACAACGTAGCGCCGCAGTTCGCCTGACGGTCCCCGTACCGACACCGTACGCGCTGCATTCTCCATGCCTTCGACGCGGGCCGTGATTTCCTTCACGCTCACCAGTGTGCCACCGGGAATGTCGCCCTTGGCTGCCAGTTCCATCCGGTCGACGGAACCGGCGGAAGGCTCGCTCTTTTCGCCGATCACGGCGATGACGACTGACTGGGCATAGACCACCCGAAAGCGCGAGCCGGCGTGAACCTGATCGAGGTTCTTGGACTCGTCGGGCACCTTGATCGTGGTCACCTCGCCGGTCGGCAGCGCAATGGTCACGGTACGCTCGGTGTAGTTGACGGCCTGGACCGTGACGATCTGCTCGACCACGTCCGCTACGACGACGCCGGGCTTGTCGTCGGCACTGGCCGGCGCGACCCAGCACAGCAGAACGAGCAATGCTGCATACAGTTTGAGTTTCATGGTTGATCTCCTTGCAGGTAGTTGGGGTTATGACGATCGCACGCGCCGCGCATTTGCTCCAGGATAGTACACGGCCGCGGCGATATCGCGCGTTTTCCAACGCAGGCGCTAGACTATGTCCGTGCCCCGGGAATCCCGGGCCTGTCATGCGTCCACTGTCTGGGGAGACCAGTACCCGCATGTCCGAGGAATCGATAGTCCACGTGATCGACGATGACGAAGCGTTCCGAGTCGCCGTCTCGCGCCTGTTGGATTCCGCCGGGTACCAGGTGCGGACCTACGCGTCTGCCGGTGAATACCTGATCGAACCACCATCACCGGACATGGCCGGTTGCCTCGTTCTGGACCTGCGCCTGCCCGGGCCGAGCGGCCTCGACCTGCAGCAGGCGCTGACGCGCATGGAGTCGACGCTGCCCATCATCTTCCTGAGCGGCTACGGCGACGTGGCCGCCAGCGTGCGTGCCATGAAGGCCGGGGCGTGTGATTTTCTCACCAAGCCGGTGGAGAAGGACTCGCTCCTGGCGGCGATATCCAATGCACTGTCGCAAGCAAGAAAAGCCCGGGCCAAGCGGCACGAGTCGCAAACGTGGAACAGCAAACTGGATAGCCTCACTCCGCGCGAACGTGAAGTCCTCGATCAGGTGGTAGCCGGCCGCCGCAACAAGCAGATTGCCGCTTCGCTGAACGCCTCCGAACGCACGGTCAAAGCCCACCGGGCGCGCATTATGGCGAAGATGGGTGTTGACTCGGTCGCCGATCTCGTTCGTTCCGCCGAGCGCTGGCAAGCCGACGCGACGACATCGTCGCGGACCCACCGAACGCTGAACGCCTGACGGCAGCTTCCAGGCCTGCCGGTCCCTGCACCAATGGGCAGCGAGCCCCCTCACCAACGGCCAATAGCAATGCCGCCTTCGCGCAGAAAAAATGCGCCTGTCGTGATCCGCGGCACCTTGGAGCGAAATCTGCACGGCGGCTTCCCATGGGGGCGCATCAGAATGTCTTCGTGGTCGAGGACGACGCCAGCATGCGTCGCGCCGTCCTGCGTTTTCTCTATGCCGCGGGCTACTTCCCCATCGCATACGAATCGGCCGAAGCGTTCCTGGGTGACGGTCCGCCCCGCAACGGAGCCTGTATGGTGGTCGATCTGAAGTTGCCGGGTATGTCCGGCCTGGAACTCGCGGAGCGATTGGCGGGTTCCAGTCCCAGTATTCCGATCATCTTCATCACCGCACATGACGATCAGGCTTTCCGCGACCGCGCCGGGGCGCTCGGTCATTCGGAGTATCTGCTCAAACCATTCGAAGGCACCCAGCTGGTGGACGCGATCGGGCGCCTCGCCCCACCAGAGCCGTCCGAGAGTGCCGGGTTCGGCTGAACCTGGCGTCCGAACCGCTGCGCTGACGGTTGCAGGCCTCGCCCTTGCGGCATGCTGTGCATCGGCACGTGCCGACCTCGTCTCCACATTCATCGACCCGAAGGATGGCAAGCTCGATGCATCGCAGTGGTTGCTCGAGCGCAAGGGCTTCTTGCCGGTACCGATCCTGATCACCGAACCGGCCGTCGGATACGGGGGCGGCGTGGCGCTCACGTTCTTCCGCCAGTCGATCGGCGAGGCGGCCCAGCGTGCCAAGGAAACCGGCCACGTCACCCCACCGGACGTATTCGGCATCGCCGCGTTCGGCACCGAGAACGGGAGCAAAGGTGCGGCCGCCGGCGGCATGTTCAGCTTCGACGACGATCGCTGGCGCTATCGCGGCGGGGTCGGCAGGATCGAGCTCCACCTGGATTTCTACGGCGCCACCGGCGGGCTGAACACCGGGGATCGCAAGGTCGGCTACGGCCTGAACGGATGGGCTTCATCGCAGCAGGTCCTGCGGCGCCTCGGGGGCGGCACCAGCAACGACTGGATCGCGGCCCGTTGGGTCTATCTCGATTTCAACAGCGCCTTCGACCTGGGCGGCAATCGCGGCACACTCTCGAACTACACCGTCGAGAGCCGCAGTTCCGGTCTCGGCCTGTCCTACGAGCACGATTCGCGCGACAACACGTTCACGCCCTCGCGCGGGTGGAACGGCGGCGTGGCCACACTGCTCTACGACCCGGACTGGGGCAGCAACACCCGCTTCCAGTCCTACCGTGCCAATGCCTTCGTCTACCACCCGATCGGGTCGTCGTGGGTGCTTGGCGGTCGCCTGGACGGGCGCACCGCGCAGGGCGACGTGCCCTTCTATCAGCTGCCCTATCTCGACCTTCGAGGCGTGCCGGCGGGACGCTACCAGGACGAGTACACGGCCTTGGTCGAAGCTGAATTGCGCTGGAACGTCAATTCGCGGTGGGCACTGATCGGCTTTCTGGGGGCCGGCCGCGCCTGGGGCAAGCAGTCGAACCTCAGCGCCAGTCCCTCTGTGGTCAACAAGGGCTTCGGTTTCCGCTACCTCACGTCGAGTGCCCTTGGCCTGTACACCGGGATGGATTTCGCCTGGGGGCCGGAAGACTTCGCGTTCTACATCCAGGTCGGAAGTGCGTGGCGGTGACGCGACATTGGGGGATAGCGACCGCCCAATGGCGGCAACGGCTCCCATTGCAAGCGATGACGGTCGCCGGGCGGTGCGTTTGCGCTCACCCGCTACGCGGCCACGGCCTTCTGCACCAAAGTGCAATAGGCAGGGCAACGGTCACAGTTTACGTTCGAGATTCCCGGACCGCGGTGTGGCCTTGTCGATAGACGGGTGACCGATCAGGACCTCACGACGCTGCGCCCGCACCGCGACACTTCCATCGAGCTTGGAGCACGTCATGCACTGGTCAGGTTCGCTACTCGTCACCCGGAGCATCCCTCGGGGTCAAATGCGCGCGCAAACGATGGGGTTAGCCTTGGTGCTCGCCGCAATGTCGCTCGCGGTGCAGGCCCAGGACCCGCTACCGTCATGGAACGAAGGCGCCGCGAAGGCGAGCACCACCGAATTCGTCACCGCCGTGACCACCGAAGGCGGCAAGGATTTCGTCGCACCAGCGGACCGTGTCGCGACCTTCGACAACGACGGCACGCTGTGGAGCGAACAGCCGCTCTATTTCCAGTTCGTGTTCATGCTCGACCAGTTGAAGGCCGCGGCACCGCAGCACCCGGAATGGAAGGACAACGCTGCCTTCAAGGCACTCGTCGCGCACGACCGCAAAGCGCTCGCGGCGATGGGGCACAAACCGATCCTCGAACTGCTGGCGGTGGCCAACAGCGGCATGACTGTCGGCGCCTATGACCGCCAATCGTCCATCGGTAAACTCGACCAGGCCTGGGACGAAGCGATCGCCAAGGGCTGGGTCGTCGTCAGCATGAAATCCGACTGGAAGAAGATCTTCGCTTTCGAATGACCACCCTGGAGGTACGGCAATGAGGAACCATTTGCAGATCTTGATGGCGATGGCGGTGGCGATCGGGCTCGCAAGCCCGATCTCTGCGCTGGCACAGAAGAAACCCAACATCCTCGTCATCTGGGGCGACGACATCGGCATCGCCAACGTCAGCGCCTACAGCAGTGGCGTCATGGGATACGAGACCCCCAACATCGATCGCATCGCCAAGGAAGGCATTCGTTTCCAGCACTACTACGGCGAGCAGAGCTGCACCGCGGGTCGCGCCGCATTCCTGACCGGTCAGCACGGCATCCGCACCGGCCTCACGAAGGTGGGATTCCCGGGTGCGCCCATGGGCATGAGCCAGCTCGATCCTTCCATCGGCGGACTGCTCAAGAACCTGGGATACGCCACCGGCCAATTCGGCAAGAACCACGTCGGCGACCGCAACCCGAGCCTGCCCACCGTCAACGGCTTCGACGAGTTCTACGGCAATCTGTATCACCTCAACGCCGAGGAGGAACCCGAACTGGTCGACTATCCCAAGGATCCGGCGTATCGCGCCAAGTTCGGTCCGCGCGGCGTCCTGAGAACAAAGGCCTCGGACAAGGACGACCCCACCGTCGATCCGCGCTTCGGCAAAATCGGCAAGCAGACCATTGAAGACACCGGACCGCTCACCAAGAAGCGAATGGAGACGGTCGACGACGAAACGTCGGCGGCAGCCATCGAGTTCATGCAGCGTCAGCACGCCGCCGGCAAACCGTTCTTCACCTGGTTCAACGCGACGCGCATGCACTTGCGCACGCACGTGCGCGCCGAACATCGAGGCCGCTACAAGTACGGTGACAGCGAATACAACGACGGGATGATCGAGCATGACGAAACCGTCGGCACGCTCTTGAAGGCGCTCGACGATATGGGCATCGCCGGCGACACCATCGTCATATACAGCAGCGACAACGGTCCGCACATGAATACCTGGCCGGATGGCGCGATGACGCCTTTCCGGTCGGAAAAGAACACCAACTGGGAGGGAGCGTTCCGCGTGCCGGCGCTGGTCCGCTGGCCTGGTGTCATCAAGCCCGGCACGGTGACCAACGAACTCATGAGTCACAACGACTGGATCCCGACGCTCGCCTCCATCGCGGGCGAACCGGACCTCGTCAACAAGCTGAAGAAGGGTTACACCGCCAATGGAGTCAACTACAAAGTGCATCTGGACGGTTACGATCAGTCGACTTTCCTGCGCACGGTGAACGGCACTGCAGGAAGCAACAACGGCGTGAAGAGTGCGCGCGACAAGTTCTTCTACTCCGACGACGACGGTTTGCTCGTGGGCATGCGGCAGGGCTACTACAAGTTCGTCTTCGCCGAACAACGCATGCCGGGAACAATGGGCGTCTGGGCTGAACCCTTCGTCAAGCTGCGCCTGCAGAAGATCTTCAACCTGTTTCAAGACCCATATGAGCGTGCCGACATCACGTCGAACACTTTCTGGGATTGGAACCTGAATCATGTCGGGGGTGCTTACGGAATGATGGACGATGTCTTCGCGTTCGCCGCCACGTTCAAGGAGTACCCTCCACGTTCGTTCCCGCCGAGCTTCAACCCGGCCACGGTGCTGGAGCAGACCCTCGAAGAGATCAAGGCTTCCAGACAGCAGAAAGGCAAGTAAGCGGCCGATGGCCGCGATCTGCGGTCGTCGGGAACTCCCACGCCCGGCAGCGCACGGTACACGTCGGAGGCATAGAATCCGGCCGAGACACCGGGCAAGGGGCAACATGCCGCCGCTGGCGGCGGACCGATCATGTCGGGTCACGCACTCAATCCGGAAGGCACGCTCGCGAGTGAATTCGAGCCGAGCGAGTTGAGCGGTTCGAAGCCGCCGGCACGAGTCGCCGTTTCCCGCAGCTTCGCGTTGGCGGCTGCGGTAGCCGTCGGCCTGGCCTACTACCTCGGCGCGAAGATCGGCTTCGCGCTGACGTTTCAGCCCAATCCCATCTCGCTGCTGTGGCCGCCGAACGCATTGCTGCTTGCTGCGTTGCTGCTGACGCCGACGCGCATCTGGTGGTGGTTGGTCACGGCAGCCCTGCCCGCTCACCTGGCCGTGGAACTGGAAAGCGGCGTGCCGTTCGCGATGGTGATCGGCTGGTTCGTGAGCAATTGCGGCGAAGCACTGTTCGGCGCCGCCTGCATCCGCTGGTTCGCAGGCGACAGGCTGCGCTTCACATCGTTTCGCCACGTCAGCATCTTCCTGCTGTTTGGCGTTCTCGTCGCTCCCTTTCTGTCCTCGTTCCTCGACGTCGCTTTCGTGAAGCTCGCCGGCTGGGGGCACACGGACTACGGCCGGATGGTGCGAATGCGGTTCTTCTCGAACGCCCTCGCCGCCCTGGCGCTCGTTCCGGCAATCGTCACTTGGGTCACGATGGGGCCGGCGTGGTTTCGCGGACTCCCCTTGAGGCGCGCGGCGGAGCCGGCGGCGTTCCTGGTCGGTCTGCTCGTCACCAGCATTGCCGTCTTCGAAGAGACCGGAATGGAATCGAGCGCCACGCCGGCGCTGCTCTATGTACCGCTGCCTTTCCTCCTCTGGGCCGCGTTGCGGCTCGGCCCGATCGCGGTCAGCACCGGACTGCTGCTGATCACGGGCTTCGCGGTCGGGGGCGCACTCCGCGGGATCGGACCGTTCAGCACCGGCTCAGCCGAAGAAAGCGCACTTGCGATCCAGCTGTTTCTCATCGTGATCGGCGTGCCCAAGCTGCTGTTGATGGCTGGTGTCGCGGAACGGCGTCGTGCCAAGGATGCGCTGCAGGCATCGGAAGTGCGCTTCGCCAGCGTGTTCCGCTCCAACCCGGATCCCATGTCCATCGTGAATCCCGCCGACGGCAAGCTGCTGGACGTCAACCAGCGCTGGGAATCCATGTTCGGTTTCGCGCGTGCTGAGGTGATCGGGCGTACCACGGCCGAGCTGAAGATCTACGTGGATCCACGCGACCGCGACCGCTTCCTGGAGGCGGTCCGCGCGGACGGCGGCGTGCGCGATTTCGAAGTGGAACAGATCGACAAGACCGGATGTCCCCGCACGGTGCTCCTGACTGGAGACATCATCGACATCGGCGGCGAGAATCGCCTCATCGTGCTGGCGCGCGACGTCACGGGACAGCGACGAGCCGAGCGCGAGGCGACGGAGCAGCGCCGACAGGTGGCCCAATTGAACCGGGCCGCGATGCTCGGCGAATTGTCGGGGGCTCTCGCCCACGAGCTCAATCAGCCGCTCGGCGCGATCCTGTGCAACACCTTTGCCGCGGAGAATCTCATCGCCCGGGAACCCATCGACGTCGCGTTGATGAACCACATCGTGCACGACATCGCCGCGGACAGCCGCCGCGCTGCCGATGTGATACGCCATTTGCGCGCGATGCTGCAAGGCGCCTCGCCGGAGCCGCGAACCATTCGCGCAGCGGAACTAGTCGACGCGGCCCTGCATCTGTCTCGTACCGATCTGCGCGAGCGTCAGGTACGACTGGAGACACGGGTGGCGCCCGATCTGCCCGACGTCCACGGCGACCCGATTCAGCTCCAGCAGGTGCTGCTCAATCTGGTGATCAATGCCTGCGACGCCATGAACGAGAACGCTCCGGGTACCCGGCACCTCGCGATTCAAGCTGCACGCACGGAGGCAGACGCCGTGCAGTTCTCCGTCATCGATCGCGGTACCGGCATTGCCGAGGACCAGCTCGAGCGGGTGTTTCAACCCTTCGTCACCACCAAGGCACAGGGTCTCGGACTCGGACTGCCGATCTGCCGGTCGATCGTGAGCGCGCATCGCGGGCGCATCTGGGCCACCCGCAACACGGAAGGTGGCATGTCCTTCCACGTGAGTCTGCCCGCGCTCGCCCACTAGCGAAGCTCGTACGGACGCGGCTTCAGTTCTTCACGCACTCGAGAAGGATGTGTTCCGATTCCGTAGGAACCAGGCGCACCAGCCGGAATCCGCCGCCTTCGAACAGTTGGCGAAACTGCGCTTCGGTGCGTTCCTTGCCGCCGGGCGTCATCAGCAGCATCAGCAGATCCGCCAGCTTGGAATAGGACATCCCGTTACCGGGCGGCACGACGCGCTCCGAGATGAGCAACTTGCCGTGAGCAGGCATCGCTGCGTGACAGCTGCGCAGGATCTTCACGCAGCGCTCGTCATCCCAGTCGTGGATGATGTGCTTCATGAAGTACGCATCCGCACCTTGCGGCAACGACTGGAAGAAATCGCCGGCCACGATCTCGCAGCGATCCGCCACACCTTGCTGTGCGATATATCGGCGCGCACCCTCGACGACGTGCGGCATGTCGAAGAGAGTCCCACGCAGAACGGGATAGGCCTTGAGAATGACGCACAGCGTGCTGCCATAGCCGCCGGCGATGTCGACGATGGATCCGAATGCGGAAAAGTCGTATGCCTTCGCGATCGCCGAATTGACCATGGCCGAATAGCTCACCATGGCGGCGTCGAAGACCTTCGCCTCGTCGGGATGTCGCGACAGGTAGTCGAAGTGATGCGTGCCGTAGACGTGTTCGAATCCCGGCTCGCCGGTGGTTACGCTGTGCTGCAGCGATTCCCAGGTGCGCAACATCGTCTCCTCGCCCAGGAACATCAGCATCGGTCGCATGGAGTTGGGGATGTCTGCGCGCAGGAGCGTCGAGAGGTCGGTGTTGGCAAAGCGACCTTCGCCGTCCTCGACGAACACATCGAAGCTCGCCAGCGCCCGCAGCAACCGGTACAGGGTCTCTTCGTGCGTCTGCGTGACCTGCGCCAGGTCGGAGCAGGTCCGCGGACCATGGGTCAGCGCGGTTGCGATATCCAGCCTGGCCGCTACCTGGAGCGCGCGCGACACGAAGTACCCGGTCGCGAGATCGCGCATCCGGGCGTTGGGCGATGCAGGCTTGGGATCGGTGTCCGTCATGGCGGCACGGATCTGACGTTGGAGGCGGGGGTCGGAATCGAACCGGCGTGGACGGCTTTGCAGGCCGCTGCATGACCACTCTGCCACCCCGCCGTCGCGTGCCGCTGCTTCAGGGACCAAGAAAAAGGGAAAACGTCGAGCGCTACGGACTACGACTGTTTTCCCTCGCGGTCCCGGAATCGGGTGGAGCGGGAAACGAGTCTCGAACTCGCGACCTCAACCTTGGCAAGGTTGCGCTCTACCAACTGAGCTATTCCCGCTTCGAACAGACCCGGCATTATAGAAACCATCGTCGATCTGTCAAGGACAGCCGCCCTTAGGGCCCTAGCGCGAGTGCCCGCGGATGCTGCTCGCGGCCATCTTGAGGTAGTAGGCCATGGACCACAGCGTGAGCACTGCCGCGATGTAGATGAGCATCGTTCCAGGGAACCGCATGTCGATCACGCCGAACAGCGGATCGTGATGCAGCAGCATGAGGATGGCGATCATCTGGCAGATGGTCTTCACCTTGCCGAGGAACGACACGGCCACCGAGCGGCTCTCGCCGATGCGGGCCATCCATTCACGCAGGGCCGAGATCGCGATCTCGCGACCGATGATGATGACGGCCACGACTTCGTCCGCGCGGCCGAGCTTCACCAGCACGATCAGCGCCGCAGCCACCAGCAGCTTGTCGGCAACGGGGTCGAGGAACGCACCGAACGCCGAGGTCTGGTTCAGGCTGCGTGCAAGCCATCCGTCGAGCCAGTCGGTGATTGCACCGAGCAGGAACACGGCGGCCGCCAGCAGATTCTTGTTGTGCATGGTCATCACGTCATCGGGCACATAGAACAGTGCCACGAACACCGGGATCAACAGGATGCGCGCCCAGGTGAGCAGAATCGGCAGATTCATCGGCATGGCGGCGCTCTCAATGCAGTTGCCGATAGATACGCTCGGCCAGCGGCCGGCTGATGCCGTCGACTTGCGCGAGCTCGTCGATGCTCGCTGCCACCACCCCTTTCAGGCCACCGAAACGCGCGAGCAGGCGTTGGCGCCGCTTCGATCCGATGCCGTCGATGCCTTCGAGACTCGAGGTGGTTCGGGCTCGCGCGCGTCGGTTGCGATGCCCGGTGATGGCGAAACGATGGGCCTCGTCGCGAATCTGCTGGATGAGATGCAGCGCCGGGTCGTCCGGCGCCAATCGCACGATCTCGCCGGTGTCCGCGACGATGAGCTGCTCGAGGCCAGCCTTGCGTTCCTCGCCCTTCGCCACGCCGATCAGCGGGATCTCCGGCAATCCCACCTCCTGCATGACCGGGATCACACCGGATATCTGCCCCTTCCCGCCATCGATCAGAATCAGGTCTGGCGTCACGCCATCGCTTTCCGCGATCTTGCGATAGCGGCGCTCGAGCACCTGGCGCAGCGCGGCGTAGTCGTCGCCGGGCGTGATGCCCTCGATGTTGTAGCGGCGATATTCGGAGTTCTGCATGGCTCCATGGTCGTATACCACGCATGACGCGACCGTGGCTTCTCCCATGGTGTGGCTGATGTCGAAGCACTCGATGCGCTGCGTGGTCTCCGGCAGGCTCAGTGCGCGCTGCAACGCCGTCAATCGCGCCTCCTGCGTCGCCTGGGTCGCGACGCGTTGGCCGATCGCGAGGCGGGCGTTCTGCTCGGCCATGGTCAGCCAAACGCGACGCTCACCGGTGGGGTTGGGCGAGATCTGGATCTTCATCCCTGACTGCTCAGTCAGCAGCGCGGCGAGACTGTCGGCCTCGACCCCGCGATTGACCACGATGAGCGGAGGCGCCGGCTTTTCGAGATAGTGCTGCACCAGGAACGCCTCCACCGCGTCGCTCTCGTCGTGTTCGCGCGCGTTCTGGGGAAAGAACGTCCGGTCACCGCGATGCATGCCGCCTCGAATCATGACCAGGTTAACGGCTGTCAGGCCCGATTCGTTCACCGCGGCGATCACATCGGCATCCTGTGCCTTCGCACTCGAGACGAATTGGCGCTCGCGGATGGCTTTCAGGCTGCGCACCTGGTCGCGATAGGCCGCCGCCTGCTCGTACTCCTGCCGCCCGGCCGCCGCTTCCATGCGCCGGCCGAGATCCTCCAGCACTTCGTCCTGCCGCCCGGTCAGGAACATGGCGGCGTGGCCCACGTCCTCGGCGTAGTTCGCTTCGTCCACAAGGCCAACGCAAGGTGCCGTGCAGCGCCGGATCTGGTGCAGCAGACACGGCCTGGAACGATGGGCAAATACCGTGTCCTCGCAGGTGCGGACCCGGAAGACCTTCTGCAGTAGCTGGATACTCTCCCGGACCGCGCTGGCGTGGGGAAAGGGACCGTAGTACCGGTTCTGCTTGTCCAGGGCTCCGCGATGGAAACCCAGGCGCGGAAAGGCGTGTCCCGTGAGGACGAGATAAGGATAGGATTTATCGTCCCGATACAGTATGTTATAGCGTGGACTTAAACTCTTTATTAAGTTGTTTTCGAGGAGCAGCGCCTCGCTTTCAGACCGGGTCACGGTCGTTTCCAGGGTGACCACCTGCCCCACCATCAGCTGGATCCGGGGCGCCAGCGCGGCGGTCTTCTGAAAATACGAGGTCACCCGCTTGCGCAGATCCAGTGCCTTGCCTACGTAGAGCACGTCGCCGGTCGCTCCGATCATCCGGTAGACCCCCGGCCGATGCGGCAATGTGGCGAGTATCCCTTCGATCGACGGCTGGCCCGCCGTGGACCCGTCGATCTGGGGTTCAGCCATCCTCGTCGAGCAGCCGTCCCGCGACCGCCCAGTTCTCCTCGGCCACCTCGTCGAACGTGACGTAGGTGACCTCGGGCGGCTTGCCCGCGATCCGGGCGAGCGTGTCAGTGATCTCCGCGGCGATGTCCTGCTTCTGCTGGCGGGTGAGCGCACCGGCAACGCGCACGTTGACGTAGGGCATGAGCGGAATCAGGTGGACTCGAGGTAAGCGGCGATGCGGGCGAAGACCGTTTCGAACATCGCGCCGGTGAGGCGTTTGGTCTGGGTATTGTAGCGACTGCAATGGTAGCTATCGAACAGGCGCCGTCGGTGCGGCAGCGCATGTTCGGCACCATGTCCGAACGGGTACTCCGCCTTGCGCAATGCGAGAGCGGTCAGCACGGCACCGTGGGCGACCTGGCCTAGCGCGAGTACAGCGGTACCCTCGTCCAGCGCCTCGAGTTCCTCCTTGAGGTACCCGTTGCAGAGCTTCACCTCGGCGGGCTCGGGCTTGTTGTCCGGCGGCAGGCACTTCACGGCATTGGTGATACGGCAGCCGCGCAGTTGCAGCGGATCGTCCGCGGCTACGGACTCCGGCCCCGTGGACCACCCGAAACGATGCAGCGTCTGATACAGCAGGATGCCGGCGTAGTCGCCGGTGAACGGGCGTCCGGTCCGGTTCGCCCCATGCATGCCGGGAGCCAGGCCCACGATCAGGAGCCGCGGCCGGGCATCGCCGAAGGCTCGCACCGGCCGCGCGTGGTAGGACGGATGCTTGCCTCGCACCGCTTCGAGGAAGCCCGCCAGACGCACGCAGCGCCGGCATTCCGTCAGGGTGGAAAACCGCGGCTGGGCCTGTCCCCGGCCCGCGCCGCCGGGTTTCATCGCCGCGGCGGAAACGCCAGGACCTGTGCATTCCTGACGGGTCGCAGCTCCGGCAGCGGTGTCGCGCCCGGCCGCAGCGTGCCGGTCAGCGTGTCTAAGGCCTGCTGCAGCTCGGCGAAACTGTCCCACATCAGATTGCTGATGCGGATGCAGGCACCCAACGGACTCGACGACCGCTGCCGCTCGAGGTCGATGCGGCATTGCAGACCGATCAGGCGCTGGCGACGCTCCTCAGGGACCGAAGCGATCAGATCTGCTACTGCCTGTTTGCGTTTTTCTTCGAATGCTGCGGGGTCGGATCGGGCCAATGCACTCCAGGTATCCCAATCGAAATCCATACTGCCAGTCTCCGGTGCCGGGTCTTGTTGCGGGCTGACACCAGTATAGCCGGCTACCGGGAGTTCCCGCTGTTCAAACTACCGACGGTCTCCTGACCACCGCCTCGAGCGCGGCCGTATAGATCGGATGCGCGCGCAGCGCGGCCAACCCGGCCGGGCGCGGTGCACCATGCAATGCGGCAAGGCGCGCCAGCCCGGCCGGTGTCGAGAGCCGAGCGATGCCCTCCAGGAGCGTGGCGGCCGCGGTGGGATCATTGCAGACCAGCACCATGTCGCAGCCCGCATCCAGGGCGAGCCAGGCGCGATCGACGATGGTGCCGGCTCCGTGGGCTCCGACCATGGAAAGATCGTCGCTGAAGATGGTACCGTCGAACTCGAGCCGCTCGCGCAGCACGGTCTGCAGCCAGAACTTCGAGTAGCCCGCAGGCTGCTCGTCCACCTTCGGATACAGCACGTGCGCCGGCATGATGCCGCGCAGACCGGCCGCCACCAGCCGCCGGAACGGCACGAGGTCGCGAGCCTCGATCTCCTCGTAGCTGCGCTCGTCGATCGGCATGGCCGTGTGCGAATCCGCCTCCGCATACCCGTGCCCGGGAAAGTGCTTCCCCACCGCCGGCATGCCGCCTTCCTGCAACCCCGTCACCAGCGCCGCGGCCAGATCGGCCACTGCGGTCGGGTCCGCGTGGAACGAGCGATCACCGATGACACCGCTGCGGCCATAGTCCAGGTCCAGCACTGGCGCAAAACTGAAATCGACACCGCAGGCGCGCAGCTCGTGGGCCAACACCGATCCGACGTCATTGGCGAGAGCGCAAGCAGCATCCGGCGATCGATCATAGAGCCGGCCGAGCTCACGCATCGGCGGCAGGCGCGTGAAGCCGTCGCGGAACCGCTGCACGCGGCCGCCCTCGTGATCGACGGCGACCAGCAGAGCCGGTGAGCGCAGCGCATGGATGTCCGTCGCCAGCCGCGTAACCTGATCCGGATTGGCGTAGTTGCGACCGAACAGGATCACTCCGCCCACGGCCGGATGCAGCAGCCGCTCGCGCTCTTCGGCGTCGAGCTCGAACCCGGCCACATCCAGCATGACCGGGCCGAGCGGCAAGGGCCTGGTCGGAACCGCGCTCACGGCTGCACCTGCATGGATTCGAGCACCACCATGGCGACGGCTGCGAACCGCTCGTCGCTGATCGAAAGATGATGTCGATCGACCCCCCGGCGCTCGAGCCATTCGCTGAGATCGGCATCGAACCGAAACGATGGCTTGCCGAGCGTGTCGCGTTCGACGCTGATCGCATGAAACGTGGCCGGCACGCGGATGCCGGTGCCGAGCGCCTTGCCGAATGCTTCCTTGGCGGCAAAACGTTTCGCCAGGAACGCCGCCTGGCGGCCGGCGGCCTCGTAGTCGGGCCATTCGCCCGGGGCCAGCACGCGCTGGGCGAACTTGTCGCCGAAGCGCTCGAGCGCCTGCTCCATTCTTGCGACCTCCACGATGTCCACGCCGATGCCTGCGATCACGCCTGCGCTCCGCCAAGCGCTGCGAGGTAGGCCCGCACCGTCGCATCCATGCCGAACTCGAGCGCGTCGGCAACCAGCGCATGGCCGATGGAGACCTCGAGGACGTCCGGCACCGCTGCAATGAACGCGGGCAGGTTGTCGCGGTTCAGATCGTGACCGGCGTTCACGCCCAACCCAGCCTGCTGCGCCGCGCGTGCGGCTGCTGCATAGCGTTGCAGCGACTCACCTGCTTCCGGCGAGCCGAAGGCGCGCGCGTAGGGTTCGGTGTACAGCTCGACGCGATCGGCCCCCAGCGCCCGCGCCCGGGCCATGACATCGGGATCGGCGTCCATGAACAGGCTCACGCGCACCCCGGCCGCCTTCACACGCTCGATGATCGGCCGCAGCCATTTCTCGTTGGGCGCCAGATTCCAGCCGTGATCGGAAGTCACCGCGCCATGCTCGTCCGGGACCATGGTGAACTGGTGCGGACGCATCTCCAGCACCAGGTCGAGCGTGTTGTGCATCGGGTTGCCCTCGATGTTGTATTCGATCCGCGGATGGTCCTTCAGCAGACGTCCGAGTTCGCGCACGTCGGTGGCGCGCACGTGCCGCTCGTCGGGTCGCGGATGCACGGTGATGCCATGGGCGCCGGCGCCGATGGCGATGAGGGCCATGCGCTTGACGTCCGGAATGTCGAGCGGCCGCTGGTTGCGCAGGAGCGCGACCTTGTTCAAATTGACGCTGAGATGGGTCACAACTGTTGCAGGTCCTTGATGAGCTGACGGGTGTTGAGTTCAGGCTGACCGAAATGATGATGGATCAGCGCGCGCAGCAGGCGTTTGCTTTCGGCGGCGGTGATCGCGTCGGAGTAGTCGTCGCGCGCGATGTCGAGCAGCGTGCGGCCGCGGATGGTCTCGGTTTCCGGGTCCGGGACGTTGGTGCTGTCCACCGGCAAGGGACCGAGTTCTGGTGCGTAGCGGTAGCGCCGCTCGGCGACCACGGGCACGTGTGACTGCGCTTCGAGGCCCAATTCGAGTGCGTAGCCCAGTTCGGTAAGCAGGCTCTTCTCGAACCGGCGCAGGATCGCTGCCGGTGCCGCCGGACCGGCAAGCTCGCGGATCGCCCCCGCATAGGTGTCGAACAACCGTTCGTGAGGGTCGTCGCGCGCGAGCACCTTCACCAGCAGTTCGTTCACGTAGAACCCGCACAGCAACGACACACCGGTCAGTTGCGGCACCCCACCCTGCCACTCGGCTCCATGCAGCAACCGCAGCTCCCCTTTGCCCGACCACGTCACCAGCAATGGCTGGAACGACATCAGCAGGCCGCGCATCGACGAATGCGGACGGCGCGCCCCTTTCGCGACCATCGGGATGCGTCCATGGCTGCGCGTGAACAGTTCGACGACGAGACTCGTTTCCTTCCACGGATAGCTGTGCAGCACGAAGGCCGGTCGGTTGAGTTCGCGCCGCCGTTCGTCGTGCACCGCCGCACGCACGGCACTCGATTCGCGCGCTTCAGGCGTACCCATACTTGCGCATCGCCTTCGGGTCGTCGGTCCAGCCGGGCTCCACCTTGACCCACAGTTCGAGAAAGACCTTGCCGCCGAAAAGCCGCTCCATGTCGAGCCGCGCCTCGGTGGCGATTTCCTTGAGCTTGGCCCCGCCGGCACCGATCACGATCGGTTTGTGGCCTTCGCGGCCCACCACGATCAGGCAGCGGATGCGGCGATGGTCGCCTTCGGTCTCGAAGGTTTCCACGACCACGTTGGCGCCGTAAGGCAGTTCGTCACCGGTCAGGCGGAAGATCTTCTCGCGCACCAGTTCGGCCGCGAGAAAGCGTTCGCTGCGATCGGTGATCTCGCCTTCTTCGTAGAAGGCCGCTTGCTCGGGCAGGTGTTCGCGCAGGGCTCGCAGCAGATCGTCGCACTGGGTACCGGCCTTGGCGCTCACCGGGACGACTGCGGTGAACTCGCGCAGTGCGCTCAGGCGCTGGATGAACGGCAGCAATGCGGCCCGTTCCTTCAGGCGATCGACCTTGTTGATGGCGAGCACCACGGGTTGGTCGCCGGGCAGCAGCTTCAACACCGCCTCGTCCTGTGCGCCGAAATGACCGGCTTCCACCACGAAGACGATGACATCCACACCCGCGAAAGTGTCGGTGACTGCGCGGTTGAGCGCCTGGTTGAGCGCACCGCCGTGAGCGGTCTGGAAACCCGGCGTGTCGACGAACACGTATTGCACGTCGGGCAGGGTCACGATGCCGGTGACCTGATGGCGCGTCGTCTGGGGCTTGCGCGAAGTGATGCTCACCTTCTGGCCCACCAGGCGATTCAGCAATGTCGACTTGCCGACGTTGGGGCGGCCGACGATGGCGACGTAGCCGGCGCGATGCTTGTCGGGCGATTGGCTCAAGGCCGGCCCCCATCCCAACCTTCCCCCACGCTGCGCGCGGGGGAAGGAGTGCCTGCGTCGGCAACATCGAAGCAGCTGTCGGCAATCCGTGGTGACGCGACCATATGCACTCCTTCCCCCACCAATGCTGGGGGAAGGCTGGGATGGGGGCGGCTTTTCACACCGCCCCCAACCGCTCGAACGCAGCCCGAGCCGCCATCTGCTCCGCGCCCCGCCGGTTCGCGCCGGTTCCCGCCGCACGGATGCCGAGCGCCTCGACCACACACTCCACCTCGAACTCCTGCTTGTGCGCTTCGCCGCGTACTGCGGTAACCCGATAGACCGGCAACGCGAGCCGCCGTGCCTGCAGGTGCTCCTGCAGCCGCGTCTTGGGATCCTTCTCCGAGCCCACCGGATCGAGCGCCGCCAGCGCGGCTTCGAAAATCTTCACGGTCACGGCCTGAGCGCGGTCGAAACCCGCATCGACGAACACCGCGCCGATCACGGCTTCCAGAGCATCCGCCAGGATCGAGGGCCGCGCCGCACCACCGCTGCGAGCCTCGCCCTCGCCCAGCTTCAGCCTGCCGCCCAGTGCGAGGCTCTCGGCATGGGTTGCGAGCGACACCTGGTTCACGATACCCGCGCGCAACCGCGAGAGATCACCCTCGGGCAACGCGGGAAACCTTCGGAACAACTCTGCGGCGATCACGCAATTGAGAACCGCATCGCCGACGAACTCCAGCCGCTCGTTGTGCGGCTGGCTGTGGCTGCGATGGGTGAGCGCCTGACGCAGCAGTGCCGCGTCGGTGAAGACGTGCCCGATCTCTTCGCTCAGATCGGCTGCGGCCATCAGCTGCCGCCGTAACTCACCGCCCGCTGGTCGCCTCGAAGTCGATCAGCACGCTGATGTTGCCGAACAGCGGCACCTTCTTCTCGTACGCCGCGGCGATCGAGACCATGTTGCCGTTCTTCGCGATATCGAGATCCTTGCCCTGGATCGAGGTGATGTCGTCGATCTGCGAGCGCTTGTCGAACGCCTCCATCATCTGCTTGGGCGTGCTCGACTCCGGACTGCGCGCGAGTTCGCGCAGGTGCTTCTGGATGGTGAAGTACTCGATGTACGCCGGCGTCAGCTTCATGCCGACGACGGCAACGAGCACCAGAATGCCACCGACCACGATGAGCCCCAACAGGCTCAGGCCCCGCTGTTTCTTCATGCCGACCCCCATCAGTTGATCCGGGTGCCGATGCGCCCGAACTCCCCGAAATTCCACCAGATCAGGAACGCCTTGCCGACGATGTTGGCATCAGGCACAAACCCCCAGTAGCGGCTGTCGCTGCTGGAATCGCGGTTGTCGCCCATCATGAAGTAGTGGCCGGCAGGCACCTTGCACGCAAAACCATCCTCATTGTATTCGCAGTTGTCGCGGTACGGGAACGGGCGCACGCCGGCTAGCTGCACCGGCGGCGAGTCGGCGTTGATGATGATGGAATGCTGATGCTCTCCCAACTGCTCGCGGAAGCGCTTCGCGCTGATGTAGTTGAGGCCGCCTTCCAGGTAGCTGAAGTCGCTTTCCGGATCCACCACGACCGGCTTGCCGTTCACCGTGAGCCGCTTGCCCTTGTACGCGATCTCGTCACCGGGAATGCCGACCACGCGCTTGATGTAATCGAGCGACGGGTTGTCGGGGTACCGGAACACCATGACCTCGCCCCGCTGCGGCGTGTTCAAGTCGACCACCTTGGTGTTGATGACCGGCAGGCGCACGCCATAGGTGAACTTGTTCACCAGGATGAAATCGCCCACCAGCAGCGTCGGGATCATCGACCCCGACGGGATCTTGAAAGGCTCCACCAGAAAGGAGCGCAGCAGGAACACCACCAGGATGACCGGGAAGAAGCTCTTCGGATACTCGATCCACCACGGCTCTTTGGCGTCGGCCGCCCGCTTCGAGCGGAACACGAATTTGTCCAGAAGCCAGATGCCGCCGGTCACGATCAGCAGCACCAGCATGATGAGAGCGAAGTTCATGGGCGAATGTGGGGCAACGGGGTGGAGCGGTTATTTCCCTTCCACCTGGAGGATCGCGAGGAACGCCTCCTGGGGGATCTCGACGCTGCCGACCTGCTTCATGCGCTTCTTGCCGGCCTTCTGCTTCTCGAGCAGCTTCTTCTTGCGGGTGATGTCGCCGCCGTAGCACTTGGCGAGCACGTTCTTGCGCAGCGCCTTGACGTTCTCGCGGGCGATGATGTGTGCACCGATGGCCGCCTGTACGGCAACGTCGAACATCTGGCGCGGGATCAGCTCGCGCATCTTGGACGCGAGCTCGCGCCCCCGGTGCAGCGAGTTGGAGCGGTGGACGATGAGCGACAGCGCGTCGACCTTCTCGCCGTTGATCATGATGTCGAGCTTCACCAGATCGTCGGCGCGGAACTCCTTGAAATCGTAGTCGAGCGAGGCGTAGCCGCGGCTGGTGGATTTCAGCTTGTCGAAGAAATCCATCACCACTTCGTTGAGCGGCAGGTCGTAGGTCAGCATCACCTGGCGCCCCATGTACTGGAGATTGCGCTGGGCGCCGCGCTTCTGGTTGCACAGCGTGATGACCGGCCCGACGAAATCCTGCGGCACCAGGATGGTGGCGGTGATGATGGGCTCGCGGATCTCCTCGATCTTCGAGGGCTCCGGCAGTCGCGACGGGTTCTCGACCTCGAGCACCGTACCGTCGCGCATCATCACCTGGTACACCACGGTGGGCGCCGTGGTGATGAGGTTCATGCCGTACTCGCGCTCCAGCCGCTCCTGCACGATGTCCATGTGCAGCAATCCGAGGAAGCCGCAGCGGAACCCGAAACCGAGCGCCTGCGACGTTTCCGGTTCGTAGCGCAGCGACGAATCGTTGAGGTGCAGCTTCTCCAGGGCATCGCGCAGCGCGTCGTACTCGTTCGACTCGACCGGATACAGGCCCGCAAACACCTGCGGCTTGATCTCCTTGAAGCCGGGCAGCGCTTCGGCGGCACGCCGGTTGGCCACGGTGATCGTGTCGCCCACCTGAGCGTCCTTCAGTTCCTTGATACCCGCGATGACGAAACCCACCTCACCTGCCGAGAGCTGCTCGGTATCGCGGGACTTGGGCGTGAACACGCCGACGTGCTCGCACCCGTGCACTGCCCCGCTCGCCATCAACAGCAACTGGTCCTTGGGCCGGATCACGCCGTCCACGACGCGCACCAGCATCACCACGCCGACGTAGTTGTCGAACCAGGAATCGATGATAAGCGCCTTCACCGGTGCTTCCGGATCGCCCTTGGGCGGCGGAATGCGCGCAATGACGGCCTCGAGGATGTCCTCGACCCCTTCCCCGGTCTTGGCACTCGCCCGCAATGCGTCGAGCGCGGGGATGCCGATGATGTCCTCGATCTCCTCCATCACCCGTTCGGGTTCGGCCGAGGGTAGATCAATCTTGTTGAGCACCGGCACCACTTCGACGCCCTGTTCGATGGCGGTATAGCAGTTGGCGACCGTCTGCGCCTCGACCCCCTGGGAGGCGTCGACCACCAGCAGCGCCCCTTCGCAGGCGGCGAGCGAACGCGACACCTCGTAGGAGAAGTCCACATGGCCCGGGGTATCGATCAGGTTCAGATGGTAGGTCTGGCCGTCGCGGGCCCGGTAGCGCAGCGCCGCGGTCTGGGCCTTGATGGTGATGCCGCGCTCACGCTCGAGGTCCATCGAGTCGAGCACCTGGGCCTCCATCTCGCGGTCGGACAGACCGCCGCAGAGCTGGATGAAGCGATCCGCGAGCGTGGACTTGCCGTGATCGATATGGGCGATGATGGAAAAGTTGCGGATGTGCTGCATGACGAAAAGGGGCACCGAAGTGCCCCTTTCCCTGGGTGCGCGAGCGAAGGGCGGATTCTAGCCCATTCGACCGGCCTGAGGCTCAGTTCCCATTCAGGCGCAGCGGAACGTAAAGCGACGATTCGCCGCGCCGGATCAAAAGCGCCACACTGCGTGACTTCTCGAACTGGGCGATGATCTGGTTCACCTGCTCCAGGGTTTTCACGTCCTGGTTGTTGATGGCCATCAGGATGTCGCCCCGGCGGATGCCGGCCTTGGCGGCATTGCCCTGGGCGTCCTCCACCAGCAGGCCGCTCGCGATTCCGAGCTCCTTGCGCTGGTCGGCGGTCAGTTCGGTCAGGTTCATGCCGAGCTTGGCCACGGCATCCCCCGCCTTGGCCGGCTTCTTGGGCTGGCGATCGGCGCGCTTGTCGTCCTGCAGCTCCCCGACCGTGACGGTCAGGTCCTTGTTGGCGCCCTTGCGCCAGACCTGCACCGTGGACTTCGACCCCGGGCGGGTCGCCGCCACGATGCGCGGCAGGTCGGCCGAGCTGTTCACCGTCTTGCCGTCGAACTTGAGGATGATGTCGCTTTGCTCGATGCCGGCCTTCTCTGCGGGGCCGCCCTTCTCCACCGAATTGACCAGGGCGCCCTGGGGCTTGGACAGGCCGAAGGACTCGGCCAGCTCCTTCGTGACTTCCTGGATCACCACCCCGATGCGTCCGCGCGTCACCTTGCCCGCCGTGCGCAGCTGGTTGGCGATGTCCATGGCTACGTCGATCGGAATCGCGAAGGACAACCCCATGAACCCGCCGGTGCGGCTGTAGATCTGGGAATTGATGCCGACCACTTCGCCCTTCAGGTTGAACAGCGGGCCGCCCGAGTTGCCGGGGTTGATGGCCACGTCGGTCTGGATGAACGGGGTGAAGTTCTCCTGCGGCAGCGAGCGGCCCTTCGCACTCACGATGCCGGCAGTCACGGTGTTGTCGAAGCCGAAGGGCGAGCCGATGGCCAGCACCCATTCGCCCACCTTCAATTTGTTGGCGTCGCCGATGGTGACCTTGGGCAGGTTCGCCGCCTCGATCTTGATGACCGCCACGTCCGAGCGCTTGTCCGCGCCGATCACCTTGGCCGTGTACTCGCGCTTGTCGGTGAGCCGTACGGTGATGTCGTCCCCGGCCTCGACCACGTGAGCGTTGGTCATGATGTAGCCGTCGGGGCTGATGATGAAGCCCGATCCGAGCGAGCGGGCCTCCTGCTCGCGCGGCTGACCGGGCGGCCCGTAGCGGCGGAAGAAGTCGAAGAACGGGTCATCTTCAGGGGCCCCTGGCCCCTGGCCGGGTGCCTGCTGGGCCGCCTTGGAGGAGGTGGTGCTGATGTTGACGACTGCCGGACCTTGGGCTTCCACCAGTTCGGTGAAGTCCGGCAGCTCTGCGGCGACGGCCGGCAAGCACACGACAGTAGCTACGGCCGACGCAAACAGCCATTGACGAATCATCGCGAGGGTTCCTGTGGGGAAAAGGGGCCGCCCGGGAACCGGGCGGCGGCAGATCGGATTATCGTCCTCTCGGGGCGAGAGAATTCGCGATCTGCGCCACCGTGGCGGCGGGGGTTTCGCCGAGCACCGTCACACGCTGCTCGCCCACGATCCGGGTGTAGATGTTGATGGCACCGTGCTGGGCCGGGCCTTCGTTGACTTTCTGCTTGAGCGAGCTGGGTTCGATGAACACCGACACGGCCGCCAGCCCGTCGGTCAACACGATATGCGTGAGCAGCTGCGCCCCGCCGCCCTGCTTGGACCGGCGCATTTCGTAGACCTTGCGAAACCCGGCCGGCTGGTTCTTGATGACCCATCCCGAATCGGAATCCTTCGCGTCGTTGCTGGCGAAGCGGTCGTGTTTCCACTTGTCCTGCTCGGACTGGTAGCTCGACCGCACTTCATCGAGCGAGATCTTGCCGCCGATCTTCAATTGCGTGAACGCGAACTGTTCGATGACCTGGTGCCGCTCGCCGAACATGCGGGCCTTGAGCAGCAGGCCCGACCCGATCTCGGCCCAGAACTTGTGCCCGTAGCGGAACCCGTCGCGCGGCTCGAGCACGAGAGCCTGGGCGTCGAAGCCGGCGACTCGCTCCACATCGCCGCGGCGTACGTCGTAGTGCTCGGTGATATTGGTCAGCAGTTCGGGCGGAAGCGCGGGAAACGTCCGCTTGCCTGCGCGCTTCTCGGCCCGCACGGTCTTGATCTCCGGATAGTACGAGAGCACTTCCTCGTTGTTCCGGATGACCTCGCGCGGCGGGCCGTCCAGGGTGGAAAGCTTCTCGTACTCGGAAGCGCCGTCGACCATGTGGATGATCTTCGACGTCTCAACCATGTCGCCGTGCTGATAGACGAAGGTGCCCTCGTAGCTCAACTGGCGCGCGGCCCCCGCGATCTTCTGCAGCCACGCGAGGGCATCGGTATCCTGGAGCTGATCCGCGTACGTGCTCGCGGCCAACGCGGTGCCGACGGCAAGGCCGCCGGCCCACCGTAGACAGACCGACTTCATCGGGACATTGCGCCTTCCCGCCGGATCTCGTTCACGTAGCGCACGTATGGCGTGACACTGGGCATCGAGGCCGAATCGGCGTACTCGTGGTGGGCAACCAGGTACTCGTTCATGGAAGAGTCCGCCTCGGCCACCTGCCCGGCGCCCGCATCGAGGCTGGCCGGGTGGTTGAAGTAGGCTAGCCAGCCGACCGCCAGAACCCCGGCGATGCCGGCCGCGGCCGAGAGGGCGAACAAGCGGGCCCGGCGCTGGAGGTTGCGAGGTCGGGGCGCCAGGACCGTGGGCTCGGCGGCCAGCGCCTCGCGCAACCGGTCGTTGAACCCGGTTCCCAGGGCCGCCTCCTGGCGGAGCACGTCGCCGATCAGGTGGTACGTCGCCCAACCTTCGACCAGGGTCGCGTCGCCGCCGCAACGCTTGAATTCCTGGACGGCTTCGCCGTCGTCCAGTTCGCCGTCCATCAGTGCCGAAATCCGCTCCATCGTCACCACCTCTTGTCCTTGCTCGTTCCCAACAGCGGGCGCAGCCTCTCCGCAATAGTCTCCCGCGCCCTGAAGATCCGCGACCGGACGGTGCCGATCGGGCAGTTCATGATCGTGGCTATGTCCTCATAGGACAGGCCTTCGATCTCCCGCAGGGTGATCGCCGTGCGTAGTTCCTCTGGCAATGCCTGCATGGTTTCGTTCACCGTGGCCGCAATCTGCTTGCTCATGAGTTCGGCTTCCGGGGTGTTCACGTCCCGGAGCTGGTCGCCGTCCTCGAAGTTTTCGGCCTCTTCGCTGTCGAATTCAGTGGTCGTGGGCGCGCGCCGGCCCATGGCCACCAGGTAGTTCTTGGCCGTATTGATGCCGATCCTGTAGAGCCACGTGTAGAAAGCGCTGTCCCCCCGGAACGATGGCAGGGCCCGGTAGGCCTTGATGAAAGCCTCCTGGGCCACATCCTCTACTTCGGCGGAATCCCGGATGAAGCGGGACAGCAGGCGCCCGAGCTTGCGCTGGTACTTGGCCACCAGCATCTCGAACGCACGCTTGTCTCCACGCTGGGCACGCTCGACCAGCTGCTGATCGATCTCGCGATCACCCATGGGCCATATCCGAAACCACTCGCCTGGTTGAATCGGCTCGCGCCGACTTCGAAGGGCGGCGAGTATAGCATCGGCACTTCCTCGACCCGCTTGCCTCCAACATTCCGACTGCGGTTACCGACACGCCCGTCGACCGATAGTTCATCGACCGGTCCCGTCCTGTGCCGGAGAGTGACGAACCCGCCAGCGGAGAAAGACCCGGAGGTGGCGGAATTCGATCTCGCTGCACGCATCGCGCGTGATGACGATACCGTACCGGCGCCGCCCGGCCCCCAGCAGGCTCAATACGACGGCCAACGGCACCACGGTCGCCTCGCGTCCGAGGCGCACGGCCTCGGTGTGCCCCGAGCGCAACGTGACGGTGCCGGTGCCGTCGCTCGCGAGCGCAAGAGCGGTCACCGACGTGGGCCACAGACGCAGCGCATCCCGGGTGATCGCGAGGCCACCCAGCGCCAGGATTCCCAGCGTGACACCCGCCGCCAACGGCGGCGGCAGCGCCACCAGCCAGGGAACGGCAACCCCGGCACCATGGGCGAGACCCAGCACGGCTGCCAGTCCACGCGAAGCCTGCAACGATACCGAGACGCGTTCCGGGGCGAACATCGTGGCCGATTATAATTTGCTGCCTTCCGTGCCTCCCACGAGTCGACCGTTGCAGTCGACCCAAGCCATGAACCCTCGCTGGCAGCAAACCCTCGCATCCCGGGGCGCGACCCTGGACGAGGCCGGTCTCGCCGTGTTTCCGCCCGCGCCACCCGGCGCCAAGGTGTTGTTGGCTGACCTTGGCCATCTTGTGTTGATCGGCATCGAAGGCCGTGACGCCGCGGATTTCCTGCAGAACCAGCTCACCTCGGACGTCGCTGGCCTGGCGGACGGCCAATGGCAGTGGAGCGGCTACTGCAATCCCAAGGGCCGCCTGCTTGCCACCTTGCGCCTGATGCGCCTCGGCGACCGCTTTCTGGCTGAGTTGCCGCGCACCCTGGCCGGCGATCTCGTCGCTCGTCTGTCCCGATACGTGCTGCGCTCGCAGGTGAAGATCGCGGTTCTGGAGGACGAAGCCATCGGCATCGGGCTCGCCGGCCTCGAACCGGCCGTCGAACTGGGCACGGTATCCCCCGGCGATCACGGCGTTGCGGCCGTCGACGGCGGCTTCGTCGTGCGGGCCGGCCAGGACCGCTGGCACTGCTATCTCACGGTGGATGCCGCGATCGCCGCCTGGGATCGTTTCGCGTCCCGCGCCGCGCCTGCAACGACCGGCGACTGGATGCGCTTCGACGTGGCCGACGGCATCCCATGGATCCTGCCGGCCACGCGCGAGCTGTTCGTGCCCCAGATGGTGGACCTGGAGCGCATCGGTGGTGTGAGCTTCTCGAAGGGCTGCTACCCCGGCCAGGAGATCGTCGCGCGGTCGCAGTACCTCGGCGAAGTGAAGCGGCGCCTGCATGTTGCGCAGGCCGCAGCGGCGCTGGATCCCGGTGCGCCGGTCGGCAGTGCCGGCCAGACCGCCGGCAACGTCGTCGCGTCCGCGCCCGCCGGCGACGGCGGATTCAGGGTGCTCGCGGTGATCGACGCCGAGACCGCCTCGCAGGGCAACGTATCGGCCACGACCAGCGGCACCCGCCTCGAAGCGTTGCGGCGCGTCCACGCCCCGGCGGCCCGTTGAGATGATGTCCCCCCCCGATGGGCCTGCGGCCCTTCCCCCCAAGGGGGCCAGCCCGCTTGGGGCGGCCCGGCGCGGGCTCGAGGTGACGTCCCCCCCGATGGGCCTGCGGCCCCTCCCCCCTCGGGGGCCAGCCCTCTTGGGGCGGCCCGGCGAGGGCTGATGTCGCATCATTTCTACGTCTACTACCGCATCCGCGCCGATGCTGCGGCCGGCGCCCATGCGAGCGTCGGGCGCCTCAGCCGCGAAGTCGAGCAGCGCACCGGGATCCTCGGCCACCTGGTGCGTCGCATGGACGATCCGACGCTGTGGATGGAGGTCTACCAGAACGTCGCCGACGCTACCGCTTTCGCGGTGGTGCTGAACGAGGCCGCCCGCAATGCGGGCATCGCCGCGCACCTGGCCGAGGACGGCGCCCGCAAGACCGAGCGCTTCCGCGATTTCGGCGACGATCCGTGTGCCTGATCCTGGTCGCGCTGGACGCGCACGAGCGCTACCCGTTCATCCTTGCCGCCAATCGCGACGAGTTCCACCACCGCCCCACCGCGCCGGCCGATCGTTGGAACGATGCGCCCGACGTCTTCGGCGGGCGGGACCTGGAGAAGGGCGGCACCTGGCTGGCCCTGTCGCAACGCGGCGCGCTGGCGGCGGTCACGAACTATCGCGATCCGAGCCGCAAGATTGAAGCACCCGAATCGCGCGGCCTGCTGGTCAGCAACTTCGTCCGTGAAGCGGACAGCGCGCGCGCCTTCGTTGCCGCGGCGCTCGCCCGCGGCAACGACTACGACGGCTTCAATCTGCTGGCAGCCGATGCGAGCGGTGTCTGGTACGGGTCCAACCGCGGCGGCGCTGCGCAGCGGCTCGGCCCCGGCCTGCACGGGTTGAGCAACCACCTGCTGGACACGCCCTGGCCAAAGGTGCGCCGAGCGAAGGCGGCCCTCGGTCCGGTCTTGCAGCTGGATGGGGCCGCGCTGGAAACAGCCTTGCTCGCCCTCCTCGCCGACGATGCCCGTGCGCCGGATGCCGAACTGCCCGCCACAGGGGTCAGCCTCGACTGGGAGCGCCAACTGTCACCCGTGTTCATCCGCATGGACGGCTACGGCACGCGCGCATCCACCGTTGTCCTGATCGACGATCGCGGCGAGGCACGATTCGTGGAGCGGAGCTTCGATCCGGCCGGTGGCCCACCCACGGACCGCAGCGCCAGCCTCAACCTGGAAGCACCGATCAACTTGGGGGCGTGAGTTCGAGCCGCATGGCCTGATGCGGAATGCCGGCATCGGGAAACACCTCACCTTCGGCGACGAAGCCGAACCGCCGATAGAAGTCGAGGGCCTGCACCTGCGCATTGAGCAGCACGGTCGCAAATCCGCGCTCGCGTGCCGCCTCGATCATCGCCGTGAGGAGGGCAGCGCCCACGCCACGTCCGCGCCATGTGCGCAGCACGGCGATGCGCCCGATGTGTCCGTCGGGCAGTCCGCCGACGCCAGCGCGTGCTGCGAGACGGCGTCGGCTTCGTCCCACTCGAGTGCTTCCGGCACGTGCTGCTCGACCACGAACACGGCGCGACGGACCGATTCCAGTGCCGCGTGCGCCTCGTCCCAGGCGACGAGGCGAACGTCGAAGGCGGCGGATCGCGACATGGGCGGCGATTATAATCGCCGGCTATTCTCAGTCCGTCATCCGCATGCATTCGCTCTGGAACGACGAGTCCGCGTCACGTTGCGCCGACGCTTTGGAGTTGCGGGCCTACACCTCGCGCCTCCTTGGCGCCGATGCGGACCTGGTGCTGCATGGCGGCGGCAATACATCGCTCAAGTCTCCCTGGCTGCGCGCCGACGGGACGTCGGTCCCTTGCCTGTACGTGAAAGGCAGCGGATCCGATCTCGCACAGGTGACACCGGCGGATTTCACACCGATCGATCTGGCAGGGGCTCGCGCCCTGCTCGCGCAGGAACACCTCGATACTGACGGCATGATGGCCGGGCTGGCACCGCTCAAGCTGCGCGCCGATGCCCCGAAGCCATCCATCGAAACGTTGCTGCACGCTTCGGTGCCTTCGAGCCACGTCGAGCACACCCATGCCGACAGCGTGCTCGCGATAGTGAACACGGCATGGGGCCGAAAGATCGCGCGCGAGGTCTTCGGCGATTACGCGCCGCTCGTGCCGTTCTCCCACTCCGGTTTCGACCTCGCCAAGTCGTGCAAGGCCACCCTCGAACGCGAACGGACTGCCCGGACCATCGGACTGATCCTGGAAAAGCATGGAGTGGTCGCCTTCGGCGACGATGCTCGTACGTCCTACGAGAACATGCTCGCGCTGATCAACCGGGCCGAGACCTATCTGCGTGCCCACGACGCATGGGAACTGCCGACCGGCATGCCGCCGCCGCGATCCCGTGAGGGCGCACTGGCACTGGCATGCCTGCGCCGCGATCTGAGCGCGGTGGCGGGCTGGCCGATGATCCTCACCGTCGACCAGAGCCCCGAGGTCGTGGGCTTCATCGCCCGCAAGGACCTGCGCGAACTCGCCACGCAAGGACCACCGACCCCGCAGCACGCTGTGTTCACGAAGCGAGTACCGCTGTTCGGTCGCGACGTGCAGGCCTATGCGACCGACTATCGTGCGTATCTCGCGGCCCATGCGCCCTCGGGGCAGGATCCGCGCACCCTGCCCGATGCTGCTGCTCGCATCGTCCTCGATCCGGTACTCGGCCTCGTGGCCGCCAGCGTGGACGCGCGTCATGCCCGCATGACGGCGCAGATCTATCGCCACGACATCCGCATTGCGTCACGTGCCGCTGCGCACGATCGTTACCTCTCGCTGCCGCCTGCAGACATCCTGCTGGCGGAGTTGCACTACGGCGGGTTCGAGCGCGGGCTGCGGGCGCAGGTCCCCACACCGTGGCCGCGGCTTGGCGAAGTCGCCCTGGTGCTGGCCGATCAGGTGGAACAGATCGACGTGTTGCTCGCAGAAGGCTCAGCGGTGGTGGCGCTCGGTGCAGAGGCGAGGCCGCGCGATGGCCTGCTGGTGCTACCAGCCGCTGAATCGCTGGATGACGCAACCGTGATCGAAGTCGCCTACGGCTTCGGCGGCATCGATCGGGTCGTGACCGGTCGCACCGACTGCGCACCAGCCGGGCTGCTCGGCGAGATCCTCGCGCTGTCCCCCGTCCGGCGATGACCCCCTCGTTCCAGACCATCGCATGGACCGCGGACGGGCGCGTGCGGTTGCTCGATCAGCGCCGGCTGCCGCGCACCGTCGAGTATCTGGTGCTCGACACGGCCGCAGACGTGGCCGACGCCATCCGGACCTTGGTGATCCGCGGGGCTCCGGCCATCGGCTGTGCCGCGTCCTATGGCATCGCCGTGGAAGCGCTGCGGCTCGCCCATGAACCGTCGGATCGGTTCAGCCCACGACTCGCCCAGGCGTTCGACACCCTGGCCGCAAGCCGCCCCACGGCGGTGAACCTCTTCTGGGCGCTCCATCGCATGCGGGCCGTCTGGTGCACGCATGCTCTGGAGGATCCTGCAGCAATCGCCCGGCTGCTGCTGCTCGAAGCCCATGCCATTCTGGAAGCCGATGTCGCCGCGAATCGACGCATGGGTGAACTCGGAGCGGCACTGGTCCCCGACGGTGCCAGCGTTCTGACCCACTGCAACGCTGGTGCACTCGCCACGGCCGGCCACGGTACTGCACTGGGCGTGATCCGATCCGCGGTTGCAGCCGGGAAACGCGTGAGCGTGTTCGCCGACGAAACACGCCCGGTGCTGCAAGGCGCCCGCCTCACCGCCTGGGAACTCCAGCAAGACGGCATCCCCGTGACCCTGTTGCCGGATGCGGCCGCCGGCTACTTGATGTCCCGAGGCGGCATCGACCTCGTGATCGTCGGCGCCGATCGCGTGGCGGCCAACGGCGATGTCGCCAACAAGATCGGCACGTTCCCGGTGGCGGTGCTCGCCGCGCGGCACGGCATTCCGTTCTACGTCGCGTGTCCGTTGTCCACGCTCGATCTGTCGCTCGACAACGGCGCCTCGATTCCGATCGAGGAGCGCGGACGCGAGGAGGTCGCCGGCTACGGCAGCGAAGTGTGGGCACCCGACGGCGTGCCGACGTTCAATCCCGCGTTCGATGTGACTCCGGCGGATCTGGTGACGGCATTGATCACCGAGGCGGGGGTGGTGCGAAAGCCTGATAGAGAGTCGCTGCAGGGGCTCGTGGATTCCGTTTAGCTGGCCCCCATCCCCGACTTCGTCGGGGGAGGGTTGGGGTGGGGGCCAACCCGCCACCAAACCCTCAGATCGTCGCCCCGCCGCTCACCTCGATCACGGCGCCGTTGATGTAGCTCGCTTCATCGGAAGCCAGGAACGCATAGGTGTTCGCAATGTCCTCCGGCTTCCCGAGCCGCCCCATCGGCACACGCTCGCGCATGCTCTCGAGCACCTTCTCGGGAATCGAAGCAAGGATGGGCGTCTCGACGAAGCCTGGGCACACCGCATTGGCGCGGATGCCCTTCTTGCCGAGTTCGCGCGCCCAGGTCTTCACCATGCCGATGACGCCGAACTTGCTCGCCGCATAGTTGGTCTGCCCGAAATTGCCGAAGATGCCGACGATCGACGAGGCATTGAGGATCACGCCCGAGGACTGCTCGATCATGATGTCGACCACGGCGCGCGTGCAGTTGTACGTGCCCTTGAGGTTCACGTCGATCACCTTGTCGAAGGCGACGTCGGACATCTTCTTCAATTGGGCGTCCATCACGATGCCGGCGTTGTTCACCAGCACATCGATGCGGCCGTACTTGACCATGACGGCCGCGACCATCGCGTCGATCTGGGCGCGCTTGGTCACGTCCACCACGAAACCGAGTGCGTCGAAGCCTGCCTTGCGGATCTCGGCGACCGTGTCGTCCACCGCGGCCTGGTTCATGTCGCTCACCACGACCAGTGCGCCTTCGCGCGCGAACTTGAGTGCCGTGGCCTGGCCGATACCGCGCCCGCCACCCGTGATGATGGAGACCTTGCCCTTCAGTCGCATGAGACCCTCGTCAAACCTGTTGTAGTGGGGGACTTCGGTTGGGCGGGCACTCTAGACCATCCGTTGGCGGCGCACAATGCAAGTCGCAGCGGCCCCACATCCTCTCGATGATTCAGCCCCTTATCTGAAAATCGAGGGTGGGCGCACCGCAACATCCGCGGCTGGCGGCATCAGCCGGTGGCGCGCCGGCGCGCCTGGAAGAAACGCCGCAATGCGTCGGCGCATGCGTCAGCCAGCAGCCCCGACTCGACCACGGTGTGGTGGTTGAGTCGTGCTTCCGCAAACAGGTCAACTACGCTGCCTGCGGCGCCGGTCTTCGGATCGGCCGCTCCGTACACGACCCGAGCGATGCGCGCGTGCATGATCGCGCCGGCGCACATCGCACATGGCTCGAGCGTCACGAACAACGTCGCGCCGGCGAGCCGATAGTTCTCGACGTGCGCCGCCGCATCGCGCAACGCGCGGATCTCGGCATGCGCCGATGGATCGTGCAAGGAGATGGGCGCGTTCCAGCCGCGCCCGACGATCGCACCGTCCAGCACCACGACCGCGCCCACCGGCACTTCGCCCTCGGCCTCGGCCCGCCCGGCCAGGGCGAGCGCCTCCCGCATGCAATCTTCGTCCTGCATCACTCCCAGGGCTTCACGCCGTTACCGCAATGAAGATCAGTTCTTCGTATCCTTGAACTCGTACTTGGCATCCGGCTCCACCACACCTTCACAGGCCGCCGCCATGTTCTTGCGCGCGTTGTTACAGGCGATGGGCGTCTGGACCATGATGTCGTCGGGATTGCCCTTGCCGGTGCAGAAATAGTCGACCTGACTCTTGGCGTCGTCACAGGTACCGCCGCGCGTGTCCTTTTCTGCCGCCAGCACGGCGAACGGCACGAGACTGAGCATCGTTGCTGCGATCAAGCTGTGGGTTTTCATGGAGGCCTCCGCGTTCCATAGGGTCGGTCTGCGCCCGAAGGGCTGCCGCACGATCGGGCTGCCATCGTCGACCTTCGATCGAGTCGACCGGGGCATGTTACTCCCGGCGCGGCATCCGCCGAGCATGCAATACGCAAGCTTGTCCTGCCGCAGCTACTGCGACAGCGGGGGCGTCTCGAAGTAGTTGCCGGGTCGCTGCCTGCGGATCAGCAGATTGCGCATCTCCCATTGAGCCGCCTCGTCCAGCGGCTTGAGATACTGCACGTCACCACCGCTGTAGACCGCCACCGGCACGCCGTTCTCGAACAGCAGCCGATTGCCGGCGAGCCGCGCGACCTTCTCGCCCGGCGTGAGAATGCCGGCGAGATTCAACGGATCGGCCGCGGAGATGCTGACGCGATCGACACCGGGCGCCTTGCCGATCTTGCGCAATGCCGCGGCAGCATCGGGCAGCGCGAACTGTTCGCCCGCGAAGCCGTTCACGAAGCGTCCACCGCGGATTTCGCCGCGCGCCTCCAGGCGCCGATACACATAGTGCAGGTCGCGCCAGGGCGGCAGACCGCCTTCGCGCTCCAGCAACTTGCGGAACACCACACCGTAGCGGCGCAGCAGCACACGGGCGATGTGTTCCACGTGCGGTTCGGCCAATGCGCCCGCGTTCGTAACCGGCGCCCGCGGGAGGCGAGTCAATGACCAACGGCCGGCTTCCTCCAGACCGGCGGCGGCACCGCGCCACCAACGCTGCTTCCGCCGCGTTTCCGCCGGCGTGACCAGCGCCCGCAGCCCGACGAAGGAGTCGCACGTGACCAGCCCCTGAGCCACCAATTCAGCCAGGGCCTGCTCCACTTCGGTACCGAGCAGGCTGGCGTCGTGCTGCAGGTCGGAGAAGAAGCTGGCCCCGTGGGCACGCAACGCTTCTAGCACCTTGAGGGCCTTCCCGGACAAGGTCGGTTCATCGGCCGTGGCAGCATCCTGCTGCCAGTAACTGAGCGATTCGCGCTCACACAGCAGGATCGGCGTACCGCGGATGGGTCCGGACTTCCGGCCTCCCGCTTCGCCCGGCTCGGTCGGCCGCCACCACGTCACGCGGCCGGTGGCGCAGAGCTTGTCGAGCATCTCCGGCGAGTAGTCCTTGATGCGCGCGAGCAGAAGGTCCTCTTCCCACGCGGCCGCCGGACCCGCATACCCTTCGAGTTGGCGCAGCACCGCCACCAGACCGGCCTCGCCCTGGCGGCGCTCGTCGCTCAAGTCGGAACCGGGCGCACCGGCGAGTTGATGCCAACGGAACAGGAACCGCAGGAACTGGGCGGGCGCCACCGGCTGGATGTCGGCGCGCAATCGATCGCGGGTGCGGCGATGCATACGGGCGAGCAAGCGTCGATCGCACCATTCCTCGGCGCCGGGCCCGGTGAACGCACCGCGCATCGCGGCACCCTCGCCTTCCAGCAGCACGAGCCCGATCGTCACGTCACGGGCCTCCAGACCGAGAGGCGCGCCCAAGGCCGCGGCGGTGACCGGACCGAGCAGCTCCAGGCGGCCGCGCAGAATCTCGCGCAATGCATCGTCCCGTTCCGGACGCCCGGGATCGACGGCTTCGATCGGTGGCGACAGTGCAGCGCCAGGGAAGATGGCGAGAAGCTCGTGCAACCGTTCCGCTGCTACGTAGACGCCATCGCCTAGCTCCACTCGCGTCGCGCGCCGCTGCTGCTCGAGTGCGGCGATGAAATACGGGAAATCCGCTTCGGCCGCCGTCAGGAAACCGTGCACCACGAGCGCATCGTGCAACTCGTCAGCATTGTCGATGACCGGCCAGGCTTCTTCGCGCACCTGCGCGATCATCTCCGGATCGAGCCGACCGAGATCTTCCGCTGTCCGGACGTCCATGAACGGTTGGGTCATCACCGCCTTGGTGCGACGCTCTTCCGCAGCACCGTCGTCCAGGAACGCGTAGGGCTTCGCATTCAGGATCGCGTGCGCCAACGGTGACGGCGCTGCCAGGTCGCACGTCGTGACCTGCACCTCGCCGCACTCCATGCGCTGCAGCAGTCGCAGAAAGCCATCCACGTCCATGGTCTCGTGCAGGCAGTCCTGCAGCGTCTGCGCCACCAGCGGATGGTCGGGAATCTCGCGCTCGCCCACCAGGTTCTCGGCGCAGGCCACCTGGTCGGGGAACACCACCGTGAGCAGATCCTGGGCATCGGAACGCTGGAACTGCGGCGGCACCTTCTTGCCGCCGTTCATCCGCCGCACCGCCAGAGCCGAGGTCGCGTTCCAGCGCCAGCGCGTCCCGAACATGGGCGCGTCGAGCAGCGCCTGCACCAGCACGTCCCTGGCCGTGGCGGACTTGAGATAGTGCTTCACTTCCTCCAGCGGAAAACTGTGGGTCGGGCCCAGCGACAGCACGATGCTGTCGTCCAGCGCGCTCGCCTGCAGTTCGAAGTTGAACTGGCGGCAAAAGCGCTTGCGCAGCGCCAGGCCCCAGGCCTTGTTGACCCGCGACCCGTAGGGCGAGTGGATCACCAGATGGGTGTCACCCACCTCGTCGAAGAAGCGTTCGAAGACGATGTGCCGCTCGCTCGGAAGCACACCCAGCGCGGCCTTGGCGACGGTGAGGTACTGCGCAAGCTGGCGCGCTGCGGCCGGCGGCAGCAGCAACTCTTCGTGCAGCCAGCGTTCGCAGGCTTCGACGCCCTGGGCAATCGGCACTTCGGCCGATTCGCACAGGTGCGATACCACGCGGCTCAGCTCATCGGTCCGACCCAGCCCTTCGCCCAGCCAGAACGGCATGGTGGGCGGCTGGCCCTTGGCGTCCTCCACGAACACCTTGCCGGTCTCCACCTTCACGATGCGGTAGGAGACGTTGCCGAGCTGGAATATGTCTCCCGCCAGGCTCTCGAAGGCAAAGTCCTCGTTGAGGGTGCCGACCCGGTGCTCCTCCGGCAGCAGCACCACGTCGTAGTCGAACTGATCGGGGATCACACCGGCGTTGGTCACCGCCACCAGCTTCGCCCCGCGGCGTGGCCGGATGATGCGGTTGACGGCGTCGTAATGCAGCCAGGCCCCACGGCGACCGCGCCGCGTACTGTAGCCCTCCGCCAGCATCTGCACGACCTGCTCGAATTCGCGGAGTTCGAGGTTGCGGTACGGCTGCGCGACGCGATAGCGCTCATACAACTCGTCGAGACTCCATTCACGGCAGGCAACTTCGGCCACGATCTGCTGGGACAACGCGTCCAAGGGCTGGTGCGGCACGCGAATACGATCCAGCTCACCTTGATCCACCGAATGCAGCAAGGCGGTGCATTCGAGCAGATCGTCCAGCGATTGCGGAAACAGGCGACCCTTCGGCACCGCCCCGATGGCGTGGCCGGCACGACCAACCCGCTGCACGAAGGCGTTGATGGCACGCGGCGAACCGAGCTGACACACGAGGTCGATGTCGCCGATGTCGATGCCCAGTTCGAGCGAGCTGGTGGCCACCAGAGCCTTCAACGTGCCGGCCTTGAGACGCTGCTCGGCATCGAGCCGGTGTTCCCGCGCCAGGCTGCCGTGATGGGCTGCCACATGCTCGTCGCCGAGCCGCTCCGCCAGATGCCGCGACACGCGCTCGGCGCTGCGGCGCTGGTTCACGAAGATCAGCGTCGTACGGTGCTGGGCGATCAGTTCGGTCAGCCGGTCGTACACCTCCCCCCACACCTCGGTGGCCATGACCGCGGACAACGGGGAGCGCGGCATCTCGATCGCGAGGTCGCGGTCGCGCAGGTGGCCGGTGTCGATGATTGCCACCGCCTCATCACGCTGCCCGACGAGGAACCGCGCCATGTCCTCCAGCGGTTTCACGGTGGCGGACAGGCCGATGCGCACCGGCTCGGCGTCGCACAACGCCGCCAGGCGTTCGAGCGATAGCAGCAGGTGCGAGCCGCGCTTGGCGCCGGCCACCGCGTGCAGTTCGTCGACGATGACGCTCTTCACCGACTTCAGCATGGCCCGGCCGGAATCGGAAGTGAGCAGGATGTAGAGCGACTCCGGCGTGGTCACCAGGACATGCGGCGGCGTCTTGCGCATCTGGGCACGCTCCACCGCCGGTGTGTCGCCGGTGCGCACGGCGGCGCGAATATCGATGTCCGGGAGCCCCATCGCAATCAGCCCTGCCCGGATGCCGGCCAACGGTTCCTGAAGGTTCTTGCGGATGTCGTTCGATAGCGCCTTCAAGGGCGAGACGTAGAGGACGTGCACTTCGTCATCGAGCCCGCGCTCCAGCCCTTCGACCACCAGGTCGTTGATGGCGGACAGGAACGCGGCAAGCGTCTTGCCGGACCCGGTCGGAGCGGCAATCAGCGCATGTTGCCTCCGCGTGGTCGATGCCCAGGCGCGAGCCTGGACTTCCGTCGGTTGACCGAAGCGCCCATGCAGCCAGCCGGAGACGGCGGGGTGGAACGCAGATAGGGAGGTCTCGGGTTTCACGGATGCAATTGTGGCGCATTCGGGACGTTCCGGAAGCAGCAGCGGGTACGATCGCGCCATGCACGTCATCCCCAGCCGACCGGATCGCGTTGAACCGATCTTGACCACCGCCGTCGAATCATCAGCCATCCAGGAGTGACGCCATGAATCGCGTTTCGGGGTTTCTTGCGATCGCCATTGCCGTCGTCGCGGCCTTGGCGCCGACAGCGGCAAGCGCGGTCAAGTCGTCCGACCTGCCCGAGATCAAGCGCTCCAACTCCGGGTTGTACCTGGAGGCGAAGGAGGTCCCGACGTTCGTTGAGCAGCACGGCGGCAGCGCTAAGGTGCTGTTCGTGGACATCCGCACTCGCGCCGAAGCCATGTACGTGGGCATGCCCACCCCGGTGGATGCATTGGTCCCCTACGTCGAACATCAGGAAATCATGACCGACTGGGACGCCAAGCGCGGCATGTATCAGCTCGAACCCGTGCAGGATTTCGTGCCCGAGATGCAGCGGCGCCTGCAGGCCAAGGGGCTCGCCAAGACCGACGTCGTGGTCCTCATCTGCCGCTCCGGCGACCGCAGCAGTCGCGCCGCCAATCGGCTGGCCGAGGACGGCTGGACCCGGGTCTATTCGGTGGTCGACGGCTTCGAAGGCGACATGAGCCAGGACGGCCGGCGCGACGTGAACGGCTGGAAGAATGCCGGTCTGCCATGGAGCTACAAGCTTGCGCGGGAGAAGATGTATTTCCCCAGGTAGCCGGCACCATCCCACGGGAAATCCACCGGTCTAAGCGAATCGGGCCCGCTCCATGTAGACTGGCAGGCAAAACATAAGGGGTGTCCTGCCCGGACCGTCTCTAGCCGACGGCCGGCGAGCGTGGTCGCTCCAACCGGAGGAGAAGACCGCTCGTGCGTCCCACAGATGTGGACGACCCGGAGTATTTCCACAAGGTCGTCGATTGCCAATGGGCCTGTCCCGCCCATACCCCTGTTCCCGAGTACATCCGCCTGATCGCCCAGGGTCGTTACGACGACGCCTACATGGTCAACTGGGTGTCCAACGTCTTCCCCGGCATACTGGGCCGTACCTGCGACCGCCCCTGTGAACCGGCCTGTCGGCGCGGGCGCGTCGAAGAAGCCAACACCGCCAAGCCCGAGCCGGTCGCCATCTGCCGCCTCAAACGGGTGGCGGCGGACTTCAAGGGCGACGAGGTTCGCGCCCGCATCCAGCGCACAGCCGCCAAGAATGGCAAGCGCGTGGCCTGTGTCGGCGCAGGCCCAGCCTCCCTCACCGTTGCGCGCGACCTGGCCGCACAGGGTTACTCGGTCACCGTGTTCGACGGCGAGCAGAAGGCCGGCGGTTTCATCCGCACCCAGATCCCGCGGTTCCGGTTGCCGGAGAGCGTGATCGACGAGGAGTGCAACTACATCCTCAACCTGGGGGTCGAGTTTCGCGGCGGCCAGCGCGTCGACTCCATGGCCGCACTGCTGGCCGAACCCTGGGACGCGGTGTTCGTGGGTTGCGGGGCGCCGCGCGGCCGCGATCTCGACATTCCCGGCCGGCGCGAAGCGGCCGCAGACATCCACATCGGCATCGACTGGCTCGCCTCGGTCTCCTTCGGCCACGTCACCGGCGTCAAGAAGCGCGTCATCGTGCTGGGTGGCGGCAACACCGCCATGGACTGTTGCCGGTCGGCGCGCCGCCTTGGCGCCGACGAGGTCAAGGTGATCGTGCGCTCGGGCTACGAGGAGATGAAGGCCTCGCCCTGGGAAAAGGAGGATGCCATGCACGAAGGCATCCCCATCATCAACTATCACGTGCCCAAGGCCTTCGTGCTCGAAGGCGGCACGCTGGTGGCCATGCGCTTCGAGATCGTCAAGGCGGTCTACGACGCCAAGGGCCGCCGCTCGCTGGTGCCCACCGGGGAGCCTGAAGTGACGATCCCCTGCGACGAGGTGTTGATCGCCGTCGGCCAGGAGAACAGCTTTCCCTGGATCGAGCGCGACTGCGGCATCGATTTCGACGACTACGGCCTGCCCCGTCTCGATGCGAAGACCTTCCAATCGAGCACGGCGAAAGTGTTCTTCGGCGGTGACGCGGCCTTCGGGCCGAAGAACATCATCACCGCCGTGGCTCACGGCCACGAGGCGGCCGTGTCGATCGACCGGTTCCTGCACGACGAGCCTGTCACCAAGCGACCGCCGCCGCACGTGAACCTCGTCTCCCAGAAGATGGGCATCCACGAGTGGAGCTACCACAACGCGGTGTCCAGCGACTTGCGCTCGAAAGTGCCGTGGGCCGCAGCGCAGAAGGCGTTGCAGAGCATCAAGGTGGAAGTGGAACTCGGCTTCGACCCGGTCACCGCCCTCAAGGAAGCCGAGCGCTGCCTCAACTGCGACGTGCAGACGGTGTTCACCGAGAAGCAGTGCATCGAGTGCGATGCCTGTGTGGACATCTGCCCCATGGACTGCATCACCTTCACCACCGACGGCGAAGAGGCCGATCTGCGCACGCGGCTCAAGGCGCCTGCGACCAACGCCGACCAGGCGCTGTACGTGAGCGGGCCGCTCAAGACCCTGCGCGTGATGGTGAAGGACGAGGACGTGTGTCTGCACTGCGGCCTGTGCGCCGAGCGCTGCCCCACCGGCGCCTGGGACATGCAGAAGTTCCTGTTGCAGACCACCATGGCCGGTCCGGCCTGTCGCGACGCCAAGCCCGCGACCACTCGCGTGGTAACCGCGGCATGAAGCGGCTCGAAGCGGTCAACGACTTCGTCGTCAAGTTCGCCAACGTCAATGGCTCGGGGTCGGCGTCGGCGAACGAACTCTTCGCCAAATCGATCCTGCGCATGGGCGTGCCGGTCAGTCCGCGCAACATCTTTCCCAGCAACATCCAGGGACTGCCCACCTGGTACGAAGTCCGCGTGAGCGAACGCGGCTGGCTCGGCCGGCGCGGCGGCATCGACATGATGGTGGCGATGAACCCGCAGACCTGGGACCAGGACGTGGCCGAGATCGAGCCCGGCGGGTACCTGTTCTACGACAGCACCCGGCCCATGCCGGCATCGGCGTTCCGCAACGACATCGCCGTGATCGGCATGCCGGTCACCGCGATCTGCAACGCCACCTACGACGATTCGCGCCAGCGCCAGCTCTTCAAGAACATCATGGTGCTGGGTGCGCTGTCGGTGCTGCTCGACGTCGACGCGTCGGTCATCGAGAGCCTCTTCGGCGAACAGTATCGCGGCAAGGAACGCCTGCTCGAATCGAACGTGCGCGCGCTGCATGCAGGTTGCAGCTTTGCGCGCGACCATCTGAAGCCGCCCCAGGCACCGGAGGTCGGCCTGCGGGTGAAGGCAGCCGACAAGGTCGGTGACCGCATTTTCATCGAAGGCAATGCAGCCACGGCGCTGGGCTGCGTCTACGGCGGTGCCACGGTCTGCGCTTGGTACCCCATCACGCCCTCCTCGTCCGTGGCCGAAGCATTCGACAAGTACTGCCGCAAGTTCCGGGTGGATGCCGACACCGGCGAGCACAAATTCGCCATCGTCCAGGCCGAGGACGAGATCGCTTCCATCGGCATCATCACCGGCGCCGGCTGGAACGGCGCGCGCGCTTTCACGTGCACTTCCGGACCCGGCATTTCGCTGATGACCGAGTTCATCGGCCTCGCCTATTTCGCCGAAATCCCGCTCACCATCGTCGACGTGCAGCGCGGTGGACCTTCCACCGGCATGCCGACCCGCACCCAGCAGGCCGACCTGCTCGCGAGCGCCTACGCCTCGCATGGCGACACCAAGCACGTGCTGCTGCTGCCGCAGGACCCGGCCGAATGTTTCGAACACGCCGCCGCGGCGCTCGACCTGGCTGACCGGCTGCAGACACCGGTATTCGTGATGAGCGATCTCGACATCGGCATGAATCAGCGACTGTGCGCACCGCTCGCCTGGGACGATGCGCGCCGCTACGATCGCGGCAAGGTGATGAGTGCCGCCGAACTCGAAGCAGGCAAGGATTTCGGCCGCTACAAGGACGTCGATGGCGACGGTATCCCATGGCGCACCCTGCCCGGCACCCATCCGTCACTCGGTGCATATTTCACGCGCGGCACCACCCGCGACGCGTACGCGCGCTACTCGGAGTCCGGCAAGGACTACACGTACAACGTGGAACGCCTGCTGCGGAAGTTCGAAACCGCGGCCGCATTGGTACCGCAGCCCATATTGCGCGCGGCAAGCCGCAAGACCCGCCTCGGCACCATCTACTTCGGCTCCACCTCGCCGGCGATGGACGAAGCGCTCGAAGCGCTGGCCGCAGCGGACATCCATCTCGACGCGCTGCGACTGCGGGCCTTCCCGTTTCCGGATGCTGTCCGCGACTTCATCGATGCCCACGACCAAGTGTTCGTGGTGGAACAGAACCGCGATGCCCAGATGCGCACGCTGCTCGTCAACGAGCTCGACGTCGATCCCGCGAAACTGACGCGGGTGCTGCACTTCGACGGCACCCCCATCACCGCACGCTTCATCGCGGGCGCCATCACCAAGCATGTCCACGCACTCGCCGTGGAACCGAGGCGCGAGAGGATCGCATGACCTATATCGCCAGACCCAAGCTGCACCACCCGACCCTGGTCCGCAACAAGGTCGGCTACACGCGGCGCGACTACGAAGGCAAGATCAGCACGCTGTGCGCGGGTTGCGGCCACGATTCGATCTCGGCCGCGATCGTCCAGGCCTGCTGGGAACTCGACATCGAACCTCATCGTGTCGCGAAGCTCTCGGGCATCGGCTGCTCCAGCAAGACCCCGGACTATTTTCTCGGCGCGAGCCACGGTTTCAACACCGTGCATGGCCGCATGCCCAGTGTGCTGACCGGTGCCAACCTTGCCAACCGTGACCTGCTGTACCTCGGCGTGTCCGGCGACGGCGATTCGGCTTCCATCGGACTCGGGCAATTCGCCCATGCGATGCGGCGCGGCGTGCGCATGGTCTACATCGTCGAGAACAACGGGGTCTACGGTCTCACCAAAGGCCAGTTCTCGGCCACCGCCGATCGTGGCTCGAAGAGCAAGAAAGGCGTGGTCAACGCCGACTCGCCGGTGGATCTGATCGGCATGGCGCTGCAACTGGGTGCCACCTACGTGGCGCGCGGGTTCTCCGGCGACAAGACGCAACTGGTGCCGTTGATCGAAGGAGCGATCGGCCATGGCGGTGCGGCCTTCATCGACGTGATCAGTCCGTGCGTCGCCTTCAACAACCACGCCGGCAGTACCCGCAGCTACGACTACGTGCGCGAACACAACGACGCGGTGAGCCGCATCGACTTCATCGATCTCGCCGACGAGATCAAGGCCGAGCCCTCGGCAGGAGAAGTGATTTCGCTACCGCAACCCGACGGGACCCGGATGCGCCTGCGCAAGCTGCACGCGGACTACGACCCGACCGATCGCATCGGTGCCATGAATCACGTGCAGGCGTACCAGGCCCAGGGCGAGATCCTGACCGGCCTGCTGTACGTGGATCCCGAAGCCACCGACCTGCATCACGGACTCAACACCGTGGCGCGGCCGCTCAATGCGCTGACGGAAGCCGATCTGTGCCCGGGGGCGGCGGCGCTGACCAAGCTCAACGGATCGTTGCGCTGAAGGGCCGGAACTAGATCCGGAACTCGATCAGGAACGGTCCGCGCCTGCCGCAGGCCGCCTTGAACACATCGGCGAAGCCTTCGAGATCGTCCACGCGCTGCGCCTCCACGCCGAGACTGCCCGACAACTTCACCCAATCGATCTCCGGTCGCGACAGATCGAACAGTTCGTTGGACGCCGGTCCTGGTTGTGCGCCCACGTTGATCAGCTCGCCCTGCAGGATCTTGTAGATGCGGTTGGCGAAGACCACGTTGATCACGTCCAGCTTCTCGCGGGCCTGTGTCCATAGCGACTGCAGCGTGTACATGCCGGCACCGTCCGCCTGAAGGCACACGACCTTGCGGTCCGGGCAGGCGATCGCGGCGCCCGTCGCACACGGGAAGGCATGGCCGATCGCGCCGCCGGTGATCTGCAGCCAGTCGTGCGGAGCTGCACCGAAAGTCGGGGCCAGAAGCTGGCGCCCGGACGTCACGCCATCTTCGGCGATGATGCAGTTCTCCGGCAGCAGTGCCCCCAGCGTCCGCGCGAAGGCGACGGGCTCGAACGCGCCACTCACGACAGACGGTCGCTCCACTGCCGGCAACGGTACGTTCTTCGGAGCGCCAAGATCGTCGGCGAGCCATTCGAGCGCAGCAACGGCGTCCTGCTCCGGTCGAGCCAACACGTGAGTCACGGCATCCGGCGGTGACATCAGGCTGGGCTTGCCCGGATAGGCGAAGAAGGAAGCCGGCACCTTGGCCCCCACCAGAATCACGTGCTTCACGCCGGCAAACACCTTCAACGCCGCGTCGACGGCGTAAGGAATGCGATCGATCGGCGGACGACCGCGTCCGCGCACCATGTGCGGCACCTGGGTCGGTACGCGCAATTCGGCTCCCGTGACGTGCGCGATGCGCTGGGCCGCGGTGAGGCCTGCTTCGAACAGTGCCTGACCCGACAGGATCAGCATCGCGCGTTCACCGCTGCGCAGCGCCTGCGCCACGGTTCTCGAAGTCTCCGGTGCCACTGCCGTGCGTGACGGCACGGGTAGTGCGGCCGCTACCACGCCGCCATCGTTCCACGCCGTGTCCGCAGGCAGGATGAGGGTCGCGATCCGACCCGGCGGTGTCAGCGCTGCTTGAACCGCGGCTGCACCGTCGGCCCCGACTCGCTGCGACGACGTCGTCGTGCGCACCCAATGGGACACCGCCCGCGCCAACCCTTCGGCGTCGGACGTGAGCGGCGTGTCGTACTGCCGGTGATAGGTGGCATGGTCACCGACGATGTTGACCATCGGTGCGAACGCTCGCGCCGCGTTGTGCACGTTGGCGATGCCGTTGGCGAAACCCGGACCGCAGTGAAGCAAGGTCGCGGCTGGCTTGCCCTTCATGCGCGCATAACCATCCGCGCAACCGGTGACCACGGTCTCCGCAAGCCCGAGCACACAGCGCATGCCGGCGACCTTGTCGAGCGCCGCCACGAAGTGCATCTCGGAAGTGCCGGGGTTGGCGAAACAGGTGTCGACAGCGCTCGCGAGCAGCGTGCGGACCAGGCTTTCGGCGCCGTTCATGGGGCAAGGTCGAGATCGGTGAAAGCGCCGAACATAGCACACGCGACGTGCCTGTCCCGAGCACGCTTCTCGTGCGTTCGGATCAGCCGCTGCCCGCGCCGAAGAACGCGAGCAACCGGGCAGGCGCCGAAGCTGCGTTGAGCGAAACCGGGTTCAGAGAAATCGGTTCGGCTGCAGGAACATGCCCAGGAGCAGCGCACGCTCCGGCGCCGTCGCCGCATGGATGCTGCCCGCGGGTCGCCATACGTACTCGCCGGCGCGGACTTCCCCCTCCTCTTTACGGCTTCAGACCTGTGTCAGCAACGGCTTGCCCGCGAAGTAGGCCGCGAGATTGTCGACGACGAGTTGACCCATGGCCGCGCGCGTCCAGTGCGTTCCGCTCGACACATGGGGCTGCAGAACGACATTGTCGAGCTTGAAGAGCGCCTCGGGCACCTTGGGCTCGGCGACGAACACATCCAGCCCTGCGCCGGCGATACGGCCATTGGCGAGCGCATCGACCAATGCCGGCTCGTCGATGGTGGTGCCGCGCGACACGTTGACGAGATAGCCGTCCTTGCCCAGCGCCGCGATCACGTCACTGCTGACGATGTTCTCGGTTTCCTTGCCGCCGGGGCAAGCCACCACCAGCACCTTCACGTTGCGGGCGAGCTCCAGGGGCTTGTCGTAGTACCGATAGGTGACGCCGGACTGCTGGTTGCGGCTGTGATAGGCGATCATCATGCCGAAGGCCTCGGCGCGTTTCGCGATGGCCTTGCCGATGCGGCCGAGGCCGATGATCCCCATGGAAGTGCCGGACACCTTGTCGGCCAGCGGTGCATTGCCCTTCAGCCAGTGACCGGCCCGCACGAAACGGTCGTTGAAGACGGTCCGCCGCATGGTGGCGAGCACCAGTGCCAGCGCGTTGTCCGCGACGCATTCGGTCAGCACATCCGGCGTGTTGGTGACGGCGATGCCGAGCTGACGCGCCGCCGGCACGTCGATGCCATCGACACCCACGCCGAAGCAGGAAACGATCTTCAGCTTCGGAAACTTGCGCATCAGCTCGACGCTCATGCCGTGATGGCCGGCTGTGGCCGTGGCGGTGACTCGGTCGGCCAGCCCTTTCACGAACGCTTCCTTGTCGTCGGCCTCGTAGTAGCGATGCACCGTGTAGGCAGCGTCGAGTTGCGTCATGGTGGCGGGGAACAGCGGGCACAACAGCAGGAGGTCTGGTTTCATCGATCAATGAACTTGGGCGGGGGAAAGGGTCTGTCGGATGCCCGGAGTATCGGACGCCAGGAATGCAGAGCGCCATTCTACCGACCCGAAGGAGATCGCCTCGGGATCGGGAGCCGGACCACGAACCGCGCAACGCCGCGACCGATCTGCGCGTCTTCGTCGGCGATCACTTCCGCCGCCTGGTCGACACCGGATCAGGCGATACCACCCTGCGCAAACCGAACAGATCGCGAATACCGATCAGCCCGCGTTGCGACGTCACCAGACCAGCAGCCACGAACTCGCCGATCTGGCGGGCCACCACTTCGCGTGTGGTACCCAGGTGACGGGCAAGCTGCTGCTGGGTCATGCGTAGCGAGCCATCGGCCGTCGCATGCAGGAGGATGAACTGTGCAAGGCGCTGCCGGTGATTGCTGGCATGCACCTGCTCCAGCTCGCCCATGAGGCGATAGACCAGCGTGGAGAGCGTGCTGACCGTCAGATCCTGGATGACAGGTTCGGATTCGAACAGCCTGCGATACACCGCGCCCGGAATCAACGCGATGGCCGTGGGCGCGTCGGCTTCGACCCAGGCCGGGTACAGAAGATCGTTGAACAGGCAGTTGATCGCCAGGACGCAGGTTTCCCCCGGGCCGACGAAGTAGAGCGTGGCCTCGGTCCCGTTCGGGGCAATCGTGAAGACGCGCAGCCGCCCCTCCAGCGCAACGTAGGCACCCGAGACCGGTTGACCCTTGTGGAGCACGACCGCGGCGCCCGACAGGCGCTGGCGTCGAGTGCCCTGCGCGAGCAGGGCCTTGCCCGCCGCACTCATGCGACAGAAGGGCTCGAGATCTTCCAGCTCGTCCGGCACGACCGCACTCTCAGTTCAGTATCGGCAATTGTCGAAAGATACAGCGATCTTCCGAGTGACATGGCGGAACCGAGTGCAGCCTGTCGCGCTGCACTCGGGTGTCTTCGCCGTCGCGCTCGATCAGTGCGCGTCGACGAAGTCGAACTTGCCCTTCTGCGAGATGAACAGGACGCACTCGCTGGTGGAGATGCATCTGGTGACGTGCGCAGCCTTGCCCTTCTGGAACCAGTAGGAACCCGGAGGAAGCGGGCGATCCTTCGCGCTCGCGCTCGGCTCGTTGGCTACGATCCCACTGATCACGACACCGTAGTAGTCGTCGCTGTGCGAGTGCAGAGGGGTCGCGTAGCCGGCTGGAAACTTGACGAAGCTGCCATGCGCCCCTTTGCCGAGATCACCGAAGCCGGACGCCACCTTCAGCGGACCGACCCCGGCATCGGAGAACTTGAGATCGCTCACGGGAACGTTGACGGACGTCTCGACGGCGCACGCAGCGTGTGTCAGGAAAGCGCCTGCGAAGAGAGCGGCCAATGAAAGACGATGGAACATGGAGGACTCCTTGGTTGTTCGAGGTTGCCGCAACTGTCGCGGCGCCAAACAACATAGCGAGCCTCGCTTCGGTGTTCTGTACCAGTTGATACGCTGGCGATGGATCTGTCCCAATGTGCTGGACGACCTCTCGCGTCCGGCACCTCATTCCCGCGCCTGGCGAGTCAGCGTCATCGGTTCCGTACGCCCGTCCCGCTGCAGTGTGATCGCGCCAGTCAACGTCGCGCCGTTGCCCGCGAGATGCAGCTCGCCCGTGTAGTGATAATCGCGCTGGAACACGAGATCGAGTTCCACCTCGAGGACCTTGCCGTGCAACGTGGCTACGCCTTTTCTCCACACCTCGCGGGATTCGCGATGCGTCTCCTCGAGGGTCAGCCGGTCGCCGTCTTGCGTCACCACCCAGACGTTTCCATTGGCGAGATGCCACACACCCGATACGTCCGGGGGTTGCTTCGACCACACGAAGACCCCTGCGATCAATGCGATTGCTGCCGCTGTGCCGAGGATGGCACGCCGGTATTTGCGCAATATTGCTTGCCACCCGCTTCCCTGCTCCAGCAGTCCGATGAGCTGACGAACATCGTAGTCCCAGCGGGAGTCGCTCAGTTCGTGGGCTTGAATCCGTGCCAGCGGTCGCAGCGAATCGGGCAGTTCGTCGGAGGCCGGCATGGGCGTTCCGCGGACCAGCACCGGAAGCACGCGTATCTGGTGGGCAAGGGCCGCTTCGACCTCCAGACGCACGAAGTCCTGCGTGTCGTCCAGCCGGCGTTGACCCGCCGCATTGCGCACCCCGAGCCACTCGCGACCGATGACCACCACAAGCGTGTCGGCCTTCGCGAGCGCCCGGTCGATCGCGCGCGCGAAGTCCTCCCCGGCCGGGATGTCTTCCACGTCCCGAAAGACCCGCTCCTTGCCGAAGCGGGCCTCGAGGGCATCGGCCAGGCGGCCTGCCTCGCCGGCACTGTCATCACGACGGTAGCTGATGAAGACGCTTGGCATCGTCGGTAACCGCCCGTGGAAAGGTGAACACTTCGAACCGGATTATCCACGTCCTCGCGGCATTGCACTATTCAGCAATCACCATCGTCTCGGCCTTCTCTGCCTTGTTGCGCGGTCCCGCAGTCCTGCCGATGAACAGCAGCAACGGCAACCCGGCCAGCGCCACCAGGGCGAACAACCAGAAATCGCCAGTGAAACCGATGATCGCCGATTGCAGGTTGATCTCGTGCTCGAGTTTCGCGAGTTCCTGAACGGTCCCGGTTCCCCACCCTTGGGGCCCTTGCGCCTGCAGTGCCCGATTGAAGGGTGTGACGTGCTCGGCGAGCTGGGCGTGCGTGACACTGCTGGTGCGCACGAAAATGGCCAGGGCGCCGGATACACCGATGCTTGCACCGATGCTGCGCACCAGGTTGAAGACCGCTGCCGCCTCGGTACGCCGATGGGGTTCCAGAGACGGAAACGCGATCGCCTGGATCGGCACCAGGATGATGCCGGCACCGATGCCCTGCATGAAGTTGGTCCAGACGAGTTCCCATTCGCCGACATCTGCGGTCCAGTTGGACATGTGCCAGCTCGAAAAGGCGAGACACAGCAGGCCGAAGATGATCGGCAGGCGCGGATCGATGCGCCCGGTCGTTCGGCCCCCGATCACCATCGCCAGGAACAATCCGATCCCGCGCGGCGCCTGCAGCAGGCCGATCATGTCGATCGGGTAGCCACGCACCTGGTCGAGGAACGACGGCATCAGCACCATCGGCGGTGTCGTGACGAACCCGTAGATGAAGGCGAACATCAACCCGATGAAGAACGTCCGCTTGAACAACAGGCGCGGATCGAGGAACGGTTGCTTTGCCGTCAGGCAATGCACGTTGAACATGTAGAAACCCAGCACCGCCAGGAACGCCTCGGTGATGATCTCCCACGATTCGAACCAGTCGAGCTGCCCGCCGCGATCCAGCATCAACTGCAGCGACCCGATGCCCAGGGACAAGGTGAGAAAGCCGAACCAGTCGAAGCGGCGCGTCGGGTCGCGTTCAGTCTCCGGCAGAAAGATCGCAGCGCCGGCCAGGGCAAGCAGACCGAAAGGCACGTTGAAATAGAAGATGTAGCGCCAGGTCAGGTACTCGGTGACGTAGCCGCCTACCGTGGGTCCGAAGAACGACCCCAGCACCGAAGCCATGCCCCACAACGCCATGGCCTTGCCCTGCTCTTCCGCCGGATAGGTGTCGAGGATGATGGCGTGCGACAACGGAATCAGGAAGGCGCCACCCAGTCCCTGGACGATGCGCGCGAACACTTCCATCTCCAGCGAGTTAGCCGCCCCGCAAGCCACCGATGCGATCAGGAACACGGTGACCGCCCACATGAAGATACGCTTGCGCCCGAAGCGCAGGCTCAACCACCCGGAGGCGGGAATGGCGAGCGCGGACGCGACGATGTAGGACGTGATGACCCACCCGATCTGATCGGCCGACGCCGAGAACGTGCCCTGCATGTGCGGCAGCGCGACCGCCGCGATGGTCCAGTCGACGGAATACAGGAAGCTCGCCAGCCCGACCGAGGCGGTGATCAGGGCCGGATGCTTCGGCGTGCCGACCACTACGGCTGCCGGTTGGTGCCCGCGATGGCCCTGGAAGGTTCGAGGAAGCGCGGCAGCCAGCCCGCGTCGACGAGCTTCTTCAGAGGCCGCGGCAACCCGCGCGGGCGCCCGGTATCCACCGTGACCGTGGCCGTCATGCCCGCCCGCAATTGCGGCTTGGCGGCGGACTCCTCCACTTTGATGCGCACCGGAATACGCTGCACCACCTTCACCCAGTTGCCGGTGGCGTTCTGCGGCGGCAGCACGGCGAACTCGGCACCGGTGGCGGACCCGATGGTCTCGACCGTGGCCGACCACTCATGATCGGGATAGGCATCGGCCACTACCTTGGCCGGCTGACCGACCGTCATGTGGGTGAGCTGCGTTTCCTTGTAGTTGGCCTCGATCCACAGCACGCCGCTCTCGATGAGGCTGAACATCGGCACGCCCTTCGCCACGTACTCGCCCACCTGCAGTTTGATGTTGCTCACGACGCCGGCGTAAGGCGCCTTGATGCCGGCGCGCATCACATCGAGCATGGCCGCGTCGTAGGCGGCGCGCGCTTCGGCGTAGCGCGGCATGCGCTCCACCGGCGTGTTGGGGTCGCCGGCCAGTTCGGCGATCACCCGGTTGGTTCGTTCGCGAATGCTGTCCACGCGCAGCTTCGCCGCTTCTAGGTTGTGGCGCGCCTCGTCGTAAGCGTCGCCGCGCGTCATGCCCTTCTCCTTGAGAAACTCCTGCCGTGCGAGCTGCTTCTCGAGAAAGTCGATGCGGCTGCGGGCTTCGGCTGCTTCCTGCAACGTCACCCGGTATTCGGCCCGCAGCGATTGCACCGTCGTCCGCACGACATCCATCTGCGCCCTCGCTCCTTCGAGCGCGATCTGATACGGCGCAGGATCGAGGCGGAACAGCACATCGCCCGCCTTCACTGCCTGATTCTCGTGTACCAGCACCTCGATCACGCGGCCGGTCACAGCGGCACTGATCGGGACCATGTTCACCTTCACATAGGCATTTTCGGTCTCGACCTCGCGACCGCCGGTGGCGTACACGTAGAGCGCCGCCCACACCGCGACCAGCGGCACGACGACCAGCAGCAGGATGCGCACGGCCCGGTGCACCACGATGATGGCTTTGCTGTTCCCGGCCATCAGCGCTTCGCCTTCCGGCTGCCGTTGCCGCCGACCTCGGGTCGCGAGAGGTTGGCCTTGATCGTGAGCAGGGTGTCGACGAACTGCGCCTGCTGATCCAAAGTGAGTTCCCCCAACGCGTCCCGCCGCAGCTCCGCGGCAGCAGTACGCATGGCCTTCAGCGCCGGTTCCACCTCCGGTGTGAGGAAGACACGTTTGGCCCGGCGGTCACCGGCGTGGTTCTCCCGCCGCACCCAGCCTTTCTGTTCCATGCGATCGAGCAGGCGGCCCAAAGTCGCTTTCTCGATCTCGAGCAGGTCGGCCAGCTCCGACTGCGTGACACCATCGTTGCGGAACAGATGGTTCAGCACCCACCACTGCGAGCGCGTGAGGCCGAGCGCCTTCACGCGCCGGTCGAACGCGGTGCGCATCAACCGGGCGACATCGTTCAGGATGAAGCCGAAGTTGCGGGACAGATCCTCGCGGAACATGGGCGTGATTCTACGCCGAAATAGTTGCCTAGCTTACGATAAGCCAGGCAAGCATCAGGTGGTGCACGCCCGGCACCAATGGCAACGGCAATGGGGCATGAGAGGCCCCGTGACAGGGCAATGGAGCATCTCAGCACCCCGATTGCCCGGGTCCCGGCTCAGTCGTACCTCGCCAGCCTCTCGAACCCCGGCCGCAAGCTGTACACGTTGCAGGTACGCCCCAGCTCGACGAGCGGAATCAGCTCACCGCCCCGATGTTCGTCGCGAAAGCAGTAGTGCCGGAAACCGCGGGCGTCGAGGTCCTGGAAGATCCGGCGCAACCGAGGATCCTCCGCCGCGGACCCGTAGCTCTCGCCCTTCTCCCAGACGATCGCGGCCACGTCGCAGGTTTCAAGCAACTGGCGCGCACCTTCGAACACCGCGAGCTCGTGACCTTCCACGTCGATCTTCAGCACGATGCGCCGCCACTTCAACCAGTCGCGCTCGGCGAGCAAGGCGTCGAGCGTGGTGATCGGAACCTCGGTCCCGCAAAGAGCCACGCGATATCCCATGCTGGAATTGGCCATCAGGAACGTGGTGCCCGTGGCCGCGCCGATGGCCGCGGGCACCACCTCGATGTCCTGACCGAGATCGTTGTCGGCGATCCAGCGGCGCAGGTGCCTCAGATTCGCCGGATGCGGCTCCACCGCGAGAACGCTGATCTCGCCACGGCGCGAGGTCGCCGCGGTCAGGGCATGAATGCCCCAGTGCGCACCGACGTCGATGAAGACGTCGTCCGAATCCAGATGCGCATCGAGAAATCGGCGCAAGCTCAATTCGTAGCCGACCGCCGCCGTCTCCTGCGAGAACAGCAACGCGATACCGAGATCGTGGCGGATGCTTGCCGCGGGCAACCGCATGCGAAAGCGCGGCCGCCCCTCGTCGTCCAGAGAACGCGCATCAACGGGGATCAGATTTGCCTCGCTGTCACCTGGATCGAGGTCATGGTCGGCCGCGTATGCTTCCAGATCCTGCACTGCACGATCGAGAACCTGTTGCTCGGTGCGACAGCGCTCGCGCCGCTCGGCAAGCCCCGGGAAATCAGGCGCCAGCGCGAGGGCCCGATCGAAGCAATCGAGCGCTGAGTCGTAACGGCCGCTCGCACTCTCCACCGTGGCCAGCACGGCCAATGCAGTCACATCGCCGGGGTCTCGCCGCAACGCCTCCGTCAGCACGGCTCGCGAATCCGGCAGCAGACCCAGGAGCGCCAACGTGTTGGCCACTTCGGTCGAATACGCGAGCGTCCCTGACGCCGCAGCACTACGCAAGGACTGGATCGCGCGATCCGCCAGCTCCGCGTTGCCCGCCGTCCGCCCGGCCTCGATCTGCCGGATGATGTCTTCGCTCCGGTCGCTTGTGAACACCGCGGGTTGAGGTGCGTCGCTCACGACGTCAGGGCGTAGTTCCATCGGCGCCCGATCGCTTGCCCGCACCGGCCGTCTCCGTGTATAGCCGATAGGCGACGTAGTACTTGCTGATGTTGGAGACGTAATCCACCGGTTCGCGACCGATGCGCTGCAAGGTCGTCAGTTCCACGTTGTCGAACCAGCGATTCGGTTCGAGGCCCTGCTTTGCGGCGAGCGCCTGCATGCGGCGGATATTGCTCGGCCCGGCGTTATAGGCAGCGAAGGAGAAATACATCTGGTCCAACGGGGTCATCTCCGGTGTACGGAAATACTGCTTGCGCAGTATGTCGAGATACTTGGTGCCCGCGTGGATGTTCGGGTCCACCAGTAGCACGTCGCCCACCTTGAGCATCCGGCCGGTACTCGGCAACACCTGCATCACGCCGACGGCGCCCGCCCGGCTGCGAGCACGCTGGTCAAGGCGCGACTCCTGATAACCCTGAGCCATGAGCAGCAGGTGATCGAAGTCGTACCGGCTCGCGTAGCGTTCGAATATGCCCACCATTTCGTCGAACCGGAGACGACCCGACGCATCGAGCGCCATGCGCGCATGGCGCGTGCTGCCGAAGTAGCGATCGCGCATCATGTTGCCGAACGCGGTGCCGAGCTTGTGCTTGTCCACGAATTCGTCGAGGGCTTGCTTCAACTGCGGGTTGCTCTTGCGCACGGCCCAGGCGAGCTCACCGTTGTCGGCGAGGACGTTGTGCTCGTTCACCTCGAGGTCGGGAAAGACGCTCGACCAGAGTCGCGCCCGCAGCCGGTGCGAGACGGTTGCGGGAATCAGCTTTGCGCTCACCATCTCCATGAGCTCGTCATCGGAAAGATGCTCGTCGGCGGGCACCAGCCGCGCAGGCGCACGCCCGCGGGTCTCGAGCTCGCGGTTGATCGCCAGGAGCGAGCGGTACATTCCGCTCGAAGTGCGCACGACCACCGTGCGACCGGACAATGCCTCCACGCCATCGCCCAGCACGTCGCCCTTCTGTGTGACCACCACGAGTTTGGCCTCCGAGTAGAACGGTGCCGTGAACTGCACGCCCTTCGACGGTACTTCGGTGACCAGCATCGGACTCGCCACCATGTCGCCGAGGCCTGCCTCGAGCCGAGCGTAGAGCTGGTCGTAGGGTACCGGGATGATCGTCACCTTCAGCGGCGGCAGAGACCTGGTCTTGCCATCGACCTTCTTCGCAGCCGGTTTTTGTAGTTTCAGGAGTTTCCGGTTGACCTGCTTCTCGAGCTCGACCAGCGCGTCATACATCACACCGACCTGTCGGCCCTTGACGATCTCGTATTCGGTACGGCTATGGGCGACCAGGGCGCGGATCTCCCGGCGGGCGAGCATCCCGTCGAGGTCGTCCAGATGGGGGGTCCGCACAGGAGCCAGCAAGGCCTCGGCTGCCGACGCCGGCAACGCCGCACACAAGCACAGCGTCGCGAAGGCAACACGCACACTCGGCATGGGATACTCTCGCCAAAGAACCACGTGAGACGGAGGAGACCATGGACAAAGCTCGAATTGTGCCGAGTTTCGGACGCCGCCGGTTCTTGTGGAGTACCGCGGCTCTCGCGCTGTCTGGCACCAGCCACCCCGGAGCGGCCGCCGAAAAGCAGGTAACGAATTCAGCGATGGAGGTGTCAGTGGAAGGCGTGAAAGCGTTGGTCTTCGATGTGTTCGGTACGGTGGTCGACTGGCGTACGGGCGTTGCCCGCGAAGCCAAGACCATCCTCTCGCCTCTGGGTTACTCCCTCGACTGGATCGCGTTCGCCGACGCCTGGCGTGCCGAGTATCAGCCGGCCATGGAGGAAGTCCGCTCCGGGCGCATCCCGTTCTCGAGGCTCGACGTCATCCATCGCAACATGCTCGAGCGCATCCGGCCGCGCTTCGGCCTCCAGAAGGTGGAAGAACCCGTCCTGCAGGAGCTGAACCTCGCCTGGCACCGCCTGGACGGATGGCCGGATGCAAGCAGCGGCCTGCACCGGCTGCGCAAGCGGTTCCTGCTCGCGCCCTGTTCAAACGGCAACATCGCCCTGATGGTCGATCTCGCCCGGCGCAACAATTTCCCCTGGGACGCCATCCTCGGTGCCGAGATCGCCGGCGACTACAAGCCGAAGCTGCGCGTGTATCAGGTCGCGGCGGAAGCCTTCGGACTCAGGTACGAGCAGGTCATGATGGTCGCCGCCCACAGCAGTGACCTCGCAGCGGCAGCCAAGGCCGGACTGCGGACGGCGCACGTCACGCAGCTCGATGAGTTCGGGCCCAATACCGGCGAGAACGGACCGCAGGTGCCGGTCGACGTTGCGGCGCGTTCCTTCGAGGAGCTGGCGACGAAGTTGGGGGTGTAACGTTGGCCGCCGGCGCCGAGGCCTAGGGCCTCGAGCGGCGGCCGGCAAATCTCCAGGCCACCAGGCCTGCAAGGCCAGTCAACATCAACAGCGTGGAACCGGGCTCGGGAACCACAGTCGCGATGCGGAATCCGAGATCGCTTCTCTGGGCAAGGCCTCCCGTGCTGCTCCGCATGCCGGCAGCGAAACTGGCAGCGCTCGCGTTGTTGAAGAAATTCCAGCTCCCGCCTCGCATTCCCCGCAGAGAGCCGGGCACGATCTGCTCGTTCCACTCGTAGACGTTACCGCCCTGATCGAAGGTTCCATATGGGCTGGGGGAGCCCGGATAGGCACCCACGTCGGTCACGCCGCTCGAGACACAGTTCCCGCTGTTCGATGCGGCGGTCGGCGCGGCACAGGCGGTCTGGGCGTTCGACCCTGCCGGATAGTCGAAGAACATTCCGGTCGCGCCATCGTAGTACGCCGCCTTGTACCACTCGTGCTCGCTCGGCAGGAAGATCGTGGCTCCGACGGCGCGTGTCACCTGTGATCCGTTGCTAGGCAAGGCACCCCCGCCGAGCAATGTATAGGCGCCTGTTTCCGTGTCACCGCCGCCTTGACCGTTGTTCATCCAGTTCGTGAACCGCAGCGCATCGTAGAACGACACGAAGTTCACGGGCTTGTCGTCGAAGCCGGCTTTGACCGAATAGCTGTAGCCCCCCGACACGCCGCTGCGGACTATGCCGCCTTGCGCATCGCTATCCATGCTCGCGTTGTAGAGTGCGAGTGGATCGGCGGCCGCCTTTGCGTTCAGAAACTCGGCGTACTGCCCGTTCGTGACCTCGTACTGGGAGATCCGATAGGAATACGCGACGGACCCGCAGTCGGCGGTCCAGCAGTTCGTCGCCGGCAGATCGCCCGCATTGCCGGGGTTGCCGACAGTGACCCATTCGACGATCACCGCCGAAGCTGGAGACGCCATACACCCGAGCGCCAGAACCACGGTTGCGAGCCAGGGATGCAGCGGGTGCAGCAGTGGGCGGAGAGGCATGGTGGGTCTCCTCGAGCGTTTGTGACGGCGGCGACGAACGGGCGCACCACACCAAACCTGCTCTTTCGTGAGAATTTGCTCCCACTTTCATGCCCGGTCAAGGGGGAGTGCTCCGGCACCCTGCGCGGTACTGGATCCACCGTCGAACCGATCACACTCCCCCGGCGCAGCCGGGGGGCGCCCTCCTCCAACTATGTGATGTCGAACCGATCCAGGTTCATCACCTTGGTCCAGGCCGCAACGAAGTCCTGCACGAACTTCGACTGCCCGTCCGAGCTGCCGTAGACCTCGGCGAGCGCGCGCAAGACGGAGTTCGAACCGAAGATGAGATCGGCGCGCGTGCCGGTCCATTTCAGATCGCCTGTCTTCCGATCGCGCCCCTCGAACACGTCGGCAGCATCGGACGTCGGCGTCCACACCGTGCCCATGTCGAGCAGGTTGACGAAGAAGTCGTTGGTCAGCGCTTCGGGCCGCTTGGTGAACACACCGTGCTTCGTCTTGCCGACGTTGGTGTTCAGCACGCGCATGCCGCCGACAAGCACGGTCATTTCGGGCGCGGTGAGCGTCAGCAACTGTGCCCGATCGATCAGCAGTTCCTCCGTCGAAACAGAATACTTCGTCTTCTGGTAATTGCGGAAGCCGTCCGCCGCCGGTTCGAGCACCGCGAAGGATTCGACATCGGTTTGTTCCTGCGAGGCATCCATGCGGCCCGGCGTGAACGCCACCGTGACTGAAACACCGGCATTCTTCGCCGCCTGTTCGACGCCGGCACAACCGGCCAGTACGATCAGATCGGCGAGCGAGATCTGCTTCCCGCCCGACTGGAACTCGCTCCGGACCCCTTCCAACGTCTTGAGCACCTTCGCCAGCTCCGCCGGTTGGTTTACCTCCCAGTCCTTCTGCGGAGCCAACCGGAGGCGCGCACCGTTGGCACCTCCGCGCCGATCGGAGCCGCGGAAAGTGGACGCCGATGCCCACGCGGTAGTGACCAGCTGCGACACCGTCAAGCCCGCGGCCAGCACCTTGGCCTTGAGGGCAGCGATGTCCTTGGCGTCGACCAGCGGGTGCTTGACCACCGGAATCGGGTCCTGCCAGATCAGTTCTTCCGCCGGTACCTCCGGACCAAGGTAACGTGCACGCGGGCCCATGTCGCGGTGGGTCAACTTGAACCACGCGCGCGCGAAGGCATCGGCAAACGCATCCGGATCTTCGTAGAAGCGGCGCGAGATCTTCTCGTAGGCCGGATCGAACCGCAGCGAAAGGTCCGTCGTCAGCATGGCGGGCGCTATGCGCTTCGACTTGTCGTGCGCCATCGGCACGGTGCCGGCGCCGGCGCCGTTCTTCGGCGTCCACTGGTGCGCGCCCGCGGGGCTTTTCGTCAGCTCCCATTCGTAGCCGAACAGATTCCAGAAGAAGTTACCGCTCCACTTGGTCGGCGTGGTGGTCCACGTGACTTCCAGGCCACTGGTGATCGCGTCCCCGCCCTTGCCGGTGCCGTACTTGCTGACCCAGCCCAGCCCCTGCTGCTCGATGGGAGCCGCCTCCGGATTGGCCCCGACCAGTGCCGCATCGCCGGCACCGTGGGTCTTGCCGAAGGTGTGCCCGCCCGCGATCAGGGCGACGGTTTCCTCGTCGTCCATCGCCATGCGAGCGAAGGTCTCGCGGATGTCCTTGGCCGCCGCAACGGGATCGGGCTTGCCTTCCGGACCTTCCGGGTTCACGTAGATGAGCCCCATCTGCACGGCGGCGAGCGGATTCTCCAGGTCGCGATCGCCGGAGTAGCGCTTGTCACCACCCAGCCAGGTGGTTTCATTGCCCCAGTAGACGTCTTGATCCGGTTCCCACACGTCGGCGCGGCCGCCGCCGAACCCGAAGGTCTTGAAGCCCATCGACTCCAGGGCGACGTTACCGGTGAGGATCATCAGGTCGGCCCAGGAGACCTTCCTGCCGTACTTCTGCTTGATCGGCCACAGCAGGCGGCGCGCCTTGTCGAGGCTGACGTTGTCCGGCCAGCTGTTGAGCGGGGCGAACCGCTGCTGCCCTCGCCCGGCACCCCCACGGCCATCGCCGATCCGATAGGTGCCCGCGCTATGCCAGGCCATGCGGATGAAGAACGGACCGTAGTGCCCGAAATCGGCCGGCCACCATTCCTGCGAATCGGTCATCAGCGCCTTCAGGTCTTGCTTGAGCGCCGCGTAGTCGAGGCTCTTGAACTCCTTGGCGTAGTCGAAATCCTCGCCCATCGGGTCGGACTTCTCGGAGTGCTGGTTCAAGAGATCCACCCGCAACTGGTTCGGCCACCAGTTGCTGTTCGACGTGCCGCGGCCAGGCACAGGGTGGAAGGGGCATTTCGGTTCGGTCATGTCGTTCATGGTCTGGCTCCTCTAAGGCTTACTCGACATCAGGTTCCGTGCAGGACAGGTACCGGACAATGGAATCTCCGATCGGTTCGATCGAACCCTGGGCGGTTGAAGGCACTCACGGGCGCCTTGTCATCCGCCCGATCATGCATGCGAGGGCAACCCGGGGGTTGACTTGCGTCAATGGGAGAACTGCACCGAAATTCGCGCAAGACGTCAAGCACGCAAGTGCCATTCTTCGCACATCCATCGCTCCACCGTCGACGAGCCGATCTGCGACCACCGATGATGGCGACACAACCGGACTACACTCGCGCCACGGGCTGCATCCGGCCCGAACGAGACCGGGGAGAAATCCATGACTGCCGATCCATTCGCGGAACTCAAGCAGCGGCAACGCGCCATGTGGGCCTCCTTCGGCCCGACGGCGATGTTCACCACGCCGGTGGCGGGCAACTTCGTGAAGTTCGCGCAAGTGAAACCCGGCGAAGCCGTGCTCGATGTCGGCACCGGCACGGGCGTAGTTGCGATCACCGCGGCAAGAGCAGGCGCCAAGGTAACCGCTCTCGACCTGACTCCGGAATTGCTGGAGCAGGCTCGCCAGAACGCCGGCATTGCCAGCCTCGGCGACATCACCTGGAACGAGGGCGACGCCGAGAAGCTGCCCTACCCCGACGCCTCGTTCGACGTCGTGCTGAGCCAGTTCGGCCACATGTTCGCGCCCCGCCCGGACGTGGCGATCGCCGAGATGCGCCGCGTGCTGAAGCCCACTGGGCGCATCGCCTTCACCACTTGGCCGCCCGAGCATTTTGTCGGCCGGCTGTTCGCCTTCGTCGGCAAGCATTCGCCACCGCCACCGCCGGGTGCCGCACCGCCGCCGATGTGGGGCAATCCGACGGTCGTTGCCGAACGGCTAGCGCCGCACTTCGAGCCACCGTTCTTCGAGCGCGCAACCATGACTTTCCCTGCGCTCAGCCTGCAGCATTTCCGTGGCTTCATGGAACGTTCGGTCGGACCGATGCAGAAGCTGGTGGAGAACCTGGCCGGCGATCCGCAGAAGCTCGCCGCGATCCGGGCAGAGTTCGAGGCGCTGGCGGCGCCGTACTACTTCGACAATGTGGTGCATCAGAGTTATCTGATGACGCGGGCGCGGGTGAAGTAGGCTCTGCCCTTCGTTCGCATGCGACAAGCAACTCGCGTTGCTCAGTCGAGCCGGAGGTACACGCGCCGTCCTTCGATCTTCGCCGGATAACTGCGTAGCGCGTCGGTGACCGGCTCACACAGCGGCTTGCCATCTCGAACGTCGAACTTTCCCTGGTGCAGCGGACACTCGATCTCGTGGCCGTCGAGAAACCCGTCGCACAACCGCGCCTGGCCGTGCGTGCAGATGTTGTCAGTCGCGTACACGGCATCGCCCACGGCGTAGATCGCTACCTCGCGGCCATCCACCCTCACGCCGATCACGTCATCGGCGGGAAGGTCATCGACCGACAACGCGTCGACCCAATGGGGTTCGCTCATGGTCGTGGCCTCAGATGGGGTAGATGATGGAGTTCGGGATCATCTCGCTGTCGTAGATGCATTCGCGCGAAGCGAACTTCAGCCCCGCCGGCGTGCGGACCACGGTGTCGAGGTAGCGGCCGACGTTGAACACGGTCGACGCGTCCGACAACTTGGTGCGGAAGACCGCGTAGTTCGCTTCGCAGGTGAACCGGCCGTTCTCGGCGCTGCGCACCACCGGAGCGCCGACCACGTGTCGCTGGTAGTACGGGTCGTGGAACAGCGTCTCCTTGATACCGTAGGCACGGTCCTTCAGCATGCCCTTGCTCGTGAACGACAGCGTCGCGAGGGGGAAACCGCGTTCGTGGTTCTCGCGCGGCTGCAGCCGGTAGACGCAGGGATCGGTGAAGAACTCCGGCCACAGATCCCAATCGCCGGAGTCGACGGCAGCGGCGTAGTCGGCGTAGAGCTGCGTCAATGCCAGCCAGTCCTCGAAAGTGAGGTTAGTGCTCATCGCTCGGGTCTCAATCACGCTTCCATCACTTCGCGCCAGTAGCGGTACATGCCGCGGATGAGGGTTTCGGTCACCATGTGCTCGGTGTTCTCCACCTCGTGTCCGCCCAGTTCGGCCAGGGCACGATGGAATGGCTTGCTCTCGAAGGCCTGTTGCGAGAACTCGATCACTTCGCCGTCGTCGGCCGAGACGAATCCGGCCGGGCCGAACAGGTTGGCCTGGCGCAGGCGCCGCTGCGTCATCTCGTCGCTGTCGTCCTCGAAGCCGAAGTGAGTCCAGACGAAGTCGAACGAGCCATGCCCGTTGGGCTGGATATGCCGTGTGGAGACGCTGTTGACCTGCTGCTGCAGGATCACGCTCGGGAAGATCGTCGTCATCACCGCGGTCGGCCCACCCCACCAGGGCTCGGGCACGATGTCGAGGAAGCTCGCGTCGTTGAGCTGCATGCTGGCCTTGAAACTCGACACCTGCGTCACCTCCTCTGCATTGCCGGCCTGACCGCGGGTGGAGATCATGGCCGCGTGACGGTGACGCCCGTCCATCTTCAGCTGCGACTTGTTGTCCGCGCGCCAGAGGCCGAAGGTGACGAACCAGGTGTGCAACAGACCCGGGTGGTAAGGGTCCTTGATGTTTTCCTGCATCAGCTTCCAGTTGCCTGGAATGCGCTGGCGGTTGTAGCCGAGGATCGTGAGCTTGCGCCCATTGAAGAGCCGGTCGAAGTAGCCGAGGATGGCCGGCCCGAGGTAATCCTCGAACGATTCGACGTCGGCGTCGAACGACGCGAAGACCACGCCACCACGCGTCGCGACCTTGAGCCGCGTCAACCCATGGTCGGCAGTCTTGAAGTCGGCCGGCATGCCACCGTGCACCTGCCCGTCCTGCTTGACGCCACGGCGGAACGGCACGCCCTGCAGATCACCCTTGAGCGTGTAGCTCCACTGGTGATAAGGGCAGACGAACTCCTTGCGATTGCCGTGGCGCTCGCGACAGAACCGCATGCCCCGATGGGCGCAGACGTTCTCGAGCACATTGATCGCGCCGCCGGCGTCCCGGACCATGATCACCGATCGTTCGCCGACGGCAGTGCGCTGGTAGTCACCCGGGTTCGGAATCTCGGCCTCGAGGCCGACGTAGCACCAATGGCCCTTGTAGAAGAAACGCTCGAGTTCGCGCTTGTGGAGTTCGTCGCTGGTGTAGGCCAGGAAGGGAATGCGGTGGGTGCCATCGCCTTCCCAATGCACCTCGCGCGGAAACACCGCCGATGCTTCGTTCATGCTCGTCTCCTTCGAGATGGTCAGCTCAGTTGCCCTGGGGGTAGAACGCATCGGCATGGATGTGGTCCGGCGCGACGCCTCTGCACCGGGCAAGCTGCGTGGCCGCCTCCACCATCGGCGGAGAGCCGCACAGGTAGGCGCGCCAGCCGCTCAAGTCGCCGAGGTCCTGTTCGATCGCTTCTGTGACAAGACCGCAACGCTCCCTCGCGGAGTTGCCACCGGAACTCACCACCACGTGCACCTTCAGCGCGGGGTGCGCTCGCTGTAATGGCGCCAGCCAATCGAGCCCGTAGACATCGCGCGGCGACCGGACACCGAAGTACAGGTGGATCGGATTGCGCATGCCTTCGGAAATCGCACCTCTGACGATCGACAGGATGGGTGCGAGCCCGGTACCACCGGCGACACACAACATCGGCCCCTCGTGTCTGCGGCGAAGGTAGGCTGAGCCGAGCGGGCCCGTCACGCGCACCAAGTCGCCGAGCTTCAGCTCGCGGTCGATGTAGCGAGTCACACGGCCGTCCGGCACGAGCCGAACGTGGAACTCGAACTCCCCGTCCCCGCACAGACCCGCCATGGAATAAGGACGTACGTGGTCGGGCGTGAACTGAAGCTGGACGTACTGCCCGGGCGAGAACTCCAACGGCTTGGCGGGCTTGAGATGCAGGCGCTTGATGTCATGCGTCATGTCCTCGATCGCTGTCACCGTCGCTTTCACGATGCGGGCAGGATGCACCACCACTTCGCCGGGCTCGAGGATCTCGATGGTGCAGGATTCCGTGAGGTAGGTTCGGCACGCCAGGACGTAAGCATCGTTCGCCTCGAGCGGTCGCTGCTGGTCCCGACCGCCGTCGAGCACCTCGCCGTCCACGACCTTGCATCGGCAGGTCCCGCAGCGGCCCGCCATGCACGAGTAGGACATCGGCACCTGCGCGGCCTGCAACGCCTCGAGCAGGTTGGCACCCGGCTCGACCTGGATGACTCGGTTCAATGGCTGCACCAGGACGTTCATCGTGACTGCTGAGGTCGAAGTCGGACAGCCAAATATCCGCCGTTCTCGGCAATCAGCCAATAGAATGGCTGGAATAGCTAACATCACCGACAGTGATGTAAAGGAGAGGCGATGGACCTCCGTGACATTGATCTGAACCAGCTGGTGCTCTTCCAGCAATTGATGGTCGAGCGCCGGGTTTCCAGGGTGGCCGACAACCTGGGGCTCACCCAGCCGGCGATCAGCAATGCGTTGGCGAAACTGCGGCGCCTGTTCGCGGACGACCTGTTCGTCCGCACCCCCGCTGGAATGGTGCCTACCCCCTTTGCCGAGCAACTCTCGGAGCCCGTCGGCTACGCACTCGCGATGATCCAGACCGGCCTCAATCAACAGAGAAGCTTCGATCCGGTCACGGCGAAGCGCTCGGTGACCATCGGGATGACCGACATCGGCGAGATCGTCTTCCTGCCCCGGCTGGCGGAACGGCTCAGCCACGAAGCACCGGGCGTTATGCTCAACACCGTGCGCAACACAGCGGTCAACGTGCGCGACGACATGGAGGCCGGCAAAGTCGACCTCGCCATCGGCCTGCTGCCTCAGTTGAAGGCTGGATTTTTCCAGCGTCGACTTTTCCGGCAACGCTACGTCTGCCTGTTCCGGCGCGGACTCCACCCCGGTAAGAAGAAACTCACCCTGTCCGACTTCCGCACGGCTGAGCACCTGGTTGTGGTATCCGCCGGCACCGGTCACGCCAAGGTCGACGAGCTGCTGCGGCGCAGCGGCATCGACCGCGTCGTGCGACTGACCGTGCCGCACTTCGTCGGCGTAGGCCATATCCTGCAGGGGACGGACCTGGTCGCCACCGTTCCGGAGAAGCTGGCTCAGCGCCTGGCCGAACCCTTCGGCCTAACCTACCTGCCGCACCCGGTGAAACTGCCCGACATCGGGATCAACGTGTTCTGGCATGCGAAGGTACATCGCTCGCCTGAGAACCAGTGGTTGCGCAGAGTGGTCTTCGATCTGTTTGCGGAGGATGCTGCCAACGCCGGGAGCGAACGCGGCGGCTAGTTCGGCTCACTATCGAATTCGTCCGAGTTTCCGGCGAACTGGGCTTGGCGTGGCGTCCGGAGAACCGGGGGAATTCCAGCCTGGCATCAGCACCTCGCCGTTCGGTCCCCACTCGACCTGCGTGATGCCCGGCTCCAGCGCTTCGAGCCGGCGCCGTTCCAGTTCGTCGGCGCTCGGCGTGGCGCAAGGGTCGAACGCCAGCGCAGCATGCAGGTCGGCCAGCAGCCGCGGTTCGCTCCACGGCTTCGGGATGTAGCGAAAGACCCCGGCGCGATTCACCGCAGCCAGCACGGAGCCGAAGTCGGCGGCTGCGCTGAGCATCATGCGTACCACGCGTGGGTCCAGCTCCCTGGCGCGGGCGAGTAACGTCACGCCGTCCAGACGAGGCATTCGGTAGTCGCTGATCAGTACGTCGAAGCGAGCCTCCTTCAGGCGCTGCAGCGCTTGCAGCGGGTCGGCGCAGACCTCCACGCCGAGTTCCTGCGGCTTGAAGTGCCGGCGTGCAGTACCGGCGTCTCGTCGTCGACGATCAGCAGCTGCTTCACCGGGAGGCCTCATGCGCCATCTGCACGGCCAGTGTCAGCGCCAGGCCGTGTTTTCGCTCGAAGCTCCGGATGCGGCCGATCAGGTCGTCGTTCAGTTCGTGGCCGGCCGACAGCAGCAGCACGCCTTCGGGCGACACGAAATTCTGCGCCAGGGTGTGGCCGGCGCGCAGCTCCTCGGTGCGCAGACCCAGCGTCACCGCGGTCGGCTTGGGTGGCGCGGCCGCGTACAGGCTCTCAAAGGCATCGACTACGGCGGGATCGAACTGGCTGCCGCGCCCTGCGAGCACCGCGTGGCGGGCACCTTGCGTGCCGCTGCGCAGATCCTCGAACGCGTCGGCGACTGCCAGAATGCGGGCACCGAGCGGGATCGCCGCGCCGCGCAGGCCGTCGGGAAAACCCTTCCCGTCCCAGCGCTCATGGTGGGCGCGAATCACAGGCGCGACGCCCTGCATGTCGTCGCTGGCCAGCAAGGCCTGCTCGCCGAGTATTGGGTGCAGTCGGTAGCGCCGCAGTTCGTCGGGGTCGAGCCGACTCACGGGCCGCGCCAGCACCGCGTCGCTGAGGCCGATGTGGCCGATGTCGTGCAGCAAGGCGGCGATCGGCAGATCGTGCAGGGTGTCGGCATCGGGCGTCATCGCACGGGCGATACGGCGGGTCAGGTCGGCAACCTGGCGCGCGTGTCCGACCTGGGCGCTGCCGCGCAGCTCGATCAGCGCTGTGAAAGATTTGATCGACGTCAGATAGTTGCGCTTCAGCCTGTCAGTGGCCGCAGCCAGCTCCGCGGTGCGCAACTCGACGCGGGCCTCCAGGCTCGAGTTCAGTGCCTTCAGCTCGTCGTTCTGCTGTTGCGTGAGCCGCTCCAGCGCCTGTTTTTCCGCTTCGAGTTGCTGCCTCTCCGCGACCTGGCGCAGCGTCAGCACCAGCTCGTCGTCGTTCCAGGGTTTCGTGATGTAGCGGTGCAGCCGGCCGCGGTTGATAGCGTCGATCGTCGAGCGCAGATCGGCCTGCCCCGTCAGCAGCAGTCGCGCGGCATCCGGCCAGCCCTGAGCGACCCGTTCGAGCAGTTGCACGCCGTCCATGCCCGGCATGCGCATGTCCGACAGCACGGCGTTGATGGGTTCCTTGGCGAGCAGCTCAAGCGCCTCGTCGGCGTGCCCAGCGGTCAGGATGCGCCAGCCGGTCGTGCGGAACAGCCGCCGCAGCGCTGCGAGGATGTTCGGCTCGTCGTCGACGGCGAGCAACGTCCATGCGGGGAGGGCCGCCGTCATGTCGAAAGACCTTCGGCCCCCGGGCGTCGCACCGGCAACGTGACGCGGAAGCAAGAGCCGCGACCCGGTTCGCTGCGCACGTCGATGCGGCCATGGTGCTTCTGCACGATGCCGTAGGCCAGCGACAGGCCCAGGCCGGTGCCGCGTCCGACCGGCTTGGTGGTGAAGAAGGGGTCGAAGATGCGCGCCAGGTGTTCGGGTGCGATCCCGCTACCATTGTCCTCGACCTCGACCCAGACCTTGTCCCCGGCGTCGCCGCTGCGCACGACGATCAGGCCGCGCTGCGGGCCGATCGCATGGGCCGCGTTGACGAGCAGGTTCAGGAACACCTGGTTCAGCTCCGACGGCAGGCATTCGATGTCGGGCAAGTTGCCATACTCGCGGCGGACATCGGCCCGGTACTTGATCTCGTTGGCAACGATGTTCAGCGTCGAATCGATGCCCTGGTGCAGCGAGGCCCAGACCCACTCCTGGTGGGTGTCGACACGCGAGAAGTCCTTCAGGTCCTGGACGATCTTGCGCACGCGCGAAAGGCCTTCCTTGGACTCGCCCATCAACATCGGGATGTCCTGCTTCAGGTAGTCGAGTTCGACCCGCGCGCGCAAGGCCGTGAGCCGGGCCGCGATGGCGCTGTCGGCCAGCGCTGGTTCTGCCTGCTCGTAGGCTTCGAGCATCTCGAACAGCCGCTCGAGATAGGCTTCCAGCGTGCCGAAATTCGAGAACACATAGCCGATCGGGTTGTTGATCTCATGCGCCACGCCGGCGGCGAGCTGCCCGATCGACGCCAGCCGTTCGGACTGGAGCAACTGGTCCTGGGCGCTGCGCAGGCTTTCGTTCAGCGCGCGCAGTTCCTCGTTGGCGCGCTGCAGCGAGATGAGCTCGGATTCGGACATGGTCTTCACTGAAGCAGCGCTTCGCAGATGGTCTCGAACTGCGCCTCGGTGCGGGCGAAGAGCCGCATGCAGGCCGCGTCGTCCAGGCGGCAGGCGGCCCAGACCGGCAGCACCAGCGCCGGCACCGCCTCGTCGAGGTCGCCGGCCAGGCCTAGAGCGTGGGCGATGGCATCGGCAACATGCGCGATGCCCGTCAACGTGACCTCGGCGGCGTCCGGCGGTGCGTGATGCTGGCGGATGGCATCGACGATGGCAGGCGCAAAGTTCCACTGCTGCGCGATCAGCCCACCGACCTCGGCGTGATCGATGCCGAGCACGGCGCGCTCGGCGTCGCCATCGGGACAATCCTGGTCGCGCCGCCGCTGCTCGAGTGCCAGCCGGCCGATGTCGTGCAGCAGCCCGACCGTGAACGCCAGATCGCCGTCGTCGCGCCGCAGTTCACCGGCCAGCGCCTGCGCACACAGGGCGCTGCCGATCGAATGGCGCCAAAAGGCGTTCTGGTCGAAACCGGGGTGGCGCCGAAAGCTGCCGGCCAGTCCGGCGGCCGTGACGACATTGCGGACGGTGCGCAGGCCGAGGACGGCGATCGCCTCGGCGACAGAGCGGACCGGCCTGCCACGGCCGTAGAACGACGAGTTGGCCAGGCGCAATGTCTTGGCGGCGAGCGCCTGGTCGCGCGAAATCTTGGTAGCGTACTGCGCGGCGCTGAGCTCCTCGTGGCCGAGCGACTCGACCAGTTCGAGCACCACCGAAGGCAGCGGGGGCAGGTCGCGCAGCGCGGCGAGCAGCGCGTCACGCGCGATCGGTCGAACAGCCGTTGTCATCGCGGCAACTCCTGGCGATAGCGTTGCACGAGGTGCAGCAGCGGATGCACCCGCCCGTCGCGCAGGCTGTGGCGGAACAGGTGTGAAATAGCTGCCGGCGGCTTGTCGGTTGTGGCCGAGGCGGTCACTTCGAGGCCTCGGCTTGTGGCAGCAGCACCAACAGGCGGCCGCGCGCGTTGCCGCTCAGCCGCCGACTCATCGCCCACCAGCGGCGCCCTGCCAGCGTGATCAGCATGGGATCGCTATCCAGCGCCTGCAGCAAGGTCTGTGGCAGCCGGTCGGCCGCAGGCCCGCCCAGCAAGTCGCCACCCTGTCCGTCCAGCTCCGCTGCCGACGCATTGGCGAATACCAGCAGGCCTTCGTCGTCGATGCCGAACACGGGTACCGGCACGGCGTCCAGCAGTTCCTGCACCGCTTCACGACTGCCGACGTCGCGCTGGTTCTGCTCGCGCTGCGCACTGAGCAGCGCATGCTGCCGTCGGTTGAGCTCGGCCAGTTCCCGGTTGGCGGTCTGCACCTCCTGGTCGAGGCGGCGATTCTGGTCGGCAATCTCCTTCATCGCGAAGGCCTCGTGCAAGTGAACCCGCAGCTGCACATCGTCCCAGGGCTTAGTGAGAAACTTGTAGATCGCGCCCTCGTTGATCGCGTCGGTGATCGACTGCAGCTCGGTGTAGCCCGACAGCACCAGCCGGATCGTCTCCGGGTACAGCTGCTTGGCCCGCCGCAGCAGCTCGACGCCGGTCATGCCCGGCATGCGCTGGTCGGACAGGATCACGTCGACTTCGTGTCGTGCCATCAGCTGCAGCGCCTGCTCGGCACTGGTGGCGCTGAGCAGCAGCCAGCCTTCGGCGCGCAGCAGCCGGCGCAGCGCGGCGACGATGTTCTCCTCGTCGTCTACCAACAGCAAGGTGCGCTGCCGCGAACGCTGCCCAAACAGCCCCGGATCGATCCGACGGTCTTCTCGAAGCATCGTTTCGACCGCTGCCGCCGGCAAGGCGGCGCTGAACCAGTAACCCTGCATCTGGTCGCATTGGTTGGCGGCGAGCAGAGCTGCCTGGCCTTCACTTTCGACGCCTTCGGCGAGCGCCTTCATCTGCAGTTGGTGCGCCATCGTGATGATGGCGCGCGTGATCGACACATCCTCTGCCGGCGCAGTGACGTCAGGCACCAGCGAGCGGTCGATCTTGACCACGTCGATCGGCAGCCGGCGCAGGTAGCTCAGGCTCGAGTAGCCGGTGCCGAAGTCGTCGAGCGAGACCTCGACGCCGAGCGCACGCAGGGCTCGCAGGTGTTGCACCGCCTGATCGAAGTTGGCGATCAACATGCTCTCGGTGACTTCGACACCTAACAGACGCGGGTCGAGGCCAGTTGTGGCAAGCAGGCCTTCGATGCGCCGCGCCAGGTCTGGCTGCATCAGCTGGCGCGCCGACAGGTTGACCGCCATGCGCAGTGGGGGCAGCCCGGCACGCTGCCACGCCGCCGCCTGCTCGATGGCACGGCGCAACACCCAGTCGCCAATGGCAACGATCAGGCCGGTCTCTTCGGCGATCGGGATGAATCGATTCGGGGCGATGTTCCCCAGCGTCGGGTGCTGCCAGCGCAGCAAGGCCTCGACGCCGACGATATGGCCATGCCCGAGGTCGACCTGCGGCTGGTAGTGCAGTTCGAGCTGCTCGTCGCGTATCGCGTGGCGCAGCGCGGTCTCCAGAGCCAGCCGTTCGGGGTCGTCGTCGTGCGGTGCGCCGGCGTAGGCGTTGACCTGGTTCCGGCCCAGCAGCTTGGCTTGGTGCAACGCGGCGTTGGCGCGGCGCAGCAACGTTTCGGCGCGGTCGCCGTTGGCAGGCGCCACGGCAATGCCGACGCTGCAGGTCAGGTGGATCTCGTGCCCCTCGATCGTCATCGGTCGGGCGATGGTGTCGAGCAGCGTCTGCGCCGTGTGCATCGCCGCTGCCGAAGAAACGGGCATCACGATCACGAACTCATCGCCGCCGCGGCGCGCCACCAGATCGCTGCTGCGCACGGTGGCGACGATGCGCTGTGCCACCTCGAGCAATGCTGCGTCGCCGATGTGGGGGCCGAGGCCGTCGTTGATCCGCTTGAAGCGGTCGAGTTCCAGCACCAGCACCGCGGTTTGGACGTTGGCGTGCAGCGCCGCAACCAGGTGCTCGAAGAGCCGCTGGCGGTTCGGCAAACCCGTCAGCTCGTCGAACTGCAGCAGTTGCTGGATCCGGCGTTCGGCGGTGCGGCGCTCGCGCAGATCGTCGACGCAGACATGTGCAAACGTCTCGTCGCCACTGGTCACCGGGCTGACGGAGACATCGACCGGAATCTCATGGCCATCGTGATGGCGCACGCTGGTCTCGAAGCGCAAGGAACCGCGTTCGCACAGTTCGCGCCAGCGCAGCGGCCACTGCGAGTTGTCCACCTGGGTGTCGACGTCAGGCACGCGCAGCCGCAGCACCGTTGGCATCGCGAAAGGCGCCGTCCGGCCCGACCTGGAACAGCGCGTCGTTGGCCTGTTCGACGGCATGGCGGGTCAGCTGCAATTGACGCCGCGCGCGCTCTCGTTCGCTCACGTCGCACGCGGAAGCGATCAGGTGGGCAACACCCCCCTCGGGCCCGTAGAACGGCAGCAGCGAAAAGTCCATGACCAGCGTGTCGCCGCTGTGGGTGGCGATGCGGACGTCGAAGCGCGAGGCTTCGCCGCGCGCTCCGCTGACCAGCGCCTGTCGCAGCCGTCGCTGCGACAATTCGCAGCCCTGCCACCAAGGGGTGGCCTCGAAGGGCTGGCCGAGCACCTCCTCCGGCGTACTGCCGATGGCCCGCAGCGCCGCCCGATTGGCGTAGCGCAGCGTGCCGTCGGCGTCGAGCAGACCCGCGAAAACAGAAGGGCCCAGTCGGTCCAGCACCTCCTGCAGCGCGCGTTCAGGGCCTGGTGGCGTGTGGTTGGCCGCCACCCGCGCCAGCGCGGTACGGCATGCCGAGATCAGGTTGGGTTTTGACATGCCCGCACTCTGCCCGGCAGCCTGCGCGGGCGGCGTGAGCAGTTGCGGGCCTGGGCGACCGGATCAGATGGGCGTTTGCGAAGGGGCGTCTGTGCGCGGCGCGTCATTGACCAGCCGCGCCAGCGTGCGCGTGGCGCGCTCGAGCGCCTCGTTCCAGTGCTGGCCGCAGGTCAGCCGGATGTGGTTCTGGAATTCGGCGCGCGGCGAGAACATCGGCCCCGGGGCCAGGCTGATGCTTTGTGCCAGCGCGGCACGGTGCAGCGCCATCGCATCGACCCCGACGGGCAATTCGACCCAGACGAAGTATCCGCCGGCCGGCCGCACCACCCGCGTTCCGTCCGGAAAGTGCCGGCTCACGGCGTCGAACAGGCTGTCGCGCTGCACTTGCAGAGACTGGCGCAGGCTGCGCAGATGGCGGTCGTAACCGCCTTCCTGCAGGTACTCGGCCAGTGCCGCCTGCACCGGGATCGATCCCGACAGGCTCGTCATCAGCTTCAGCCGTTCGACCTCGCGCGCCAGCTGGCCGGGCGCGGCCCAGCCGACGCGGTAGCCTGGAGCCAGGCACTTCGAGAACGATGAGCAGTGCAGGACCAGACCGCGGCGGTCGTAGGCCTTGGCCGGCAACGGCGCAGCGTTGCCTTCGTAGAGCTCCGAATAGACGTCGTCTTCGATTAGCGGCAGGTCGTGGCGGGCGAGCAGTGCGACTAGGTCGCGCTTCTTCGTCTCGGGCATCAGGCTGCCGAGCGGGTTCTGGAAGGTCGTCATCAGCCAGCAGGCCTTCGGGCGGTAGAGCTCGATCACCTGCTCCAGGCGGCCCAGATCGATGCCCTCGCGGCAATGGGTCGGCACTTCGATGGCGCGCAGACCAAGGCGCTGCAGTGCCTGCAGCGCGACGTAGAAGGTTGGAGACTCCACCACCACAGCGTCACCCGCCCTCGCCACCGCGTTCAGGCACAGGTTCAGTGCCTCCATCGCACCGTGGGTCAGCACGATCTCGTCGGTGGCGATGGCCAGGCCCTGACGCAGATAGCGCTTGGCGATCTCGCGCTTGAGCCGCAGGTTGCCCGGCGGCAGGTCCTCGACCATGTTCCAGGGTTCGAGTCGCCGAGTGCTCGAGACGAGCGCGCGACGCAGTCGATCGAGAGGAAACAAGGTCGGGCTCGGGAAAGCAGAACCGAACGGCACGATGTCGCGCGCGCGCGCGGACCCGAGGATCGCGTAGATCAGGTCGTTGACCTCGACGGCCTGGGATCCGGACTGTGGCTCCGAGGTTTGCGGCTCCGCGAGGAGCACGCCGCCGGGGCGTGCGGCGACGAAGTAACCAGACCGTGGCGCCGCGCGGACCAGGCCGCGGGATTCGAGCAGGTAGTAGGCCTGGAATACCGTGCTGGGGCTCAAGCCCCGACTGGCGCAAGTCTGGCGGACGGATGGCAGGCGATCCCCGGGACGCAAAACCCCCGCAGCGATCTGTTGCTCGAGTTCTCGAGCCAGCAGTTCGTACCTCGTGGAGGCGACGGTCGGGCGATCACGCATGGTGTCGGCACCGCGCCCCGGTCGACTGCTGGCTGGGTGGGGTGGCGTTCTCGCAGTCTAAGGCTTATGCGGCGCGATGCAAGCATCGCCGCCGGGCCGCGTTGAGCTGGGACACCATCTGAAACCTGGCGCCCGCGTCGCCTCCGGAACCTGGGCACAGGGAACGAGTCCTCGGTTCCGAATTCTTGCGTGCCGCTCCAATCCAATTTCTACTGCCACCCCGGCAGAGCCGGGGGGTCTCCGATGTTTGGCTAGCGCCAGCGGCGCAGCTCGGCGATCTCCACGGTGAATGACACGATGGCCGGGTCGTAGCCGATCCACTGGTCGAAGGAGATGGCATGGCGGCCGGGCGGAATGTTGCGCGAGCCGAAAGGCCACAACTGCGACACCACCACGGCCTCGCCCGCGGCATCCAGGGCACGCAGCTTGACGCGGGCACCGAGGTCCACGTCGCACCGGTTCTCGATCTCCCCTTCGGCCTTCAGCTTCGGGCAGGGAGTATCGGTGCAGGTGTCCACCCACTCGAAACGCGTGAGGGTGACAGGGAAATCCTCCGGCGAGCAGCCGACCGATGTCGCCGGGGCCGACGTCAGGCCGGCAAGGACCAGCAGCGCTGCAAGGTGCTTGATGGATACCACGGAACAGTTCCTTTTCAGGGCACGTGGACGGTGGCCCGCTGCGGGAGGCCCCCCAGGGGTTGCCACCTGCACGCGGCGGCGTGGATGATAGGCGCGATGCCCGTTCCGCACGCCTTCGCTGACGTTGTGCAGTGGCTGACCCGGCCCGCGGCGGCTGTCATGCTGGTGCTATGCACCTGCGCGGCCGACGCCGACACAACCGGAATGCGGCTGCCCCAGATCCGACCGGTCCATTGCGGTCCGGTGCTATGCGGATCGATGGAGATCTCCTGGTACCGCCGCTTCCAGGACGAAGACGCCACCCCGAGGCAGGAGCGCAACGGGGTGAACATCCGCGGGCGCTTCCGGAGCCCACGCGACCAGGCGCGCGAGTTCCACTATCTCCAGGTGCTCACCCGCTTCGATGCCGCCGACTTCCGCTGGAGCCGGGACACCCACGCGCCGCTTCCGCCACAGTTCGTCGATCCGCCTCCCTTCGGCCTGCACCACCTGCAGGCCGATGCCGACGGCCGCTTCCGCTCGGTGGAGCGCACATTCGATGCGCTGCCTTGGTTCGACGAGGGCGACTTTCCGCTCTTCGAGGATCACCCGCGGGCATTCCTGGCGAGCGCGCGCGAGCACGGTACGGTAGCCATGGAGTTCGAGACCTGGCTCGTGTGCGTCATCTCCTCGAAGCAGGGCTCCGATCGCAACCGGGTGAGCGACGACGCCTACGAAGTCGGTGTGCTCGTAGGCTGGACCTGGGGCTACAGCATCGCATGGCGCGACGTGGGGCAACTCGGCGTGGACGAGTTCGAGGACTACACCTTCACCATGCAGCCGCTGCGGCTCGTGACGCAGCCGTCGGAAGCTTTCGAATCCGCCCTCGGGGCGACGCTCGGCGGCGCCGTGACCGACCGGTTCGACATTCGGCTGGGCGACGCGCAGCAGTGCCCGCTGCGATAGTTCGGAACTCGACGTCCTCGAGGTGCCCAGGCCGACTGGGCGAGGTCAATCAGTTAAGAACCAACCTGCTGAACATCGTGGGCGTATGCTTGCTGCATGTGCCGATCCGCTGTCGGATTGGATTGTCAACCGAGGAAATCCTGTGACTACCCTTTCTCGTCTTCTGCTCGCCGCCGTGTGCGTTTCCTTCTCCGCCCATTCGCACGCTGCATCTGTCACCAGCATGGGAACCTGGTGGGGCACCGATGGCACCTTGCGGGCTCTTGACGTCGCCGGCAACGCTGTCGCATTGGACAATGACAGCGCGGTCTTCCTGTACGACACGGTCGTGGACGTCGCCTGGCTGCGCAACGGAAACGCGGCAGCCGGCACCCCTTCGACGAGGCGAGTATTGGAGACACGACCGATGGCAGAATTCACCTTGCCCAGGCCAAGGACTGGGCCGACACGCTTGCAGTCGGTGGCTTCACGGACTGGCGGCTACCGACAGCCATCTACGAGCCAGGTGGCACCTGCCATTTCGTCGGCTTCGTCGGAACAGACTGTGGGTACAACGTTGAAACGCAGGACGGCGCCAAGTTCAACGAGTTGGCGCACCTCTTCCAAGTCACCCTCGGAAATCCCGCGCTCTTCGACACCGCGGGGAACGTTCGGAGCGGTGCGTCCGGCGTCGATTTCGGCCTCGTGAACACCGGCGCCTTCCAAGACCTGCAATCGGCGCTCTACTGGTACGACACACGGTCCGCGCTCACCTCCCAGTGGACGTTCGAGCCGCATCGCGGATTCCAAGGCACCACCAACGTCGCCGGCCTCGCTACCGGCCACGCGATAGCCGTGCGCTCGGGCGATGTAGCCGCCGTACCTGAACCGCAGACAGTGGCGTTGCTGCTGGCAGGGTTGGGGGTTACTTGCGAACCGGTACCGGTCCCGCTGGCGTTGGTGATGCGAGCCCGACCGTGACCGAGCATGCCTCGATCAGGAAATCGCCTCGCACTGGTTGTATTGCGTCACCTCGGGCGGCGTATCGGGATTGTCGTACTCGATCAGGACATAGACCCGCGAGAGGCATCCCCAACCGTTGTAGAACGCCGTGAACCCGGTACCGGCGCCAGCAGACAGCAGCTTCGCGTTGAACGTCGGATGGTTCATGTAGTAGCTGATCTGGGACGCGGACTTAAGCGGCCCACTCAGACTCTCCGGTGATGGGAACAGATCGAACCGGTAGACGGGCCGTCCGTCAGGGGTTTTCCAGCCCATGGCCGTCTTGCTGGAACCGAAGTGCAGATTGGAATTCGGCGCGCTCCTGGTCAGAGATTGCTGGATCGTCGCGACATCGCCCGTCAGAAATGCCTGCTTGAGCCGGTTGGTGTTGGTGAGCCTCTCGAGCAACCGCACCGATTCGTCCCGCGCCGCCTGGGCCTTGAGCGCCTCATCTCTGGCGCGCGCCGCTTCCTTGATGGCCTCGTTGCGATTCATCACGGCCCAGCCGAGACCGGCGAGTAGCGCCGGCACCAGTACCACGACCGCCTGCAACAGGCGCTTGCGCGACTGCAGCGCACGCACTTCGGCCTGCAATCTCGCTTCACGGTCCCGCTGCGTGCGCATCTCGAGTTCGTGCTCGGTGGCTTCGCGGGCGGCCTTCGCATCGCGCTCGACTTCCTGCTGCCAGGCGGTCTCGCTCGCCCGCAGAAACTCGATCGCGCGGGCGAACTCCTCCCGGGTGCCATACCGTGCGGCCCAGGCGGGCGTTGGGGTTTCCTCCCGCTCCCACAGCAAGGCCCGTTCGAGGTCGGGATTGCGCCACAACGCGGCGTTCTGCGGCCACAGCAACGCGGTCTGACGCAGTCGCCGGTACAGCGTGGCCGATCGCGCCTCGCGTTGCACCCAGTCGCGCAGCATCTGCCAATGACGGATCAGCGCCTCGTGCGAGATGTCGACGACCGAGTCCGGTTCGAGCGGCAACGGCCATGCCGGCATGAGGAAGGTGCGGCCGTCGGACCGGAACGCATCGATGATGCGGGTCATCGTCGCGGCGTCGATACCCGCCACCTCACACAGTTCATCGAGCCGCGTCGGCCGGCGCGTCTCGCGGTAATCCTCGCTGCGCTCGCACAGGCAGCGGAACAGCGTCTGCGCCACCGCCTGCGCGCCCGGGATTGTTGCGAGTCCGGCGTAGGCCTGGTCGGCGTGCAGCGACAACGCCTGCGCCATGCCGCCGATCCCCAGGTAGTCGTCGAGATCGATCGGACGGTCTGGCTGGCCCGCCGCCTTCCACGCGTCCCACGTGCGCATCAGGGCGTGCTGCATGACCGGCAAGGCATCGGGATCGTCGCCGACATCGTTCAGCAGACGTTGCGTGAGCCGCGGTGCAATGGCGGCACCGCCCACGGCGACCGGCCCCTCGATCGTGGCACGACGTTGATCCCGCGTCAGTCGTGGAATCAGGTATTGCCCGTCGTTGAGCATTTCGGGCAGGTCGCGGAACCGCGCGCAATCGCCAAGGAAGTCGGAGCGCATCGTCAGCACGACGTAGATGGGCTGTTCGCGGCTGCGGGCGGCTTCGATCAGCAGGTTCACGAACGCGGCCCCTTCATCGGTAGGCGCACCGGCCTGCTCGGACCGGCGAAACCGGAACAACTCCTCGAACTGGTCGACGACCACCAGCAGGTTCTCGTTCGGCTCGAGCCGCGCATGCTGGAACGCATCGATGAGCCCCCGGCCACTACGACGCAACACGGCCTCGACCAGCGGGGTGCGCAGCGCCGGATCGATCGACTCGCCCCCCAATACCGCGGGATCGGCGAGCGCGGATGCGAGGCCGTGGATTGCATTGCTGCCCGGTCGCATCACGGCAAAGCGCCAGAACGACCCGGCGCTCGCCATGTAGCCACCTTCGAGCGCCGGCAGCAGGCCGGCGCGCACCAGGGACGACTTGCCACTGCCGGAGGTGCCGACCACCCCCACGAAGCGTCGCCTTTCGAGACGCGTGACGATGTCGCTCGACTGGCCATCGCGCCCGAAGAAAAGATGCGTTTCCCCGGCTTCGAATGGCCGCAGTCCCGGGAACGGATTGAGCAGCGGGTCGGAAACGCCCATGTCGAGCGAAGCTATTGCAGCAACCGGCCGAGCTCTTCGAGAGAGCCGGTGCCCTGGAGGACGACCAGTCCAGGGGGGGTATCGAAATCACGCTTGGCGTCGCTGTCCGGTGGTGCGATCACGACGAACTTGCCGCGAAACGGATGTTCCCGACCCCACCCTGGTGCCTGCTGCGCCTCGCGCAGTTTGCTGCGCACCCAGGCCTCGCGCGAACGGCCCCAGACCACGACCACCACGTCGCAACCCACGAGATTGGCCTTGTTCTCGTCCATCAGCTCTTCGGTCGTGCCTTCGAGCGACGGGCGCACCACCACGAAGCCCAGATTGGAGAGCGCAGTCTGCAACGGCTTGGCGTCGGCGCGATCCACGGGATCGCAGACGAGGTAGAGAGTCTGACCCTCATCCTTCGGCGGGGCGACAGCCGATGCTGCCGGGCGCGAGGGCCGCAGGCGCTCGACCACCAGCGACTTCAGCTGCTCGATCGACGAACGCATGAACTCGGCCCGCTGGGGCTCGAAGGCAGCCTGTTCGAGCCGCTCGATGAACGCACGCTGCCGGTCCTCGGCGAGGCTTGCCGCTGCAATTTCCGGCGGCGACCAGAGGATGCTCCGTAGCGGCGGCTCACGCTGCGCGAGCGCGAGGTCGGCCTGCAACTCCACGCCCGACTTGTCCGCGCCCTCGGGAATCGAGCCGTATCGGGCGCCGATCAGGTGCACCGACAGGTTTGCCGCCTTGAGGTCGTCCTGCACGACCTTTGCGTAGCCCTCCGCGTCCTCCGGCATTTCCTGCTCAGGCAGCACGCGATAGCCCCGGTCCTCGAACTCGCGCTGCAAAATCTCGCGCCGCTCCTTCATGTCGCTCGAGGTGCGGGCGAGATAAACCACCACGGGCGCGTCAGGCGTGGCCGCCTTCGCCACCGCGTTCTCGGGTGGTGCGTCGAGCATCCGCTTGATCGCGTAGGCGATGTCGTCGGCGCGCTGCCAGTAGAGCCCGGCCTTGTCGGGGTCGAGCAGAACGTCGCGATCGATGCCGTTGTCGTCCTTGTAGAACAACTCGTAGCCGACGGTCTTGTCGACTTCTGGAATCAACTCCGGCAGGT
>LNDQ01000155.1 GCA_001464695.1 Betaproteobacteria bacterium Ga0077523 | reverse complement strand
GCCGCCAGCAGGAACGGCAGCAACTGCCAGTCACCACGCGTCCAGCGATGCATGCGCGCAGCAGCCACGTCAGCGTGGAACGGTGCGTCCTCGATCACGGTGATGTCGGTCACCGCGGCACAGCGAGCGAGCGAACCCTCCAGCAAGTCGTGGCTGAGCACCTGACCCTTGGGCAGGCGCCCGGACAACACGGCGTGCATCGCGCGCACGTTGAGCAGCCCCTTGCCGGTGAAAGTGCCTTCGCGAAACAGGTCCTGATACACCTCCGACGTGGCCGCACTATAGGGGTCGATGCCGCATTGACCGGCAAAGAGCCAGTGAAACAACGTGAAGTGCTGCGGCGCCGGCAGCGGCGTGACGACCCGCGGCTGCAGGATGCCGTAGCCCTGCGTGACGATGCGTCGCGCCGGATCGATCCGCGGTTGATTGTCGGGATGCGCCGCCACACCGACGAGGTCGCGCAGGCGCCCGGGAGGCAGTTGGGTATCGCTGTCGAGCGTGACCAGATACGGGGTATCCGGTGCAATGCGCGACTCACGTCCCAGGTCGAGGAACGCGCCCGCGTCGCCCTCGGCCAACGCCGCGACAAGGAGTTCCAGTTTGCCGCGCTTGCGCTCGTCTCCGATCCAGCACTGTTCGGATTCGCTGAAAGAGCGCTCGCGGTGCAGCAGGATGAACCGCGGTGCGCCGCCGTTCGCATCGTCAGCGGCAGGATAGCGCGCGTTGAGGTCGCGGATCCTCGCCCTGGCCTCGGCCAGCAAGGCATCGTCCGGTGCGGCATGCGCGACGGCGGCATCCGCCCAGTCGGTCAGCAGGGCGAATTGGGCGTGGCGTTCCGGATTGGCGAGATGGTGCAGCAACAGGCGATGGGCGAGCTGCCCGATGGATGCACTATTGGTCAGCAGTGCCGGAATCGCCACCAGGACCCGGTGCTCGAGCGGGATGCCCTGGGGCAGCGCCAGCCGCGGCAGATGCGCGGGCTCCACCGATTCGCTGATGAGACGGTTGATGACCGCCACGACGGCCTCGGAAGCGGGAAACAGCATCAACGCTGCCGCGATCAGCGTCAACCAACCGGCATCGCCGGTGCCGACCAGTCCGGTCCCGTGGCGCAGGACCATCCAGGTCACCAGGCCGACGGTACCCAGCACCAAGGCCCCGAGGTAGGCCGGCAACACGGCACTGCGTGCCAGTGCCGCAACGGCGCGCATGCGCCTCGACTCGGGCAGGCCCAGCGCCCGCAGGAGCGAGGTAGCACCTTCGCCATGGAGCCAGTAGCTCGCGGCGGTCCCCGCATGAGCCATGCCCGGATTCGCCCGCATCCGATCCAGCAGCGTGCGGGCCACCGACACTTCATCCCGCCGACTGCGCCGCGCCAGCGCCTCGATGCGATGCAGCGTCCGGTCGCGCGTGGCGGCACTCTCGGCCTTGAACGTCGCCGAAGTGAGCATCAGTCGCATGAGCGCGCTGGTGCGCTCGACGATGCCGGGCCAGTCGGCGTCGCCGATGGCGCGCAACGACGTGACTGCATTGCTGACACTCAGGTTGTCGGCAGCCTGATCGGCCGTCAGCTGCGTCTGCACTCGAGCGAGCTCCGGCATGGCGTTGCGCAGCCACTCCCGATAGCGGGTGTGATCGGGAACGCGATGATCCTGCAGACGCTGCCCCATCTGCACGAGGAAAGTCTGTTCGACCCCGCGCCGGGTCATCTCGCCCAGCAGCGTATCGAGCGTACTCGTCGTTAGGGCCTCGATGTGATCGCAGCAGAGGTTGGCCGCTTCGCGCGCGGCTTTGCCGGTGGCCACGCGCTCGGCAAGACGACGCAGATTCTCGACCAGGACGACGCGCAAGGTCGTGGGCAGCGCCCACATCTCGCCCAGGCTCAGCTCGCGGACTTCGTTGTAGGCGTCGAGAAACTGCGTCAGCAGCGCATCGTCGAAGGCGCCGTCGGTGTGCGCCACGAACGCCCAGGCCACGCCGTAGACCCGGGGCAACCCCGCGAGCGGCTCGTCGATCAGCGTCGGCAGCGCGTGGAAGTAACGCCGCGGCAAGCCCTCGTGGATCTCCTTCAGCTGCGCTTCGATCAGGTGGAAGTTGTCGAGGAGCCATTCGGCTGCCGGGCTCAGGTCGTAGCCGGTGCTCGCCTGCAGGCCGAGGTAGCGGTGCGCCTCCCGTAGCGTGCGGATGTTGTTGCGCAGGCGCGGGAAGAACGCCGCCACATGCGAACGCATGCGGGTGGCGCGGTGCGTCTCACCCAGGCTGCGGCCGTGGCGGGCGAAGCGCTCCAGCCCGAAGATTTCCGACCGGATCGGCGGTTGTGCCGGGCCGCGCGTGCCATCCAGGATGTCGCACAGCTCCGGTGACGCCCCCGGCAACAGGCGCAACAGACCCGATGGCGGCATGCCCTAGAAGATCGAGGACCCGGCAGCGAGCAGCAGGCCGACGAACACCAGCGTCGTCACGAAGCGTGTCGCCGCAAACGTGTGGATCATCTCTCCGGCGCAGCGCACGGCGAACAACGGACCGCTCAACGCCTTGCACAGGTTGAGATGCTCGCCCATGGCCGCGACTTCGGACCACGACGATTCCACTGCGTCAGCGAATGTGGCCGTCGTCCAGTTGGGAGTGGCAAAGGCAGGGATGTTCATGAAGACCTCCGCTGGTGGGCCCGATGGCCGTTGGGATGCGTGACGGGCCGCCGGACGCACGCGCCTTCAGCGTTGCACGTCCGGAACCGACATCGTGGCAGTGCCTCCATGCTAGGCGCCGCAGGCAGGCCGGTCTGTCAGACGGGACGCCGTGGGCTGTAGGACACGTCCTGGTCCGGTCACGTTTCGACACAACCGCGACATGCGGCGGTGTGTACGCTTTCGCACATACGGAGTAACTTAAGACCCGCATCGTCGCGTTCGAGGAGTGCGCCCTGCGCCCCATCTCGGACCGCCCTACCCGTGCCTGCCCGAATGACCGCCACTCCCGACGTATCGAAGAATCATCTGCTCGCCGCGCTTCCGAAGGCCGACCGCCTCCGCTGGTTGTCGCAGCTCGAACCGATCGACATGCCGCTCGGTCAAGTACTGTACGAGTCCGGCGGTGCGTTGAGCCACGTCTACTTCCCGACCGACGCCATCGTCTCGTTGCTGTACGTGATGGAGAACGGCGCCTCCGCCGAGATCGCCGTGGTCGGCAACGAGGGCATCGTTGGTATCTCGCTGTTCATGGGGGGCGAATCCACGCCCAGCCGGGCGGTCGTGCAGAGCGCCGGGCTGGGATACCGGCTCAAGGCGCAGACCGTGAAGGAAGAATTCAACCGGGCCGGCCCCGTGATGCACCTCCTGCTGCGCTACACCCAGGCCCTGATCACGCAGATGGCGCAGACGGCAGTCTGCAACCGGCACCACTCGCTCGATCAGCAGCTGTGTCGCTGGCTGCTGCTGAGCCTCGACCGATTGTCGGGCAACGAGCTCGTCATGACGCAGGAGCTGATCGCGAACATGCTCGGCGTGCGTCGCGAAGGGGTGACCGAGGCCGCATTCCGCTTGCAGAAGCTGGGGATCATCCAGTACGCGCGCGGACATATCAGGGTGATCGATCGCCCCGCCCTGGAGCAACGCGTCTGCGAATGCTATGCCGTGGTCAAGAAGGAGTACGACCGGCTGCTGCCGGAGGAGATGGCAAGCTGACATTGACGGCGGCAGCACCCCCTGCCGGGAGCCGTAGGCTACCTCGCAGCGGTCCTGCGGTGGATGGCCGCCACGTCGTAGGCACCGAAGACCGCCTGGACCGATCGCACCTCGGGCAGTACGTACACGATGGCGCGCTGCCGGGTGAATGTCGTGCGGACATGGTTCTCGTAGAAGGCGGTGGGCACGTTGATGCAGCCGTAGGTGATGCGATTGTCGGTACTCGTGGGCGTGGCGAGCCGATGCAACCGGCGCTCTCTCGGAATTGCGGTACGTACCCGGTGCATCGAGACCGCAGCGGCATAGTCCACCCACACCACGTCCTCGCCAGCGGTGTTGTGCCCGGGCTCGCCGACGAAGCGTCCGGCCGGGGTGGTCCGTTCCGCCGGGCGCACGGCGGCGACCGGACGCAGGCCTATGCCCGGTACCGAGTCGTCGCCGACGGCGGAACCGAGCAGCACAGGGGTTGACGCCGTGAGCCGCCCGGCCGGATCGAACAGGTACATCCGTGCCTGCTTCTTGTCGATGACGAAGAAGTCGGCACGACCGTTGTCGCGTGAATCGGCGATCCAGTCGGCCACGTGACGCACGTCCGGTGAGGGCGATTCCGTGCCGAAATCGGCATGGCGGCCACGGACCATCGGTGGTCTGTCGAAGTCGGTCACCACAGCGTGGCCGGGAGGCCCCGAGTCGATATGCATGCCGGCAGGCAGCATCAGCAGGGCGAGGGCTGCACCCTGGAGCAGGCCGCGCCGAACCGCGTTGGGTTGCTGGGCGCCGGCTGCGTCCGCAATTCCAAAGTACGGGGTCACATGCCGATCACTCGGTTCGCAGCCTCACCGGCGCGAGCACCCGTTGCGGCACGACCGAACGAGCGTCGAACCGGCAGCGCTCATACAGGCGATGCGCACGCTCGTCAGTTCCGATCGGCGCGCGCGAGCCGTTCGTTCGCCATGACACCACCGACATTGGAAGTCTCCGCAGAGCCCTCTCCCATGCGCTCGGCGCCTGTGTAGTCCGCGACCGGCGGAGCAGCCGATACGGCGGCACCCTTTGCCGCGATCGCGTCCACTTCGTTGGGCGCGTCAACTGCGAGTGGCGTCGAGGGTGCCGCCACGATGGGCACCAGTACGCTGGTCGCGCTGTCGGAGAGTTCGCGGCCGCCTGCCTGGGCCGAACGGTCCGGCATGTCGCCCGCGGGCGCCGGCGTCCGCCCGGCATTGTTCGGCATCGGCTGGCTGGTTGTCGTCGTCACGTTCTCACCGCGCGAATCGGTCACGTTGCCGCTCGAACCGGTCTGTGCATAGACCAAGCCGATCAGGGCAATGACCGCACTCGCGGTGGAAGTCTTCAGCAGGACTCTGGAAGGTTTCATGGAGCTACTCCTTGTGGGGCGTTGCGTAGGAAGCGGGTTCCGGTCGGTCCGGTCGATGAATACAGTGCGCGCGCATCGCACACGGCGAAGTCAGGGGCGATGCGGTCCGTCTGTAGGAGAAGCACGCTGACACGGCGGCGGCGGGCGTCTGGTCCATGCTGCGAACCGATGTGGATAGCCAGTCGGCGCCGACGCACGGGATCGGTCCCGGAACGCAGTGCTGTCGGGCCCGCAAGGGCCCGCATACAGTGAGGCGCTGTCGCGAGGGAACTCAGCGCAGACCGATCACCTGGCCTCTGACCTCACCTTCCGGGTGGGCCGCCGTGTGGAGGTTCACGTACCACTTCCCTGCCATCAACCCCTGCACCTGGGCCGATGTGAGGGGAGTTTGGCCCTTGATCGGGCTCGCGAGGTTCCCGGTGATCGGCACCGCCACACCAGCGGTCTCGCCGGGCACTGCGGGCCCGTGAAAATGTGCAGCCGTCACCGGGCCCGTCAATCCGGCATAGGTGACGGTCCAGTTCAGAACGTTGGTCTTGCGATTCAGATCCGCTTCGACCGCACCGCTGCCACTGCTCGACACGGGCGGTACTTCATCCGGCCCCGACAGGCGTGCCATCAAGGTATTGGTACTGGCCATCATGGGGGTCAGGTTGCAGGCGCCAAGGCCCGCGACCATCACGACGAGACCGATCGACATCCCGATACGGAAGTGCGTCATTGCTGTCTCCAGGTCGGTGGCCGCATGGCGTCCACTCATCGAACGAAGGTTCGTCGCGAACCCCACGCCCGTCTGTTCGCCGCCGCACTGAAGCGCAGGCGGTGGAGGTCGTGCGCCAGCGCACAGACCGCCGCATCGTCTTCCCATAGGGTGATCACCAACGTGGTTCCCGTGCAGGGCAACGAGCGCGAGACCAGGCGACGGAGGCTTCGATGAACGCAAAGCAGATCGCAGTGGCACTTGTGGGGTGGGTCGCAATGGTCGACGGGACCTGGGCTGTGCAATCCGCGCGCGACAAATCGGACGTGCCACCGCCGGCACCGCGTGCGAGCGTTCCGGACCGCACCGTCAAGGCTGGCCGCTCGACCGACAAGCCCGCGGTGATTCCGACATCCCGGGTAGCCGATCGCGTGAATGCCGAACCCTCTGCCCCGTCGGATCGTCCCAACGATGCCGGTTCCGGCACGCCCGACACGTTCGCAAACCGTCCGGCTCGTCGATGAGCCCCAGCCCCGCAAGGAGACCGACCTCATGATGCGATCGACCATGCCGTACCTGGCGGCGCTTGCCGTCATCGTGGCAGGCTGCCAGAACGCGCCCGTCACCGGACGCAACCAACTCATGCTGGTGCCGGAATCCCAGGCGATCGAGGCGTCCTCGCAGGCCTACGCCGAAGTCCTCGCCCCGATTCAGCAGGCGGGCAAGCTCAACGACAATGCCGCGATGAAGGCACGCGTGGACAAGATCACGGCGCGCCTGGTGGCCCAAGCCGTCCAGTATCGCCCCGAGACCGAGAGCTGGGATTGGCAGGTGGCGGTGATCGACGAGCCGAAGACGCTCAACGCCTGGTGCATGGCCGGGGGCAAGATGGCCATCTATTCCGGCATCATCACGCAACTCGAACTGTCCGATGACGAGATCGCCCAGATCATGGGACACGAGATCGCCCACGCGCTGGCGAAACACACGACCGAGCGCATGTCCACGGCCATGGCATCCCAGACCGCGCTGCAGATCGGCGCCATGCTGCTGGGAAGCAAGGGCACAGGCGGAGCCATGGCGCTGCAGGCCGCCGCCGTCGCCACCACGGTCGGTGTGCAGCTGCCCAACAGCCGTGCCCAGGAATCCGAAGCGGATCGCATCGGCATCGAGCTCGCCGCCAAGGCAGGTTACGACCCGCACGCCGCACCACGCCTCTGGGGCAAGATGCTCGAGGCGACCGGATCCAGGGGCCAATCGGACTTCCTCAGCACGCACCCGCAAAGCGAGAAGCGCCAGGCCGCTCTCGCGGAGCTCATCCCGCAGATGATGCCGTACTTCGACGACAAGACGCCGCGGCCGGCGTATCGATTCAAGACTGCGTAACCCCGAGGTCGTGCGCCCGCGTGTGCGCATCGCGCTCGCCTCGAGGGACGATCGTGGCGATTTGGAATCGTGGCGCCATGGCGGTGGCGGTCCGCACGTAGAGCCCCCAGGTCGTCCACAGTCCGCCGCGCAAAGGCCACGTCGCGATGACCGGTGCGGCGAATGCGCTCCAGTCCTACAGCGATGTACTCGATAGTCGGACGGCGTCGGTCGGGCGAACGAATGAACATCCGGTGACTCCACTCAAAGGTGTTCACCATGAACGCGTCCACGGTGACTACAGCGCCCGACTTGGGACCTGGACCCTCACCCGCACGTCGGAACGCCGGCAACCGGCGATCCCTGGCCACCGCCTTACAGTGAACGCGATCCCATTCCAATCGAACCGAAAGCGAGCCCCCATCATGGATACGACAACCAAGAAGGCACCGAGCAAGATTCCTGCACCCAAAGCCCAGGAAGCGCCTGCGCTACTGCGCGCCGATCACGAACTGGTCAGCGGTCTGTTCGCCGAATATGAGAACACGCGTTCAGCGTCGCGCAAGAAGCACATCGTCGCTCGCCTCTGCACCGAACTCACCGTGCATGCGCAGGTGGAAGAGGAAATCTTCTACCCGGCCGTCAAGCTGGCGTTGAAGGACAAGGAACTGGTTCCGGAAGCGATCGTCGAGCATGCCACGTTGAAGGCACTGATCGCGGAAGTCGAAGGTGTCGAACCCGACGGCGAGATGTTCGATGCGAAGATCAAGGTGCTGTCCGAGTACGTGAAGCATCACGTCAAGGAGGAACAGACCCAGATGTTCCCGAAAGCGAAAGCCACCAAGCTCGACATGGTGGAGCTCGGCGCCAAGCTCGCGGCGCGCAAGGCGGAACTGCTGGCTGATCGGGCCTGAGGGGTCCTTGACCGGACGACGCGGCCGATCGCCTTCGCGCGAACAAGCGCACGGGCGTCAGAGCTGAGGATCTGCTTGATTGCCCCAACGGCCGGAGCCTGAATCGGTCGACACGCGGGCCGCCAACCGATCGCGCTGGTGGCCGCGCAAAGGTCATCGGTCGAGGCAGTTAGTTAAGAAAAGGGGGATCCGGAGCAGTCCCGCACTGACCCGCCTCGTTGATCGGCGAGATGTCGGTTGCGAGGTTGACCACGAAGAACGACACCTGAGCGCCGGTAAGCCAATAGATGGCACGCAGCGGGTCCTGTGCGGGATCGGGCCGATTGTTCGCCACCGCACGGACCGGCCTGCTGCCAAGGTCTAGTCTGATCTCACGCCCGCAGTGCCTTCGCGGGCGCACCAGGAGTTCGTCGCAGGGCGGCCCGAAGGGTGCTCCTCGCGGATTCATCGGGCTGCACCACGGGCCTGTCCGGGCCGGTGGCGAGAGACATCCAGAACCGATGCGTCGTCGCCTGCGTCAGGCGCACACGGAACGGACGATCGAGATCTGCGCATTTCCACCTCGCTAGGAGAGTTCGATGAGTCTGGGAACGATATTGTTGATCCTGCTGATCCTGGCCCTGATCGGTGCCATACCGACGTGGCCCCACAGCAAAGGCTGGGGCTACTGGCCCAGCGGCGTGCTCGGCGTGGTGGCAGTCGTCATCGTCCTGATGCTGGTCTTGGGACGACTGTGAAAGGTAGTTGCGCCCTGCGACGGTTGCCGTCGCGGTGGCGCCGAACCTGGCGCGCCGTGGGAGTCGGCATGGCAGTCTCGATGCTGGTCGCCTGCGGTGACACTGCTCGCCTGCAAATCGCCGACGGAACCGGCCCACGGCCGATACTGCCGGCACCTCGTCACTCGCTGGTGCCGACGGTGAACGTCGCACCCGCCGAGGGCTGGATGCCCGGCATGACACCATGGGCTGCCTCGGGCACGCGTGTGGCCGCATTCGCTGCCGGTCTCGACCACCCTCGCTGGCTGTACGTACTACCCAACGGCGATGTGCTGGTCGCGGAAACCAATGCGCCACCCAGACCCGACAACGCCAACGGTCCCAAGGGTTGGGTGATGCGCACGATGATGAAGCGCGCCGGGGCGGCGGCGCCGAGCGCCAACCGCATCACGCTACTGCGCGATAGTGACGGCGACGGTGTGGCGGACGTGCGCTCCGTGCTGCTGGAGGGTCTCAACTCGCCCTTCGGCATGGCACTGGTCGGCGACGAACTGTACGTGGCCAACTCCGACGCGGTGCTGCGCTTCCCGTATGTCACCGGCGCCACGCGCATCACGGCGCCCGGCACTCCGTTGGTGGCGCTTCCCGCAGGGCCCATCAATCACCACTGGACCAAGAACATCATCGCTAGCGCCGACGGAACCAAGCTGTATGTGACGGTGGGGTCGAACAGCAACGTGGGCGAACGGGGCATGGACGTGGAAGTCGGGCGCGCCGCGATCTGGGAAGTGGACCGAAAGAGCGGCGCTCACCGGATCTATGCGTCGGGGCTGCGCAACGCCAACGGTCTCGCCTGGACGCCGGTCGACCGCGTTCTGTGGACCGTGGTCAACGAGCGCGACGAACTCGGCAGCGACCTCGTGCCGGACTACCTCACGTCGGTTCGCGACGGCGGCTTCTATGGCTGGCCGTACAGCTATTTCGGAGCGAATGTGGACGTTCGGGTGAAGCCGCCCCGGCCCGAACGGATCAAGGACGCGATCACTCCGGACTACGCTCTGGGACCGCACACCGCTTCGCTGGGCCTCGCGTCGACGCAAGGCGCGAACCTGCCCGCCCCGTTCGCTCAAGGCATGTTCGTCGGCCAGCACGGCTCGTGGAATCGACGACCGCCCAGCGGCTATAAAGTCATCTTCGTCCCGTTCGAAGGCGTGCGGCCATCCGGCGCACCGCCCATCGACGTACTGGCGGGATTTCTCGGTGAGAAGGGGCGGGCGTTCGGCCGGCCGGTAGGCGTCGCTCTCGACGGCAAGGGCGCGTTGTTGGTGGCCGATGACGTCGGCAACGTCGTCTGGCGTGTGACATTCAGCCGCGGGAGCAAGTCGTCGCTGCAAGCGGAGCGGGCGCGCCGAAATCAAGGATAAGGTGGATGCCTGCATCGCTCGAGACATCGCGGCGTCAGGTGCCACGCCTGCGCCGATGGTCGGTGCTGCTGCTGTTGTGCGTGGCGGGTTGCAGCAGTCTGCCGACGATCGTGCCGGACCTTTCCCGCCGGTCGCACCCGCCGGTGCAACTGGAGGGTGCACGCGGCCCGTTGACCGCGGCGCAGAGCAAAGCGGTCCTGGAACGCCTGGCGGCCAGCGGGAAGGAAACCGACATCTTCGAGCGTCACCTGGCGCTCGAAGAGGCAATCGTCGGGAGCCCGCTCACGACCGGCAATCGAGTACGTCTGCTGCAGGATGGTCCGGCCACTTACGAGGCGATGTTCGCGGCGATCAATGCTGCGCGCGACCACATCAACCTCGAGACCTACATCCTGGAGGACGACGAAGTGGGGCGACGCTTCGCGCAGGCGCTGATCGACAAGCAGCGCCAGGGCGTCCAGGTCAATCTCATCCACGACAGCGTGGGGACCATCAACACCCCGGGTGAGTTCTTTGAGCGACTGCGCGACAGCGGCATCCGGGTGCTCGAGTTCAACCCCGTCAATCCGGCTTCGGCGCGCAAGGACTGGGCACTCAATCAACGCGACCACCGCAAGTTGCTGATCGTGGATGGCCGCACGGCGTTCCTGGGCGGCATCAACATCAGCAGCGTGTACTCCGGCGGTTCGTTCAAGCGTGGTTCCCGTAGCCCGGGCACCGACGGCCCGGCATGGCGCGACACCGACCTGCAGGTGCAAGGGCCCGTGGTGGCGGAATTCCAGAAGCTGTTCCTCGCCACGTGGGACACGCAGAAGGGCGACCCGCTGCCTGGGCGCAATTACTTTCCCAGACTGGAGAACTCGGGGCGACAGGTGGTGCGTGCCATCGGCAGCGCACCCGACGAACCCTACAGCCTGATTTACGCCACCCTGCTCTCGGCCATCGGCAGCGCCGAGACGAGTATCAGCATCACGAATGCCTATTTCGTACCGGACCCGCAACTCCTCACGGCGCTGGAAACCGCGGCGCGGCGCGGTGTCGACGTAAAGCTGGTCCTGCCCAGCCAGACCGATTCGTCGCTGGTGTTCCATGCCGGACGCGCCTACTACGACCGGCTGCTGCGCTCGGGCGTGAAGATCCACGAGCGGCACGGCGTGATCCTGCATTCCAAGACCGCATTGATCGACGGGGTATGGGCCACCGTCGGCTCGACCAACCTCGACTGGCGCAGCTTCCTGCACAACTACGAGTTGAACGCTGTGGTGCTGGACGCGGAATTCGGCCGCCAGGTGCAGGTGATGTTCGAGAAGGATCTCGCCGAGTCCAACACGATCACGCTCGAACAATGGGAACGTCGCGGATTGGGCCCGCGCCTCAAGGAGTCGTTCGCGCGCGCATGGGCTTACTGGCTATGAACGACCGCACACCCTTCGAGCGCAGCCTCGCTCGCGCACTGGAAGCGTGTCGATGCCACCACGCGGCATTGGCCAAGGCCATGTTCGCTGCCGCACCGACGAAGGGCACCGCAAACCGGCCTAATGGAACCGTGTCGAACCGTGGCCAGCATCGCTTGCAGGCACCGTGGCGACTTCAAGCATCTCGAATTGCAGGTTTCACGATAGGTCCCGCCGTGTACATACCTCCAGCCCGACGCGCCCCCAAGGACAAGAACCTGGCGCAGCAGAACACCGATTTCACCTCGGAAGGGTCACCGCCTCCGGGCAAGGTGGCCACCGCCGGTCCGGCCACCGGCGACGAAAGCGCAGCGCAGCCGATCGTCCCGGCCGGCGGCGCCGGCATCCGGTCCGGCCGCCGTCCACCGTTCGGGCGCAGAGGTTGAAGACCTCCTGCCTCCAACGGCGACGAACCGCCGGCGTGCGCACCGGCGAACCGACCGGCCTCATAGGCATGGCAGCAGATGCAGTAACGTGCGGGAGGACGCAGACGTGGCACGGCTACTGACAGAGCAAGCCCTGGCTTCGGCGCACCCTGGCTCGTTGCGCCCCGTTCCAGAAATCTCCGACACGCCGGTGCAGGACGTGCCGCCCGTGTCCGTTCGCATCAGGGCGGGCGATTCCATTGCCGCTGAACAGCCTCGTCACGCCGACGTCGTCGAGATCCTTGGCATCGGCCAGCAGTTCGACGGCGGGCGGTTCCGGCGGGCGACACACTCCGGGCGCCCCTGGAGTACCGTGATCGTCGATTGGGACAACCTGCTGAGAGCTGTCAAAGCAGGCGCGGCAGTGGACCACGCGAGACAACACCCGGCGACTTCGGTGGCGTCGCGTGACGTCGCCATGGGCGACTGGGACACATTGATGAACGCGGTCAAGGAGAGACTGCGAGAAACCGTAGCAGACTCATCGGCCGAGCGGATCGAGCATCCGTCGGAGCACACCGCCGGCTTCATCCGGACCAGCGTGCTCGAGTGCGTGGCGGCGCTGGACCATCTGCACGCGACCCTCATTCACGAACTGGGTCGGTGCCGGCAGCTCAAGCTGGAAGTCCTGAGTGCCCAATCCGCATTGGCGCAGGCCCGCGCGGAACTGCTCGGGACCCGAGCCGGCGAACGGCGTGCCCGTCATCTCTCCCTGCACGATGCCCTCACCTCGCTGCCGAACCGGACGTACTTTCGCGAGCGACTGGACAAGGCCCTGATCGGGTCCGAGTCGTGGCGCCCGTCGCTCGCCCTGCTCTACCTCGATCTCGACGGCTTCAAGGAGATCAACGACACCCACGGACACGATGCCGGTGACGAGCTGCTCAAGATCATCGCCGCCAGGCTGACTCGCGTGGTGCGTGGCGGGGACATGGTGAGCCGCCTCGGCGGCGACGAGTTCGCCTGCCTGCTCGCGGATTCGCTGGAGCGGCAACATCTGAGGCGCCTTGCCTCCAAGGTGTTCCGCGCCGTATGTGCGCCCTTGAAGATCGGTCAGCTCGAACTCACCGTTCGTCCCAGCATCGGGATTGCCATCTGTCCCGAGGATGGCGACACCGCCGACGTGTTGCTCAGGAACGCTGACGCTGCCATGTACCACGCCAAGCGGCATCGACTCGGTCACGCATTCTGCGACCAGGTTCGCCCCGCCTGAGGCGGGCGTCCGACACATCGATCCGGTGGCTCGCGCAAGCCCCATGGCGGCGTCGCGGAAGTGCGCAAAAAAGCGGCGCGACGAGTCGCGCCTTTGAATCCGACCCCGATCGGGAGGAAATTGCCCGGTGTTGCACAGTCGCGAGAGCTGTCCGGGACGCGGGGCCGGTGTGAGACTCAATCCTGGCGCTTGCGGCCCTTCGAACCCGGGCGCCCGCCCGGCGCTGCTGCGTTCTCGTCCTCGCGCCGCAAGACCCACAGCACGACATCCAGCCACGATCCGATCGGGACACGGGTCGCCCCCTTGCGGACGAGTTGCGACGTCAGTGCCGCGAACATTGTCGAGCTGAGCATCCATTTCCAGGGCCGGCTCCAGGCGATCACGCCGCCCAGCAGGAAGGCGACGGCGATCAAGCCCAGCGGGTTGCGTCGCGCCACCGGCCGCACGCCCGCGGTCGCGGCATCGAAGGCAAGCTTGCCGGCAAGGCGCAGCGGTTGCTCTTCCCACCAGCCGCGCAGCGTGTCGGCCAGGATGCCCGCTCCGGGAATCATCGCCTTGATGCCGTCGATCGCGGCTGTCAGGGGACCGCGGGCTGCGTCACGCCCGGTTTCGCGTTGCGGGTCGGACTCGCCTTGCAGCGCCCGCCGCAAGCGCTCGCGCGACAGCGCCAACCGGTCCTCCGGGGTGAGGGAAGTGCGATTTGCCGCTGCCGCGGCAGCGACGCGCGAAGCCTGTCCCGCGACCGACGGCGCGGACAGGATGGCGCTCATGGATCGCTCACCGCGCGCAACATCGCGAGATCGGCCTTCACCTGCTCGCGGATCCGGTCAAATGCGGCACCGCCGTCGACCCGCACGCGCGCGGCCAGCAGGCATCCTGCAGCCAGGACGAACGGCGCCAGCGGTGCAACGAACAACGCCCACGCCGCATGAATCTGCGCCGCGGGCATGACGGCCCACAACATGAGCGCGACGCCGGCCAGGCTTGCAGCCACGCCGAGACAACACACTGCCACCCCGTTCAGAATCACCCGCCGCTTCCAAGAGGCCGACAAGCCACCGATCTCCGCAGCCACCAGCTCGGCGTACGCCTCCGCGTGCTGCGCAAGCAGCAGCGGTTCGGCCGTGATCAGTCGAAACAGAGGGTGCATCACGAGTGCTTGTCCATCGACGCGGATGCCCGATCCGGCGTCCGTCCGGACCTGAAGGATCTCAGCTGCGGTCTCGAGAACGATGCATGAGACTGATCAACGCCATCAGGGCAGCCCCCGTCGCAGCGGCGATCAACATCGCCTTGACCGGTTCGTGCTTGATGTAGCTCACCGTGGTCTCGGATGCGTGTCGGGCCTTGTGCCGCAGCTGCTTCGCCGTCTCGCGCAGCGCATCGGCACCGTGCTGCACGAGGGCTTCGGCCTCGTCGGATGCACGATTGAGCAACGGGGTGGCCTGCTGCCGCATGCCCTGCACGGAGCCGGCGAGCGTGTCGAGCGCTTCGTTCGCGACGCGTTGCGTCGCCTTGATGGCGTGGTCGGCCGACTGCGCAGCCGCATCGGCGATGCTGTTGGGTTGGTCGAGAGATTTTCCTGCGATCATGAATGTTTCTCCGTAGCGATTTGCGGTTCAGGGGGTCGTCACCGACTTGCTGCAGCTGCAGGATCGGGGCCGGCGGTCATTCGTTCGTCTTGACGAGGGCGTAGACGACGCTGGCCACGGCCAGGATCGCGAACACGACAAAGAGAATCCTGGCGATCCCGGCAGCACTGACGGCGATGCCGCCGAAGCCGAATACGGATGCGATCAACGCGATGACGAAAAACACGACTGCGTAGTGCAGCATGGGTTGGTCCGGGTTGGAGGGAAGCGACAGCGGACGTGCGGCCGTCACTCCCCGTCGCGTATCGAGCGGCTACGCGCGGCCGAAGACTTCCTTGGCCTTCTTCATGTTGACGGGAACGTCCTTCATGAAGGCTTCCATCGCCTTGTCGTTGCTGAAGCAATAGGTCTTGCCGTCTTCACGGACTGCGTAGACCTTGCAATCGGTCTTCACGTGCTTGTCGTTGGCGAGCCCCCAACTGCATTCGTTGTTGAACTCACCTGCAGAAACCGATACCGACAGGGCCAGTAGCCCTGCACCCACGATCCAAGTGGCCAAACGCATGATCTGCTCCTCGAGCTGGCGCCGTTCGTGACGGGTTCGTCCGTGACGGCGTAGGTGACAGCATCGAGACCGGATCGAATGCCGGACGCCACGCGAACGGCGATCGTTTCGTGGTCTCGTGCACAGCACTCTTATCCCACGCCATCGGGGCATCGATCTGTACGGCGTCGAACATATGCCGCAGATCGCCTTGCGCCACCGCCGCGATTCAGGCGACGGGCAGCGCAGATTCGGGCAGCTTCACCAGGATCGCCGTACCTTTGCCGGGTGCGGACTCGAGCGACAAGGTGCCGTGCTCGGCTTCCACTCGATACCGCATGCCGACCAGTCCGTAGGCCGAGCGCAGTTTCGAACGGGTGTCGAATCCGACGCCGTCGTCGCGCACCGAGACCTCCACCCGACCGTCGCGCGAACTCAGGCTCAACCAGACATGGGACGCTTTCGCGTACTTCGTGATGTTGGTGATGGCTTCCTGCACCAGGCGATAGACCGTCAGCTCGGCGGCTGCGCCCAGCTTGACCGGCACCATCGAGCAATGCACCTGGATGCCGGAACGCTCGGCGAACTCGCGCGCGAGAATCTCGAGCGTCGCCACCAGCCCCAGGTGGATGAGCGCCGAGGGTCGCAGGTCTTCGATGATGCGCCGCTTGAGGGCGATGACGCTGTCCAGCGTCGCGACCAGATGCGCGAGGCGCTCCAGGGCCTCGGGGGCCACGCCCGCAAGTCGCGGCTTGATGCGGGCCGCGTCGAGCTTGGCCGAGGTGAGCAGTGCACCGAGCTCGTCGTGCAGGTCACGTGCAAGACGACTGCGCTCGTCCTCGCGCGCCGTTTGCAGGTGTTGCATCAATTCCGTCAGTTGCTCCGTGCGGTGGATCACTTCGATCTCGAGTCGATCATGTTCGGATTGCACCAGTCGCTGCTGCCCCCGCCGTTGCGCCGCCAGCGCCAGGGACTGTCGCAGGTACATGAACATCGCCAGCAAGCTGATGCCGCTCAACACCGCCACGCCCATGCGGCCGAGCATCAGCGTGCGATAGAGTTCGTCGCGGCTGGTCGTGACATTCGCTGCCTCATGCTCCAGCAGCTTTGCGCTGAGAGCACGGACGATCTCCTCCTGCGGACGTCCGATATCACTGACACTGGCGCCCGTGGTCGCGTTGGCATTGCCTTCATCGTGCCTGCGGATTGCCGCGGCGAGCCTGGCCAGCAACGTGGCAGTCGCGGCGCGCAGTTGCGCGAGCACCGCCCTGGGGTCCGGGTCCTCGCCATAGTGTCGATCGAGCACGCGAAAGGTCTCCTCCACGTCCCCAAGGGCACTGTCGAACGCCTGCAGGAGCTCCTTGCGCCCGGTAAGCAGGTAGTCGCGTTGAGCGGTCTCGGCGTCCAGGATGCTCTCCTTCAACCCATGGATGCTCGCACGCGCGGCGCCGATCGTACCCATGGCGTCGAGCGAGTCGATCGAGCGCCAGTACGAAGCTTCGCTGATGAACACCATCGCCCCCGCAGCGAACAACGCCAGCGGGAGGACGATGGGACTGCGTCTGACGACGGTGAGTACATCCATTATTCAGACCCCCTCACCTGAAAGGTGGGATGATTCGGCATGAGCTCGAGATCATGATCCGGATTGCCATCGTCGACGACCATGCCTTGGTCCGTGCCGGACTGCGGCAGTTCTTCGCCGACCAACCGGACTTCAACGTCGTCGCGGAAGCGGGCGACGGCCGCGAGGCGCTCGCCATCGTCCGCGGTGGCGGGATCGACGTGATGGTCATGGACATTTCCATGCCGGACCAGAGTGGTATCGACGCCCTCGCCGCGATCAGGGCACGCGTGCCCGACCTCCCGGTGCTCATCCTGAGCGGTTTCCCTGAAGAGCACTATGCGATCACGCTGCTGCGCGCCGGGGCCAGCGGCTATCTCAACAAGGACTGCGACCCGGAAGAGATCGTCAAGGCGATCCGCACGGTTTCGCGCGGCCGCAAGTACATCACCGTCGGCGTCGCGGAACACCTGGCGGAGGGCTTGGGCGGCAGCGACAAGCCGCTTCACGAGCAGTTGTCGAAGCGCGAACTGCAGGTATTCCTGCGACTGGCCCGAGGCGAGACCATCGGTCACATGGCCGAGGGCATGTGCCTCAGCGTCAAGACGGTCAGCACCTACCGCACGCGGGTGATGGAGAAGATGCATCTTGCCTCCAACAGCGATCTGACCTACTACGCACTGAAGAACGGTCTGATCCAGTAGCTGCCGTCGAATCGCGGTGCGTCACACCGGCGCACCCAGACCTTCGCTCCCACACCCGTCGATTGCCAGGCGCTCGCAATACAGGAGCAGGGCCTCGAGTTCGTTCGACTTGTCGAACACGCGATCAGCCCCCAATGCCAGGCAGTTGCGACGCATCTCATCGGTGGCGTAGTTGGATAGCACGATCACGTTGGTACTCGGCAGGCACGCCCTCACGGCCCTCAGAACGCCAAGACCGGAGCCACCCCTGAGAAAGATGTCCACGATGACCAGGTCGACCTCCTGCCGCGACTGCGCGAGCCACGCAACCGCGGACGACTCGTCCTCGGCACTACCGACGACTTCGACAGGCACCAGCTCTTCCAGGGCGGCGATCAGGTCGTCGCGAATCACCGGACTGTCTTCGACGAGGTAGGTCTTGAGCGGACGCATTGAATGGGAGGATTCCGTTGAGCGCGGGGACCCCGACTGGTGCCCCCCGCGCCGTCGCTGCCGATTCGAAACTTCCCGCCACGATGCGAGGAGCACGGAACTCGCCGTGAGAATGCGGCCGACGGCACGGGAGCAAAGTCGGCTGACGGTGCTTCTCGTCGTAGGACGGATTCTATGTCGGCCAGGCAGCTGGTCGTGCCACTCGTTTGTTCGTCGCCCTTCCGAAGAGGAGCAAGGGTTGGCGCAAGTACCTCGACGTCGTAGGACATCGACTACGTCGGTTGGCGCCGCAGTCCGCTGCCCGCGGCGCGGCGCCCGGTCCATGCTCACCGTCCGATTCCGAGGTTGCATGACAGCCGCAGTTTCGCTCGATCAGCGTGACGCCGACGCACCACCACCGGTGGCACGAACGCCTCGCACCCTACCCGCTTCGATCCACTGGAAGGACCTTCATGAACAGACTGCTCAGTTTCAAGACTTCACTCGCCATCGCCTGCCTTGCGGCCCTGCCCCTGGCTCACGCCGCCACCATGACCAAGACCGAGTACAAGGCCGACAAGTCCCGCATCGACGTGGACTACAAGGCGGACATGGTCACGTGCAGCAAGCTTGCCGGCAACACGCTCGACATCTGCGTCGAGGAAGCGAAGGGCAAGCAGAAGATCGCGCGGGCCGAACTCGAGTACGCTCATACCAACAAGACCACCGATGGCAACAAGCTGCTGGTGGCCCGGGCGCAGGCGGCCTATTCGATCGCCAGGGAGAAGTGCGACGACATGGCGGGCAACGTCAAGGACGTGTGCATCACGGAAGCCAAGGCGGTCGAAACCAAGGCGCTGGCCGACGCCAAGCTCGGCATGCAGATCGGCGAAGCCCACAAGGACGCTACCGCGGAGAAGCGCGACGCCGACTTCAAGGTTGCCGCCGAGAAGTGCGACGCCATGTCAGGCTCGTCCAAGGACGACTGCGTGGCAGCCGCCAAACTGAAGTTCGGCAAGAGCTGAACTTCATCATTGCAGCGAATCAAGAGGCCTGCCACTGCAGGCCTTTTGCACGTCCGGCCATCCATCGCGCTGGAGCACCCGATCCGTTGCAACGTCGTGGTTCTGCCCGATGTCCCTAGCAGAGTGGTCGCTGGCCGTCGGCGCGCTGCTGGTCACCATGGTGCTTGCAGGCTCGTTGCTGGGCCGACTCCCGCTCAGCAGCGCGATGGTCTACCTGGCGCTCGGCGCAGTGCTGGGCCCGTGGGCGACGAATGTCCTGACACCCGACCCTTTCCAGTACGCCGGGGTGCTGGAAGCGGTCGCCGAACTGGCGTTGCTGATTTCGCTGTTTGCCGTCGGCTTGCAGCTCGGCGTTCCCTTGCGCGACCGCCGCTGGCGTCTGCCGCTGCGTCTTGCCTTCGTCTCGATGGGTACCATGGTGGCAATGATCGCCGCCATCGGCGTTTGGCTCCTCGACCTGCCGCTCGGCGCCGCCGTGCTGCTGGGCGCGATCCTGGCGCCAACCGATCCCGTACTCGCCGCCGGCGTGCGATCCGACCCTGGGACCCGCCCCGATCGACTCGGCTTCAGCCTCGCGGGCGAAGGCGGGCTCAACGATGGCGCGGCGTTCCCGTTCGTGATGCTGGGACTCGGATTGCTCGGCCTGCACGACCTGGGAACGGGTCTCGTTCGATGGTGGAGCATCGACCTGCTGTGGGCCACGTTCGGTGGCGCTGCGATCGGCGGTACGCTCGGTGCGGCGACCGGACGTCTGGTCGTGTATCTGCGCAGCCGCCACGACGAAGCGGTGGGGCTGGACGAGTTTCTCAGCCTCGGCCTGGTCGGAATGGCCTACGGCATCGCCCAGTTGAGTCTGGCGTCCGGGTTCCTGGCGGTTTTCGCGGCCGGCCTGGCGCTGCAACGGGTGCGCGAACGGCCACGTGCACAGACGCGACCACTTCCGGCGGCAGTGAACTCCGACGGTCATTCCTACGAAACGCTGGCAACGCATTCCCACCATGCCAGCGCCACGATGCTTGACTCCGTTCAGGGCTTCAACGAGCAACTGGAGAAACTGGCGGAACTCGCCTTGGTGCTGGTGTTGGGCGCGATGCTGGCCTACGCGGAACTACCGGCCGCGTGGTGGTTCATTCCCTTGGTACTCATGGTGCTGCGACCGCTGTCCGTCCTGCCTGCGACGTTGGGAGAGCGTCTGACGGCGCCGCAGTTCGCGATGATCGCCTGGTTCGGCATCCGCGGCATCGGGTCGTTGTTCTACCTGTTGCTCGCGCTGCGCCTCGGGCTCGACGGTCAGCTCGCGGTCACGGTCGTTTCTCTGACATTGTGGACCGTGGCGGCGTCGATCGTGGTACATGGAATCACCGCACAGCCCCTGATGCGGCAGTATCTCGGCTGGCGCCGGCGCCGCACCCCGCGTTCCCTGAAAGAATAGAGTCACAGGCATGATCGAACCACTGCTGCTGACCACCGCCAGAGTTTCCACCTTCGACGGCGAGCGGCCGCTGACGGCCGCAAGCGGATTCTTCTTCGAACGCGAGGGTCGCCTTTTCCTCGTGACCGGACGGCACGTGCTGATCGACACACCGAGCAAGCACTTCCCGAACCGCATCGAGATCGAGTTCCATACCGACGCGCAGAACCTCACGCTCTCGAGCGTGCTCTCCGTGATGCTGTACCAGGACGGTCGCAGCGTCTGGCGTCAGGGAAGTGATGCGGGCGGCGAGATCGACGTCGCGGTCATCGAGATCGACCGTGCGGCACTGGCGCCATCCGCTGTGCTCGAATGGTTCACGCCAGCCCATCTGCAGGACACCCTGGACGAGGTGGAGGTCGGTACCTCACTGCTGGTGGTCGGCTTCCCGCTCGGATTTCACGACACCCTTCACCACCTTCCGGTGGTCCGGCACGCAGTGATCGCCTCGTCGTTCGGGGTCCGCTTCCAGGGGCAGGGTTACTTCCTCACCGATGCGCGGACGCACCGCGGGACCAGTGGGGCACCCGTGGTGATGCGCAGCAGCGCCGGGGACTTGAGGCTACCGTGGAAATTGCTCGGCGTGCATGCCGCGCGGATGGACATGAGCACCCGCGACCGGCAGCTCGACGAATCGCTGGGACTGAACTGCGCCTGGTACGCCGACATCCTGCTAACGCTCACGGCAGGCGACCCCTAGCGCTCTTGGCACATTCCCGCGCCGGACCGCCGCTGGCTGGCCGGCCTTGCGACTTCAGATGCGGTCCTCGTCCTTGACGAGCCATAGATCGCTCGCGCGGCTGCGCCAGGCGTCGATCTGTCGGTCGGCTTCGTCGCGGGCCACGCCGTAGTGTTCCGGAATCTTCCCGGCAAGCTGGTCGCGCCGTCCGGCCACGACCGCGAGCTCGTCATCCGTCAGCTTGCCCCATTGTTCCTTGGCCTTGCCGGATACCTGTTTCCAATTGCCTTCGATGCGATCCCAGTTCATGACGTTCTCCTGGTCGATGGGTTCGGATTGGCGAGACGCGTGATCGCGCCTCGCTCGCGTTCAAGGACGCAGTGCAATCTCGTTCTTGACCGACTTCACGCCCTCGACGTTCATCGCGATCTTCTCCGCGGTGCTGCGCTCCGTCTCGCTCTTGGCAAACCCGGACAGCATGACCGTGCCGTTGAGCGTTTCGACACTGATGCTGGAGGCGTCCACTTCCTTGTTGCCGACGAACTTGCTCTTGACCGTGCTGGTGATGGCGGTGTCGTCGACGTACGCACCGACGGATTGCTGACCGCGGTGGACCGCGCAGCCGGAGGCGCCGATGAGTGCAACGGCGAGGAATGCTGCGACGATGGGGGTGCGAATGTTCATGATGTATCTCCTGTGTCGGTGGGTGGGTGTGACGGTTTTCGATCAGTCGGCGAGCCAGTCCTTCAGCTCTTCCGCATGCTTCTGTTCGTCGCTCAGGATGTCTTCGAGCAGACGCCGGGTGGTGGAGTCCTTGTCGCCGATCAGCGCGATCATCTGGCTGTAGGCTTCGATCGCCACGCGTTCGGCGATCAGGTTGGCCCTGATCATGTCCTTGAGGTCCGACGAGTCGTCGTAGGCCGCGTGACTGCGCCGGCTCAACGTATCGGGGGAGAAGTCCGGTTCGCCGCCGAGCTGCACGATGCGTTGGGCGATCCGGTCACCATGGGCCGATTCCTCGTTGGCATGCACCAGGAACTCGTCGGCGATCTTCGGCGAAGCGAGTCCGTCGGCGGTGAAATGGTGGCGCTTGTAGCGCAGCACGCAGACCAGTTCGGTGGCCAGGGATTCGTTGAGCAGCTTGATGATGTCCTCGCGCCAGGGTCCGAAGTTCGGTGTCACGGCGCCGTGGTCCAGGCTGTGCCGCGCGGCCTCGATAGCGGACTCGTCCAGTGCCAAATGGTCGCGATCAGCTCTAGGAAAACTCTTGACGTTGGCAGGGGGGTTCTTGGCAGCCATGGGGTGCTCCTGATTAGCGACGGGATCGGTCTGCGCGGGTTTGCGCCGATCCGATGGCTGCAGGTTAGCGGGCCGACCCTGGGCGGGACATCGGCGCCAGGCGCCTTGATTTGTAGGACAGCGACTGTCATCCCGGCTTTCGGTGCTGCCAGGTATCGGGGCGTCCGTGCGGTGGCGCACAGCGGACCGACTGCGTTCTGCTGGAGACTGGGCTCGCGATCGCGGGGGCGAGGGCGCGCAGCGACGCCGTCACTTCGTCGGCGTTCCGTGCAGTCATGGGGAGAATGGGATGGCCGGGCCGAGGAATCACCTGATCGCGCTGCTCCCGCGCCGCGAACGATCGCTGCTGCTCGCCGTCTCGGAACCGGTGCAACTGGAACTCGGCGCAGTGCTGGCCGAACCCGGTTCAGTCACCCATGACGTGTACTTTCCCGACAGCGGCTTCGTCTCGCTGGTGGCAACGCTGGCACGCCAACCGGCTCTCGAAGTCGGCATGGTGGGACGCGAAGGCATGCTGGGTGTGAACCTGGTGCTCGGGGTGCCGACCTCGTCCCTGTATGCCCTGGTGCAGGGCAACGGCACTGCGCGCCGCGTCGGCGCGGCGCCCTTCCGCGAGGCGCTGGCCGGGAACGAGGTGCTGCGCGAGACCCTGAACCGCTACGTCCATGTACTGATGGCACAGCTGGCAACGTCGGCCGCCTGCACGCGCTTCCACACCTTGCAGCCCCGTCTCGGTCGCTGGCTCCTCATGAGCCAGGATCGGGCGCAATCGGACAGCTTCCACCTGACCCATGAGTTTCTGGCCTACATGCTGGGCGTGCGCCGTGTCGGCATTACCGGGGCTGCCAAAGACATGCGGGAGCTCGGCCTGATCCGCTATCACCGGGGCGAGATCACTGTACTGGATCGTCCCGGGCTCGAAGCGGCCGCCTGCGGTTGCTACGCGGCGGATCGCGAGGTCTACGACCGACTGCTGACCTGACTCGTATTCATGCCATATACCCGCCGGGTCAGCGAGAGTCCATGGGGCCAAGTTCAATCCGCCACACGACACTACGCGTCGCAGGCGACCTAGCCGAGGCTTACTTGGGTGCCAATTCGGACGAAGGCGCCTGGGCGGCCTGATCCGATTTGTCGCCGCCGTCTGCCTGCCCCGTGTCCTTCTTTGGCTTCTTCTCCACTTTGGGCGTCGGCGGCTTGTAGGCTGCCGTCTTCGGATAACCCGCGGCATCGAGCGCCGTGTTCCACTGCCCCGACTCCCATCCTTTCACGACCGAAGCACGACCGACCTGCAGCACGGGCACGTCGACGTCCTGACTGCCGGTCACCTTCTTGAGCTCGGCCTGGACCTCGGGGTCGGCTGCGTTGCGCTCCGAGTAGGGGACACCGCGCTTCTCCAGCAGTGCGCGAGCCTGGTCGCAAGGAGCGCCGCAGTCGGCGTTGTACAAGGTGACCGGAAAGGTCTTCGCTGCCTGCTGCACTGCGTACGGCAGCGGAATCGCATCGGCAGCCGTGGTCACACGCTTTTTTTCGATGTCCTTCGCATCCTTGGGCGGCGGCTTGTCGGTGTAGTGCACCTTGCCGTCGGCATCGACCCAACGGTAGAGCTGAGCGGCATCGACTGAAGCGATTGCGGCAATCACCAGAACGACGGGAACGAGCATCTTCATGGGAACCTCCGTGACCGTGCGACGGTTCAAGCAGACACCATGCCGTTATGCCGCAACAACGCGTCGATCGTGGGTTCGCGGCCGCGAAACGCCGTGAAGGATTCGAGTGCCGGCCGGCTGCCGCCCACACCGAGAATCTCCTGCCAGAAGCGCTTGCCGATGCCCGGGTCGAGCACGCCATGCTCCTCGAACAAGCTGTATGCATCCGCCGACAGAACCTCCGCCCATTTGTAGCTGTAGTAGCCCGCGGCGTAGCCGCCGGCAAAGATGTGGGAAAAGCTGTGCGGGAAGCGGTTGTAGTCCGGCGGGACCAGCACGGCGACTTCGTGCCGCACCTCGGCCAGCAGTTGCATCGGCCCCACGGGTCCGGCGGGATCGAGTTCGTGATGCATGCGCATGTCGAACAGCGCGAACTCGATCTGCCGCAAGGTCTGCAGGCCGCTCTGGAAGTTCTTCGCCGCGATCATCTTGTCGAACAAGTCGCGCGGCAAGGCAGCACCGTTGTCCACGTGCCGCGTCATGTTGACGAGCACGTCCCACTCCCAGCAGAAGTTCTCCATGAACTGGCTCGGCAGCTCCACCGCATCCCACTCGACACCGTTGATGCCGGAAACCGCGAGGTCCTCGACGCGCGTCAACAGATGGTGCAGGCCGTGCCCGAATTCGTGGAACAGCGTGATCACTTCATCGTGGGTAAACAACGCGGGCTTGCCGGCCACGGGTGCAGAGAAGTTGCAGTTGAGGTACGCGACCGGTTGCTGCATGCCGGCCGTGATGCGCCGGCGCGCCATGGCCTCGTCCATCCACGCCCCGCCCCGTTTGGTCGGCCGAGCGTACAGATCCATGTAGAACTGCCCGACCAGCTTGCCGGCGGCGTCGGTGATGCGGAAAAAGCGCACGTCGGGGTGCCACACCGGCGCTTCGTCGCGCGCGATGGTGAGACCGTAGAGCGTCTCCACCACGCGGAACATGCCGGCCACCACGCGATCTTCGGGGAAGTACTGCTTCACCTCCTGTTCCGAGAACGCATAGCGGGCGACACGCAGCTTCTCCGACGCCCACGGAATGTCCCACGCTTCCAGCGCCGCAAGGCCGAGCGATTCGCGCGCGAACGCACGCAGGTCTTCCAGATCGCGCAACGCGAACGGCTTCGCCCGCACCGCGAGGTCGCGCAGGAACGTGAGCACCTGCGCGGGTGACTCGGCCATCTTGGGTTCGAGCGAGACTTCGGCGAAGCTCGCGTAACCCAGCAACTGCGCCTGTTCGCGCCGTAGCGCCAGGATCTCGCCGATGATGGTCGAGTTGTCGAGCTTCACATCCCCGAACTCGGAGGCGCGCGTGACGTAGGCGCGATACATCCGCTCGCGCAGCGGCCGATGTTCCGCATACTGCATGAGCGGCAGATACGACGGCATGTGCAGCGTGAACTTCCAGCCGGTCTTGCCGTCCGCCTTCGCGGCCTCCGCCGCAGTGGTCAGCACGTCGTCGGGGATGCCCTTCACCGCCTCGGCATCGGTCTCGACATGCGAAAACGCATTGGTCGCATCGAGCACGTTGTCGCTGAACCGCGAAGAGAGTTCCGACAGCCGCTCAGCCACGGCCTTGAACCGCGTCTTCTTGTCCTCCGGCAGTTCGGCGCCGCCCAGGCGGAAGTCGCGCAGCCGGTTCTCCACGATGCGCCGGCGCGCCGCGGACAGCGACCCGAACCCGGGCGCAGAACGAATCGCCCGGTACTTGCGGAACAGACCTTCGTGCTGGGCGAGTTCGGCACCGTACAGCGAGAGCTTGGGCAGGTTCGCGTTGTAGGCCTCGCGCAGCTCCGGTGAATTCATCACCGCGTTCATATGCGCCACCTGGCCCCAGGCGCGGTAGAGGCGCTCGTTGGCGTCCTCGAGCGGCTGGACGAAGCCATCCCAGGAGGCAGCGGCCGGATCGTCCGCGAGTCTGGTGACGAGTGCGCGGTTGTCCGCGAGCAGCTGGTCCACGGCGGGCGCCACGAACTCGGCCTTGAATTCGGCGAAGCGCGGGAGCCCGGAGAAATCGAGCAGAGGGTTCATGGTGACAGGGACAAAAAGGGAAAGACGGCGTTCAGCCCTCGCGAGGCCGCCCCAAGCGGGCTGGCCCCCCAGGGGGAAGGCCCATCGGGCGAGTTCGGCTCAGGCTTCGAAGACGATGCGGCCACCGACCAAGGTAGTGTGCACTCGGCCTTGCAGTTCATACCCCGTGAAAGGTGTGTTCTTGCCCTGGCTTTTCAAGCTGGCGGGCTCGACCCGCCACCATGCATCGCGATCGAACAGGCAAAGATCCGCGGCCGCGCCCGGACCGAGAGTCGGTTCCGGCACCTCGAGCACCCGGGCCGGCTGGGAGGTCACACGCGCCAGCACCTGTGCCAGCGGCATCTTCGCTTCCGCACCCCATTTGAGCGCGAGCGGCAGCAGCAGTTCGAGGCCCGTGGCGCCGGGTTCGGCCTCGCCGAAGGGAAGTTCCTTGCCGTCTTCGTCCACCGGCGTGTGGTCGGAACAGATCGCGTCGATCGTGCCATCGACCAGCCCGCGCACCAGAGCTTCGCGGTCGCGGAGGCTGCGCAACGGTGGCGACAACCGGCAGTGCGCATCGAAGTAACCGATGTCCATCTCCGACAGATGGATGTGATGGGCCGATACGTCGCAGGTGACGGCCATGCCTTCGGCGCGCGCCTTGCGCACCATCTCGACACCGTCCGCGGTGGAGAGGCGCGACAGATGCACCCGCGCCCCGGTTTCGCGAACCAGCAGCAGGATGGCAGCGAGCGAAATCGTCTCGGCGAGCGCGGGAATCCCGGCCAGACCGAGCCGCGTGGCCACCTCGCCGTCGTGAGCGACGCCGCCGCGGGCGAGACCCGGATCCTCCGGTCGCAGCCACACGGGGAAGCCATAGGTCGTCGCGTACTGGAGTGCCCGCCACAGGATAGTCAGGTCGGCGAACGGCCGGTCGTCCTGCGAGAACGCGACGCAACCGGCTTCTGTGAGCTCGGCCATTTCGGTGAGACGCTCACCGCGGAGACCCTGGGTGAGCGCGCCAATCGGATGCACGCGGGCGAGGCGCAGGCTCGCCGCGCGCCGCTTCAGCATCTCCACCAGCCCCGGCTCGTCCAAAGGTGGCTCGGTATCGGGCGGACACGCGAGCCGCGTGATGCCCCCGGCGACGGCGGCGGCCATCTCGCTTTCCAGCGTTGCCCGATATTCGAACCCTGGCTCGCGCAATCGCGCGGACAGATCCACCAGACCCGGGCAGACGACCAGTCCGTTCGCGTCGATGGTGCGCTCGGCCGTGAAACCGGCGGGCGCCGCACCCACCGAAGCGATGGTTTCGCCGGCGACGAACAGGTCGGCCTTGCGTTCGGTGCCGGCGACCGGATCCACCAGCAGGCCGTTGGCGATGCGCAGATTCATCCGTTCCCCGCCAGGATGGCCATGACCGCCATGCGCACCGCGATGCCGAACGTGACCTGCGGCAGGATCACCGACTGGGTCCCGTCTGCTACGGCGGAGTCGATCTCCACGCCGCGGTTCATGGGGCCCGGATGCATCACGATCGCATCCTTCGCGGCGACGGCGAGCCGCTCTTCCGTGAGTCCGTAGGCCTTGAAGTACTCCTGCGCCGAGGGCAGCAGCGCACCGTTCATGCGCTCGTTCTGCAGGCGCAGCATCATGATCACGTCGACATCGCGCAGGCCCGAGGCCATGTCGTGGAACACCTTCACGCCGAGTTTCTCCACCTGGGTAGGGATCAGCGTGCGCGGCCCGACGACGCGTACTTCGGGCACACCGAGCGTCGTGAGCGCGTGGATCTCGGAGCGCGCGACGCGCGAGTGCAGGACGTCGCCGACGATCGCCACCTTCAGGCCGGTGAACTCACCCTTGTAATGACGGATGGTGAACACGTCGAGCAGCGCCTGGGTCGGATGCGCATGCCGGCCGTCGCCGGCGTTGACGACATGGATCTCGGGCGACAGATGGCGCGCGATCAGGTACGGCGCACCACTGGACGCGTGACGCACGACGAACATGTCGGCGTGCATGGCGGCGAGATTGGCCACGGTATCGATGAGCGACTCGCCCTTGGTCTGGGACGAGGTGGCGATGTTCAGGTTGAGCACGTCGGCCGACAGCCGCTTCGCCGCGATCTCGAAGGTGGTCCGCGTGCGCGTCGAGGGCTCGAAGAACAGGTTGAACACCGACTTGCCGCGCAGCAGCGGTACCTTCTTGATCTCGCGCTCGCTCACCGACATGAAGGAGCGGGCGGTGTCGAGGATCTGCAGCAGCACGGCCGCCGGCAACCCTTCGATGGAAAGCAGGTGTTGCAGCTCGCCGCGCTCGTTGAGCTGGGGATTACGCTGCACCGTCGCTCCGGGTGATGGTGAGCGACAGGCGTCCCGCCGCGGTGCGCTCCAGCACGGCGACGTCGTCGGCCGACACCGCGAGCGACCCGCCGACGAAGTCCGCTGCAATGGGCAGCTCGCGCCCGCCCCGATCGACCAGGGTCGCGAGCCGCACGCGCGCGGGGCGGCCGTAGTCGAACAGGACGTTGAGCGCCGCCCGGATGGTGCGCCCGGTGTAGAGCACGTCGTCGACCAGCACGATGTCGCGCCCTTCCACTTCGAAGGGCATGGCCGAAGGCCGCACGTCCGCCTTGAGTCCGCGGCTCTCGAAATCGTCGCGATAGAACGCGACATCGATGGTGCCGATCGGCGTCGTCAGCGCGAGCCTCTCTTGCAGCCGCTCCGCGACCCAGACACCGCCGCTGTGGATGCCGACCAGCGCAGTATCGGGGCCTACGCGGCCGTGCATCGCACCGGCCAGCGTCGCCAGCAAGGCTTCGGCGTCAGGCTGAGGCATGGGGAGCCTCGAAGAACGCCTGCAGGATCTCCTGCGCGGCAACCTGGTCGAGGGCTGCCTTGCGGCGCGCGCCATGCACACCGACTGCCGCGAGCGAACGTTCCGCGGCGTTCGACGACAACGTCTCGTCGACATAGCGCACGGGGAGTCCGAAGCGGCCGTGCAACTGGCCGCCGAACTTGCGCACCGACGGCGCCAGTTCATGTTCGGCACCATCGCCATGGGCCGGCATGCCCACGACGAACAGCACCGGCCGCCACTCCGCCACGAGCCGTGCGATGCGCTCCATGCGTTCGCTGCGATCGGCAGTGTCGATGGTGGTCACCGGGTGGGCGATGCCAACGTCGAAATCGCCCACGGCCACGCCGGTGCGCCGGAGCCCGAAATCGAAACCGAGAACGACGCCGCGCCCGGGTAACTCGCCGACCATGCGCGCGGGCGACCCGTCACGCGTGCCCGGCCACGTCGGACAGGGTGGCGAGGTTGACGCCCAGCAATTGCATGGCGGCGGCCAGCCGATCCTGCGGTGGGGTGGCAAAGATCACGTCAGGCTGCGCGGCGACCGTCAGCCACGCGTTCTGCTTCAACTCTTCCTCGAGCTGCCCGGGAGCCCATCCCGCATAGCCGAGCGAAACCAGCAGGCTGCCGGGGCCGTTGCCTTCGGCCACCGCCTGCAGGATGTCCTTCGAGGTCGTCAGGCCCACATCCCCCTGCACCGACAGGGTCGACTGCCAGTCGCCGACCGGTTGGTGCAACACGAACCCGCGATCGGTCTGGACCGGGCCCCCGAAGTACACGGGGGTGTCGCCGACCAGGCGGTCACCCGGCGCAATCTCGATCTGCTCCAGGAGGGCCCGCAAAGTCATGTCGGTGGGGCGGTTCACCACCACACCCAGGGCACCCTGTTCGTTGTGTTCGCAGATGTAGGTGAGCGACTTCGCGAAATTGGGATCGACCATGCTCGGCATGGCGATCAGGAAGTGGTGGGTAAGGTTGACGGAATCCATGTGTTTCGGCGCACATTCTACCGCTCCGCCTCGTCCGATTCGATGGCTTCGGTCTGGCCCGGATGGTGCTACCATCGAATGGACCGGCGCAGCCGATCGCGCGGACACGTACAACCAAGGCGAATGCAATCTGGCTACCGAACAGGAGATCGCGGCCTTCCTTGCGGAAGTGGAACGCCGGGCTTACAAGCAGGCCCTGTTCGCCGTGCGCGACGAGCACGTGGCGCTCGACGTGGTGCAGGACGCGATGCTGAAGCTTGCCGACCGCTACGCCGGCAAGCCTCCCGCCGAACTGCCGCTGCTGTTCCAGCGCATCCTGCAGAACACCGTCCGCGACCACTATCGGCGGCAGAAGGTCCGGTCCATCTGGACCACCCTGCTCTCGTCGCTGTCACCGGCCGACGAGGAAGACAATGACCCGCTGGACCACATGCGCGTCGACACCGGGGCGAACCGCGATGGCGGCCCCGAGGAGCACGCCGAACGGGCCGAGATCGCGCAGGCGATCGGGCTTGCCGTCGAGCGGCTGCCAGCCCGTCAACGCGAGGCATTCCTGCTCCGTTACTGGGAGGAACTAGATGTGGCGGAAACCGCCGCGGCCATGGGTTGTTCGGAGGGCAGCGTGAAGACGCATTGCTCGCGAGCGACCCATGCGATCGCGGCCTTCCTCCGGGAAAAGGGAATCGAGCCATGAACGAGCGCGACTTCGGCGCCAGAGTGAAACGCAACCTCGACGCGAGCCTCACGGACCTCGCCCCCGGGGTGCTGAAGCGGCTCGAGACGGCGCGCGAGGCAGCCCTCGCACGCGCCCGCCTGGCCGAGACCGCTCACGGGTTCACGTGGTCGGCAGCGGGCGCTCGCTGGTTCGGCGACCACCCCCGGTTTCCCGTTTCGCGCCGCTACTGGCTACCGGCCGCCGCACTGATTGCAGGCATCGCCGTCATCGTCTACTGGAATGCGGCCACGAGCCCGCCGGAGGCCGAGGATGTGGAGTTGCTATCCGGGGAATTGCCCCTCAACGCCTATCTCGACCGGGGCTTCGATCAGTGGCTCACCGATTCTTCGCAGCGCTAGCGTTCTGACCTGGTCGCAGCTGGACGCCCAGCAGCAAAGCATCCTGTCACCGCTCGCCGCCGAGTGGGACAGCATCGAACCCGAGCGCCGTACGCGCCTGCTGGCCCTCGCGAAGAAGTACCCGACCTTGCCCAAGGAAAAGCAGGAGCGCATCCAGAACCGCTTGCGGGCCTGGGCCGCGCTGTCCCCGGAAGAACGGGCCAAGGTGCGCGAACGGTGGAAGAAGCTCCAGAGCTTGCCACCGAAGGAACGTGAGGAACTGAAGCGGAAGTGGCTCGAATACGAGCAGCTGCCCGAGGAGCACAAGGACCAGTTCCGGTCGAATCCGCCGCCGCCGAAGTGAGCGGCGAGCCGATCGCCGCAGCGACGCCGGACCGCGTCGCGGGGCTGTGGCCCAGGTTCGCAGCGATAGTCTATGAAGGCGTGCTGCTCGTGGGTGTCACCTTCATCGGCAGCTGGGTGTACCTGAAGCTGTTCGGTGACGCCTCGCATGGCATCGCTCGACACGTTTTCCAGGCCTATGTCGCCCTGCTGTGCGGCGTGTACTTCGTCTACTGCTGGCGGCGCAGCGGCCAGACCTTGGCTATGAAGACCTGGGGATTACGGTTGGTGCGTGCGGACGGCGGGCCGCTGAGCCTCGGCCGTGCCGTGGCCCGCTACGTCCTTGCACTGGCCGGACTGCTGGCGGCGGGGCTCGGCTTCGTCTGGGTGGTGGTTGATCGGGATCGGCAGTTCCTGCACGACCGGTTGCTGGGAACGCGGATCGTGCGGGCGCCGATTTAGGGCGCGCCGCCCTGCCCCCACCCTAACCCTCCCCCGGCATAGCCGGGGGAGGGGATGTACACCCCTTCCCCCACGAACGTGGGGGAAGGTTGGGATGGGGGCCAGGCACTCGCCAGTCGAGGTCGCTACCGCCGCACCCACCACTCCGCTTCCTGACAGAGGGCGTGTGTGCCCCGCGCCAAAACGCGGGCACTCGCCAGTCGAGGTCGCTATCGCCGTTCCATAAACACCATCATCCCGAACGCCACCACCAGGAACAACAGCGTCGGAAATGCCGCGCTGAACAGCGGCGGCCAGGCGTTCAGCAGGCCCAGATGCCCGAAGAGGCGCGAGGCCAGGTGGAATCCGAGCCCCAGCATGATGCCGGCGAAGATCTTGGCGCCGATGCCGCCATCGCGGGCGCGCAGGTAGGCGAACGGCAGGGCGAGAATCATCATCACGATCACCGCCAGCGGATAGGTGACCTTGCTGTAGAGCGCGATCTCATGGCGTTGCGTGGCCTGATGGTTCTCGCGCAAGTGCTCGATGTAGGTGTAGAGATCGCCCAGCGACATGCGCTCCGGCACCACCATCAGTACGTTGAGGATGCCGGGGTTCAGGACCGACTGCCAGGCGCGCTCCGCCTCGCGCCGCACGGTGGTGCGGTCGCCCTCGAACGTGGTGCTGATCACGTCGGTCAACGTCCACCGGTTGCCGCCCTTGAACTCTCCGGTGCGCGCTTCGCTGATCGATTGCAGGCGATAGCGATCGTCGAAGTCGTAGATGCGCACACCGGTCAGCACGGCGTCGGTGCTGACCTGGGTCACGTTGATGAAGCTGTGATCGTCCTTCACCCACAATCCCGAGCGGAACTCCTGCGCGACGATGCCCGTGTTGCGAGCCTTCAGCAGCAGCTTCTGGGCGGCTGCTTCCGACAGCGGCGCCACGAACTCGCCGACGATGAACGTCAGCGCCGCAAAGGCGAGACCGAGCGGCAGCACGATCAGGACCATCGCCCGCGACGAGACGCCGGCCACGCGCATCACGGTGTACTCGGAGTTCGCGACCAGTTGCGCGAGCGCGAACAAGGTCCCCAGCAGGGCCGCGATCGGGAACAGTTCGTACACGTGCCCCGGGGTGGCGAGGGCCACCTTGATGAGTGCCAGCATCACCCAGTTGCGCCCTTTGCCGACGTCGGCCAGCTCCTGGATCAGGTCGAAGAACGCGAACAGCATGAGCAGCGCCATGAAGACCAGCGCCGTGGCGGCGAACACTTGCTGCGTGACGTAGCGGCGCAGGGTTCTCATGTTTTCCGGAGCTTGAGGAGCGGAGTCACGGAGACGCGGCGCCAGAGCAGGATCACGAGCAGCACCAGCATGCCCAGGTGCACCATCGTCCCGCCCAGCAGCGGCGGCACGCGCTCCTGCATGACCCACGACTGCGAGATCGACAGCAGGTTGCTGTAGACCATGTACAGCAGGACGGCGAGGATCAGGTTGAGCGATCGCCCCGCACGCGGGTTGACGAAGCTCATGGGCACCGCGAGCAAGGTCAGCAGCAGCGCCGAAACCGGAATGCCGCAACGCCAGACCAGCTCACCCAGGTTGCGGGGCGAGAGATCGTCGAGCAGTTCCCGGGTCGGCGCCGAACTGCTGGACGGAAAGTACTTCGACGCCTCCTCCGTCTCGATGCGGATCGCGTAGCGCTCGAACTCGGTGATCTTGTACTCCGCCGAGCCCGGCGTGCCCTCGTACCGACGGCCGTTGAGCATCACCAGGAACCGGTCGCCGTTGGGCATCGTCTCGGCGAAGCCGCGCGCGGCCACCATCACGCCGGCCTTTTCGTTCTGCTTGGAGTGCACGAAGATGTTCGCGACCATGGAGAGGTTCTCGGTGAGCTTCTCCACGAAGTACACCCGGTCGGCGTGCTTGGATTCCTTGAAGACGCCGGGCGAGATCGCCGCGACGTCGTCGCGGTTGTCGAGCTGGTGCCGGAATTCCTCGGCCTTGCGTACGGCCCAGGGGGACAAGACAAGCGACAGCAGACCGATCAGCAGCACGAACGGGATGGCGTAGACCACCACGGGTTTCAGCCAGGCGACCAGGCTGCGGCCCGACGAGAACCACACGACCATCTCGGAATCGCGATAGCTGCGCGTGAGCGCGGCGAGCACCGAGATGAAGAGCGTGAGCGACAGCAGGATCGGCAGGTAGCGCAGCGCCGCGAGCCCCAACAGGATCAGCACCCCGTCGGTAGGAATCATGCCCTGCGCCGCCCACCCCAGCATGCGGATCAGCTGTGTGGTGACGGTGATCGCGAGCAGGATCACGAACACCGCGAGGCCGGTGTTGGCGAATTCGCGCAGCAGGGAACGCTGGAAGATCACGGTTGCGCTTTGACTTTACCCGGAGCGAGCGCGGATAATCCGGCCGGTTCGATTGCAGAAATTCGTTTTGTATTCAGCGCGTTTCAGGTGAAGATCATATCAGGAGCGAACGTGGACTTCAGCATCAAGCAGATCCGGGCCGATGGCGCGAAGAGTGCCGCCATCATCGTCGGCATGTACGACGGCGGAAAGTTCGCGCCGGCCGCGAAGGCGGTGGATCGAGCATCGTCCGGTTACCTCACGGCATTGCACCGCCGCGGGGACCTCAAGGCGACCGGTGGGGCCTGCACGGTGCTGCACGCCGTGCCATCGGTGGCAGCCGAAAGAGTGATCGTCGTGGGTCTCGGCAAGGAGGAGACGCTGACTCTCAAGGGCTACCGCGACGCGGTGGCGGCCGCATTGAAGGCAGCGGCCGGAACCGGCGCCAAGGAGGCCACGCTGTTCGCGACGGAATGGCCGGTCGCCGGCGTCAACCCGGCCGAGCGGACTCTGCACGCGGTGGCGGTGGGCCACGAGACCACGTATCGCTTCGATCAGTTGAAGAGCCAGAAAGACGAGAACGGCAAGGCTGGCCTCGCGAAAGTCACGTTGGGCACATCGGACAAACCCACCGCGGCCGTATCTGCAGCGCTGATGCAGGGCACCGCCCTGGGCGCCGGCGTTGCGCTCGCGAAGGATCTGGGCAATCTGCCGAGCAACGTGTGCACGCCGACCTATCTCGCGACCCAGGCGGAGCGCATCGGCAAGGCCCACAAGTTCAAGGTGACGGTGCTCGACCGCAAGGACATGGAGAAGCTCGGCATGGGCTCGTTCCTGTCGGTCACGCGCGGCAGCGCCGAGCCGCCGCGCTTCATCGTGATGGAGTATCGCGGCGGACCGAAGAAGCAGAAGCCGGTGGTGCTGGTGGGCAAGGGCATCACCTTCGACACCGGCGGCATCTCGTTGAAGCCCGCCGGCGACATGGACGAGATGAAGTACGACATGTCGGGCGCCGGCAGCGTGCTCGGCACGATGAAGGCAGTCGCCGGCATGAAGCTGCCGATCAACGTGGTCGGCCTGGTGCCGACCTGCGAGAACATGCCGAGCGGCACGGCGACGAAGCCGGGTGACATCGTCACCTCCATGTCAGGGCAGACCATCGAAGTGCTCAACACCGACGCCGAGGGGCGCCTGATCCTGTGCGATGCGCTGACCTACGCCGAACGGTTCGATCCGGCCGCGGTGATCGACATCGCCACACTGACCGGGGCCTGCGTGATCGCGCTGGGCCACGTGGCGACCGGCCTGTTCTCGAACCAGGACGAGCTCGCGCGCGAGATCGCGGCGGCCGGCGCCGCCGCCTGGGATCGCGCCTGGCCGATGCCGCTGTGGGACGACTATCAGGAGCAGATCAAGAGCCCGTTCGCGGACATGGCGAACATCGGCGGCCGGCCCGCGGGCAGCGTGACGGCCGCGTGTTTCCTGGCACGCTTCGCCAACAAGTTTCCGTGGGCCCACCTCGACATCGCGGGGACGGCATGGAAGTCCGGACGCGACAAGGGTTCCACCGGTCGCCCCGTGCCGCTGCTCACCACCTTCCTGATGCGCCGCGCCGGCTGAAGTGACGCAGATCGATTTCTACACCCACGTATCCAACAAGCTGCAGACGGCCTGTCTCATCTGCAGCAAGGCGCTGGGCCGCGGCATGCGGGTGATGATCCTGACCCCCGACGAGGAAGCCACCGAGAGAGTCGACCGGATGCTGTGGACCTATCCGGCCACCGGCTTCATTCCGCACGTGCGCGCCCGGCACCGGCTGGCCGCACGCACGCCGGTGATCGTCGACCACGATCTCGCCGCGGTGGAGCGCGACGAACTGCTGCTCAATCTGCGGCTCGACACCCCGGAAGTCTTCAGCCGCTTCCAGCGACTGGTGGAGATCGTCAGCACCGAAGAGCAGGACGTCGCAGCGGGACGGATGCGCTTTCGCTGGTATCGCGACCGCGGTTACGAAGTGCGCGCGCACGACATCAGCCAGGGTGCCGCAGCGTGACCGACATGGCGGAAGGGCGCATACCGCCCGCGCCCGGTTCCACCGAAGTACTGGGCGAGGTGGACAGCCTGATGTCGAGGCACCGCACCGCGGCCCGTCCGCGGCCGGAAGATCCGCGGCAGGCGACGCTGCCCAACATTCCCACGCTGACAGATGTCGTGGCGGGACCGGTGCGGTCCGTCGGTGACACGATTCCGCCGAAGCCGCGCAAGCCCACGCCGCAAGTGGAGCAGGTCCGGCGCCTCGAGGAGTACGTCTTCGCCCGCATAAAGGAGCGGCTCGACGGCGAAGTGGACGCGTTGATCGAGAGCCGCCTGATGCCCGGTGCCGCCGATTCGATGGCCCAGATGGTCGGCGAGGCCTCGGATTACCTGAAGGCTGGCCTGCGCGACATGGTCCGCGAGGCGGTGCAGGAAGCGCTGGACAAGAGTGTGAAGGAGCCCAAGGAGGGCGCGGACGCCGACCCGCCGCCGGTGCCGGAACAGGGGTAGATCTACACCCCCTCCCCCGCGAACGCAGTTCGTGGGGGAGGGTTGGGGAGGGGGCTGCCGTGCTACCCGCTGGCGGCCCTG
>LNDQ01000154.1 GCA_001464695.1 Betaproteobacteria bacterium Ga0077523 | reverse complement strand
CCCAGGCGCGACAGGGTATCGCCGCGGCGCACGCAGGCCTGCATCCGCGCCGCCACTTCCTGCAGCAGCAGGTCGCCGACGTGGTGACCGAGCGAGTCGTTGATGTTCTTGAACCGGTCCAGGTCGATGAACATCAGCGCCAGCGCTTCGCGCTTGCGCCGTGCGTTGACGAGACCCTGCTCGAGGCGGTCGTTGAACAGCAGTCGATTCGGCAGGTCGGTGAGCGGATCGCGCGTGGCGAGGTAGCTGATGCGCTCTTCGGCCTTGTGGCGGTCGGTGATGTTGCGGCACGTGCCACGGTAGCCGTAGAACTTGCCGTGGTGCGGGTCGACCAGCGGCACCGCGTTCACCTGAACCCAGAGCACTTCGCCGGAACGCGTGACGAAACGATGCTCGAGATCGCGGAACGAGCCGTCCTCGGCGCGATTGTCGCGGATCCACATGAGCACGCGTTCGTACTCCCAGGGCGGCATGAACTCGGCACCCGTGTGACCGATGAGTTCGGCGTCTTCGTAGCCAATGACGCTCTGCACCCGGCTCGACACGAACGTGAAGCGGCCGGAGGCGTCGGTTTCCCAGACGTACTCGCCGGCGGCTTCCGCGAAATCGCGGAAGCGCCGTTCGGAGAGTCGCAGCTGGCTTTCGACCGTCTTGAGGTTGGTGATGTCGATGAACGACGAGACCACCACCCGCTCCCCATCGGCACGCGTCAGGCCGGTCTTGCGCACCAGGGTCCAGCTTTCGCGACTGCCCACCATGTAGCGGGCCTCGTATTCGATCGGCTCGCTGCTCGCGAGTGCCTCGGCATCGGTGTTGCGCACCCGCTCGTGTTGTTCGTCGCCGAGCACCCTCCGGCCGTTGTCGCCGATCAGCTGCTGGCGTGGATGACCCGCCCATTCGCAGAAGGCGTCGTTGACGATGAGGAAGCGATGATTCCGGTCCTTCACACTGATCGGCGTGGGCACCGTGTTGATCACCGCCTCGAGATAACGGCGGCTTTCCAGCACTTCACGCTCGGCCGCCTTGAGCACGCTGATGTCGCGGGCGACGCCGCGATAGCCGATGAAGCGGCCGACGGCGTCGAAGCGCGGCTCACCGCTCACGAGAATGCTGCGGGCCGAATCGCGCGACGTGATCACGAGATCGCGGAACGGCTGGCGTTGCTCCAGCACGCGACGATGCTCGTCGCGTGCTTCGTCCGATTCCCAGATGTGGTTCAGTTCATGGCGGGTCTTGCCCAGGAACGCCTCGGGCGGCGATAGCGTCTTGCCGGCGGCGTCTTCCGACACATAGGAGAAGCGGAGATCTGCATCCTGTTCCCAGTACCAGTCGGAGGAGAGCCCGGCAAGGCTGCGGAAGCGCTGCTCGCTCTGCTTCAAGGCGTCTTCGGCGGTGCGACGCGCGGTGACGTCGATCAGGAGCAGCAGCACCACTCGGCTGCCGTCCGGGCGCGTGAGCGAGGTCTTGCGCGTCCACATCCAGGTTTCGCGACCGTCGAGGCGATAGAGGCGCTCGTATTGGACCATCTCGCCCTTCAGGGCCTGGTCGTCCGTGTCCTGGAAGTACTGCGCTTCCTCCGGCGGAAACACGTCGCCGTCGGTGATGCCGATGACCTGCTCGAGCGTGCGGCCGAAGAACCGGCAGAACGCCGTGTTGGCGCCGATGTAGCGATGCTGGGCATCCTTGACCAGCACCGGGCTCGGGATCGCGTTGACCATCGCGTCGAGAAAATTGCGGGCCTGCTCGATCTCGAATTCGGCGCGGCGCTGCAGGGTCACGTCGCGCCCGACGCCGCGATACCCGAGGAACGTGCCGTCGTCGCCGAAGACCGGGGCTCCGCTCACCGCAACCGTGCGCCGTTCGCCGGCGTCGTTGTAGCGCGTGGTCAGCAGATCGCGGAAGGGTTCGCGCTTGGCCACGGCGTCGTCGTGCCGCTTGCGTTCGGCGGGATCGACATCCCCCGGAATTTCCCAGCGACGGTTGCCGATCACTTCGTCGGCGCGGATCCGGCGCTCGTCGATGGCACGCCCGGCGATCAACGTGAAGCGCATGTCCGCGTCCTGCTCCCAGTACCAGTCGCTCGAGAGCGTCGTGAGTGTCTGGAAGCGCTGCAGGCTCGCGCGCAACCCGGCAGCAGTGGCGCGCCGCTCCTGGGCGATGGCGTGCAGCACGAGTGCCATCACTGACGTGATCGCGACGAACAGGTACGTCGAGACGTGGTTCGCAAGTCCGCTCGCGGCCACGAACGGGCCGGTGCCCTGCACCAGACCCCAGGTCGCGAACGCGAGCAGCAGCAGCAGGCAGGTGGTTACCGTGCGCAAGCCCGCGGACAGCGCGATCCAGACGAGCAGCGGCAACGCGAGATAAGCCACCGGCTGTCCCACCATGGTCTCGAGGTCACCCGAGAAGGTGAGCCAGAGGACGGCTGCCTCCGCGACGAGGAGTACCAGACGGACCGCGAGCGCCCGCGGATTGCCCGGCGGGCGCCACGAACGCCAGGCGAAGATCAGCGGCGCGAAAACCAGGATGCCCAGCGCATCGCCCATCCACCAGGTCACCATCGTGGTCGGGATGCCCGCGGCTGCGACCTTGCCGCTCAGCGCGAGGATCACCGGGCCGCCGATGGCGCCGGCCAATGCGGCAACCCCGGCGCCGAACAGTGCCAGCTTGAGCGCATCGGTGAGGCGCGCGAGTTCCGTCGCCACCGCGGCGCGGCGCAACAGCGTCGCGCCGAGCCAGGCCTCGGCGGCATTGGCGAGCGCGATGCCGAATGCCGGCAAGAGGCCGTACTTCTGAACATAGTTCGCGGTGAACGCGCCGAGGAGGACGCCCGGGACCGCGCGCGCGCCGAACAGGTAGACCAGCGCCACGAGGATGCCTGAGGCCGGCCACACGAAACTGCCGAGTGCTTCGGGCACGTTGAACCAGATGCCGCCACGCGCCGCGAGGAAATAGGCGAGCGCCGTGGCCGCATTCGCGAGCAGCAGCCCGCGCAGGTCCGATGCTCCGCGCACCAGGGCGTTCGGCGTCACGGCGTTCACGTCGGCGTCTCGCTGCTGCGCGCCCGGTGACCGGATTTGCGCCGGTCGCCGATGACCGGCGGCGCCACCTTCAGCACTTCATCGACCGTCGTGATGCCCTGGGCGACCTTCAAGGCACCGCCGATGCGCAGCGGCTTCATCCCGTCGCGATAGGCCTGGTCGCGCAGAGCCGCCAGGTCGGCCTCGGGCCCGATCAGGCGGCGCTGAGCGGCGGTCAGCACCATGATCTCGTAGATGCCCACCCGTCCCGAGTAGCCGGTCATGCGGCACTCGAGGCAGCCGCGCGCGTAGTTCACCTGGGTCGGTTTCTCCGCGTTCCACGGGCTGATGAGCAGCTTCCAGGTCTCGTCCTCGATCGGGCCGCCTTCCTTGCAGTGCGGGCACAGGGTGCGTACCAACCGCTGCGCCATGACACCGAGGATGGTCGAATGCAGCAGGTACGGCGGCACACCGATGTCCTGCAACCGCGTCATGGCCGAGGGCGCGTCGTTGGTGTGCAGCGTCGAGAGCACCAGGTGACCGGTGAGGGCGGCCTGGATCGCCATCTCGGCGGTCTCCAGGTCGCGGATCTCGCCCACCATGATGATGTCGGGGTCCTGGCGCATCAGCGTGCGGACGCCGGCAGCGAAATCGAGGCCGATCGCGTGATGCACCTGCATCTGGTTGAAGGACGCTTCGACCATCTCGATCGGGTCCTCCACCGTGCAGACGTTCACGTCGGCGGTGGCGAGCTGCTTCAGCGTGGAGTAGAGCGTGGTGGTCTTGCCCGAGCCGGTGGGGCCGGTGACGAGGATGATCCCGTGCGGCTGCGAGATCATCTGCGTCCATTTGCCGCGGTCATCGTCGGAGAAGCCGAGCTCCTTGAAGTCCTTCACGATGACGTCGGGGTTGAAGATCCGCATCACCAGCTTCTCGCCGAACGCGGTGGGCATCGTCGACAGCCGCAGTTCCACTTCCCCGCCGTCGGGCGTCACGGTCTTGATGCGGCCGTCCTGAGGGCGGCGCTTCTCGACCACGTCCATGCGCCCGAGGATCTTGATGCGGCTCGTCATGGCCGCCATCACGGGTGTCGGGATCTGGTAGACCTGATGCAGCACGCCGTCGATCCGGAAGCGGACGTTGCCCGCGTCGCGCCGCGGCTCCATGTGGATGTCGCTCGCGCGCTGTTCGAAGGCGTACTGGAAGATCCAGTCGACGATGTGGACGACGTGGCGGTCGTTGGCGTCCAGGTTGCCGCGTTCGCCGAGCTGCACCAGCTGCTCGAAGTTGGCGATGTCGGACAACTCGCCCTTTTTCTGGGCCGACGCGCTCTGGACCGAACGGGCCAGGTTGTAGAACTCCACCAGGTAGGTGGCGATGTCCACCGGGTTGGCGATGACACGCTTGATTTCCAGCCGCAGTGCCCGCGCGAGCTCCTTCTCCCATTCGCGGATGTAGGGCTCGCAGGTGGCGATCAGGCATTCCTTGGTGTTGACCTCGATCGGCAGGATGCGGAAGCGGGTCGCATAGGCGTTCGACATCACCTTGGTGACGCCGGCGAAATCGATCTTGAACGGGTCGATGTGCCGGTAGGGCAGGTCGACCTTGCCCGCCAGCCACTCGGTCAACGCCTCGAGGTGCAAGACCTTGCGGGGACTGCGCGGGTCCTTCCATTTCTGGTCCGCGACGATGGTCAGCGGATGGACCTCGGTGCGGCGGCTGCCCTGCCGGATGGACAATTCGCGCGCGGCATCGGCAGACACCAGCCCGTCCGCGACGAGATCATCGAGGATGCCTTGCAGAGCGAGTCGCTGTTCGGCGCGGGGCGGGGCCGCGGCCGCAGTGGCGGACATGAGATTCGGGCGCTGTAAGCTCTTGACGACTATAGCAGATAGGTACTCGACGGCGATACATTCGGCGCCAACAGACGTTATCGGCCGGCCCCCTGCCGTCCTTGAGGGTGCATGCCCCGTGGGTGCGGCTCCGCTTCCCCAGCAAACACAATGCCGGCAACCTGCTCGGGCATAATCCGCGTCTTGTGTCGTGCGGGTGCAGGCCTCATCTGGCTCTCACCGGCGATCGATCATGGCGCAGACCGACCTTTCCAAGCTCAAGCTGGCGCGCGGCACCGACGGGATGCTGGTGACCGGCCACGCCCGGGCGTGGCGCCGTTGGCGCACGCCGGCCTTGGTGGCGATCGTCGTGCTCGTGGCTGGCGGATTCGCCGCCATGCGCTTCAAGGCGGCGCCGGTCGAAGTGGAGCAGGCCAGCGTCACCAGCGCCTACCCCTACCAGAGCCTGTCGGTCCTGACCGCGACCGGCTATGTGGTGGCGCAGCGCAAGGCGGCTGTGGCGTCCAAGGCGACCGGACGGCTGGAATGGCTCGGCGTGGCCGAGGGTAGCCGGGTGAAGCAGGGCGAGGTGATCGCCCGGCTGGAGAATCGCGACATGGCGGCGGCGCGCGACCAGGCGGCTGCGAATCTGACAGTGGCCCGGGCCAATCTCGAGCAGAGCCGCGTTGAACTGGCCGATGCCCGGCGGGCATTTGGCCGGTCCGAGGAGCTGCTGCGGCAGAATTTCGTGTCGGATTCGGCGCACGACGTGGCGCGCGCTCGCCTGGAAAAGGCCCAGGCCGGGGTGAACTCGCTCGAAGCCTCGGTGGCGGTGGCCCAGGCCAACCTGCGCGCGGCCGAAGTGAACGTCGACCAGACGCTGATCCGGGCGCCGTTCGACGGCGTAGTGCTGACCAAGGCCGCCAACGTGGGCGATGTCGTGACGCCGTTCTCCTCGGCGAGCGACGCCAAGGGGGCCGTGGTGACCATGGCGGACATGGCCACGCTGGAAGTGGAGGCGGACGTGTCGGAATCGAACCTGTCCAAGGTGCGCATCGATCAGCCGACCGAGATCCAGCTCGACGCCTTGCCGGACCTGCGGTTTCGCGGCGTGGTGGCGCGGATGGTGCCGACGGTGGATCGGTCCAAGGCCACGGTGATGACCAAGATCCGCTTCGCCGCGATCGATCCGCGCGTGCTGCCGGAGATGAGCGCCAAGGTGACGTTCCTGTCCGAGGCGGTGAACGAGGAACAGCGGGTGGCGCGTATCGCGGTCAGCCCCGCAGCTATCGTGACGCGCGATGGGCGCAGTGTCGCGTTCGTAGTCTCGGATGGCGTGGCCCATGCCACCCCGGTAACGACCGGTGAGCGCATCGGCGATCTGGTGGAAGTGCAAAGCGGTCTCAAGGTCGGCGACAAGGTCGTGCTGAAGCCAGGCGAGAAATTCGCCGATGGTGCCAAGGTCAAGACGGCGGCGAAGTGAATCTTGCCGACGGCGGCCCGCGGGTCGTCTCCATCCGGAACCTGTCGAAGTCGTACAAGCGCGGCGGCCAGATCGTGCCGGTGCTCGCTGATCTCGATCTCGATATTGCGGCGGGCGACTTTCTCGCCTTGATGGGACCATCGGGTTCAGGCAAGAGCACGCTGCTCAACCTGATCGCGGGCATCGACAAGCCCGACACCGGTTCGATCGAAGTGGAGGGCGTGGACATCACGCAGCTCTCCGAAGGCACGTTGGCCGACTGGCGCGCCCGGCACGTGGGCTTCATCTTCCAGTTCTACAATCTGATGCCGGTGCTGACCGCGCTCGAGAACGTCGAACTTCCGTTGCTGCTGACGCCGCTGGGACGACGCGAACGGCGCGAGCGTGCCGAATTGGCGCTCTCGATGGTGGGGTTGTCGGATCGCGTCGGCCACTATCCGTCGGAACTCTCCGGCGGACAGCAGCAGCGCGTGGCCATCGCCCGCGCGATCATCACGGATCCGACCCTGTTGGTGGCCGACGAACCCACGGGCGATCTCGATCGCGTTTCAGCCGGGGAGATCCTCGATCTCATGGAGCGGCTCAATGACGAGCTGGGCAAGACCATCATCATGGTCACTCACGATCAGCGCGCGGCGCAGAAAGCGCATTCGATCCTCAATCTGGACAAGGGCGCGATCGTGCGCGCGGATTGATGTTCCTCAAGCTCGTCATCCGCAATGCGCTTCGCCACCGTCTGCGAACGTCGCTGACCGCGCTGGGAATCTTCGTCGCCATTCTCGCCTACGGGCTCCTGTCGACGGTAATCGAGGCCTGGTTCTCGGGCGTCAACACCGCGTCGTCCTCGCGCCTCATCACCCGCAGTTCGGTATCGCTGGTGTTTCCGCTGCCGTCGACCTATCGGGAAAAACTGCGACAAGTTGAAGGCGTCACCGGCGTGGCGGGCGTCAACTGGTTCGGTGGCGTGTATCAGGAAACCAAGAACTTCTTCCCGCAGTTCGCTGTTGATCCCGACGACTACTTCCCGCTCTACCCCGAGTACCTCATTCCCGAGGCCGACTTCAAGGAGTTCCTGCGCGACCGCAAGGGCGCCATCGTCGGGCGCAAGCTGGCCGACACCTACGCATGGAACGTGGGTGACGTCGTTCCGTTGAAGGGCATGATCTACCCCGGGAACTGGGAGTTCGTGGTCCGGGCGATCTACGAAGGGCGCGACAGCAAGGTGGATACCTCGCAGTTCTTCTTCCACTGGGAGTACCTGAACGAGCGCGTGAAGACCCTGATGCCGCGGCGGGCGAACTACTACGGTCTCTACGTGCTGGGCATCGCTGATCCGGACCGGGCTGCGGAGACTGGCCGCGTCATCGATGCGCAGTTCCGCAATTCGCTCGCAGAGACCTTGACCGAGACCGAGCGGGCGTTCCAGTTGAGCTTCGTGTCGATGGTGGAGACGCTGGTGATCGCGATTCGCGTGGTGTCGTACCTCGTGATCTTCATCATCATGGCGGTGATGGCCAACACCATGGCGATGAGCGCGCGCGAGCGTCTTTCGGAGTACGCGACGTTGAAGGCGCTCGGTTTCAAGCCGTTCAGCGTGGGTCGACTCATTGTTGGGGAGTCCATGGCGATCGCGCTGGTCGGCGGGGCGCTGGGTGTGGTCGCGACCTTTCCTGTGGCCGAGATGTTCCGCCGGCTCGTGGGGTCGCTGTTTCCGGTGTTCGAAGTTTCGCAGCAGACGGTGCTGCTGCAATTCGTGTGCGCCGCCGTGGTGGGGATGGTCGCTGCGGTGATTCCCTCGATACGTGCGGCGCGCGTGCAGATCGCGGCGGGGTTGAGGGCTGTG
>LNDQ01000153.1 GCA_001464695.1 Betaproteobacteria bacterium Ga0077523 | reverse complement strand
CCCCACCTTTGGTGGGGGAAGGTTGGGATGGGGGCCCGGCGTCGGCTGGCACGCCTGCTGACGTCATGAAGATCCCCTTCTCCTACAGCCTGCGCAATCTCTGGGCACGACGACTCACAACGGCATTGACCGCCGCCGGACTCGCCCTCGTGGTCTTCGTGTTTGCTACCGTACTGATGCTGGAGCAGGGTCTGCGCTCGACGCTCGTGGCCACGGGGGCCTACGACAACGTGCTGGTGATCCGGCGCTCCGCCGGAACGGAAGTCCAGAGTGCAATCGACCGGATGCAGGCCGGTGTCGTGGAATCGCAGCCCGAAGTGTCGCTCGGGATCGATGGCCAGCCGCTGGTCTCGAAGGAAGTGCTGGTTCTCATCTCCTTGCCGAAGCGCGACAGCGGGAGTCCCTCCAACGTCGTGATCCGGGGCGCGACCGAACGCGGCCTGATCCTGCGACCTCAGGTGCAGATCAGGCAGGGGCGCATCTGGCGGCCCGGAAGTTCCGAGATCGTGGTCGGGCGCAGCATCGCCGAGCGCTTCGAGGGGGTGGCCATCGGCCAGCAACTGCGCTTCGGCATGCGCGAATGGACCGTCGTGGGCATCTTCGATGCGGGCAAGAGCGGCTTTGATTCCGAGATCTGGGGCGACGCCGACCAAATGATGCAGGCGTTCCGGCGCGTGAACTTTTCGTCGATGGTGATGCGGCTCAACGACCCCACTGCCTTCGACGCCCTCAAGACACGCCTCGAGGCGGAGCCGCGTCTCACGGTGGAGGCGAAGCGCGAGAAGATCTTCTACGAGGAACAGTCCGAAGCGCTCGCCCGCTTCATCCGTTACCTGGGTATCACGTTGTCGGTGATCTTCTCCATCGGTGCGGTCATCGGCGCGATGATCACCATGTATGCCTCGGTCGCGGCGCGTACGGCCGAGATCGGCACGTTGCGCGCGCTCGGATTCCAGCGCGGCAGCATCCTGTCGGCCTTCCTCACCGAAGCGCTCCTGCTCGGTGCGGTGGGCGGTGCGATCGGCGTTGCGATGGCGTCGTCGATGCAACTCATCACGGTGTCGACCGTGAACTGGCAGTCGTTTTCCGAGTTGGCGTTCAGCTTCGATCTGACCCCGCAGATCGTCACTGCCGCCATGGCATTCGCGATCGGCATGGGGCTGCTGGGCGGTGTGCTGCCCGCAGCGCAGGCATCCAGGATGAAGATCGTGGATGCGTTGCGCGCTGCGTGATCAGCCCGGCGGTCAGCGCAGCACGGAGCCCTTGCGCAGCAGTTCTTCCACCGCCGATGGCGACAACGGCCGGGCGAACAGGAATCCCTGAACGGCATCGCAACCCTCGTCCACCAGAAAGTCGTACTGTTCCTGTGTCTCGACCCCTTCGGCCACCACCGACAGGTTGAGGTGGTGCGCCATGGCCAGGATCGAGCGTGCGATCGCGGCCGAGTCCGCGTCCTGCGGGAGATCGCGCACGAAGGAACGGTCGATCTTGAGGCAGTGCAGCGGCAGGTGCTTCAAGTACGCGAGCGACGAATAGCCGGTGCCGAAATCGTCCACGGCGAGGGTGACGCCCATCTCCTTCAATTCGCGCAGAACGCCTTCCGCAGCGTTCAGGTTCTCCATCATCAACCCCTCGGTGATCTCGAGCTCGAGTGCGTTGGCCTCGAGCCGTGCGTCAGCGAGGGCGCTGCGGACGACCTGAACCATGTTGGTCAGGCGAAACTGGCGCGCCGACACGTTCACCGAGATGCGAGACTTCGGAAGGCCGGCCGCACGCCATTGTCCGCACTGGCGGCATGCGGCGCGCAGCACCCAGTCGCCGATGGCGCCGATCTGACCGGTCTGCTCGGCGATGGGAATGAAAACCGCGGGCGAGATCAAGCCGTCGCGCGGGTGGTTCCAGCGCACCAGTGCCTCGACGCAGGTGACGCTACCGGTGACCACGTCGACCTGGGGCTGGTACTCGAGCATCAACTCGCCGCGTTCCACGGCGCGCCGCAGGTCGTTGGCGAGCGCCAGGCGCTGGGCGATGCGGATCTGCAGCTCGTGGGAGTAGAACTGGTAGTTGTTGCGCCCGTTCGACTTCGCCTGATACATCGCCGCGTCGGCCTGCTTCAGCAGTGCCTCGGTGTCGGCGTCACCGATGGGGTACAGGGTCGCGCCGATGCTGGCGGTCACGAACACTTCGGTCCCGCCGAGCGGCACGCCGACGGAAAGTTCGTGCAGCAGCTTGTCGAGCACCACCTGGAGCTGCTCGATGCTCGCCAGGTCTTCGATGAGGACGGTGAACTCGTCGCCGCCCAGGCGCGCGACGGAATCCTGGCTGCGCAGGCAATGCTCGAGCCGCCGGCCGATCTCCTTCAGGAGTTGGTCGCCGGCTGAATGGCCGAGCGTGTCGTTGACGTCCTTGAAGTTGTCGAGATCGATGAACAGGAGTGCCAGCAGGCGATCGTGTCGGCGTGCGCGCTGCATGGCCTGCGTCAGACGGTCGCGGAACAGATCGCGATTGGGCAGGCCGGTCAGGGCATCGAAATGTGCGAGCCGTGCCAGCCGTTCCTCAGCCTTCTTGCGCTCGCGGATGTCGCGTGCAATGGTGGAAAGGAACAGCAGCCGCCCCGAACTGCTCCGGTGCGCGATGATGATCTGCGACACCGGTATCTCGACGCTGTCCGGGCCGAGCAGGGCGGTCTCGCCCAGCCACACGCCATCGCGGATGGCCGACGGGATCGCCTCTTCGCGGACCAACCGTGCGGCCCAGGCCGCAAAGTGATCCATCAGGTTCACTTGGTCGATGCTGGCGCCGGGACGGAGCCCCAGGGTCGCGTGCCCGGCCTGATTGAGGAAGCGGATCTGCCCGTCGGGGCTGATGGTCCAGACAACGTCGGTGGTGGCCTCGAGGATCGCTACAAGGTGGCGCCGTTCCTGCTCGACGCGGTTGCGTTCGACGGCGTACATCATGGCGCGGGTGAGCGCGCGTGCATCCAGGCCGTCCTTCACCAGATAGTCCTGGGCACCATGGGCCACTGCCGCGAGTGCGGTGGACTCGTCCGTGTTTCCGGTGACCAGGATCACCGGCGTGTCGGGAGCGCGCTCATGCAGCGACTGAAAGGTGTCGAGGCCGTTGCTGTCCGGCACATTGAGATCGGCCAGGATCAGGTCGTAGGGCTCGCCGTCGAGCACCTCGAGCGCTTCCATCAAGCGCGTGACTGCACTCAGGCGGAAGCGCATCTCGCCCGCATCGGCCACCATTTCCCGCAGGAGGCGCAGGTCGCCGGGGTTGTCCTCCAGCACGAGAACGCGGAATTCGGGATTCATGGCGAGCGCGACTCCTGCGGTGGGTGCTCGGCAGCCCAGGTGGCGACGACGTGCAGCAGGTCCACGTAGGCATCCAGAGATTGCGGCTTGGTCACGAAGGCGGCCGCGGCATTGGCATACGAACGCCGGCGGTCCTCTTCCGAGGCGGAACTGGTGAGTACGATAACCGGAATTCCGGCGATCCCCTCGTGTTCCCGCATCTCCTCGAGCAGTTCGATGCCGTGACGCCGGGGCAGGTTGAGGTCCAGCAAGACCACGTTGGGACGCGCCGCGTCGCTGTAGTCGTCGCGTCGCAGCAGGAAATCCATGGCCTGGTCGACGCTGTCGACCGCATGCAACCGTCCGAGGTGCGGGACTTCGCGCAGGGCTTCGCGCAGGAGCCGCACGTCACCGGGATTGTCTTCCACAAGCAGGATCTCGCGCGGGGGCGCAGCGGCGCAAGCGCTCATGCGGCCGCCTTGCGCAGGGAAAAGTAGAACGTCGCGCCTTGCCCGGGAGCGGACTCGACCCAGATCTTGCCGCCGTGGCGATCGACGATGCGCTTGCACAGCGTCAACCCGATGCCCGATCCGGGGTATTCGGCCTGGCCGTGCAGGCGCTGGAACGCGGCGAAGATGCGCTCGCTGTACTTCGGATCGATGCCGATGCCGTTATCGCTCACGGAGACCAGCCATTCGTGACCTCGATCGGTGGCGGCGACGCGAATCTCGGGGGCCGCCTCACCGCGGAACTTGACCGCATTGGACAGCAGATTCTGAAAGAGGCGCGTCAACTGGTTCTCGTCGCCCATCACCTGGGGCAGTGGCTCGCGGGAAAGGTTCGCGCCGGATTCTTCCAGCACGAGGGTGAGATTGCCGGTTGCCCGTTCCAGCGCTGCGTCGAGTGACGCAGGCGCCAACTCCGGACCGCGCGAAGCCCGCGACAGCACCAGCAGGTCGTCGATCATGCCCTGCAGCCGACGCGCTCCGTCGGTCATGAACCCGAGGAACTCGCGGGCGTCCCCATCGAGTCGATCGGCATAGCGGCGCTCCAGCAACTGGCCGTATGCCGACACCATGCGCAGCGGCTCCTGCAGGTCGTGCGACGCCACGTACGCGAACTGCTCGAGCTCCCGGTTGGAGCGCGCGAGCTGGTCGTTGGTGAGTTGGAGCTCCTGCGTGCGCTCGGCGACCCGCCGCTCGAGATCGGCGTTGGCGGCACGCAGCGCTTCCTCGGCCTTGCGCCGACTCTCGATTTCCGCTTCGAGCCGGCGGTTGACCTCGGCCATCTGCCGCGGCGAGGGCAGGGCGAGCACCCGCGGGATGAGGGGCCACAGCATGCTCGCCGTCAGCACCGACAGGCTCGCAGTCACGACCTTGATCGTCGCGTCGATCCGGTAGACGGGATACCAGATGCTGACAAGGCCGATCAGGTGCGTGGTGCCACACGCGAGGATGAAGAACGCGAACAGATAGAACATCCAGTGGAACGCGAGATCGCGCCGCTGCCGCGCGAGCACGAACAGCCCGAGCGGAATCGAGTAGTAGGCCGCGGCGATCAGCGCATCGGCCGAGACCAGGGTCCACAGCAGCCCCGGTGACCAGGCGATGCAGTAGCCGTGGGGTAGCAGGCCCTGTCCAGCGAGGAAATTCTGCAAGTCGTCCATGGATTGTCCCTGTTCGCCTTGGTGGAACCGATGGTGCGGTTCTGCAACGATCCGGTCATGGATCCGGCCGGGTCCTACCCGGTGGGGGGCTCGCGCAACTTGCCCATGGGTTCGATCGTGCCGGTGTGCGTCCGGTAGGTCCCCGCCCGCCGGTCTGCATAGTATCGGCGCAGAGTATGCCGAACTGTAGCGAAGGCGAGCTGATCCCAGGGAATGTCCGCCTCCGCCACGAGGATCGTCTCCAGCGTTTCCGAGCCGGGGCTGAAGTCGAGATCGAGCAGGCGCGCCCGGAACAGCAGATAGACCTGGTCGATGTGAGGGATGTTGTAGAGCGCATACAGCCCCAGCACTTCCACCCGCGCATTCGCTTCCTCCAGCGTTTCGCGCGCCGCACCTTCGGCGGTGGTCTCGCCGTTCTCCATGAAACCTGCGGGCACGGTCCACAGCCCGAGGCGCGGCTCGATGGCGCGGCGGCAGAGCAGGATCCGGTCGTCCCATTCCGCGATGCAGCCCACGACCATGCGCGGATTCTCGTAGTGGATCGTGTTGCAGGCGTGGCAGACCGCGCGTTCGCGGTTGTCGTCGGCCGGGATCTCGTGCGCGACCGGGGCGCCGCAATTGCTGCAGAAGTTCATCCGCGCGAAGGTAGCAGATCGGCTTCGCGGTCGATAGCCCGGGGCCGGACACGCCCGGTAGAATCGGCCCCATGAGACCTGCGCACATCGCCGCCATCCTCGAACGCGAATTCCGGGCAGCCGTCGCGGGCGCGCATACGCCCGTCATGCTTTGGGGTCCACCCGGCGTGGGCAAGAGCGAGATCGTGCGCGACCTCGCAGCGCGCGCGGGCGTCGGCCTGATCGATCTGCGCCTGTCGCAGCTCGAGCCGACCGATCTGCGCGGCATCCCGTTTCGCGAAGGCCCCCGTGTCGAGTGGTCAGTGCCGTCGATGTTGCCGGATGCATCGCGCCACGGCGCGCGCGGCGTGCTGTTCCTCGACGAGATCAACGCGGCGGCGCCGACGGTCACCGCTGCCGCCTATCAGCTCATCCTTGACCGGCGCCTCGGCGATTATGCGGTGCCGGACGGGTGGGTGATCTTCGCGGCCGGCAATCGGCAGGGCGACCGTGGTGTCACCTATGCGATGCCGGCGCCGCTCGCCAACCGGTTCACGCACTACGAGGTGGAGCCGCACCTGGACGATTGGGTCACGTGGGCCCATCGCAATGGCGTGGATGCGAGGGTGATTGCGTTCCTGCGTTTCCGGCCGGAGCTCATGTTCGACTTCGACCCGGCACGCATGCCGGTGGCGTTCCCGTCGCCGCGGACCTGGTTCTATGCCCATCGCGCCCTGGAGAAATTCGGCGATGATGGCGCCTTGTTGCTGGAGGGATTGCAGGCGTGCGTCGGCAAGGCCGCTGGCGTCGAGCTGAAGGCCTTCATCGACCACATGGAACGCATGCCCGACGTGGATGCCATCGTCCGCGGCGAATCGCAGAACGTGCCCGACGGGATCGACCTGCAGTACGGCGTGGCGGCGGCTCTCGTGCGGCGGGCGTTGCGAGCCGATCGCGCCTCCGAGGCGCCGACCGTGTACGCCAACATCCTGCGCTACGCGCGCGGCTTCACGCAGCGCGAGCTCGGCGTGATGCTCGTCACCGACTTGCAGCGGTGCGTCGGGCGGCCGCTCATCGACGTGCCGGAGTTCAGCGAATGGGCGGACAGCGTCGGCGAACTGGTGCTGTTCGATCGCGGTTCCGGGTGAGCGATTCTCCGGATCGGCTGGCGCGCGCGTTCACCAAGCTCGCCGCGGCGCGCGCCCGTCTCGTGCTGGAACGGCCGTTCATCGGTTCGCTCTCGTTGCACCTCGCATTCCGTGCCGCCGACCCCGAGTGGTGCGAGACCCTGGCTACCGATGCGCGCAGCGTTCACTTCAACCCCGCGTTCATCGATGAAGTGTCGTTTGGAGACATGCAGTTCTGGCTGGCGCACGAGGCGCTGCACTGCGCGCTCGGTCATTTCGCGCGGCGCGACCATCGCATCAAGCGCCGTTGGGACGTGGCGTGCGACCACGCCGTCAACCACATGCTGCGGGACGACGGGTTCGTGCCGCCCGCCGGAGCCTTGCTCGAACCGATGTTCCGGGGCCTGTCGGCCGAGGAGATCTATCCGCTGATCCCTGTGACGACCGCGGAGCGCAGCTTCGATCGGCACGCGTTCGATCGCGACGATCACGGCGGACTGGCGGGTTACCTGGGCGAGCTGCGCCTGCGCGACGGGCACCGTGCGCGCGCGGCGTCACCGACCGCGGGCGAGGGCGGTACGGCGGGAGCCGAGGCGCAGGAGGATGCGTGGGATGACGCGGGGTCCGAGGCGCGCCGCCATCGCCCCGACGGTCATCGCGACCTCGATGTCGAGGGCATGGGCGATCCGCTCGCGCTCGAGCAGTTGTGGAAGAGTCGGCTCGCGGCGGCAGCGCAAGCGGCGCGCGAGGTCGGTCGACTCGGCGAATCGTGGCTGCGTCGCCTGGAGCGCCTGCTGGAGCCGACGCTGCCGTGGCGTGCGCTGCTCGCCCGTTACGTCTACGCGGTCGCCCAGGAGGACTACACGTTCCAGCGCCCGCCGCGTCGCGACGGTGCGGCCCTGCTGCCGCGCCTCGCGAAAGGATCGATCCGCCTGGTGGCTGTGCTCGACACCAGCGGCTCGATCACCGAAGCGGAGCTGGGCGAGTTCGCGGCCGAGCTCGATGCCCTGAAGGCGCAGGTGAGCGCGCATCTCACCGTGCATGCATGCGACGAACGCCTGGCCGCGGACGGGCCGTGGAACTTTTCCGCATGGGAGCAGGTGGTGCTGCCGAGCGGCATCGGGGGCGGCGGCGGCACACGCTTCACGCCCGTGTTCGATTGGATCGAGCGTGACGGGCTGACGCCCGACCTGCTGATCTACTTCACCGATGCGATGGGTGAATTTCCCGAGCGACCGCCGACGTATCCCATGCTCTGGCTGGTCAAGGGGCAGGGTGAAGTGCCGTTCGGGGAGCGGGTGCAACTCGCCTGACGCGTGCTGCGGTCTGCGTGTCAGGCCCGATCGGAGATCGCAAGGGGATCCAGCACGTTCATGCGCAGGGCGAGGCGCACCAGTTCGATGTCGGTGGCCACCCCCAGTTTCTTCTTGATCTGGTAGTGGCAGTTGGACACCGTCTTCGGACTGATGTGCAGCGCCTGGGCGATGTCGTCGGTGGAGCGCGCGTCCACCAGCATGCGCAGGATCTCGAATTCGCGCGCCGTGAGTTGCGCGAGCGCCTGATCGTCGCCGCCCAGTTTCGCCAGGGCCAGCGCCTGGGCGATGTCGGGGCTCAACGCGGCGCGTCCCCGATGCACGTCGTAGATCGCGCGGATCAGCACCTCGGGGGCGCTGCTCTTGGTGACGTAGCCCTTGGCGCCGGCACGGGTCGCCTGCACCGCGAAAGTGGGATTCTGGTGCATGCTGAAGACGAGGATGCGTGCTTCGGGGTCGCGACGGCAGATACGTGCCGTCGCCTCCAGACCGCCCTGGCCGGGCAGGGACAGATCCATGATCACCACGTCGGGGGCGCATTCCTGAAAGCGTGCGTAGGCCTCGTCGCCGTTGGTGGCTTCCGCCACCACCTCGAGTCCGGCATGCTTGGCGAGCAGCGAGCGATAGCCCTCGCGCACGATCGCGTGATCGTCGACCAGTAGAATTCTGATGGGTGCCGGGCTCATCGCCTGCGTTCGGTCACGCGGCGACCGGAATCAATGCATGCACGACCAGACCCCGCGAGCTGTCCGCGCCGCTCAGCGTCAGCTGGCCGCCGAGCGCCGCGACGCGCTCGCGCATCCCGAGCAAGCCCAATCCCGATGCACCGCTCATGGCGCCGGCATCCGATCGACCGTTGTCTTCCACGATCACGTCGACCTTGCCGGCGGTGCGGTCATCGGACTCGTCCCCGCTGCGCCGCAGTCGCACGGACACCCATGTCGCGTCGGCATGCTTCGCGACGTTGGTGAGACATTCCTGCACGATGCGGAAGATGCCGATCGTCACCGGTTCGGGCAGTCGCTCGAAATCGCCGTTGACGTCGAGGTCGATCCGGGTCGAGCGGCCGTTCCATTGCGCGACCAGGCCGCGCAGACTTTCGATGAGCCCGAGCTCGTCGAAACCGGGCGGCCGCAGGCGCTGCAGCATGCCCCGCAGCATCTGCATCATGTGTTCCGTAATGCGTGTCAGCCGCTCGGCCTCGCTCACCAGTTCGGGGCATTGTTGGCGTGCAGTCAACCCGACGCTGGCCGCGGCCGCGCTGATCGCCGCGAGGCACTGGCCGAACTCGTCGTGCAGTTCACGCGCGAGGTGGCGCCGCTCCTCTTCCTGCACGCTCACCAGCTTGCGCGTCAATTCGGTGCGCTCCGCGACGCCCTGCTCGAGGCTCGTCGCGAGGCGGTTCAAGCCCGTGCTCAACCGGCGCAGTTCGATCAGTTCGAACGCGGGCAGGCGCGCGGTGAGATCGCCACGCTCGAGGCGTTCGAGCCCCAGTAGGATCTCGCGTGTCGGTCGCAGCGCGCGATCGATCGCGAAGTAGACCAGCACGCACAACGCGAGGACGGTGACGGCGGTCAATCCCATGAGCGAGCGCACGGCGTGCCACGCGCGAGCCACCTGACTCCCGGCATCGGGTGTCGCGACCAGCCGGCCGTAGTCGCGCTGGCGCCACGCCAGCGGCGCTACCGTTTCCTGTCCGGGGTCGAAGGCGACGCGATAGAACGCGGCGAACCAGACGGGCGCCGCGGATTCCTGCGGCTCGTCGGGATCGAACCCGCGGCAGCTCGTGGTGACGGTCCGGCCCTGCGCGTCTTCGTAACGGACGCAGAAGCCGGGCGCGATCTCGGAGTCCACGAGCGGGTCCCAGTACAGAAAGCGGCCCACGCGGTCGAATCCGACCTGGACGCTGCTGAGGCGGATCTGGAACTGTTTCGCCATGGTCGACAGGGTCGTCCCGATGGCCTGGTGCTGCTCGCGTTGCGCCTGCCACAAGACGTAGCCGGAGGCGAGTACCAGGCACAGGAATGCCAGCAGCGCGACGCGCAGTGTGAGATAGAGCTTCAGGTTCACGGGATCACCTCCTGCGGCACCGCCGACTGAAGGGGGCCGCGATTCCGGCTGCCATTCTAGGTGTCGGGCAGGCGTTGCGCCGCGGAACGCCCCGGGAAATTTGCCCGCCATTGGCGGGCACCCATCGGGTTGCGCCGCTGGCGACCCTGGCTAGTCTCTCGGGCACAAGGACAAGCTGTTGCTCCAGAGCCGGAGCAACGAGAGGACGACAGATGGCCGAAGGCGGATGTACGTCAGGCATGGCTGCGAACGAAACGAGTGCGTCGACCACTACGGTGTTACCCGTGCGCTCGGGATTGCGCTGCGCCATCGCGTACATCCATGCGCATCCGGGCAAGGCACTGGGGTGCCGGGAAATCGCTTTCCTCGCCGGCCTCAGCATCTCGCAATGTGCGCGGCAGTTCCGGCGCGTCACCGGGTTGGCACCGCACCGCTATCTGCTGCAGGTCCGCGTGGCGCTCGTCAAGACTCTCCTGTGCGAATCGGAGCGCGATCTTGTACTGATCGCAGCGGACGCCGGGTTCGCCGACCAGAGCCACATGAACCGGGTGTTCCGGCGGTTGACGGGGACTACGCCCGGGGCGTTCCGAAACGCGGCGTCGATGCGACTGACTGGCGTGGCCGGTCCCCCGGACGCACGCGAGGCACCGAGCGCGGAGCGGATGCCCCGACGCGAGCGACGGGTCCTGCAAGGGGTGGTCTGACAGCCTGTCCCGATCCGTTCCGCGGGCGCTTCGCGTCTGCGTACGGACGCCGCGGCCGAATCCCGACATGCCCTTTCGGCCAATTGACGCCCTCGGGTGTCCGGGCGACCGTTACGGGCATTCGGATCCTTATCGAAGGGAACATCATGCGCGGCGTGCATTTGCTGGCTCTGGCTCTCGTGGGTTCCGCAGTCTTCGTCACGGTCCCGGCAGTTCGGGCCCAGTCTTCCAGTATCGAGGCGCGAGGCCAGGTGGACGTGGATGCATTCGGTCCGGCGCCCTCGCTGTCCAGCCTCATCCAGACCGAGGCGACACAGCCATTCGCCCGGTCCGTGGTGAGTGTGTCGGATGCGCAGTCCGGATTGTTCGAGTATTTCGCATCCTCGGACATCGGGAATCTCGAGCTCAAGGTGGCGGGGACTCTCACCAACACCACCGTGACGGAGTACTTCGGAGGCTACGTCACCCTCCTGGGCGCTCGAGCGGACGCGAACGACATCGTCACCTTGACGACAACGCGCACCGACCCTTTCGACATCACCCTCCAGCTCAAGGTGGACGGCAGCCTGTCGGCCGGGCCCGCCAGTGAAATCGTCGCGAACAGCCTCATCACGCTGCGGGAGGTGGGTCAGCTCAGTGTTTCGGACTCCTCGTTCTACCGCACGATCGGGACCATCGACGACCTGCTTTCGATCACGAAGACCGTGTCGGGGCCCTCGGTCGTCATCGAGATCGAAGCGCTGCTGTCGACGGCCGTGTGGCGCGTCGCGCCGGGCGACACCGTGTCCGGAGCGCTGTCGAACACCGCGTTCCTGTCGCTGATCCTGCCATCCGATGTCACCATCGCGGCGTCGGATTCCGGAACGTTCGGCGTGCCCATTCCGATCCCCGAGCCGGCCACGGTGGTCCTGTCGGCGGTGGGGCTGCTGGTGACGGGCGCGATGGTGCGTCGCCGCCGCTGGATGTAAGTGCGGCTGGCGCGGCCCGCTCCCGACTCTAATGGGGGCGGGACTTGCGAGCGCCGGCCCGCGCCGAGCGCGACTCGCTCTTCGGTGGCGCGGCTTCCTCCGTAGCCGCGGAAGTCCTGAGGGGCAGGAGGCTCTGCTTCAACGTCCGGAGCACGAAGCTCGAACGGCTGTGGCGAATACCCGGAATGCGGTAGAGCTTCTGCCGCAACAGCCGTTCGTAGTCGCGCGTGTCGCGCACGGCGATGCGGATGTAGTAGTCGTAGTCGCCCGAGATGAGATAGGCCTCGATCACTTCCGGAATCTCTTCGAGCATGCGGCCGAACTCGACCAGGGTTTCGTCGTTGTGGCTCTCGAGGGTCACCTGGACGATCACCGATTCGGCGAATCCGACGGCAGCCGGGTCGATGCGCACGGTGTAGCCCTGGATCACGCCTTCGCTCTCCATGCGCTTGATGCGCGTCCAGCAAGGCGTGGTGGACAGGCCCACGGCGGCGCTCACGTCCTGCAGGCTGGCGCGGGCATCCCGTTGGAGAACGGAAAGGATGGACAGGTCGAATTTGTCGAGATTCATTCCGATATTCCGACAATGAAAGAAAAATATTCTGCAAAGATAGCCTGATCGCAGAAAGATAGGAAGCCTTTTCCGGGGTGGGGCGCCTACCATTCGTCCTGCCATGAACGACCGCGTCGCCACCACTGCCCTGCTCGCTCCGCTGGAGCACGCTCTCCCCGCCCGCAATGGCGCGGGGGCACTGATCGACGCGCTGGTGGAGGCGGGGGTGGACGTGGTCTTCGGCTACCCCGGGGGCGCGGTCCTGCCGATCTACGACGCCCTGCACGGCGAGACGCGCCTGCGCCACGTGCTGGTGCGGCACGAGCAGGCGGCCGTGCACGCGGCCGAAGGCTATGCGCGCAGCACCGGCAAGCCCGGGGTCGTGCTGGTGACCTCGGGTCCGGGCATGAGCAACACCACGACGGGCCTGCTCGACGCCCTGTGCGATTCGGTACCGGTGGTGTGCATCAGCGGCCAGGTCGCCACGGCGCTGATCGGCACGGACGCTTTCCAGGAATGCGATGCCCTGGGCATCTCGCGCCCGGTGACCAAGTGGAACACGCAATTGCGCGCTGCGGGCGACGTGCGCGCGACGGTCCTCAAGGCGTTCGAGGTGGCGACACAAGGGCGGCCCGGGCCGGTGCTGGTGGATTTTCCCAAGGACGTGCAGTTGGCACCCGTGCCCACGGTGGACGTTTCGGAACCGACGCCCGGCGTCGCGCGGCAGACGCCACTACCGCGCGGCAACCTGCGCAAGGCGGCCGCACTCATCCGCGCTGCGCAGCGACCGGTGTTCTACGGTGGCGGCGGGCTGGTCAATTCCGGCGCGGCGGCGTGCGATGCCTTTGCCCGGGTGGTACGTGAGACCGGGGCACCCTGCACCCTGACCCTGATGGGACTGGGTGCCTTTCCCGCATCCGACGCGCAGTTCCTCGGCATGCTGGGCATGCACGGCACCCTCGAAGCGAACCTCGCCATGCATCACGCCGACTTGATCGTGTGCGTGGGCGCGCGTTTCGACGATCGGGTGACCGGCAAGCTCGACTCGTTCGCGCCGGGTGCGAAGAAGATCCACCTCGACATCGATGCATCGTCGATCAACAAGATCGTCCCGGTGGACGTGCCGCTGGTGGGCGACTGCCGCCGGCTGCTGGAGGGTTTGCTGGAGGAACTCGGTCCGGCGCAACCGGCCGAGCGTCTCGGGCCGTGGTGGTCGCGCATCGCGACCTGGCGCGCCGCGGATTCACTCGCCTTCGCCACACAGCCCGATCGCATCGTGCCGCAGCAGCTGATGGTCACGTTGCGCGAGGCGCTGGCCGGTCGCGATGCCGTGGTGGCCACCGACGTGGGTCAGCATCAGATGTGGGCCGCGCAGCATCTCGCCTTCGAGAAGCCGAATCGCTGGCTCACCTCCGGCGGTGCCGGCACCATGGGCTACGGTGTGCCGGCGGCCATCGGGGCGCAGGTCGCGCACCCCGACAAGACCGTGGTCTGCGTGAGCGGCGATGCGTCGGTGCTCATGAACATCCAGGAGCTGTCCACTGCCGTGCAGCACGGCACACCGGTCAAGGTGATCCTCTGCAACAACGGCTACATGGGCATGGTGCGGCAGTGGCAGGAACTCAACCACGGCGGCCGGTTGTCGCACAGCTACACGGAGGCGCTGCCGGATTTCGTGGCGCTCGCGAAGGCGTTCGGCTGGCACGCGGAACGTGTCAGCGATCCCAAGGATCTCGCAGCTGCGGTCGAGCGTTGCCTGGCCACCGACGGCCCGGTGTTTCTCGACGTGGTGGTGGCGGCTGCGGAGAACTGTTTCCCGATGATCCCGAGCGGCTGCGGGCATCACGAGGTGATGCTCGATGCGAATACGAGGTGGGAGGAACCGGTGTAGGCAGGGCGGCCCCCATCCCGGCCTTCCCCCGACGCAGTCGGGGGAAGGGGTGTACACCGCAGCGCCACGAATACACGCACTCCCTCCCCCACCGCAGGTGGGGGAGGGTTGGGGTGGGGGCCAGCAAGCACACAGCAGGATGAAGTAACCGCCGCGCCTACCCGGCTCGGCGCGAAAGCGGGTACGCTGCCTCACCCTGGCAGCTGATCCCCTCGAGACGATCCTACAGGAGCGCACCATGCAGGCAGTCACCCTCGACGACAAGTACGTCGCCGACTCGGGCCGTATCTATCTCACCGGCATTCAGGCGCTGGTCCGCCTCGGCCTGGTGCAACGCCGCAGGGATCTGGCGGCCGGGCTGAACACCGGCGGCTTCATCTCCGGCTATCGCGGCTCACCGCTCGGTGGTCTCGATGAGGCACTGTGGAAAGCGAAGCAGCACCTCGCGGCCCATCACGTCCATTTCCAGCCCGGCGTGAACGAGGAACTCGCGGCCACCGCGGTCTGGGGTTCACAGCAGGTGCAGTTGATCGGCGAATCGAAGTACGACGGCGTCTTCGCGCTCTGGTACGGCAAGGGCCCCGGCGTCGATCGCTGCGGCGACGTGTTCAAGCACATGAACTTCCAGGGCACGGCGAAGCACGGCGGTGTGCTGCTCGTGGCCGGAGACGACCACGGCGCGTATTCATCCACGTTGCCGCACCAGAGCGATCATCTGTTCTCGGCTTCGATGATCCCGCTGCTGTATCCCTGCAACGTGCAGGAGTACATCGACCTCGGCCTGCACGGCTGGGCGATGTCGCGCTTTTCCGGCTGCGCGGTGGGTTTCAAGGCGCTGGCCGATACCGTGGAATCGTCTGCGTCGATCGAGGCCGATCCATACAAGCTGCAGACGATCGTCCCGCCCGACTTCGTCATGCCGGAAGGCGGTCTCAACGGACGGCTCTCGCTCGACCTGCTCGGCATCCAGGCGCGCAAGCAGGAAGCGCTGATGCAGGACTACAAGATCTACGCCGCCATCGCGTACTCGCGCGCGAACCGGTTGAACCGCACCATGATCGACAGCCCGCGCGCGCGGCTGGGGATCGTCGCCTCCGGCAAGTCCTACATGGACGTGCTCGAGGCACTGGAAGAACTGGGCATCGACGAGCAGCGCGCGGCCGAGATCGGCATCCGCCTCTTCAAGGTATCGATGCCCTGGCCGCTGGAACCGGAGGGCATCCGCGAGTTCTCGCGCGGCCTCGAGGAGATCCTCGTGGTCGAAGAGAAGCGCCAGATGGTCGAGTACCAGTTGAAGGAACACCTCTACAACTGGCGCTCCGATGTACGGCCGCGCATCATCGGCAAGTTCGACGAGCAGGGCGAGTGGGTCGCGCCGCGCGGCGAGTGGCTGCTGCCCGCGACGGCCGACTTCTCCATCGCGCAGATCGCGCGGGTGATCGCCGGGCGGGTCGCGCGCTTCCACGACAGCGATCTCATCCGCGCACGCCTCACCTTCCTCGAAGCGAAGGAGGCGGTACTGCGCAAGACGGTGGATACGCCCGTGCGTCCCGCCTGGTACTGCTCCGGTTGTCCGCACAATACGTCCACCAAGGTGCCCGAAGGCAGCCTCGCCCTCGCCGGCATCGGGTGTCACGTGATGGCGACCGCAATCTATCCCGAGCACAACCGCACCACCACCCAGATGGGCGGGGAGGGCACCCCCTGGATCGGACAGGCACCCTTCTCGAAGCGTGACCACGTGTTCGCCAATCTGGGTGACGGCACGTACTTCCACTCCGGGCACCTGGCGATCCGCGCTGCCGTGGCGGCGGGCGTGAACATCACCTACAAGATCCTCTACAACGACGCTGTCGCGATGACCGGCGGCCAGCCCGTGGACGGCACGATCACCGTGCCCATGATTGCGGCACAGATGGTGGCCGAGGGTGTGGGTCGCATCGCTCTGGTGTCGGAAGACATCTCGCGTTACGAGGATCGCTCCAAGTTTCCCGCTTCGGTGACGGTGCACGACCGCAGCGAAATGGAAGAGGTGCAGAAGACGCTGCGCGAACACAAGGGTGCGTCGGTGTTGATCTACGACCAGACCTGTGCGGCTGAGAAGCGGCGCCGCCGCAAGAAGAAGGAACTGCCGACGCCGACCGAGCGCCTGTTCATCAACGAGGCGGTCTGCGAGGGCTGCGGCGATTGCGGCGTGCAGTCGAACTGCACGTCGCTCCTGCCGGTGGAAACCGAGTTCGGCCGCAAGCGCATGATCGATCAGTCCTCCTGCAACCAGGACTATTCCTGCGTGAAGGGCTTCTGCCCGAGCTTCGTCACCGTCGACGGCGGCAGCGTGCGCAAGTCCAAGGCGGCAAAGGCGGCGAAGACCGAAGACTTCGGCGCGTTGCCCGACCCGGTGGTGGCTGATCCGGGCGATGGCACCTACGACATCCTCATCACCGGCATCGGCGGCACCGGCGTCATCACCATCGGCGCCCTGCTGGGCATGGCCGGCCACCTGGAAGGCAAGGGCGTCTCGGTGCTCGACATGACCGGCATGTCGCAGAAGAACGGTGCGGTGACGTCGCACGTGCGTGTCGCGCGCCAGCCCGGCCGCATCCGCGCGCAACGGATTGCCACCGGCGAGGCTGATCTCATCCTGGGCTGCGACATGCTGACGGCGGGCGCCCAGGACGCCATCTCGAAGACGCGCCCCGGTGTGACCGCGGCGCTGATCAATTCGCACGAGCAACCGCCCGGCCAGTTCGCGCAGCAACCCGACTGGCAGTTTCCGGCCGACCGGATCCGCGCGCTGATCGACGAGGCGGTGGGCGGCAAGTCGACGTTCATCAATGCGACCATGCTCGCGACTGCATTGTTGGGCGACTCCATCGCGACCAACCTGTTCATGCTGGGCTTTGCGTTCCAGCGCGGGTTGATTCCGGTGGGCGAGGCTGCGCTGATGCGTGCCATCGAGCTCAATGCCGTCGCCGTGGAGGCGAACAAGCAGGCGTTCCTGTGGGGCCGCCGCGCCGCGGTCGACCTGGCCAAGGTGGAGCGAATCGCGCTGCCACCCAAGCCGGTGGTGGTGCAGATGCCCGAGAATGTCGACTCGCTCGTCCGCCGGCGCGTCGCATTCCTCACGGAGTACCAGAACGCGGCCTACGCCGAGGAGTACGCGAAGTATGTCGCCAAGGTGCGGGAGACCGAATCTCGCGTGACCGGCAAGGATGCGATCACCAAGGCCGTGGCCAGGTATCTCTTCAAGCTGATGGCGTACAAGGACGAGTACGAGGTCGCCCGGTTGTACACGACCGGCGAGTTCGAGCAACGCCTGAAGGCCCAGTTCGAAGGCGACTTTTCGGTGAGCTTCAACCTGGCCCCGCCGCTGTTCTCGAAGCGGGACGCCAAGGGCCATCTCATCAAGGCGAAGTACGGCTCGTGGACCTGGAAGGCGTTCGGCCTGCTCGCGAAACTGCGTTTCCTGCGCGGCACTGCCTGGGACGTCTTCGGCAAGACCGAAGAACGCAAGGTGGAGCGGGCGCTCATCGGCGCCTACCGGGCGTCCCTCGATGCAGCACTGGCGCGGCTCTCGGTGGATAATGCAGGACAGGTCCTCGAACTGGCCAGCCTGCCGGAACACATCCGCGGCTACGGCCACGTGAAGCAGGACCACCTCGACAAGACCAGAACCCGCTGGCGCGCGCTCGACGCAGAGCTGGGCGGCGCCAGGAGCGCCGCCTCGAACCAGCAAGCCGCCTGACCACTCACGCCGCCGAACCTGTCATGACCGACCTGTCTGAATCCAAGAAACTCGCCGAGTATCGGCCGACCCAGAAGGTGCGCTTCGTCACCGCGGCCTCGCTGTTCGACGGCCACGATGCCTCGATCAACATCATGCGGCGCATCCTGCAGAGCATGGGTGTGGAAGTGATCCACCTCGGCCACAACCGTTCGGTGGACGAGGTGGTGACCGCCGCACTGCAGGAAGACGTGCAGGGCATCGCGGTCAGCTCGTACCAGGGCGGCCACGTCGAGTACTTCAAGTACATGATGGACCTGCTGCGGGAACGCGGCGGCGAGCGCATCAAGGTGTTCGGCGGTGGCGGCGGCGTGATCGTCGGCCCCGAGATCGAGGAACTGCACAAGTACGGCGTGACGCGGATCTTTTCGCCGGAGGACGGACAGAAGCTCGGGCTGATGGGCATGATCGGCTCGATGATCGCGGCGTGCGATATCGATCTGGCGCCCGCCGCTCCCACCAAGATCGACGCGCTCAAGGACAAGGACGTCGACAAGCGCTGGCGCGCGCTGTCGCAGGTCATCACCGCGTTGGAGCTGGAGCGCGCCGATCCGAAGCTGCGCGCGGCGCTGAACGAGGCCGCGGCGAAGTCGAAGGTGCCGAGCCTGGGTGTCACCGGTACCGGCGGCGCGGGCAAGAGCTCGCTCACCGACGAACTGGTTCGCCGCTTGCGGCTCGACCAGGACGACACGCTGTCGATCGCGCTCATCTCCATCGATCCGTCGCGCCGCAAGAGCGGCGGGGCGCTGCTCGGTGACCGCATCCGGATGAACGCGATCAACCCGTGGGGCAAGGGCCCGAAGGTCTACATGCGCTCCCTCGCCACGCGCGAAGCCGGCAGCGAGATCAGCAAGGCGCTGCCCGACGTGATCGCGGCGTGCAAGGTTGCGGGGTTCGACCTGATCCTGGTGGAGACCTCCGGCATCGGCCAGGGTGACGCGGCCATCGTCCCGCATGTGAATGCGAGCCTGTACGTGATGACTCCGGAGTACGGCGCCGCCAGCCAGCTCGAGAAGATCGACATGCTGGACTTCGCCGATTTCGTGGCGATCAACAAGTTCGATCGCAAGGGCGCACTGGATGCATTGCGCGACGTTGCGAAGCAGGTCCAGCGCAACAAGGGCGACTTCGCCAAGCGGCCGGACGAGATGATGGTGTTCGGCACCATGGCGGCGCGGTTCAACGACGATGGCGTCACCGCGCTGTTTCAGGCGATCCTGCCGAAGCTGAGTGATCTGGGGTTGAAGACGACCATGTCGAAACTGCCTCCGGTATCCACGCGCCACTCGACCCACCAGACGCCGATCGTTCCCGCCCCCCGGGTTCGCTACCTGGCGGAGATCTCGGACACGATCCGCACCCACCACAAGCGCGGACTGGAGCAGGCGCGCATCGCGCGCGAGCGGCAGCAGCTCAGCGAATCGAAGCGCATGCTCGGTGCCGACGCCGGAGCGACGAAGCTCGATGCGCTCATTGCCGACCGGGACGCTCGTCTCGATGCGTCGGCCAGGAAGCTCCTCGCCATGTGGCCCGATATGCAGAAGGCCTACGGTGGCGATGAATACGTGGTAAAGATCCGCGACAAGGAGGTACGCACCGCACTGACCACGACCTCGCTGTCCGGCACGAAGATCCGCAAGGTCGTCCTGCCGCGCTACGAGGATCACGGCGAATTGTTGCGCTGGCTCTGGATGGAGAACGTGCCCGGATCGTTCCCGTTCACGGCGGGTGTATTTGCCTTCAAGCGCGAAGGCGAAGACCCGACCCGCATGTTCGCAGGCGAGGGCGATGCCTTCCGCACCAATCGTCGCTTCAAGATGGTGTCGCAGGGCATGCCGGCCAAGCGCCTGTCCACGGCCTTCGATTCCGTCACGCTTTACGGCAACGATCCAGATCTGCGGCCGGATATCTACGGCAAGGTCGGCAATTCCGGCGTGTCCATCGCGACGCTCGAGGACATGAAGGTGCTCTACTCGGGATTCGACCTCACGGCGCCGAATACCTCGGTATCGATGACGATCAATGGCCCGGCGCCGACCATCCTGGCCATGTTCATGAACACGGCCATCGACCAGAACATCGACAAGTTCAGGGCCGACAACGGCCGTGAGCCGACCGACGACGAAGCGCAGAAGATCCGCGCCTGGGTGCTGGAGAACGTGCGCGGCACCGTGCAGGCGGACATCCTGAAGGAAGACCAGGGGCAGAACACCTGCATCTTCTCCACCGAGTTCTCGTTGAAGGTGATGGGAGACATCCAGGAGTACTTCGTCCATCACGACGTACGCAACTTCTACTCGGTGTCGATCTCCGGCTATCACATCGCCGAGGCCGGCGCGAACCCGATCAGCCAGCTCGCGTTCACGCTGTCGAACGGTTTCACCTTCGTCGAGGCCTATCTCGCGCGCGGCATGCATGTCGACGATTTCGCGCCCAACCTGTCGTTCTTCTTCAGCAACGGCATGGACCCCGAGTACACAGTTTTGGGCCGCGTAGCCCGTCGCATCTGGGCCGTGGCCATGCGCGAAAGGTACGGCGCGAACGAGCGCAGCCAGAAGTTGAAGTACCACTGCCAGACCTCGGGCCGGTCGCTGCATGCGCAGGAGATCGACTTCAACGACATCCGTACGACGTTGCAGGCGCTGATCGCCACGTACGACAACGCGAACTCACTGCACACCAACGCTTACGACGAGGCGATCACGACGCCCACCGAGGAATCGGTCCGTCGCGCCATGGCGATCCAGCTCATCATCAACCGCGAATGGGGGCTCGCCAAGAACGAGAACCCGAACCAGGGCAGCTTCATCATCGACGAGCTGACCGACCTGGTGGAAGAGGCCGTGCTGAAGGAATTCGAGGCGATCAGCGAGCGCGGCGGCGTGCTCGGTGCCATGGAGCTGGGCTACCAGCGCGGCAAGATCCAGGAAGAGTCGATGCACTACGAGCATCTCAAGCACACCGGCGAGTACCCCATCATCGGCGTCAACACCTTCCGCAACCCGCACGGTGATCCGGTCCCGGAGAAGCTGGAGCTGGCTCGGTCGAGCGAGGAAGAGAAGCAGTCTCAGCTGAAGCGCCTCGATGACTTCCACAAGGCGCACGCCCGCGAGGCGCCGGCGATGCTGGAGCGGCTGAAGGGCGCGGTGATTCGCAATGAGAACGTCTTTGCGGTGCTGATGGATGCCGTGCGGTGTTGCTCCCTGGGGCAGATCACCAGCGCGCTGTTCGAGGTGGGCGGGCAGTACCGCAGGAACATGTAGGATTGCGCCGCCGCCGGGCCCCTCGGTAGACCCGAGCCCGCCGCGGCACGGACTGCATCCACGCGCGTTGCCTGTGCACTGGGGCGTTCGCGGACTGCAGCCGTCCATAAGGAGAAGAACGAGGATGTTTGCCAGCAGAGTTTCCGCCGCCACGTTAGGGGCGGCCTTGATCCTGACCGTTGCAGGCGTCGCCGCCGCCGACCCGCCCATCCGCATCGCCACCATCGAACCGCTGAGCGGTCCGCCGGCTGCCGTGGGCAAGTGGTGGACCAACCAGGCGCAGTTCGCGGTGGATCAGTTGAATGCCGGTGGCGGGGTGCTCGGACGCAAGGTCGAACTCGTGCCGTTCGACAGCAAGTCGAGCCCGGCCGAAGCGCTGATCGTGCTCAAGGCGGCCACGGATCAGGGCATCCGTTTCGTGTTCGGCACGGCGGGATCCCATGTCGCCCTCGCGCTCTCCGAGGCCATCGCCAAGTACAACGCGCGCAATCCCGACGCCCGGGTGCTGTTCCTCAACTACGGCGGCGTGGCGCCAGAACTGACCAACGAGCAGTGCAACTTCTGGCATTTCCGCTTCGAGGCCAATGGGGACCAGAAGGTCGTCGGATTGTTGCAGCAGGTCCTGGCGAGCAAGAACGTGCGCAAGGCCTATCTGCTCAACCAGGACTATTCCTATGGGCAGGCGGTGCGCAAACTGGTGCGGGAACTGCTCGCACAGAAGCGGCCGGACATCGAGATCGTCGGAGACGATCTGATCCAGTTGCAGAAGACCAAGGACTTCGCGCCCTACGTGGCCAAGATCCGGGCGTCCGGCGCCGACACGGTGATCACCAGCGTCTGGGGGTCGGACCTGATCCTGCTGATGCGGGCCAGCCACGATTCCGGGCTTCCTGCGCGCTTCTACACGCTCAACTCCCATTTCATCGGGACGCCCACCGCCATCGGCGAAGCCGGTGCGGAACGGCTCGTCAACGTCAATGCGTGGCACCCGAACGTGAGCGACGGCAAGCTGCAGCCCTACTATCTCGAGTTCAAGGGCAAGTACAAGGAAGAATGGAACCACTTGCCGATCAAGGCGGCGGTGGAGATGTGGGCGCGGGCGATCGAGTCGACGAAATCCACCGACGCGATCAAGATCGCCCTGGCGCTCGAGACGATGCGCTACGACGCCGGAACCGGAACGATGTCGATGCGTGCCGACGACCACCAGATCATGCAGCCGCTCTACGCCGCGGTCTTCACGAAGATGGGTCCGGGGGTGAAGTACGACGCCGAGGGTACCGGCTTCGGCTGGAAGACCGAAGGCCGGATCGAGGCGGAGGAACTGGCTCTGCCACACCGCTGCAAGATGGAGCGGCCGCGCTGACAGGGCAGCGATCGGTCACGCCACGTTCAGGGTCGCGCGTTCCTTGACGACCGCGCCGCGGTCGTCGATCCAGGTCAGTTCGAGTTCGGCCGCCGCCGTCGCCTGCACGAAGAAAGTGACATACGGGTTGGTGGCGATGGCCGGATGGAAGCTTGCGCGGAAGACTTCGCGCCCGGCATAGCTACATGTGAACGTCGTGACGATGTGCCGCGGTATGGGCTTGCCGACGTAGTCCAGCCGAAACCCCGAATGCTGCGGGTGTTCGATCATCGCCTTCACTTCGACGATGTCGCCGAGTTTCGCTGCCGAGGGAATGCGGATGAAGGTTCGGGCCATCGGGCTGTGGAACGTCAACCGCCGCAGGCGGTGAGCGACACTTCCACCTGCATCTCGTCGGACCACAACGATCCGTCGCTCATGCGGGCGATGACGATCACCCTCTGCGCTTCGGCGAGACGGATGCGGGTCGAGACTTGCGCGCGGCCGTTGTGGGGGCCGAGATAGAAGGCGGCCACCCGGGGCAGAGGGTTGCGCTCGGCGAACAGATGAATCTCCTTCACGTGGTCGGCCTCCGTCATCGGGCTGTCCACGGTGATGGTGGTCGGGACGATGGTCCCGTCCTCGGCGATCAAGGCAATGTCGAGCTTGACGCGGCCGCGGCGGATTTCGATGTCGCCGAAGGTTTCGCGTAACGCCGTGGCAAGGGATTCGGGCGTGGCCAGGGCGGTGCGGATGGGGAGGATGGACAGCGCCATCCCGGCCGCGGCGGCCTTGAGGGCGGCACGACGCGTGGAACGCGTTGCGTGCGAAGGGCTATGGTGCGGCATGGTGGTTCTTTGCTCCCATCCCAGCCTTCCCCCACCGAAGGTGGGGGAAGGGGTGTACTGCCGGCGTTGCCGGGTCAGGCGTAGCTGAAGCCCGCATGCTTGAGCGGCAGCTGACGGATACGCTGGCCGGTGGCCGCGAAAATCGCGTTGCCCAGCGCCGGACCCACAGCGGCCATCGGTGGTTCACCCACGCCGCCCCAGAAGCCGCCGCTCGGGACGAGAATCGACTCCGTCTTTGGCGTGTGCCGCAGGGTGAGCACGGGATAGTCCGCGAAGTTGGTCTGCACCACGCGCCCCTTGTCGATGGTGATTTCTTCCAGCATCGCGGCGCTGAGTGCCCACACCACACCACTCTCGATCTGGGCCTTCACGGCGTCCGGGTGGACGACGTAACCGGGATCGAGTGCAACGATGACACGTTTCACGTCGATCTCCTTGCCCTTGACCGCGATCTCCACAGCTGCCGCCGAATAACTGCCGTACGAATCCGACACGGCGAGGCCGCGGAAGACACCCTTGGGCGGCGCCGTGCCCCAGCCCACGGCCTTGGCCGCCGCGTCGAGCACCGCGAGGTCCTTCGGCTTCTTCTCCAGCATGGTGCGGCGGAACTGGTACGGGTCCTTGCCGGCGGCCTGCGCCAGTTCGTCGATGAAGCACTCGCGGAAGAACGGGTTGTGCGTATGGGCCACGGCCCGCCACGGCCCGAGCAGCACGTGGGTATTGCGCATGGCGTACTCGAGCGTGTAGTTCGGCACGCCGTAGGGCGAGTCGATGAACACGCGCGTGCCCACCTGGTCGATGCCGTCCTTGAGGAACTGCGTCAGCACGGCCGCAGCGATGGAAGGCTCGGACTGCCGCACGTGCCAGCCGATCCAGTTGCCGTCCTTGTCGAGCGCGCCGCGCAGCTTCGTGAGCGACACCGGGCGGTACCGTCCCTGCGTCATGTCCTCTTCGCGCGACCATTGCAGCCGCACCGGCGTGCCGGGCATGGTCTGCGCGATCTTGATGGCCTGCTTGGTGAACTCGTTGAAGGCCGTGCGCCGCCCAAAGGCGCCACCTGCGTGCATCTTGTGCAGGATCACCTTGTCGAGCGGCACGCCGGCAGCCTCCGAAGCGGCCGCGATGGAGGCCTCGCCGTTCTGCGTGCCGACCCAGACTTCGATGCCATCCGGCTTGATCAGCGCGGTGGCGGTCTGCGGTTCCATGGTCGCGTGATTGAGGAAGGGCGCCGAGTACTCGGCTTCGAGCACCTTCGCTGCGCCGGCGAACGCAGCGGCCGCATCGCCGTCCTTGCGGGCAACCGGGATGTCGGTGGCGTCGATGCCGGTGCGCAGAAAGGTGCGGATCGATTCGCTCGACACTTCGCCGTTGGCGCCCCCATCCCATTCGATGGGCAGTGCCTTGAGTGCCTGGTTGGCTCGCCACCAGTTGTCGGCGACCACCGCGACCCAGTCGTCGGCGGTGACCACCCCCTTCACTCCTCGCATGCCTTCGATCTTCGTTTTGTCCACGGACTTCAGCTTGCCGCCGAACACCGGGCATTGCGCGATCGAGGCGTGCACCATGCCCGGCAGCCGCACGTCGGCAGCGTAGATCTGCTGGCCGGTGGTCTTCTCGGGAATGTCGAAGCGCGCCGGCGAAGTGCCAATGAGCTTCCAGTCCTTCGGGTCCTTGAGCTTCGGTTCCTTCGGCGCTTCGAGCAACGCGGCCTGCGGCGCGATCTTGCCGTAGGTGGTGGACTTGCCGGAGGCGGCGTGGGTGATCACGCCCTTGCTCACGGTCACTTCGGAGGCGGGAACCCCCCAGTCTTTCGCCGCGGCGGTGACCAGCATCTCGCGCGCCGCGGCACCGGCTTCGCGCAGGTACTTCTGCGAATCGCGGATGGAGCGACTGCCGCCGGTGGTCATCGGGCCGAAGATGCGGTTGCGCTTGACGTGCTCGTTCACGTCGGCGTATTCGGAGCGCACCTTGCCCCAGTCGCATTCGAGTTCTTCGGCGACCAGCATGGCGAGACCGGTGAAGCTGCCCTGGCCCAGTTCGGAACGCGCGATGCGGATGATGACGGTCTCGTCCGGCTGGATCACGATCCAGTGGGTGACTTCGGCGAGCGCTTCACCGGCGGCCTGGGCGAGCATCGGGAAGTTGACGCCGATCATCATCCCGCCCCCGAGGGCGGCGGAAGAGACGATGAACTGGCGGCGGCTGCGGTCGATGGTCTTGGTCATGGCGGGCCCCCTTACTTCAGCGTCGCCGCGAGCTTGACGGCTTCGCGGATACGCACGTAGGTGCCGCAGCGACAGATGTTGCTCATCGTGGTATCGATGGTCTCGTCGCTCGGCTTCTTGTCGGTGGCGATCAGCGCCGCGGCCGCCATGATCTGGCCGCTCTGGCAGTAGCCGCATTGCGGCACCTGGAGCTGCACCCAGGCTTTCTGTACCGGATGGGTCCCGTCCTTCGACAACCCTTCGATCGTCGTGACTTTCTTGCCTGCCACGGCGGATACCGGCAGCACACAGGTGCGCATCGGCGCGCCGTCGATGTGCACCGTACAGGCGCCACACAGGGCGATGCCGCAGCCGTACTTGGTGCCGGTCAGACCGAGCTCGTCACGCAGCACCCACAGCAGGGGCATCTCGGGCTCGACGTCCGCCTTAACGGCGCGGCCGTTCACACTGAACTCGATCATGGAACGTTCTCCTTCGGGGAAAGTTGGCTCTCGGACGTGGTTTCGGGAAGCAGAGTTCCGCGCCGGACGCGGAAATCCTGCAATGTTCTCAAACGCGCATGTTCGGGGGGTGCACCGCCTTCGGGCGCACCGGCACGAGGCGGATCGTGAGCGCCGTCAGGACGGCGAAGGCCACGTACAGCCCCGTGAACACCCATTCAGGCAGATCGTAAAACAGAATCGCGTGCAGGCCACGGGCGATGAAGGAACGCTCTTCGGTCCGGCCCCGCAACGCGTCCTCCCATTGCGTGAGCGGGCAGACCATGCCGATGAGGGACTCGATGGCCACGAAGGTGATGGCCGCCAGGTGCAGCGAGCGAAAGGCGCGGTTCCCGATCCAGCGCCAGCCCGCTAAGTGACCGATCCAGATCAGGGCGAAGCCGCCCACGACGAACGTCACGAAAGCGAAATGGACGATCAGGACTGCGTCGGCCGCCAAAGGTTGTCTCCATTGCTGCGCCGTGGTCGCAGGAGGCGTTGCCGTGCTCGCCCTATCCGGATGAGCGGGCCTTCTCTATGATCGTGCAGAACCGTAGCAGGAATATTCAACGGGTCATCTGCGGAGGAGGAGCCATGAAACCATTGGCAGCTGTGAGAAGCATCCTGGTTGCGGTACTGCTCGCTCCGGCGCTGTCCTTCGCCGCGGTGTCCTACACCAAACTGTACATTCTTGGCGACAGCCTGTCCGACACGGGCAACGTCAAGCAGGTCTACGACGGGATCGTCGTGGCGAACAATGGCGACAGTCCGGTTCCGGGCGTGCTGGGGACGCAGATCCCTCCGCCGCCGTACTACCTCGACGGTTCCGGCGGCGCGACCTTCAGCAACGGCCGCAACTACAGCCAGGTGCTCGCCGAGAAACTCGGCCTCACGGCCAAGGCCAGCCTGCTGCCGGGCGGTACCAACTACGCCTTCGGTGGCGCGCGTACCGACTACCAGATCTATCAGTTCGCCTCGAATTCGTTCCTGGGCCTCACCGCCCAGCGCGACAAGCTGCTCGCTGACCATCCGGGCGGCCTCGATCAGAACGCGCTCTACGTGGTGTTCGGCGGCGGCAACAATGTGCAGGACATGCTCACGGGCGTACGTTCCCCCGGCAACGAAGGGCTCGGCGCACCCAGCACCGTGCAGGAGACCATCGCAGACATCAACAGCGTCGTGGGCAGTCTGTACGGCGCGGGTGCCCGCCATCTGATCCTCGCCAACGTGCCGGACGTGAGCCTGGTGCCGCGCATCATCGAACTCAACAATCCCGCTGCCACCATCGGCGCACGGCAGGCGAGCCTCGGCATCAATCTGGGGATCGACGGAATCATCGCCGGCAATCTGGCGGCCGGCCGTGACATCCGCAAGCTGGACGTCTTCGATCTCTTGAACGACACGCTCGCCAACGCCGACGCACTCGGATTCACCAACACCACCGGGCGTGCCTACAACGGTGACGATCTCGGTTTCTTGACGATCGGTACCGTCGTAGCCAACCCGGACGAGTATGTCTTCTGGGACGGCATCTCGGAAATGCGGCCTATGTCGTCGCCGTGCCAGAGCCGCAGACGTGGTTGCTGCTCGCAGTCGGCTTGGCCATCCTGCTGCCTCTCACGCGCGGCAGCGCCGCGAGCCTGTATTCCTGCTAGAGACACGTTTGCCCGGCGCTCAGCGTGCGCCACATGAGGGCGGTGGCGCTCGGGTCGTTGCTCAGGCCTCGGTCCGGCTGGTGATCGCCGACGAGGGGCAGCACAGCGGTTGACGGATAGCGCGCCGCCTGTGGATACTGGCGGCGCCGCCACGAACCCATCGGTGCAATGCCTCGTTCGCACCGTCGGGGGTCGAATTGCCGGGCGGCAAGCCCAAGACGAATCGAGTCCGGTCGTTGCAGGAACCGGGCGTCGCCCGCGCTCACAACGTGGGAGCCAGATCGGACGCCCGACAGCCATGCGTGGTTGCTGTCGCCGTCGTGATGCAAGGGTCGCTTCGATCCCGATGGGTCCCTCCTGGGCCGATGGATCGCTTGCCGCCACAGTCGCAGGGATGCGCGTCGAAGCCGGCAGGTCGTCCGGCGGGCCGCAGGGACTTCGCGAATCGAGCGAAGTCATGGTGCATGAGCCGGGGCTGCCGCGGAACCTCCGGCCGCCTGGGGTACAGGCTCCGAGTTGCGATCCAATAACAGTCCATGAGGAGAACCAAGACATGAAGGGGAAACTGAAGATTTTTGCAGCATCGTTGCTCGCAACCGCGTTGAGCACCACGCTCGCGCACGCCGAGAACAACCCGGTCGACGAGAAATGGTGGCCGAGCGAGTTCGGCGCCGACGACGAAGCCGGCGGAACGAACTACATCACGGCGCAGAAGCGCATCGAGGCGGCCAAGCTGGTGAAGAAGGGCAAGATGGCGCTGCTCGGGCACCCCTACAGCAACCACATGCCGCTCGTGCCCGGCCGCACGTTTGCACTGAGCATTCCGAGCGGCGGAACCACCACCCACGGGCCACTCAATTGGCCGGGCGACGGTTTCGACCAGACCTTCTACGACGAACTGGTCACGGCCGAGATCGGTCAGGTCGGCACGCAGTGGGACGGTCTCGCCCACCCGACCATCCGGGTGAAGGGCCAGCCGGGGTGGAAGGACGGCGACTACTTCTACAACCGCAACCTGTCCCAGGAAGTAGGGACGGCGCGCGGCTTCAAGAAGCTCGGACCCGAGAAGGCGGGTGGCTTCTTCACCCGCGGCCTCCTGATCGATGTCGCCGCGCTGAAGGGCGTGAAAACGCTGCCGAAGGGCTACGCCATCACGCTCGCCGACTACAAGGCCGCGCTCGCCAAGCAGGGTGTTGGCGATGCGACCCAGGGTGATGTCGTGGTGTTCCGCACGGGCTGGAATGCCCTGTGGAAGACCAATCACCTCGGCCGCCCGGCCGGCGAGAAGGCGAAATCGGATGAACAGATGGCGAAGGACAACGCCGAGTTCGGATCCGGCGAACCCGGCGTTTCCCCGGAGGTCTGCGACTACCTGGCGTCGAAGAAGATCTCGATGATCGGCTCCGACACCTGGGGACTCGAGCCCTATGACTTCGCCAACGGCGCGCCGGCCTCGTTCGCCTACTGCCACATGAATCTCATCGTGCGGCGCGGCATCTACAACTTCGAGAACCTGGACCTCGACGACCTGTCGGCCGACAAGGCCTACGAGTTCCTGTTCTCGTGGGCGCCGCTCAAGCTGGTGGGGGCCACGGGCTCGCCGGGCAACCCGGTGGCGGCGTACTGATCCCGTCCACCGTATGAGAGAACGGGCGGGAAATCCCGCCCGTTTTCCGGTGCACGTTCTGCAGACCCGCGTTGCAGTCGGTTACAGCGGCTTGCTCGGATCGATCAGCGTGCGCCACATGTGGGACGTGGCGCTCGCGTCGTTGCCCAGGCCTTCCTTCGGCTGGCGGAAATGCCGCCCGACGATGTCGGTGAACGGTTCGACCGACCACGTCGGATTCTTCTCGAAGCTGTAGTCGTCGAACAACGTGATGTTGCGGGAGTGCATGTACCACTTGTGGTTGCGCGCGTACTCGTGAGCTGCGGCGATGTATTCGGGCGGCCGGTAATCCTCGCCGAACATCTTCACGTACATCTGCGGATATTCGTAGCCGACCGATTCGTCCGGAAAGTACCGCAGCGCCTGGTGATAGCGGATCGCCCAGGACACTTTCTCCGAGACGTAGGGTTCCACCAGCTGCGCACCCCACCAGCCATGATCGGGGCGGCAGACCGCGAGGCCGACGTCGTGGAGCAGGCAGGCGAGCACGGTTTCTTCGTCCATGCCGGCTTGCAGGGCCTGCGCCGCACATTGCGTGCAATGCACGGCGGCAGCGATCGGCAGGCCGAACTTGGGCGTGTTGAGCCTCAGGTTGAAGATGTCCACCAACGTCGGGCGGGCCGGCATGTCGGCCTCCGGTTCCGGCGGGCGCGTCTGCCGGAAAGCAGCGCCGATCTGTTCCAGGGTTGCCGTTCGCTCGTCCTGCATACCGTCCCCCTCGAAGATTGACCGCCTGCCAGGTCAGGTGGCGATCGGCCGCGCCGGATCGGCGCACCATTCGCTCCACGATCCCGGATAGAGTTTCGATCCCTTCATGCCCGCGATCTCCATCGCGAGCAGATTGTGTGCTGCCGTGATGCCCGAGCCGCACTGATGGACGATTTCGCTCATCGGGCGGTTACCCACCAGCGGCTCGAAGCCGGCGCGCAACTCGGCGGGCGGCTTGTAGAAGCCGAAGGAATCGAGGTTGTCGCGGAAGACGCGATTGACCGCGCCCGGTATATGGCCGCCCACCGGGTCGATGGTCTCGTTGTGACCACGGAAACGATCGGCGGCGCGGGCATCGATCACCTGCATGCCGGGCTTGCCGAGGTGGGCGAGCACTTGATCGGCTGTGACGTAAACGTCGCGCGGCTGTGCGGTGAACGTCGCGCGCTGCGGCTTGGGCACGACGTCGGTCACCGGATGACCGGCGCGCACCCAGATATCCCAGCCGCCATCGAGTACGGCGACCCGTTCGTGACCGAGCCAGTGCTGCAGCATCCACCACAGGCGCGCCGCGTACATGCTGCCGCCGCTGTCGTAGCCCACCACCTGCGTGCTGTTCGAGACGCCCTGGCTGCCGAGCCAGTCAATGAACCTGGTCGGGTCGGGCAGGGGATGGCGGCCGTTCCTGCCGGTGAGCGGCCCGGCGAGATCGCGGTCGACGCTCGCGAAACGGGCGCCGGGGATGTGCGACTTCGCGTAGGCCGCGGCACCGGCATCGGGCTTCATGAGATCGTGCCGGCAATCGAAGATCACGATGCCGGGGTCGTCGAGCCGCGCTAGCAGTTCGGCGATGGAGATCAGGGTGGTGAAGGACTTTTGCGGCACGGCAGCGGCATCGAGCCATTCGCGGGCGATGCCTTCCTCGTCGAAGACGCGCACTTCCGCGTCCACCATGAGGCGCGTGAGCCACGCGAGCCACACGGTCCATTGATCGTCGGAGACGACGGCCACGCGGCGAAAGTCGTGTGCGTGCTCGCGCACGAACTTGACATCCTCCCACGCCACGTCGAGGGTGTAGCTCTGCATGTCGCGGAGATCGACCAGCAGGTCCACCTTGCCCTGGACGCGCAACCGTTCGAGCACTTCGCGCTCGAACTGGCGATAGTCACCGACCGTGAATTCGCCGAAGATACCGGCAGTGATCAGACCGCCTTCATGCTGGATGGTAATCATAGTGGCGGGAGTTTATTGGGGAATGGGCTGACCGTCATCTCGGCTCAAAACCCCCCTCACCCCAACCCCTCTCCCGGAGGGCGAGGGGCCTTGCCTCCCTCTGCCTTCGGGAGAGGGACCGAGGGTGAGGGAGATTCCGGCTGCTGACTTCGAGGGTCAGTACGTCTCGATGTGGATTCTGTTGCTCGAGAGCAGCTTCGGCCAGAGCTCGTCGAAATCGAACCCATGCTGCCGCGCTACATCGCGAAAGGCCTCGTGCACGCCGCTTTCCATGCCCTTGAGCCCGCAGACGTAGATGAAGCAGTTCTCGTCGTTGAGCATGGCAGCTACTTCCTCGGCGCGAGCGCGAATCAGATCCTGCACATACTGCTTGGTCTGCCGCGCCACGCGCGAGAAGGCGAGGTTGATGTCGATGAAATCCTTCGGCAGTTTCATGAGTGGGCCGAAGTAGGGCAGTTCTCCGGGGGCGCGAGCGCCGAAGAAGAGCAGAAGCCTGCCATCGCCCGAGGCGCGGTGGCGTCGCCGCCGTTCGGTCATCGCGCGCATCGGGGCCGAACCGGTTCCGGTGCAGATCATCAGCAATGACGACCCTGGGTGGTTGGGCATGAGGAAGCTCGTGCCGTAGGGGCCGACCACCTGTACGGTGTCGCCCTTCCTCAGGTCGCAGAGATAGTTCGAGCAGACGCCTCGCACCGGGGTGCCGTCGTGATCCTCCTCGACCCGTTTCACGGTGATCGAGAGATTGCTGTAGCCCGGGCGCTCGCCGTCGCGCGGGCTCGCCACCGAGTACAACCGTACGTAGTGCGGCTTACCGTTGGCGTCGGTACCCGGCGCGATGATGCCGATGGATTGCCCTTCGAGCACCGGAAACACCGCACCGCCGAAGTCGAGCACGATATGGCGGATGTCGCTCGAAGCTCCGTCGTCGGTGAGGCGGAAGTTGCCCGCGATGGTGGCTGTCACCGGGCTACGGGGCGTGAACAGGTTGACCGAAGGCTTTTCGGCTGACCAGGGTGCCGCCACGGCCGTACCGAGACCGGCAGTGGCTTCAGCGGTAAGGCGCTGCACTTCCTCGGGAAGGGCCGCTTCGGCATCGTCGGTCGCTGCCGCTTGCGGCGGAAGGACATCCCAGGAGAGCTGCTCTTCGAGCGAGTACGCGCTCGACCGCGCCACGTGGCGCCAGTTGTCGATGGCGCCCGTGGGGCAGGGCGGCACACAGGCGTTGCAGCCGTTGCACACGTCGAACTTCACGACGTAGTTGCGCTCGTCGTGGGTCACCGCGTCGATGGGACAGGTCTCTTCGCACGTGTTGCACCGGATGCAGATTTCCGGGTCGATGACGTGCTGGAGGGCGAGGTCGGGGGCGTTCACGGTGAATGGCCCCCATCCCAACCTTCCCCCGGCAAAGCCGGGGGAAGGGGTGTACATCCCTCTCCCTCGGGGAGAGGGACCGAGGGAGAGGGCCAATCAGCCCCCGGAGGGATGGCGCAGCCAACCCTCCCCCAGCTTTGCTGGGGGACGGCTAGGGTGGGGGCCGGCGGCTGCTCAATTGAACCGCACATACTCGAAGTCCACCGGCTGTTTGTTGATCCCCATCGGCGGCGGCGCGATCCAGTTCGCGAACTTGCCCGTCTCGACCACCCGCCCCATCAGCGACTGCACGTAAGCCTTGTCTTCTTCCGCGGGCAACCATGAGCGTACGTTGGCATCCCACTCGGTCTGCCCGACGATGCGTCCATCCGGCGCGACCCTTACACCGGAGAAAGTGCCGATCTGCCGGTGGAACGCCTTGTGCGGCACGGTGAGCTGGAAGTCGATGCCGTTCTTCTGCATCACCTTGTTCCAGCGTCCGACGCCGGCCATGGTTTCGCGGATGTAGTCGTCGCGCAGCTTTTCGTTGAGGGCATTCAACGCCGGCGCTGCGCGCGTCACGATCTCACTGCCGGAAATCTCCAGCACCGGATAGGTGGCATCCTTCAGCACGTGGTCGTCGCCCAGCTTCGATTCCTCGAACCGGCCCTTGATGCCGGTGCTGTAGAAAGTTGCGGCGTTTGACGACAGGTCGGCGCCGAACAGGTCGATGGTCACGCTGTAGTGGAAATTGAGATAGCGCTGGATGGTGGGCAGGTCGATCACGCCGAGACTGCGCAGCTGCGCCGGATCGTCGGTCTTGTGCTGGTTCATGATTTCGCACGTGCGCTGCAGGATCCGGGCGATGCCGGATTCTCCCACGAACATGTGGTGCGCTTCCTCGGTCAGCATGAACCTGGTAGTGCGAGCCAAGGGATCGAAGCCCGATTCGGCCAGGGCGCAAAGCTGGAACTTGCCGTCGCGGTCGGTGAAGAAGGTGAACATGAAGAACGACAGCCAGTCGGGCGTGCGTTCGTTGAAGGCACCGAGGATGCGCGGGTGGTCCTGGTCGCCGGAGCGGCGTTCGAGCAAGCTTGCCGCTTCCTCGCGGCCGTCGCGCCCGAAGTAGCGGTGCAACAGGTAGACCATGGCCCACAGATGGCGGCCTTCCTCGACGTTGATCTGGAACAGGTTGCGCAGGTCATACAGCGACGGCGCGGTAAGGCCGAGGTGGCGTTGCTGTTCCACCGAGGCTGGCTCGGTGTCGCCCTGGGTCACGACGATGCGCCGCAGGTTCGCGCGGTATTCACCGGGGATCTCCTGCCACGCCGGCTCGCCCTTGTGGTCACCGAAGCCGATGCGCCGGTCGGTCTCGGCCGGATTGAGAAAGATGCCCCAACGGTAGTCGGGCATCTTCACGTACCCGAAGTTGGCCCAGCCGGCGGGGTCGACGCTGACCGCGGTGCGCAGGTACACGTCGAAGGCAGTCGAGCCTTCCGGCCCCATGTCCGCCCACCAGTTCAGGAACTCGGGCTGCCAATGCTCGAGCGCGCGCTGGAGCGTGCGATCGTCGCTCAGGCCGACGTTGTTCGGGATCTTCTGGCTGTAGTCGATGTTCATGGGTATGGTCCTACACGCGTTCGCGGTTGAATTGCGCCTTGTGGCCGGTACCGTAGACCTTGAGCGCACCGAACTCGCCGACGGCGTTGGGGCGATTGAAGATCCAGTTCTGCCACACCGAGAGCCGGCCGAAGATGCGCGTGTCCATGGTCTCGGCGAGGCCGAAGCGCAGGTTCGCTTCCATGCCGGTCAGCGCGTCGGGCGAAAGGCTCGCACGCTCCTCGAGCGCGATGCGCAGCTCATCGCCCCAGTCGAGGTCGTCGGGGGCGGAGGTGATCAGGCCGAGGTCGAGGGCGCCACGTGCATCGATCGGTTGCCCGATGGTTGCGCGTGCGGCATCGATGGGTGGGGCCTCGTCGTAGAAACGCGCCGACAGGCGCGAACGTCCGTCGATGCGCGGATAGGTTCCGAAGTTGAGCACCGAGACGGCGATGTGCGGCGTGGTCTCCGGCGCGGCCGTGGTGTCGAGCATGTACGTGCGATCGGCGGCGAGGGCCAGCTCGAACAAGGTCCCCGCGAAGCAGGAGCCTGGCTCGATCAGTGCGAACAGGGTGCGCGAACTCGTCTCCATCCGTGCGAGGGTCCGCCGCAGCATGCCGATGGTCTCGCGGACGAACCAGTGGTCGGCGTGACGCTCAAGGTTCGCATCCACTGCCAGCGCGTTTGCGATGGAACCCGCCGTCTTGAGGACCCAGGTACCGAGCTCCAGATGATTCGTGCGCAGCATGAGGATCGCGTCGTCCAGTTCGCGCGCCATGGCGAGCGGCCACCAGTCGGCGCCGAGCGCGACGATGGCGTCCAGGTCTTCGGGGCCGGCTTGTGCCGGCGCACTCACGGTCAACGTCGCCTGCCGTCCCTTGGGATCGAGGCGTACCTCCACGTGCCGATACCGGTAGCCGGTGTCGTCGTCCTGCCGTTCGATGCGAGACAGCGCAATGCCGCGAGCATTGGCCGGACGATCGCTGGTCGCAGCGAGCTCCAGCGCGCGCTCGGTGACGCGGGCCGCGAACTGCTGCGGCTTCACCACGTCGTCCACCAGGCGCCAATCCTTCGCGCGCTGGCCGCGCATACCCTCGGTCGTGGTGCAGAAGATGTCGGCGAGATCGCGGCGAACCTTGCGTTTGTCGGTGAGACGAGTGAGGCCGCCGGTGCCAGGCAGCACGCCGAGCAGCGGCACTTCGGGCAGGCTCACGGCGGACGAGCGATCGTCCACCAGAATGATCTCGTCGCACGCGAGGGCCAGCTCGTAACCGCCGCCGGCCGTCACCCCGTTGCAGGCAGCGACGAACCGGAGACCAGAATGCACGCTGGAGTCCTCGATGCCGTTGCGTGTTTCGTTGGTGAACTTGCAGAAGTTCACCTTCCAAGCGTGCGACGACAGCCCCAGCATGAAGATGTTGGCGCCCGAGCAGAACATCCGCTCCTTCGCGCTCGTGATGATGACGGTGCGCACTTCCGGGTGCTCGAAGCGCACGCGCTGCAGTGCGTCGTGCAATTCGATGTCGACACCGAGATCGTAGGAATTGAGCTTCAGGCGATAGCCAGGTCGCAGGCCGGCGTCTTCCCGCACGTCGAGTGTCAGGCGCGCGAGCGGCCCGTCGCAGGCGAGGCGCCAGTGGCGGTAGCGCGACGGGTCGGTGCGATAGTCGACGGGTGATGCGGTGGCAGTCTCGGGGACAGGGGCGAGGGTGGTGGTCATGATGAACTCCGAATTCGACGTCAGGCCGAAACGGCGTGACGCAGGGCCTGCAGGCTCTGTTCAGGGCGCTGGCCGGAGGTGTCGACCACGACATCGGCCTTGCGGTACAGCGGCTCGCGCGCGGCGAGGATGTGCTTGAGATCGTCCATGGCGTCGGCGTGCCCGGCCATCGGGCGCAGATCGCCCTGGGCGAGCACGCGGGTCATGTGTTCCTCCGGGCTCGCCTTCAACCAGACGGTGCGGCAACGGCGCAGCAGCAGATCGAAGGTTGCGTCGTCCGCAACGACGCCGCCGCTCAGTGAGAGCACGGCCCGGTCGTGCCGCTCGATCAGCCGTTCGAGACAGCGCCGCTCGATCCGGCGATAGCCGGCCTGCCCGTAGAGGTCGAACACTTCGGCGGTGGGCATGCCGGTTTCGCGCTCCACCTCGCGGTTGAGTTCGAAGAACGGGACGTCGAGCGATTGCGCCAGTGCGCTGCCGAGAGTCGACTTGCCCGCACCGCGCAGGCCGATCAGTGCGATGCGTTGGTGCTTGATGCCGTGCTGGTCGCCGAGCTCGGCGACGAGGCGGGCTACTGCATCGCTACGGCGATGGGCGGGGATGCGTGCCAGCAAAGCCACCAGGCGCTCAAACTCGGGATCGGCGTGGTTCGCTTCGAGCAGGTCCGCCAGCGGCGTGTCGAGAGCCATGGCGACGCGCCGCAGCAGCAGGATGGAGATGTTGCCTTCGCCGGTCTCGAGTTGGCCGAGATAGCGCTCCGACACGTCGGCAGCCAGCGCCAGTGCCTTGCGGGTCAGCCCGCATTGCGACCGGCGCTGACGCACGCGCAGACCTACGGCAACGAGGAAAGCGGCATCCGCGTCGGTGGCGAGGCTCACGGGCAGGGCTGCGACAGGATTCACCGGAACCTCGAGCGGATGGAGAAGGGCGGGTGAACTCTAGTTCCGCCGCGATTCGAGCGCAAGCGGTATCTTGCCTGTTCGCCCCGATCGATTTGGCTAAGTCGCATAGAGAGAGCTTGCGCAGAGCTTGGCGAATACGTATAAGACCATGAACTGGAGGGGTTAAACTTCCGGAGTTCGCGATGGGCAATATATTGCCTGTCACGTTTCCGGGGGCTTGGCAGACAGGGTCGAGCGGCGCGACACGGAGGGCCCGGCCCTTCGGCAGCACAGTGCTGTACCGGACCGGGCCGGTCGGGCTAGAGTGCAGGCCCGCCGCAACGACGGTGCGGCATACAACATCAATCGGGGAGGGGAAGCGCTTGCCGGAGCTCAGTACGGCGGACCACGGATCGAGCCCGCCACGGATCGTCGTCCCGCGCGACTACAACGCCGCGCACGATCTGATCGAGCGCAATCTGCGCGCCGGTCGTGCGGACAAGGTCGCGTTCATCGACGATGCCGGCACCCACACTTACGGCGAACTCGCACGCCGCGTGGATCGTTTCGCGCACGCGCTGGTCGACCTCGGCGTGCGGATGGAAGAGCGCGTGCTGCTCGCGTTGCACGATTCGATCGACTTTCCGACCGCGTTTCTCGGCTGCGTGAAGGCGGGTGTCGTCCCGGTGTGTGCCAATACGCTGCTCACCACGAACGACTACGAGTACATGCTGCGCGACAGCCGCGCACGCGTGCTGTTCGTCTCAGCACCACTGGCGCCGATGTTCGCTCCGCTGATGGGGAAGATTCCGACGCTGGCGAACGCCGTCGTGTCCGGTGCCGGTGGCGATGGGCTGCGGCCCTTTGCGGAACTCCTCAAGGGGCCCGATCGACCGTTCGCGCCGGCGGCGACCACGTCGGACGATCCCTGTTTCTGGCTGTACTCCTCCGGGTCCACGGGAGCACCCAAGGGGACGGTGCACGTCCATGCAAGTCTCATCGAGACCGCGGAACTGTATGCCCGTCCGATCCTGGGATTGCAGGAAGACGACGTCGTGTTCTCCGCGGCCAAACTGTTCTTCGCCTACGGCCTGGGCAACAGTCTCACCTTCCCCATGGCGGTCGGTGCCACGGCGGTCCTCATGGCCGAACGTCCCACGCCCACGGCGGTCTTCGCCCGGCTGAAGCAGCACCGGCCCACGGTCTTCTATGGCGTGCCGACTCTGTATGCCGCCTTGCTGGCGAGCGCCGACCTGCCGGCCCGCAGCGAATTGCGGCTGCGTCGCTGCACCTCGGCCGGTGAGGCGCTGCCGGAAGAACTCGGCAAGCGCTGGTCCGCGCATTTCGGCACCGACATCCTGGACGGCATCGGCAGCACCGAGATGCTGCACATCTACCTGTCGAACCGCCCCGGCGACGTGCGCTACGGCACCACGGGCAAGCCGGTGCCGGGCTACGAGGTCCGCATCGTCGACGATCACGGCGCACCGGTGCCCATGGGAGAGCCGGGTGAGCTGCAGATCTCCGGCCCCACCAGCGCGGCGTACTACTGGAACAACCGCGAGAAATCGCGCGCCACCTTCCAGGGACCATGGACGCGCAGCGGCGACAAGTACCTGCAGGATGCCGACGGCTACTATGTCTACGCGGGGCGCAGCGATGACATGCTCAAGGTGAGCGGGATGTACGTATCGCCCGTCGAAGTGGAGGGTGCACTGATCACCCATGCGGCGGTGCTGGAAGCCGCCGTGATCGGCCGCGAAGACGACGACCGGCTGGTGAAGCCCATGGCTTTCGTGGTGCTGAAGCCCGGTCACGCCGCCGCACCGGATCTGGCGGAGGCCCTCAAGCAGCACGTCAAGTCGCGCCTGGCACCCTTCAAGTATCCACGCTGGCTCGAGTTCGTCGACGAGTTGCCCAAGACGGCCACGGGCAAGATCCAGCGTTTCAAATTGCGCGCGCGGGTTGCCGTGCGGTGATTCGCCAACCTCAGTTGATCGAAAGAATCGGACTCATGACAACCACTGCAAACGCTTCCACCACGAAGGACGCGAAGGACACGAAGGACACAAAGGAAATCAACGCCTGCGACGTGCAGGGTTCGATTCGATCGGCGCGTACCGATTCACCTGCCTTCCTTCGCTTTTCCTTCGTGGCCTTCGCGTCCTTCGTGGTGAAAGCTTTGTTGTTGTTCGGTACCGCCGCGCCCAACGCTGCAGCCGACGAAAAGCTCAGGGTCGGGCTGATGCTGCCCTACACCGGCACCTTCGCGGCACTCGGCAATGCCATCACCAACGGCTTCAAGCTGCAGGTGGAAGGCAACGGCGGCAAGCTCGGCGGCCGCGCGGTGGAGTTCTTCACCGTCGATGACGAATCGGATCCGGCAAAGGCCACGGAGAACGTGAACAAGCTGGTGAAACGCGACCGCGTCGACGTACTCGTCGGTACCGTGCATTCGGGCGTTGCGCTGGCGATGGCGAAGGTGGCGCGCGAGACCAACACGCTGATGGTCATACCCAACGCCGGTGCGGATGAAATCACCGGGCCGCTGTGCGCGCCGAATATCTTCCGCAGCTCGTTCTCGAACTGGCAGTCGGCCTACGCCATGGGCCGCGAGGTGGCGGCGCGCAAGCACAAGACGGTGGTCACGCTCACCTGGAAGTACTCGGCCGGCCAGCAGTCGGTGGAGGGTTTCAAGGAGGCGTTCGAGAAGGAGGGCGGCAAGGTGGTGAAGGAGCTCACCCTGCCGTTCCCGAACGTCGAGTTCCAGCCGTTCCTCACCGAGATCGCGGCTTTGAGGCCCGATGCGGTGTTCGTGTTCTTCGCGGGCGCGGGCGCGGTGAAGTTCGTGAAGGACTATGCCGCGGCGGGCCTGCGCACTTCGATTCCGCTGTATGCCTCGGGTTTTCTCACCGACGGCACGCTCGAGGCGATGGGCGACGCGGGGCAGGGCCTGATCACGACCCTGCACTACGCCGACGGCATCCTGAACCCGCAGAACCAGTCGTTCCGGTTGCGCTACGCGAAGGCATACAAGGTCCAGCCCGACGTTTATGCGGTTCAGGGCTTCGATGCGGCGCAACTGCTCGAAGTCGGGTTGACCGCGGTCGGTGGCGACGTCAACAAGCGCGCGGAGCTGGTGAAAGCCATGGAGACCGCGCAGATCGCGAGCCCGCGCGGGACGTTCACGCTGTCGCGTGCGCACAACCCGATCCAGGACATCTACCTGCGCAAGGCCGAGGGCAAGGAGAACAAGATGCAGGCGGTGTCGATCAAGGCGCTGGCGGATCCTGCGCGGGGCTGCAAGATGTAGTCGGCAGGCTGGCAGCAGCCCCCATCCCAGCCTTCCCCCAGCGAAGCTGGGGGAAGGAGCGCAGGGAAGCTCGCCACCTCGCCGCTTGGCACACGATGGACCTCGCCACCTTCCTCATCCAGCTCCTCAACGCCGTCCAGTACGGCCTGCTGCTCTTCCTGGTGGCGAGCGGCCTCACGCTCATCTTCGGCATCATGGGCGTCATCAACCTCGCCCACGGCGCCTTCTACATGGTGGGTGCGTACCTGGCGTTCGCGCTCACGGGGCTCACGGGCAACCTGCTGTTCGCGATCCTGCTCGGCATCCCGCTCGCGTTCGCGTTCGGCGCGCTGCTCGAATGGTTGCTCTACGCCCACTTGTACAAGCGCGATCACCTCGAGCAGGTGCTGCTGACCTACGGCCTCATCCTGATCTTCGAGGAGGGGCGCAGCCTGCTGTTCGGTGACGATGTGCACGGGGTGGATGTGCCGGCGCTGTTCGCTGCGTCGATCCCGCTGACCGAT
>LNDQ01000152.1 GCA_001464695.1 Betaproteobacteria bacterium Ga0077523 | reverse complement strand
GCCTACCGCGACGCTATCAAGACGGTGCCCGCGCGCATCCATCGCCTCGATGTCGAGAACAATCTCGGCCACGACATGGTGATCTGGTTTCCGGCGAGTGCGCCGGGCGACCTGTGGGCGATCCTGTGCACGCCGGAGTGCCGGCCTGACTACGCATTCATCATCCAGAAGATGACTCCCTGAGCGTGCCCATGAACCTCGCCGCCACTCATATTCTTCCCGCCGACGCGGACCGCGCGACTCTCGTCGGGCGCGCCTGGGTGCCGGGACCGTTGCCGGGGCCCAGCCCGGTCGTGATCCACGCGGGCCAGGCGTACGACCTGAGTCTGGTGCGGCCGACCATTGCCGAACTGATCAACGTCGAGGACCCGGTGGCCACCGTGCGCGCGGCGCTGGCAAGCGGCAGGGCGCAACCCATCGGCGCCGTGGCTTCCATGTTGAGCAACAGCGGCGCCGACGCGCGCAATCCGGACCGCCCCTACTTCCTGTCGCCCTGCGATCTGCAGGCGCTGCGCGCCTGCGGCGTGACCTTCGTCGCGAGCATGTTGGAGCGCGTGATCGAGGAGCACGCCAAGGGCGACCCGGCGCAAGCCGAGGAGATTCGCGGCACGCTGGGGCGCGAGATCGGTGCGTCGCTGTCGTCGGTGAAGCCGGGGTCCGCCGAGGCGATGCGGGTCAAGGCCTTGTTGGTGGAGAAGGGCCTGTGGTCGCAGTACCTGGAAGTGGGCATCGGTCCTGACGCCGAGGTGTTCAACAAGTCGCAACCCATGTCCGCGGTGGGCGTGGGTGCCGACATCGGCGTGCTCGAGAAATCGTCGTGGAACAATCCGGAGCCCGAAGTGGTGCTCGCCGTGAACAATCGCGGGAAGGTGGTCGGTGCTGCATTGGGCAACGACGTGAACCTGCGCGATTGGGAAGGCCGCAGCGCGCTGCTGCTCGGGCGTGCGAAGGACAACAACGCGAGCTGCGCCATCGGGCCGTTCATTCGCCTGCTGGACGACGGCTTCGACATCGATGCGTTGCGGCGCACCGAAGTGGAAGTCGAGGTGGTCGGGGCCGGCGACGGGTTCAAGGTCGAAGGTCGCTATTCGCTGAAGCAGATCAGCCGCGATCCGCTGGACCTTGCCGGGCAGGCGATCGGGACGAATCATCAGTACCCCGACGGACTCATGCTGTTTCTCGGCACCGCGTTCGCGCCGACGCAGGATCGCGGTGAGCGCGGCCACGGTTTCACTCACAAAGTCGGCGACATCGTGACGGTGCGCAGCCGCCACCTGGGCGCACTGGTGAACCGCGTCGATCACTGCCATCGGATCACCCCGTGGACCTTCGGCGTGACCGCGCTCATGCGGAATCTGTCTGAGCGCGGATTGATATAGAGCGCGATCGAATAATAGGCGAGCCGTATAACACTTATACGGTTTGCATGGGGTGCCGCTCTGCATGTTGCGGCGCACACAACACCTCGAATGGCATTGGCATGTTCGCCTTTCGTACAGAGGTGTTCGGCCCTTGCGAACCGATTGCGCAAGCGTATTATTTGCGCGTGATCTGGGGTCAGGTAGTCGGCGGTACGGAAGCGCCATGCAGTCCTTGCACGCACGGTCTTGCCACCCAAAGACATCACAGCGCGGGTGGCAGCCCGGACGTTCAACCCAACGGGAGGACAACATGGCAACGGGTACCGTCAAATGGTTCAACGACGCAAAGGGGTTCGGATTCATCACCCCTGATGACAAGAGCGAAGACGTGTTCGCGCATTTTTCCGCGATCAAGATGAATGGCTTCAAATCCCTGAAGGAAGGCCAGCGGGTCAGCTTCGAAGTGACCACCGGGCCGAAGGGCAAGCAGGCTTCCAACATCCAGGCAATCTGACGTTCCAGGGCTGCCCAAACCGACTTCAAAAAACCCGCTGCGGCGGGTTTTCTTATTGGTGCCGGGGCCGTCGCGTCGCCACGCCGACCACGTCCGCCTTCCCGCGACGCGCGATTGCGGTGACACTCGCATCCTTTCCCATCCGGTAACTTTGCGGATATGAGCGTCACCCTTGCTGACATCCGTGCAGCTGCGGACGTGCTGGCCGGCAACATCGCACGCACGCCTTGCCTGCTTTCTCGCACCTTGTCCGAAGTGACGGGTGCGGAAGTCTGGCTCAAGTTCGAGAATCACCAGTTCACCGCATCGTTCAAGGAGCGCGGCGCGCTGAACAAGCTCGTTTCCCTCGATGCCGCACAACGAGCGGCCGGCGTGATAGCCGTCTCGGCCGGCAACCACGCGCAGGGTGTGGCATTCCACGCGCGGCGGCTCGGCATTCCGGCGGTCATCGTGATGCCGCGCTTCACGCCGCACGTGAAAGTGGAGCAGACACGGGCACACGGTGCCGAGGTCATCCTTGCCGGCGAGAACTTCGACGAAGCTCGTACCGATGCGCTGCGAATCATGGACGAACGTCGGCTGACGCTGGTCCATCCGTATGATGATGCGAGAGTGATCGCAGGGCAGGGCACGATCGCGCTCGAGATGCTGGAGGCCGCACCGCAACTGGATGCCCTCATCGTACCGATCGGCGGCGGCGGCATGATCTCCGGCATGGCGATCGCAGCGAAGGCGATCAAGCCCGGCATCGAGATTGTCGGCGTGCAGACTCAACGATTTCCATCGATGCAGTGCGCCGTC
>LNDQ01000151.1 GCA_001464695.1 Betaproteobacteria bacterium Ga0077523 | reverse complement strand
CAAGCCAAGCCAGCAGCGCCACGGTCTTGCGCACCAGTGTGCTGAGATGGCGTGGGAGGACGGCCACGACGCCACCGACCCGCAACCGTTCGGCGCCGCCCTGCACCGCTTTCACGATGCGGGCACCCAACCAGCGATTGCCCAGGAACAGCCCGCGTAGCAACAGGAGCCAGATGGTCGTTCCCAACAGCACCAGTACGCCCGCGCGAATCCAGGGGCGAAAGCCGCGCGCCTCCCGAGAAACGGCAAGTGCGCCGGCGAGGCGATCACGCGCGACCAGCGCCACCGATTCGACCGTCCCGTCGCCGAGCTTGTCGACGTCGCCCGGTTGCACGGCGAACACCGTACGGCCGTCGATCTCCACCAGCAGACTCTCGCCGAACGGCTTCAGCGTCACTGCCGCGGGACCGTCGCGGTCGATCGCGTCCTCGATGCGCCGGTGCGCTGCCGCAGCCCGTTCGGCCGGGGAATAGTTCAACAGAGGCGCACGGAAAGTGATGACTTCCCGGTTATAGAGCGACAGCGTTGCGGGCTCGTTGCTGGCGCAGGCGAATGCAGCCCACAGTGCGAGCAGGATGCCGACGCCGTTCGCCACGCAACGCACGCTAGCCCCGCCCTCGATAGGGTGCGACGCCGGGATCGGGAATCCACACTCCGGCCGGCGCCTTGCCCGTCTGCCAGAACACGTCGATGGGCATGCCGCCGCGCGGATACCAGTACCCGCCGATGCGCAGCCAGCGTGGGGCGAGCAGCTTCACGAGGCGTCCCGCGACGGTCAGGGTGCAATCCTCGTGGAACGCCCCGTGGTTGCGGAACGATCCGAGATAGAGCTTCAGCGACTTGCTCTCCACCAGCCAGCGGTTGGGGCTGTAGTCGATGACGAGGTGAGCGAAGTCCGGCTGACCGGTGATCGGGCACAGCGCCGTGAATTCGGGCACCGTGAAGCGCGCCACATAGCGCTTGTCCGGATGCGGATTCGGGACGCGTTCGAGCTCGGCCTCGCTCGGCGAGGCGGGCAACGGCGTAGCGGTTCCCAGCTGTTTCAGCCGGGGCTTGCGGGTCGACGGCATCGGGCGTCCTTGCTGAATGTCGCCCTATTGTGCCTCGGCCGGAGATTCCTGGCGCGACCAGACCGGCATTCCGGCCGCATAGGTGGCGCGCACGCACCGGTCGTCGCCGAGCGTGGCCAGGACCGCCAGCATCTCACCGACGTCCTTGACCCGGTTCGTACGGTCCGCCAGCAACGGTGTGGCCGTCAGGTCCAGCACCACGACGTCGGCATCGAGCCCCGGGGCAAGATCGCCTACTCGGTCTTCCAGTGTCAATGCACGCGCAGCGCCCGCCGTCGCGAGCCACAGACCCTGTACCGGATCGAGCGGGCTGCCGCGCATCTGCGCGACGCGGCTCGCCGCACCCATGGTCACCAGCATCGACAGCGTCGTCCCGGCACCAACGTCGGTCGCAAGTCCGACCGGAATCGGCACGTCGCGGCGCTTCGCCACTGCGAGATCGAACAGGCCGCTGCCTAAAAAGAAGTTGGACGTCGGGCAATGGGCTAGCGCCGTCACGCTCTGCGCTAGCCGATCGCGCTCCCGTTCCGACAGGTGCACCCCATGCCCGTGGATCGCGCCTCGGCCGAGCAGACCGAACCGATCGAACACGTCGACGTAGTCTCTGCACTCGGGAAACAACCGTCGGACCCATGCGACTTCGTCGACGTTTTCCGCAAGGTGCGACTGCAACAAGGTCCCGGGATGCTCGCGCCACAGCGCGGCGGCGGCCTCGAGTTGCGCCGGACTACTGCTCGCGACGAACCGTGGCGTCACCGCGTAACCGAGCCGGCCACGACCATGCCAGCATGCGATCAATGCCTTCGATTCGTCGTAGCCGCGTTGCGCCGTATCCGTCAGAACCTCCGGCGCATTGCGGTCCATGAGGCATTTGCCGGCGACGATGCGCAGGCCGGTCGGTTCCGCTTCGGCGAACAGGGCTTCGGCCGAAACCGCGTGGACCGTGCAGAACACTGCCGCGGTGGTGGTTCCGTTGCGCATCAGCTC
>LNDQ01000150.1 GCA_001464695.1 Betaproteobacteria bacterium Ga0077523 | reverse complement strand
CCGGCAACCGGGGCAGCACTTCGGAGGCTGCACCGAAAGCCTCGATGCGCCCATCACGCCACGCGATCACGGCATCGCGCTCGAAGCGCAGTGCCTCTGCGGGCGGCACCACGAACGGATCACCGCGCCACGCGACTGCCGCGCCGCGGATCGCGGTGATCGTGCCGGTGAGGGCGCTCTCGTCGTGGTTCAGCGCTTGCGCCCGCCGTTGCCGGCCATGAGTCGCGCCCGCGCCGCCTTCAGCACTTCGAGCTGCGTGGCATCCACCGTCGGAAACTTGAGATCGAGGCTCTCCAGGCAATCGGCAATGGCAAGCGACACGGTGAGGCGCGTGAACCATTTGTTGTCGGCGGGCACGACGAACCAGGGCGCGTGGGGCGCTGCGGTGGCCGCGATCATGTCTTCATAGGATTCCATGTACGCATCCCAGTGTTCACGCTCCGCCACGTCCTGGGCCGAGAACTTCCAGCGCTTGGCCGGATCGTCGATGCGTTCGAGGAAGCGCTTGCGCTGCTCGCTCTTCGAGACGTGCAGGAAGAACTTCCGGATCGCGACACCATTGCGCGCCAGATAGCGCTCGTAGGCCGCGATGTCGGTGTAGCGTTCCTTCCAGATGCGCTTGTCCACCAGATCCGGCGGCAGCTTCTGGCGGCCGAGGATCTCGGGATGCACGCGCACCACCAGCACCTCCTCGTACCACGAGCGGTTGTGGATGCCGATGCGACCGCGCTCCGGCAACGCTGCCACCCCGCGCCACAGGAAGTCGTGATCGAGCTCGGTGCTGTTGGGGGCCTTGAACGAAGTCACGTGGCAGCCCTGCGGATTGACACCCGACATCACGTGCTTGATCGTGCCGTCCTTGCCGGCCGCATCCATGGCCTGGAAGATCAGCAGCACCGCCCACTTGTCCTGGGCGTAGAGCATCTCCTGCTCCTCGGCGAGCCAGCCGACGCTCTGCTGCAGCAACGCCCGCGCCTCGTCCTTGAACTCCGATTGCAGTCCACCCGTGTCGGCGGGGTCGATGTCCTTCAGACGGAACTTGCGGCCATCGTCCACGCGATACGGTGCAATGAACTTCGCTACGTGCTTGCGGGTCGTCTTGTCCATGGAACAGTCCCTTCCTACCGGATGGCAGCGAGAGTCAGGCACACGATCACCACGATCGTGAGGCCGCCCCGTAGTGGCAGGTACCACTCGGTCAGGGCGAAGCGTTGCACGAAGGCGCGGTCCATGGCGTAGTGCAACGCAAACATGGCGGCCGTGACAGCGAGACCGTGGCGCAGCGGCGCCAGCAACGCAAGCCACGCCACCAGGGCGGGCACGACGCTCCAGGCCATGACCGTGTTGCGCTCCGGCTCCGACATCTTCGGATGCAGCATGGCAAAACCCCAGTGCAACGCGCCGACGAACGACAGAATGACTGCCGCGTAGGTGCGCAGCCATTCGTAGGCCATGATGCGATAGGCCTCGTCCGAGAACCACACGGCCCCCGTGAGCATCACGAACGGGATGATGCCGCCGGCGCCGAGCCACAGGGGCACGGACGGAACGGACGCTGGCGGCGGAAGCTTCATCGTGGAAACCGGGAAGGAAATCTCGCGGCGAGTATGCCAAAGGAAGCGCGGTACCGCGACCGTGCCCGCCGCTACTTCTTGCTGATGACGAGCCGCATGGGGTCGGTGCAGACGTCCGCACCGTCGCGCGGTGGCTGTCCGCCCTTCAACGACTCCAGCGGCACGGTGATGACCGACCCGAAGAAGCGTACGAATGTGCCGAAGACGTCCTCGGTCGCCACACCCACCTTGAAATCGGTCAGCGTGCCGCTCACGCCGACGGGTGTCGCGAGACTGAAGAACTGCGACTTCTTGGCGCGCGGCTGCATCTTGAACGCCATCTTCTCGGTGGTGAAATCCACGTTGCCGGCACCGGCCACGCGCATGCGGCTGGTGTCGATCAGGATCGCGTCCTGGGTGAGCTTGCCGCCCTTCAGGTCGAAGCGGACGATCGCGCAGTTCACCAGCGATTCCGACCCCGGATCCACCGCCGGCAGCAGCGCCACGAACACGTTCACGGCCCACAGGTCGAAGATGCCGGACTTCATCTTGATCGGCCACACCGCGAGATCGATGCGCCCGTCGGCGTGGGCCATCACCGCATCGAGAGTCGGCGCGCGCGACTTCATGTCGAGATTCAGGCTGAACAGGCCACCGATGTCGGTTTCGGGTTTGATGCGTCGCGCCAGCACGCCGTAGTCGAAGCGCACGACGCGCATGCCGGTTTCCACGAGCACGTCACGCGCGCTCGGCTCGTAGGCGAAGGTGAGCCGCGCCGATCCGCCGGGCACCTCCACTTCGATCGGATCGAAGGCGAGCCGGCCGTCGGTCAGCGCGGCGCGCAGCTTGCCGCTGCCGAGCTTGTCGGCACCGGACAGGACCTGCTGCACCTCCACGTCGACCAACGCGTCGAGTCGCCGCAGGGTCTCGGGCGACAACAGCTTCTGCGTATCAGCGGCCGCCTGCTTCGCCTGGGCGCGCATGTCGTCGACACTCTGCTCCTTCTCCTCCTGCTTCGGCGGCTTGTCGACGGCGGACCAGCCGGCGAGCTTGAAATCGTCGAGCTGGATGCGTGGCGCACTCACGCGGATATCGAGGCGCGGGCGCTTGCCGCCCAGATCGAAGCGGCCTTGCCCGTTCAGGCTGCTGCTGCCCACCCGCATCTCGAGATTGGGTACGTCATAGGCCGTGGGCGTGAGACGGAACGGCCCCGCGATGGACCATGGCCCCCACGGTGGCAGGTCGGCGCGGGCGAGTTTGTTGAGCGAGTTCAGCTTGGCGCCGGCGAGCCGGATGTCGAGCTCTGCCGCACCTTGCCGGATCGGCAGCGCGACCTTGCCGACCAGGTCGAGACGCGTGCCCGACGTTTCCGCTTCGAGCTTGAACGGCACGAAGCTCGTGTTGCGCACGAAGTCAGGCAACGCGCCGCTGCTGAGCTTGATGGCCACCGGCACGTCGTCGAGCGCACCGTCGACCGTCAGGGCGATCGGCTGGCCCGGCGGAGCGGCCGCCACCACTTGCTTGAGTCCGATGGTGGCCAGCACCTTCTTCGTGGGGTCACGCAGCACGTACTGGCCGCCCGTCAGCTTCGCCTCGAACTGCGAGCGCTCGAGCATCTCCAGCAAACGACTGCCGCGCCCGACCAGCGCGACGGCGAGGCTGTCGACCTTCACCTCGATGTCTTCGGCCACCTTGAGGCGTTTCAGCAGATCGCCCACGTCGACCTTGCCGGCGGCCATCTGGAGCGAGGCTTCCGGCATGTCGCCGCGCAGATCGAGCGCAACGGTGCCGGTGAACGGCACGCCGACCAGGGTCGCCCCGAAGGGCGAGGATTCCATGCGCCCATCGCGCAGGCGCATCGCGAAGCCGACATCGGTCAGATCGCCGCGCTCCAGCACGACGCGCGCGAGGCCGATGCCGATGTCCGCTTCGGCCAGGTCGATGCCGCCGGGCAGGATCGGAATGTCGATGGAAGTCTTGCCCGGTTTCGGCTTCTCGGCAGCAGGCTTCGGCGGTGGCGTGAACTGCGCGAGTTCCAGGGAATCGAGCAGCTCGCTGCGCAGGGCGACGACGATCATGGGTTTGGCACTGCCGATGCCGGTGCGGTGCGCATCGATGCTGATGTCACTGCGACCGAGCTTCAGCTTGAGTCCGTCCAGGTGCCATTCGTCGCTTTGTATCTGCGCCTTGCCGGCGATGGAGACCGGCAGCTTCGAATCGGGCGCCGCCCCGATCCAGCGCGACAGGTCCCCGGCGCGCGGAGCATCGAAGCGGAATGCGATGTCGGTCCCGCTCTGCGTACCGGGACGAGCGAGTACGCCCTTGGCGGTGAGCTTCGCGCCGGAACCTTCCAGCTCGATCTGAACCGGCGAGCGCAACTCGCGCAGGATCGAAGGCAGGTCGCCGCCCTTCAGGCGCGCCGCGAAGCGCTCGCCGATCAGAGTGCCGCGAATGTCACCGGTCATGCCCTGCTTGTGCGGCAGGCGGATGTCGAACCGGTCGAGCGTGAACTCCACGGGTCGGCCGCCTTCCACGTTGCCGTAGGAGAGGTGTCCGTTCTCGATGTAGAACTTCGCTTCGAGGCCGCGCACCAGTTCGCCGAGAGTCGCGCCACGGCCGGCCAGCTCCAGATCGAAGCGCCCCACGCGGCCTTGCACGCCGCGCACCCCCGCAAGGAACTCGGCAAGTCCGCCGAGCGGCGAGTTCTTCGTGCCGAGCGCGATGGAGAATGCCGGCACCTCGGCGGCACCGTCCAGGTCGATCTCACCCTTCAGCGGCACGTCGGCGATGGTCGCCGCCACGGGTGCTGCCAGCTTGCCACCCGCGATGCGCACGGCGAGCATCGAGTCGCGGATGTTGCCGGGCAGGCCGATCCAGCGTCCGACCCTGAGTTCGAAGTCCGCGTCGATGCCGACCAGCGCCCGGAGGTCGAGAGTCTGCTTTTCGAGATCCGCGAACGAGATCGGCTTCTCGGGTTCGTCGGACGGTTGATCGAATTCGAGGAAGGGCCTCAAGTCGATGCTGTCGGCGCTGAGCACCCCCGTTACCCGCGGCCGCTCACCCACCAGGGCCACTTCGATGTCGCCCGACAGCAGCGAGGTGCCATAGCTCACGTGAAGGCCGGTGACCGTGTAGACCCCGCCCTTCTCCTGCGCCTTGCCCACCACCGCGGTCGTGCCCACCTTCGGCAACGGCGACTGGAGGAAGCGCTCGAACTCGCGCAGGTTGTCCGTGCCGAGGCCGAACAGGAGTTCCGTGGTACCTGCTCGCGGATCACGCGAGCCGTTGATGTTGAGTCGCGTGCCGAGAAACTCGAACGCCACATTGAAGGGCCACGGCTCCGGCGAGCGGATCAACTGGTCGAGCGGCCCGCCCTCCACCGTCGCCTGGTACGGGAAGGACTTGTCCACCCGCCCCTTCATGGTCACCTGGATCGGCTTGCCGCGTTCGATGGAACCGTCGAGCGTGTCGAGCGCGAAGCTGCGCACCTGGGTCGAGAACGCGTTGCGATACTCCACGTCGATGTTGCGCAACGCGAGGCGACGCACCTCCAGCGACACGTTGGGCGGCTGGAAGGGCTTCGACGGATCGGCCTTCACCTCCGGCACCGTCTGGTCGCCCGAGAGATCGAACACCCAGTTGGCCGCGCCGTCACGCAACCGCTCGAGTGATACCTTCACATTCGAGGCCTCCAGGTTCTCGATGCGCAAGCGCCCCTGCAACCAGGGCTTGAGATCGACCTCGGCCCGTGCATCGCCCAGGGTGGCGAACGCGGGGGTGTCGAAACCCGGCGGGTTGTCGATGCGGACACCGCCGATGCGCAGGGCCGGGCGCAAGGACACCGTCATCAGCAACGGCCCTTCCAGCACCACCGGACGGCGTAGCGCCTCGCTCGCCGCCTTCGAGATCGTGTCGCGCCAGGGTGCCGCACTCACGGTGACGCCCACGAACGCCACGTACAGCAACGCCAGCACCAGCAGCACGATGAGCACGCCCACCCCGATCAGGGTCCAGATGGCGGTCTTGCGGGCGACACGGCCGGTACGGCGTGCGACCGTGCGGACGGATTGGGGAACGGAAGGGGTCATCGGCGCCATTATCGCCGGAGCCTCGACCGGCACGCATCTCCCGGGGCATCGGCCACGAATGCAGTCCGTCGGGACCGGTACCATAGCGCACCGGACTGCCACTGCAGCGTCGGTTCAAGCACTCAACGATCATGGGGCACACGCTTCAGCGCAAGGTGCGCACAGGCCGCGTCACGGGCGCCATCAGCGAGTGCCGCCGCACCTCATCGCCCATTCGAACGCTGCTTCCCGCGGCGATCGTGCTGGGTCTGTTGGCCCTTGCCAGCGGCTGCACTTATCTGCGTTACACGTCGGTGCAGAAGCGCTACGAGGCCCAGCACGACGAGACGCCGCGACAATGGCTGGCCAAGCACGTCCTGGGGAAGGACACCTGGTTCGTCTACGGGCGGTTGCTCGAGACGCCGGCGTCGGCCGGCGCGACGGAATCCTTGTCCGTCGTCGCGCTCTCGAATCGGTATCGACCGAACGAAGTGGTCGAGGTCAATCGCCTCGGCAAGGCGGCGTCGTACTTCGGCATGAACCTGCCGCAAGGCGAGTACCGCCTGCTCGTGCTCGCTGACTCGAATGGCAACGGCATCTACGACGAGGGCGAAGTCGTAGGCGAGACCGCAGTCCATCTGGCCAGCTCCACCTTTCCCGACAAAGTGGCGGGAAGCGTCGACATCGCCCTGGTGGCGCCTTATGGCGTCGCGATCCCGGACCTTGCCGCGATCGCCGTGCCGATCGAGCGACCAGCGCGCGAATCGTTGTTCTTTCCGAAAGGGGCCCTCCGGTCGATCGACGATCCGATCTTCTCGGAGGCCACGGCGCAGATGGGGATCTACGACCCGGCAGCGTTCGTCGAGCTTGCACCCATGATGTTCTATGCGCTGGAAGAGGACGCGGGCTACAAGGTTCCGGTCGTGTTCGTTCACGGGATCGGCGGTTCGCCGCGACAGTTCTCGACCATGGTCGAAGGCCTCGATCGGACCCGCAGCAAGCCGTGGTTCTTCTACTACCCGAGCGGCGCGGATCTCGAACAGCTGGCCCGATTGTTTCACGACGTGTTCCTGTCCGGTCGCGTGATTCCGCGTGAAGGCGCTCCGATGGTGATCGTCGCTCACAGCATGGGGGGCCTCGTGGTCCGCGAAGCGATGAACTTGCGGACAGCGGCCGGAAGCGGTGTCGACGTCGCAGCGATCGTCACACTGGCGACTCCGTTCGGCGGCGACCCGAGCGCACGCCTGGGCGTCGACAACGCGCCGATCGTTCCGCCGGCCTGGCGCGATCTGGACCCCGCGGGTGCTTTCATACAGGGGCTGTTCCGGCAGCCACTCCCGCCCTCAACCGAGCATCATCTGATCTACGCCTATCGGAGCCGCGATGACATCGCCCGGGGCAGTGACGGTGTCGTACCGCTCGCGCAGCAATTGCCGGCACCGGCGCTGCGAAGCGCAACGCGGACGTACGGCTTCGAGGCCGAACACACGGCGATCCTGCGCACCCCTCGCGCAGTCGACAGCGTCGCGGCCCTGGTCGCGCAGGTGAAGAACCCGTTGCCCGAGGAACACCTCCGGCTCCTCGCGGCCGGCGGATTCGACGTGCCGCTCGGCGAAGCCTACGGTGCCCGCGAACGGCATGCCCTGGAAACCTATGGCCGCTATCTGCGTGCCCTCGCCAACGGTGCGCTCGCACCCATCCACCCGGAGCAGCGGCACTTTGTCGCCGTGACCCAGGGTACCGCCACGCCGACCAACGACTTCGAATCCGCATGGCTCAAGTTCCGCGCCGACTACCCGGACCTCGCCGCGAGTCCAGCCCCGTGATCGATCCGGCCTCGGATGCACGGCGCGAATCGTCTCGCCATTCTCATCGACCGAAGGCGCGCGTGACTCCCAGCATGATTGCATGACTGCGGATGCTGGTTTCCATCACGTCGCCGGCCACGCTGTTCATGAGGGGATCCGACGTCCGGAAATACCGGTAGTCGGCGCTGAGGTGCCAATGCTCGTCGATGCGGTAGCGCACGCCCGCGATCGCCTGGAATGCGGTCGCGCGTTCCCGGTCGTCCACCAACGGTGCGCCGTTCACCCGGTAGCCGTCGAGTCCGATTCCGGCGACGCCAACACCGACACCCAAATACGGTTGCCACGCACCATGCGACGCGAAATCCCAATAGGCGTTGGCCATGAGTGCACGCACGGCCAGCTGGCCGTCGGCGTCGCTGCCGGCGGGTGTGGAAGTCGCCAGGGCATGATCGCGCCCGGTCATCTCGAGTTCAACCCGCACGTGCGGGTTGAACCGGAAGCCGCCCGCCAGGCTCCACGCGATCCCGCCGTCGTAGCCGAATTCGTAGGGCGGGCGATCCTGATTCGGAAAGCCCGTGATGCTGTCCTGCATGCGAGCGGGCCCCAAGCGCAGGGATGCGCTCCACCGATTCTCGGCGGCGGGCTCGGCAGACGCGGCAAGGCTGAAAGTCAGGGTGAGGCCGACGGCGGCGAAACGGGCATTGAATGACATCGACGGACTCCTGTGAGGTGACAGTGGTCCGGTCAGGTTCGGCAAATCGCGGCCGGCAGGCTCGCCGATTCATCGCTGCATGTCGCCGATTCCGGAATCGGCGAGAGATTTCAGGGTTCGGCGAGGCCTGCACCCGGCAACCCGCGCCGAAATTCGGATGGCGTGATCCCCATGGATGCCTTGAACGCCCGATTGAACGGGCCGATGGAGCCGTACCCCAGGTCGAGAGCGATCGTCAGGATGGGTAGCCTGGACTGCGCCGGATCGCGCAGGCGCTCGGCCGCCTCACGCAGGCGCCAGACGTTGAGGAAATCGTTGAAATTGCGGTGGCCGAGTCGCCGGTTGATCACGCGCCGCAGCCGGTATTCCGCGATGCCGAGCCGTTGCGCCAGACCGCCGATGGTAAGTCCGGTCTCGCGATAGAGCCGCTCGTGACGCATGCCGTCGACGACCCGTTGCGCTTCCTCCTCCAGCGGATCGGGATCGACCACCGGTTGCGGCAAATGCGCCGGACCGCCAGTCCCCGCAGGGCGAGGTCCCGGCGCTCCGCCATCCAGCAGCAGACCGACGAGCACCGCTTCCATGATCAGGTAGCCGGCCGCCTGACCGAGTCCGACCGGAACCCGGTAGGTCTGCAGACCCCAGATGATGTGCGCGGCTACCGTGGCGATCGGCAGCAGGGCCACGCCCGCGAGAAATACCAGGCGGGCCGCACGGCGCCGGTCGACCAGATCCGCAGTGCGGTCCCGGACGATGCGCCAGAGCACGTGGCCGGCGAACCCGAGCGTCGGCAGAACCAGGCCCAGCATCAGTACCCCACGCGCCGCCGGCGGATTTGACGACTGCAGCAAAGAATGGACGCAAGCCGACCCCAGCATGACGGCAACGACGGCCGCGTGCCACGGCCGCGGTTCGAACCGATCCTCGAACATCAGGCGCGACAGGGCCCAGAGCAGGTAGGCGCCGGGAATGGCGATCAATCGCAATGCCAGGCGCACGCCGTCCGGCCAGTGGGCCGCGAGCGCCCCGTTGTTCGTGAGGAAGGCGAACAGGGCGAGCGCCAGTCCGAGGCCGTACCACCTCAGGGGCGGAGGCGTCCGCGCCAGCATCAGGACTGCGAGCAGCACGGCAAACGCCAGGGCCGCGCCACGCAGGAGCAGGTCGATTTCCGTCAGCGTCATGCGGGTGCATTCTGGCATGCGCGAGCGCACCGGATACGCCGACACGGTTGAATCCGTCCGGTCGAGCTGCTACGTTCCGCGCGTAGCAACGCGCCTTGAGACATGGCCAGAGACCCCAAATTCACGAAGGCGATCGCCCATCCTGTCGTCAAGGCGGCCATCGACGCCTTGCAAAGCGGTGACGCGACTGCCTGGTCTCGTCTCTTCGAACCCGGCGCCGAGCTCTATGACGACGGCGCGCCGCTTGCAGAAGTTCACGCGCGAGGAGTTCGGCCACGAGCGCTTCACTGCCATCGAGGAAGTCGAGAACGGCGGGCTCGATCTGGTGGGGACCTTTCATTCCGATGCATGAGGCGAATTCCGGACCTGTTTCCGCTTCCGTCTGTCGGCCGCCGGCAAGATCGCGCGGCTCGATGTCGGCCAAGCGGATTGACGTGATCTCCCGCGCGGCCAGCCGATGAATCGCCTGTTCCGGATCGGCGCGCCGCACGTCGTTCCCGACGGCACGCAGGTCGCGCCGTTCCTCAACGCGAGCGACAACACCAGCGGACTGCCGTTCGGCTTGCTCGACGGATTCAGCCTCGCCGCCGGGACGATTCCCGCGCATTCGCAGTCGAAGATCCACCTGATGCCGTTCGTCGTGCAGGTCACGTTCGTACGGCGCGGAACGCTTCACGTGCGGATGAAGGCCCAGGCCGACACGGCACCCCATGCGCTGGTGGTAGGCGCGGACGAGGCCGTGCTGACCGAAGCGGGGGCGTTCGTCCAGTTGAGCAACGACACCGACGCGCCGTGCGAGTTGCTCTACATCGTGAGCCCGGCGTACGTCTTCGAGCAATGCGACGGCGAGATCCGCTACGACGACTCGCTGGTACTGGACGAAAACTGGGACGATCTTGCGTCCAACCACTGGCGGGCACGACACGCCATGCCGACCCTCGAGCAGCGTCGGCAGGCCCTGCTGCGTCTCGCCGCGGCGGACGCAGCACTGCGCCCCCTATAATCGCCCCGGTCGACTCCAACCCCGCCTGCCGCCGATGAGATCCGCATGCCAGCTTGCCGTGGTGCTCGTGGTGGCAGCTTCGTCTGCCTGCACGGCGATCGGGCCCCGTACCATCAGCCGCGACCGCTTCGACTACCAGGACGCCCTCAGCCGCTCGATGCAGGAGCAGATGCTGGTGAACCTGGTCAAGATGCGCTACGGCGACGCCCCCGTGTTCCTCGACGTCGCTTCGGTCATCAACTCGTATTCCATCGAAGGCGAGGTGTCGCTCGCGGGCGGCAACGAACAGGGCTTCACCCGCAGCTTCTATGGCGGCACCGCGCGCTACGGCGACCGGCCCACGATCACCTACACGCCGATCCAGGGCGACGCATTCGCACGCAGCATCCTGGCACCCATTCCGCCGCGCCTGGTGTTCACATTCATCCAGGCGGGGTACCAGATCGACTACGTGATGCGGCTTACGGTACGCGCCATCAACGGGGTGTACAACAGCTCCCAGGTAGGCACGCGCCGGCTCGAGGCGGACAAGGAGTTCTACCCGCTGCTCAACGCCCTGCATCGCATCCAGGTGTCGAACAAGGTGCAGCTCTACCTCGAAGCCGGGGAGACGGAGAAGGACACGGTCCTGTTCTTCGACATTCCCTACAGCTCGGAGGACTACCAGGACGAACTGCAGCTCGTCGTCAAGACTCTCGGCCTCGACCCGACGGCGCCGCGCTACGCCCTGCGCTATGCCGCCATCCCGCAGAATCCGCGCGAGTTCGCCGTGCTCACGCGCTCGCTGTTCGAAGTGTTCAACGATGTCGCTTCACAGATCTCGGTTCCCGAAGAGGACGTGAAGCTGCGCCGCGTGCTCGCCACCACGGCGGAACGGGGCCTCGCGAATCCGGACTTGCCCGCCGAGCGATTCGGGCAACCGCCGATCAACATCCGCGCCACCGTCGATCGTCCCGCCGACGCGGCGGTCGCGGTGCGCCACCGCGGCTCGTGGTTCTCGATCGCCGACACCGACGTGCGCTCGAAGCGCCTCTTCGGCTTCCTGCTCCTGCTCTACGGGCTCTCCGAAGGCCAGGGTGCCACCGGCGGGCCGATCATCACGGTGCCGGCGAAGTGATCGTCGGCACCACCATCGAGGCTCTCCCCGGGGCCTGCATCAGCCCAGCACGCCACCCAACAACTGTTTGACCGGATCGCCGCCGACCTTGCCCAGCGCGTCCATGACGTAGGGCTTGAACTTGGCGATCATCTCCGGCCCCATGCCGAATCGGCTGAAGGCCGACTTGAGACTCGAAAGATCGGTGATCTTCGTGTTCGGCCCTAACACCTCCTGCACGCTCTTCATGTAGCGATCGGCGTTGGGCATGCTCTTGGTGAGCGTGGCGAAACTTTCCGGCGACAGCTTCGATTGCGCCAGGCTCATGATCGAACCAATGCCACCGGCGGCCTGGGTTTCGCTCACGCCGATCTGATGACTCATCGCGGCGAGCAATGCGTCACTGGTACCCGTCACCGCGCCGGTCACGCTGTCGGCCATCTGCTGCGGCGCCGAGCTGCACGCCGTCAACACGATCGAAACCGCGCCAAGACTCAGGAATTCACGTCGATTCATGATAGCTCCTCGAGAGTGTGGTTGCGATTGCCGCGAAGTCCTCGCCCCCCCTTGAAGCGGAGGATACCGCGATCCTCGAGATGCGTTGCAGGCCCGGAGCGCTTCAGCGGCCGTCGCCGAAGATGCTGAGACCGAACTTCTCGCTGATGTACTGAATCGCCTTCATGGCGCGCACGCTGTTGCCGGCCTCGTTCAACCGCGGCGAGAAGCCCACGATCGCCATCCGGCCCGGTACGACGGCGACGATGCCGCCGCCCACGCCGGTCTTGGCCGGCAGACCGGCGGTATAGGACCAGATGCCCGACTCGTTGTAGAAGCCGGCCGTCAGCATGACCGAGAGCACCTTGGGCACGTACTGCGCATCCAGCACGCGCTGTCCGGTCACGGGGTTCGTGCCGCCGTTGGCGAGCGTCGCCCCCATCACCGCGAGCTGCTTGGCCGTCACACCGATCGAGCATTGCCGCGTGTAGACATCGGTGGCTTCCATGGGGTCGGAATAGATGCGCTCCGACGCGGCGAGGATGTAGGCATGGGCGCGGTTGCGCTGATTGGTCGCGGCTTCCGATTGGTACACGTCTTCGATCACCGTGAGCTGCGCTGCCGCGAGCCGGTTGAACCAGTCGAGGATGGCGTCGAAGCGCTGCGACGCGGAGTCGGCCTTGACCATGCTTACCGAGGCGATGGCACCGGAGTTCACCAGCGGATTGACCGACACCTGCGGGATGAGCTGGGTAGCCATGATCGAGTTGAACACGAGCCCTGTGGGTTCGACTCCGATCTTCTGTGCGACCGCTTCGGCGCCCTGCTGCTGCATCACCAGCGCAGCGGTGAAGGGCTTGGACACCGACTGGATCGAGAACGAGTAGTCGACGTCGCCGACGGCGAACACTTCGCCCCTGGCAGTGACGATGGCGACCCCGAACAGGTCGGACGGTACCTTGTCCAGTTCCGGAATGTAGTTGGCATTGGCGCCGTCCGTCACGTCCTTGAACTTGTCGTAGGCCTCCTGCACGGCAGCCTTCAACTCGGCAGCACTGGGCGGGTTCTCCCGCGCCTCCACCGGCACGGCAACGACCAGCAGCCAGGCCATCAGCACGATGCTTCGCGCGACCATGGTCATCTCGGTCTTCATTTCATCTCTCCCCTGGAAACATGATCGAACGAAAAAAAAACGGCGAGGGGTGGCTCCTGGAGGAGAGGCCGCAAGGCCTGTCGGAGGGGACATCACCCTAGTACTCGTAGAAGAATTTCTGCAGTTGCGCCGCATCGCTCGTCTTCGTGAGCCCCAGCATCAGCAACACGCGCGCCTTCTGCGGATTGAGCTCCATCGACGCGATCGTGCCGAGTTCATCGTCGTTCAACTCGACGTTCCGGTCGGTGATGCCGCTGTTGGTGCGCGAGGAGCGGACCACGGCGACGCCCTTCTTCACCGCGTCGCGCAACCCTGCCACGGCGGTCTCGGTAGCGTTGCCGTCGCCGACGCCCGCCAGCACCATGCCCTTGCAGCCCAGCTTCACGCACGCGTCGATATAGTCCCGTCCGACGTTGGCGTGGGCATAGAAGATGTCGACCCGAGGTAGTGACTGCAGGCCGTCCACGGAGAAGACGCTCGCTTTCGTGTGCCGGGTCGCCAGCGCGTCGTAGAAGTAGACCCGGCCGGCATTGGTCATCCCGGCCTTGCCCCGATTGGGCGACTTGAAGGTGTCGAGCTGGGTCGTGTTGGTCTTGGTGGCTTCGCGTGCGTGATGGATCTCGTCGTTCAGCAGAACCATGACGCCGCGACCCGTCGCGCCCGGATGCGCCGCGACCGACACCGCATTGAAGATGTTCGCGGATCCGTCTGCGCCGGTCGCCGTCGCCGGCCGCATGGAACCCACCATCACGACCGGCTTGTCGCTCTTCGTCACGAGGCTCAGGAAATAGCCGGTCTCCTCCATCGTGTCGGTTCCGTGGGTGATCACGACCGCGTCCACGTCCGGCTGCGCGAGCACGTCGTTCAAGCGCCTGGCGAGCTTCAACCAGACCTGGTCATTCATGTCCTGGCTGCCGATGTTCACCACTTGCTCGCCGCCGATATCCGCCAGCTTGTCCAGATTGGGGACGGCCTTGATCAGGTCCTCCACCTTGAAGCTGCCGGACTTGTAGCCCGCGTCCTGTCCTTCGGCTTGCGCACCGGCGATGGTGCCGCCGGTGGCGAGGATGACGATCCTCGGCTTCGCCGCCCATGCGGGAACCGCGATCGAAAGTGCCATCAATCCCGCCAGCGCCAGTCTCATCGTCTGCATGACTTTTCTCCCCATCGTTGACCCAAGCCACATCCGGAACAGATGGCCGCCGTGCAGGGCCCCGGTCACTGCAAATCATCCTTTGCGCTCAGCCGGAGCGTACCGCCTTCGGACACCGCGGCCGTGCGCCAGTTGAACACGATTGCCAGCATGCGCAGCAGGAAAGTGACGCCGATGCTGCACCACGCCGCCTGCGCCACATCCCATTGATAGAACTTGAGGACCACCAGAAACACCAGACAGCCACCGAGGGCGGCGACCGCGTAGACCTGGCCTGGTTTCAGAATCAGCGGTTCGTCGCGCACGATGACGTCGCGCATGATGCCTCCGCCGACGGCATTTGCCACCCCGACCAGCAGCACGGCGCCCGGGGGCAGTCCCGCGACGATGGATTTTTGCATGCCGACCACCGCGTAGGCGCCGAGGCCCAGCGCGTCGACCACCGCCATCAAGCGGCCGAACCGGCGCTCGAGCCTGAACGTCGCACCCGCGATCAGCGTCGCCGCCAGCACCACCAGCAGATAGCGACCATCGCGCAGCACCGCCGCCTCCATGCCCAAAAAAAAGCTGTCACGGATGACAGCACCGCCAAGTCCGGTAACGAAGGCCAGTACGAATGCACCGACCATGTCGTAGCCGCGATGCGTCGCTGCCCACGCGCCCGTCAGCGCGAAACAGAAGATGGCGCCGAGATCGAAGAAGAGCGGCAATGCGAACGCGCCGTGCAGCGTCACGGGGGCACGCAGCGATTCGATGAATTCGATCATGCCGGCGGGCTTTCCATGCGCCATTGTTGCGCAATTCGAGGTCGGAGCGCGCCGGTCACGCTTGACCCCGGCCGGTCCGGACGGCCCGGCCTGCGATCAGCCCGCACCGGACTCCTGGGGCGGCACGTCAGACAGCGGCCAGAGCTTCGCCATGAGCCAACTCACCAGCAGCCCCACGACGCAGCCGAACAGGACTTCCGCGACCTTGTAGAGGCCGATTCCCATGCCGGTGACCTTGGAGTGGTGGGTGAGGCCGGCCGCGATGACGATGGCGGCGGTGATCGGCGCCTGCCGCCACATCGTCGGGATGCGGACCAGGTAGGAGGACACGAGCACCGTCGCAGCCAGGGCGAGCGGCAGTTTCCACTCGCTCGAGCCGCCCACCATGAGGAAGATCAGGCCGACCACGCAGCCGACTATCACGTTGATCAACCGGCTCCTGAACATCTGGGTCGCCACGTCCACTTTGGGGTCCGTGGAGGCGATCATCGACGCCACTGCCCAGATCGGATTCACGACCCCGAGATACCGCAAGGTGGCCCAGACGATGGTGCACCCGACGAAGACATTGAGCGCGAATCGCAGCGCGAATACGCCACGATGCGGAAAGCTGGCGCCGGCCATCAGGATTCCATGACGCTCAAGACGGCTCTCGCGCCAACGTTGCGGTGTTCCATGCCGCCGTCCTGTCCGTCATCTGCATCCTCCCGTTGCAGGCCGGTACCTAGACTGCTCGTCCCCGGCCTCGATCTCGGCAATCCTGAACGGCCGCCAGCGCTCAGAAACTGACGTTGGCGTACAGCACCGGTCCCTGGAAGCTCTGGGTGACTTGTCCGGTCCATGTGGTGTTGGTCGACGTGAAGTCGACGAACATGCTGCGGTAACCGAGACCGAAACCGAAATGCCGCAATGGCTGATAGAGCAGATCCAGGGCCATGCTGGTGATGCCGCCGGAGTACTGGTCGTAGGTAAGCGAGAAGCGATCGAGGCGCCCGCCGATCGCCCATTGGTCGGTCAGTGCGAACTGCCCGTAGACGCTGAGGACCGGCAGAGGCGCGGTCACGGCCCCGCCCTGCGTGCCGATGCCGTTCGAGGTCATGCTCGCGTCGTACCGGGTCACGTGGGCACCGAGGGCAAATCCCAGTTCCTTGTCGGCGGATTTGAAGAACGAGTAACCGACCGAGACACGGGTGTCGGAGAAATCGAACTTCGAAGTCACGGTGGCGCCGACTGGAAAGACCGCATCGCCCCATTGGATGTCCTGGGTGAGATTCTTTTCGCCCTGACGGTTCAGTTCGAAGTACTCGGCCTCGACGCGCCACCGTTCGGTGAATCTCCAGCGCGCCAGGAAGTTGGGGACGCTCTTGTTGGTCTGCAGCCCCAGGGCTCGTTCGAAATCGACACTGGCACCGACCCCCAGCAGGGTCGAATCGAGCCTGGCTTCGGTGCTCGTCTTGGGCGCAAAGACCCCGGCGCCGATGTAGAACCGGTCGTTCAACGCGGGGTGGGACGGAATCCTGTCCTGCTCGGCCAGGGCCGTGGCCGACATCAGCGTCAATGCTGCGCAGATAGCCGTCGGAATCGTGGTCTGTATGGTGATCTCCTGAATGCCTCGCACTTCAATGGCTCGGTCGCCCGACGCTTGCAGGCGGTCAGACGTTCAGGTGGGCGAATCCAATTGCGAGAATCGGGACAACGTTGAGTTCACGCCGGGGCAAAGACGATGCCGCTGACCTCGGCGGACACCGTCGTGCCCGCCTCGCCTGCAATGATGCGCCCGAGATCAGCCAACGCACCGATGGCTGCCCGCTTGCCGGTGGCCGATGCGAACTGGCACGCGGCATTGACCTTGGGCCCCATGGAGCCCGCGGCGAACGACATGGCCGCCAGAGCCGCCGGCGAGGCACGGCGAATGGCTTTCTGCGTCGGCTTGCCCCAGTCGACGAAGACGGCATCGGCATCGGTCAGCATCACGAACAGGTCCGCATCCAGCTCACGGGCCAGCAGCTCGGAGGCGAGGTCCTTGTCGATCACGCACTCCACGCCCACCAGCTTGCGCTTCGCACCCGGCTCGTAGGCGGTGGGGATGCCGCCGCCACCCGCGGCGATCACGATGGTGTTGCGCTCAAGCAGCCATTTGATCGGCCGCAGTTCAAAGATGCGTTTGGGTTGCGGCGAGGCCACGACGCGCCGCCACTTGTCGCCGTCCTGCTTGAACACCCAGCCCTTCTCCTTGGCAAGGCGGTCAGACTCGTCCTTCGCATATACCGGTCCGATGAACTTGGTCGGATCCTCGAACGCGGGATCGTTCACATCGACCTCGATCATGGTCAGCAACGTTGCGAACGGCCGTTCGAACGGGAGCAGGTTGCCCAGCTCCTGCTCGATCATGTAACCGATCATGCCTTCGGTCTCCGCGCCCAGCACGTCGAGCGGGTAGGTCTCCACCTTGGTGTAAGCCGCACCCTGGAGCGCTAGCAGACCGACCTGCGGGCCGTTGCCATGACCGACCACGAGCTGGTGCTCCATGGCGACGGGTGCCAGCGCCTCCGCGGCGATGCGAATATTGTTGCGCTGGTTCTCGGCGGTCATGGGCTGGCCGCGACGCAGGAGCGCGTTGCCGCCCAGAGCAGTGACGACCAGCATGGCATCAGTCTCCCAAGGTGGCGACCAGGATCGCCTTGATGGTGTGCAGGCGGTTCTCGGCCTGCTCGAAGGCGATGTTGAAATCGGACTCGAACACCTCGTCCGTGACTTCCAGCCCGTCGGAGATACCGTAGGTCTCGGCGATCTGCTTGCCCAGCGCGGTCTCGGTATCGTGAAAAGCCGGCAGGCAATGCATGAACTTCACGTGCGGATTGCCGCTCGCCTTCATGAGCGCTGCATTGACCTGGTAGGGCATCAGCAACTCGATGCGCTCTTTCCACACTTCCTTGGCCTCACCCATGGACACCCACACATCGGTATGGATGAAGTCCACGTCGCGAACCGCGGTACGCGGGTCGTCGGTGATGGTCAGCTTCCCGCCGTGCTTCTTTTCGAGATCGCGGGCGATCGCCACGTACTCGTCGGCCGGCCACAGCTTCTTCGGACCGCAGAGGCGCACATCCATGCCCATGAGGCAGCCTACGATCATCAGCGAGTGACCCATGTTGTTGCGGGTATCGCCCATGAATGCGTAGCGGATCTGCGAAACGGGTTTGTCCGAATGCTCGCGCATGGTCAGTACGTCCGCCAGCATCTGGGTCGGGTGATACTCGTCGGTGAGTCCGTTGAACACCGGGACGCCGGCCCACTTCGCCAGGGTCTCGACGCCGCTCTGGCTGGCGCCGCGGTATTCGATCGCGTCGTACATCCGCCCGAGCACTCGTGCGGTGTCCTTGAACGATTCCTTGTGTCCGATCTGGGAGCCGGCCGGATCGAGGTAGGTCACGTTTGCGCCCTGGTCGTGGCAGGCCACTTCGAACGCGCAGCGCGTGCGGGTGGAGGTCTTCTCGAAGATCAGCACGATCTCCTTGCCCTCCAGGTGCTTCTGCTCGGTGCGGGCGTACTTCGCGCGCTTCAGGTCACGCGCGAGATCGAGCAGGTAGCGGAACTCGCGTTGGGTGACGTCCTGCACGGTCAGCAGCGAGCGGTTGCGCAGATTGAAGCTCATGGCAGATCCTCTGGAGGGTGATGGGAAGTGGGTGGGCGCTGTCGGCGGCTTCAGTACACCGGGTCGCGCGAGATGGGACACGTCATGCAGTGTCCACCGCCACGCCCGCGGCCGAGTTCGGATCCGCGCACCGGCACCACTTCGATGCCGGCCTTCTTCAGCAGGGCATTGGTGTGCGTGTTCCGGTCGTAGGCCACGACGACCCCGGGTTCGAGCGCCACGACGTTGTTGCCGTCGTCCCACTGCTCGCGCTGCGCCTGCCACGCGTTGCCGCCGGTTTCCACGACCCGAAGCTCCTTCAGGCCGAGTGCTTCGCGGACCACGTCGAACAGATGACCGGCGTCCGCTCGCACGTCGACGCCACCCTTGCCGTCCGGCCGCGCGCTGTAGCAGCGCACCTGGTCCACGACTTCGCGGAACGCCGTGCACACATCCACGTTGCAGAAGCTGAAGACGGTATCGAGGTGCATGGCAGCCCGGCTCTTGGGCATCAAGCAGGCGATGACCCGGGTCGCTGCATTGTGCTTGAACAGTTCGTGCGCGACCTGGAAGACCGCCTGGCGCGTCGTACGCTCGCCCATGCCGATCAGCACCACGCCCTTGCCGATCGGCATGACATCGCCGCCTTCCATGGAGGATCCGCCGTAGGACTCGTCGGAGTCGCCCCACCAGATCTTGAAACCACCGCGCGTGAAACGCGGATGGAATTTGTAGACCGCCCGCTGCAACAGCGTCTCCGGCTTGCGCGCCGGCCAGAACATCGGATTGCAGGTGACCCCGCCGTAGATCCAGCAGGACGGATCGCGCTGGAAGAGCGTGTTGGGCACCGGCGGCACGATGAAGTCGGTGCCGCCGTAAGCTTCGGTCAACATGCTGGTCATCTCGCCCCTGGGCACATCGAGGATCGCGATGCCGCCGATCAGGTGCTCGGCGAGCTTGGCGGCCGGCATCGCATCGAGCCAGGGCCGCAGCATCTGGGCCATCCCCAGGCCGACATCGTTGACCGTGATGCGGCGGTCCAGCACCCATGCGCGCGCCTCGCGCGACGCAAGAGCTTCGGCCAGCATCTCGTGCAGGTCCACCACTTCGATGCCGCGATCGCGCATGTTGGTGACGAATGCGTGATGGTCCTTCTGCGCCTCCTCCACCCACAGGACATCGTCGAACAGCAGATCACTGGCGTTGCCGGGTGTCAGACGCTGATGCGCGAGGCCCGGCCGGCAGACCATCACGGTCCGCAACTTGCCGACCTCGCTGTGGACCCCTAGCTCTTGCATGTTGCGCCCCTCCGTTGTTGGAATGCTTGTTGGTTCAGGTAGGACTGGGCTCCAGGCGCGGTCCCGGTGCGACTAGCGATCATTCGGGCATACCGTAGGTCGCGAAGAACATTGCCGCCGTCTCGTCGAACCGCCCGAACCAGATCGAATAGGTCTTGTGGATGTCGCCGGACCGGAACAGCCGGCTCAACGTTCCGTCGACCAGTAGGCGCAAGTCGTCGTCGCCGCGCGGCAGGACCAGGGCCACGGGTTCCGTCGTGAAGTGCCGGTCGAGCACGACGAGATCGCGGGACGACGGGCTGCGCCTGGCCGCCTCCACCAGGATCGCGCGATCGCCGAAGAACACGTTGGCGCTTCGATCGAGAATCTTCTTGACGCCTTCGTCGTAGCTCGCCACCGGAACCACCTTGATGGACAGGTGCAGCTTGGCGCTCCGGCTGTCGATCCAACCCTCGGCGGTGGTGCCCGGGATCACCGCAAACGTCTGCTGCTGGATGACCTGTGCCGGCGATGCCCGCCACAGCGGGCGGTAAGCCGCCTCGCCTTTCGTCAGGATGTGGCGCAACCGGAAGGACGAGTCGGAACGCAGCATCGCTCCGACCCCGCCCGGAAAGATCGGAATGGAGAAATCCACCACCTTGCGCTTGGCCAGCGTGGCCGTCTCGGCGCCGCACAGCAGATCGATGCTGCCCTCCTGCAGGGCGCCGTAGCGCCCTTCCAGGGCGACCGGCACCCATTCCTGCTGCAGCGAAGCGAGGCCCAACTGCGACCTGATCTGGCTCGCGATGAGTTCGCACAACGCCACGGAGTAGCCGGCGGCGTTGCCGGCATCGTCCTTGTACGCATAGGGCCTCGCATCGGCGCGGTAGCCCAGCCTGATCTTGCCGGACTGTCGGATCCGGTCCAGCGTTCCCGCAGCCTCGGCCGACGCCGGCAGCGTCGGCATGCCGAGCACCACGGCAACGAGGGCGGCGAACCAGAACCAATGCCGCCGCAGGCCTGTCGATCGTGCGCATTGCATGTCGTCTCTCCTCTCAGGCCTCGGCGGCCGCGGCCGCCGGCGCGAAGCGGGGCGCGATGAACGCCCAGATCAGGAACCCGATGGCCATCACCAGCATCCCTCCCATCACCGCCTCCAGGCCCGCGGCCCAGATGGCGTAGGTGCTGTATACGATCGCGATCACGACGACGGTCAGGTTGCGTTTGTACACGCCACGTTCGACTTTCGCCGCCTTCATCATCACGGTCAGCGCCGACAGCCCGATGATGTAGGGCAGCACGTTGGTCACCACGGCCAGATTGACCAGCGCATTGAACTGCTCGCTCAGGTTCGGCGACATGGTGGACAGGGCCATGAGCGACTGCACCACGCCGAGGACGATCATCCCCACGATCGGCGCACCGAGGCGGTTGACCTTGCCGAACAGGCCCGGAAACATCCGCTCCTCCGAGGAAGCCCGCGCGATCTCCGCCAGGGTGAACTGCCAGCCGAGCAAGGAGCCGACGCAGGCCATCGCCGCCAGCCCCATGACGATGGAGCCTACGAGAGGGCTGAACATCTGGGCGTAGGCAAGGCCGAAAGGACCGGTGGACTTCGCCAGTTCTTCGTTGGGCACGATGCCCTGGATCACCGTGGTCGACAGGACGTAGATCACGGCCGCCCCGAGGGTGCCGAACAGGCAGGCGAGGGGCACGTTGCGCTTGGGATTCTCCACGGCGCCGGAGTTCTGCGCTGCCGATTCCATGCCGAGGAACGCCCACAACGTCAGCGAGATGCTCGAGCCCATCCCCTGCGCGATGGAGAGCCCCTGCGGATTCCAGGCTTGCACGAAGGTGTCGGACTTGAACCAGAACCAGCCGATGATCGAAATCGCTCCCACGGGCAGGATGACGCCCCAGACCGTGATGGAGCCGATGCGGCCCGTGATGGATGGCCCGCCGAAGTTAGCCACCGTGGTGAGCCACAGGAGGCCGATCACGCCGAGCGTGGTGGCGACGGGCGTGGCGGACAACCAGGGGAAGAAGGCCGCCAGGTAACCCACTGCCGAGATCGCCACCGCCACGTTGGCGATGGCGAGCGAGAGGAAGTACAGGAAGAAGGTCTGGAAGTAGCCATCCTTGCCGTAAGCCTCCTCGGCGTAGGCCGCGAGGCCGCCGGCGCGCTGGTTGAGGACGCCCGCCTGGGCGAACCCGTAGGCGATGGCCATGGATCCGAGCGCGGTCACGACCCACGAAAGCAGCGAGATCGCGCCGACCTGCGCCATGTTCGCGGGCAGCATGATGATGCCGGAGCCCATCATGTTCACTGCCACGATGAACGTCAGCTGCATCAGGCTCATCTTCTTCTGCTCTTCCATCGCGTTGCCTCCCTCTTGAGTCGGTCGCAGACCTACTCGCGGACCACGTACGTGTGGAACCTGATGCGGCCGTCGATGCGCTCCTGGTAGACGCCCTGCACCTCGTAGTTGAACCCCGGAAACCGGTTGAACGACTCTTCGAAAGCCAGGAAATAGTCCAGCATCGGTTGGGCACGCGCATCCCAGCGCTCACCCGGCACCACGACGCCGATGCCCGGCGGGTAGATGAGCGCCAGAGTCGCGGAAACGCGCCCGCGAATCGCATCGAGCGGCACGTAGTCCACGTCGTTCGCGACCAGCGCCTCGTACGCGTCCTCGGGCGACATGGCCATCTCGGGGAAGCTCTCGGCCCGGAAGCAGCGCCGCTGCAACTGCTTGACGTTCGCCTGGCGGTAGAACGCGTGCATCTCGTTGCACACCTGGCGCAGCGTATAACCCGCGTAGCGCTCGCCGTGCGCGGCGTAGAGGGTCGGCAGCACATCCTCGAGCGCAGCATCGCGGTCCCACAGGTTCTTGAAGTGGACCAGCTTCGCGATGAGCGTGTTGAGCTTGCTTTCGTCCTCGGCCGGCGTCATCAGGAACAGGATGCTGTTCAGGTCGCACTTCTCGGGCACGACGCGCTGTTCGCGCAGGTAGTTGGCCACCACCGTTGCCGGAACGCCGAAGTCCAGGTACTCGCCCGTCCTGCGGTCGATGCCCGGTGTCAGCAGTGTGAGCTTGTTCGGATCCACCATCGCATAGCCGTCACTCAGACCGGGATAACCGTGCCAGTTCGCGCGCGGGTCGAAGTTCCAGCACTGCTGCTCGTGCTTGATCACCTCCGTGGGCAAGCCCTCCCACGCAGCATCGGTGACGTCGTGGGTGTGCGCGGAGCCGCGGATCGTCACCACCTCGGGCACGAACGGATCGAAGAACCACTTCTCCTGCGGGCCCGCCCCCGTCTGCGCATAGTGGCGCCCGAACTCCCGGATCTTCTTGCGTGCCTCGATCCCGAGCTCGATGCAGCGATCCCACAGCATCTCGCCGGCCTTGCCCTCGTGGATCTTCGCGTTCACGTCCAGCGAGGCGAACAGGGGATAGAAGGGCGACGTGGACGCGTTCATCAGGAACGATTCGTTGAAGCGCTTGTGCTCGACGTAGCGGCGCTGTCCGCGGACGTGCTCGTCGCGCTTGTGGATCTGTGACGCCTGCGAGAACCCCGCACCCTGCTTGTGCACGGACTGCGTCGAGAACAGGCCCGCCATGCCCGGGGCGAGATCGGCAATGCGCATCGGGCTGTGATCGTGGAACAGCGGATGGAAGGCGTTGTAGCCGATCCAGGCCTCGTCCCACAGGATGTAGTCGCACAGGTGACCGATCTTCTCCATCACCTTGCGGACGTTGTAGACGGTGCCGTCGTAGGTGCAGAGCTGGATGCAGGCGAGCCGGAAGGGGCGCTCGGCCTTGTGACGGTCCGGGTCCGTCGCCAGCGGGTTCGCCTTGATCTGGGCCCGCAGGTAGTCCTCGTCCCAGGCGTCCCAGTCCACGGCGCCGATCATGCCGAAGGGGTTGCGCGCCGTCGGCAGGAAGATCGGGATCGCGCCGGCCTGGACCAGCGCACCCTGATGCAGCGACTTGTGGTTGTTGCGATCGAACAGGACGAGGTCGCCGCGCCGGAGCACCGCGTTCGTGACCACCTTGTTGGAGGTGCTGGTGCCGTTCAGGACGAAGTAGGTCTTGTCGGCGCCGAACACCTTCGCGGCGTAGCGTTGCGCCTCCACCGCCGGGCCTTCGTGGATCAGCAGATCGCCCAGGTCCACGTCGGCATTGCACAGGTCGTTGCGAAAGACGCTCTCGCCGAAGTGCTTGAAGAACAGCTGCCCTGCAGGAGACTTCCGGTAGAACTGGCCGCCCTGGTGTCCCGGACAATCGAAGGCGATGTTGGCCTCGCCGTCGTAGGCCACGAGCCCGCCGAAGAACGGCGGCAGCAGTTCCCTGCCGTACTTGACCAGGCTCGCCACCACCTGCTTCGCGTAGAAGGCGGGCGTCTGCTGACCGAGATAGATGTAACCGTCGACTTCGCCCAGCCCGCCGACGACGGCGAGATCGGCGATCCGGTGCGAATCCGCGAGCGCCCAGAGCGGGGTGCGAAAGCCGATCGCACGGACCGCTTGCGCCACCTTCCGCGCCTGCTCGCGGCGCTCCTCGCCGTCGATCAACGCGATGTACGCACCCACCGAGGCGTCCTCGGATACGTCGCGGTCGAACCGGTCGGTCACCTCGACTTCGAAATTCTCCGCGCGGATGAGATCGAGCAGCTGCTTGGTCTCGGGGCTCGTGCCGTCGACGATCGCCACGACCTTGAGCAGCTTGTGGAACGGGATCGGTATGGTCGGCGACTTCACCGAGCGCGGAATCATCGCTTGCCGTCCTCCGCCACGCAGTCCACCAGATAACGCCGGCCCCCGGCGGCGGGCTCGAAGCGCAGCCCGTGGATGTCGGTCTCGAAGCCGGGGAATTTGCTGTCGAACTCCCGGGCGTACAGCAGGTAGTCCTGGATGGACTTCGTCGCTGCCGTGATGCGCTCACCCGGCATGATGACCGGGATGCCGGGCGGGTATGGCACGACCATCACGCCCAGCGTGCGGCCCATCAGCTTGTCGATCTCGACGCTTTCGACACGCCCGCGCACGAGGCGATCGTAGGCATCGGCCGGACGCATCGCCATCTCCGGCAGCGTGGTGTACATGTCCTTCTGCGCCTTGGGCAGGTTGTCCTCGCGGTACACCCGGTGCATCTGATCGCAGAGGTCCTTGAGGCCCATCTTGCCGTAGGCTTCCGGATGCGCCTCGACGAGCCCCGGCAGCGCGCGCTTCACCGGCGCATTGGCGTCGTACAGGTCCTTGAAGTTGATCAGCTCGGTGACGAGCGTGCTCCACTTGCCCTTGGTGATGCCCATCGAGAACAGCACCAGGAACGAGTACAGACCCGTCTTCTCGATCTCGATTCGGCGCAGCGACAGGAACCTGACCACCACCGCGGCGGGAATGCCGTTGGTCTGCATCGTACCGTCGGCCGAGAGCCCCGGCGTGAGGATCGTGACCTTGATCGGGTCCACCAGAGCATGATTCTCGGCAAGGCCTTCGAACCCATGCCACTTGTCGCCCGGCTTCAACACCCAGTCGGACGTCACGTCCGTCGGATGCTTTGCCATGGCGTCGGGCTGCCAGACATCGAACCACCAAGAGCCCTTGAGCTGCTGCTTCACCGCGGTCATGGCGCGGCGGAAGCTCAGCGCCTCGTCGATCGTCTCCTGCACGATCGCCCGGCCGGCCGGCTGTTCCATCATTGCCGCGGCGACGTCGCACGAAGCGATGATGCCGTACTGCGGCGAGGTCGACGTGTGCATCATGAACGCCTCGTTGAAGCGCGTCATGTCGAGCTTGCGCGCTTCGGCGTGCTGGACATGGATCATCGAGGCCTGTGACAGCGCCGCCAGCAGCTTGTGCGTCGATTGCGTGGCGAAGGTGATGGCATGCGGCGAGCGCGCGGGACGCTCGGACGAGATGGCGTGGTAGCCGTCGTAGAACGGGTGGAAATTGCCGTAGGCGTACCACGCCTCGTCGAAATGCAGCACTTCCACCGCGTCGCCGACCGTCTGCTTGATGGCGTCGATGTTGTAGCAGAGGCCGTCGTAGGTGGAGTTGGTCATCACCATCAGCCGCACCTTGCCGCTCGACTCCCCGGCCAACGGGCTGGCGGCGATCTTCTTCTGCATCGACTCGGGCGTGAACTGGTCGCGCGAGATCGGCCCGATGATGCCCAGGCCGTTGCGCGAGGGCACCAGATAGATCGGCGTGGCACCGGTCATGATCAGCGAGTGCAGGATCGACTTGTGGCAGTTGCGATCGCACAGCACCAGGTCGCCGCGGCCGACCATGCCGTGCCAGACGATCTTGTTCGCGGTCGAGGTTCCGCCGACCACGAACAGGGTTTCATCCGAGCCGAAGATCCGCGCCGAGTTGCGCTCGCCTTCGGCGATCGGCCCGGTGTGATCGAGCAACGAGCCGATCGAGCCCACCGACACCGAGATGTCCGATCGCAGCGTGTTCTCGCCGAAGAAGTTGTAGAAGAGGTGTCCGACCGGGCTCTTGCGGAATCCCACCCCGCCGCCGTGACCGGGCGTGTGCCACGAGTAGCTTGCGTGCAGCGTGTAGTCCATGAGCGCCTTGAACATCGGCGGCGCCAGGCGCTCCAGGTAGAGCTGCGCCGAGCGCGCGATGGCGCGGGCCAGGAACTCGGGTGAGTCCTCGAACAGGCGCATGAACGCGTTGGCGTGCTTCAACACACCCGCAGGCACCATCTCCGCGGTGCGCTCGTCGCCGAAGAGAAAGATCGGCAGCCGGTCGTTGCGACGGCGCTTGGTGGCCAGCACTTTCTCGAGGACATCCCATTGCGCCGTGCCGGCTTCCGCACCGTCGACGGACACGAGCCAGCACGATTCGTTGTTGGCCACGTCCACCAGCCGCTGCGCATCCGCGTAGCTCAAGCCCGAGACCACCCGGAATCCTTCGTTCTCGATCGCGCCGGCAAGCTGCCGCATGCCGCGTCCGGCAGCGTGCTTGCCTTCGTAGTCCTCGTCGATGATGGCGACGGGGAATGCCTTGAAGAATTCCATGGCCGGCCTCCAACCTAGAACTTGTAGCGGGCGGAGAACTGGACGCGCGTGTCGTCACCCGACTGGCCGTCCTTGTTCTCGCGCTTGCCCCACAACAACTCGCCGCCTACGGTCATGTTCTTGACCGGCATGTACAGCAGGTTCACCGACGAGTACGTGCCCTTCTTGAACGCGTTGGCAAACTGCCCGTCGGTGTTCGACTGGCGATGTTCGCTCAAGCCGACGGAACTGCTCCACTGGTTGGTCCAGTAGTGATCGTAGTAGACAAACCACCCCACCGACTGCACGGCCTCCGCACTCAGGCTGGCGTTCGGCGCCAGATCGACGCCGCCGTCATTCATGTAGCTCGCGATGCCGCGGCCCAGCACCAGATGGGCAACGACGCGGTCCTGGCCGATCGTGTTGTACTGGCCATTCATGCTCAGGCCGTAGCCGGCTCTGGTTCCGGACGGATTCGCGCCGGGATTGGCGGGGGTCTCGAAGCCGATCTGACGCAGCATCCCGGCGGCCTGGAAGTGCCCCCATCCGCGGTCGAGACGGAATTGACCGATGAGATCGGGAAATCGCGTGCGGCCGGTGACGCCTGCGGCAAGCGCCGGATCGACGTCCGCCACCTTGCCGGTGTCGATCGCCGCACCCGGCTGCTCCAGGGAGAACGCGACCTTCATGCCGTCGCTGTTGTAGGGCGTGACGCGCAACTGCGGGTTGCGGATGAACACCATGCCGTTGGGCCCCCAGTAATCGAGGGTGTTAGGGAACGTGTCGATGTTCATGAACAGCGTGTAGGTCTGGCCCGCACCGAACATGCCGAGCTCACCCCAGGCATTGAGCACGCGCGCTCTCGTGTTGCCCCCGCCACTGTCGAACAGGTCGAAATCGAGCCACGTGGTGAGCAACCCCATCTTGGTGGGCAGGTATCCCTTGAATCCGAGCTTGGTCTGCCGGATGCTCATGATGGATTCGCCGTCCTTGCCGCAACCGGGGTCGCCCGGGCAGACGACCGGAATCTTGGATGGCCGCAACGTCGCGTTCCAGTCCGGATCGACGCGATTGAAGTCGTAGATGGCGTCGAGTTGCACTTGCCCGCTGATCTCGACGCGCGCCTTGTCGGCGTTGGGCGCACCTGCTTCGGCCACGCTGTCGGGCGCGACGACCGCAGCACCTGCGGCGGTCGACACCGGCGCTGGTGCCGGCTCCGCACTTTTCGCGGCCGCCGGCGCTCCTGCCGCGGGTGCAGCCTGCTTCTCACCTTCGAGCGCCTTGACGCGCTTCTGCAGATCATCGACCGCCTGCAATGCCCGATCGAGCTGTCGCTTCAGTTCTTCATTGGACTGCGCGTAGGCATTGCCGCCGACCGTGAGTGCGAGCACGAACCAGAATGCACCCTTCATGATGTCCTCCCGCAATTCGCCGGGTCCGTCCCGACTGCTGTTTTTGTCTCCGGCCCGTACTGTGAAGAGTCTCCGGGGACCGCGACCTTCGCACCGCTACTGGCCCTTCGTCGATCGAACATCGAGCGCGATCGCTTCGGTGTAAGTCAGGTCCAGCAGGTCGCCGACCTTCACGCGCTTCAGATTGTTCGGATCGCGCGCCCTGACGGTGCGCGATCTCCCCTCGGCTCCGGTGAGAGTCACGGTGCCTTGCTCGAGATCGATGGCGGTGATGCTCACCGTGAACTGGACGCTGCGCTTGCCCGTCACGGACGGCTTGGCGCCTGGCGGAGCGGTACTGATCGCCGCGCCGGTGCTGACACCCGGACCGTCCTTGCCGCCCGGACGCACCTGCCACGCCAGCGTCTCGGTGACCTTGAGCGCGACTTCGTCGCCCACCTGGATCTGATCCAGGTTCTTGATGGTCCCCGCGGCCTCGAGAACCAGCTCGGCGTCCTCGCTCTTCACGGTGACGAGCCGCCGTGCCTGATCGATCGCCACGACGACAGCCCGCATCTCGAGCGTCTCCTCGAGCCGATCCATCGGTTTCTGCGCTCCGGCACAGCCGGCTAGCATGGCCGCCGCCAGCATGGCGGTGGCAAAACCCGTGTAGTTGGTCATCTCCCCACCCCCTTCGCGTCACCCCGTGCGGGCGTGAACGGCTTCCTGCCGATGCAATTCGTTCCGGACGGCTGCGCACAACCGCCGGCACCCTTCATCAGATGGTTTACTGGACTGCACCGGCCTCGTCACCACACGCGCTCGCCTGCATCGCGCGTCGACGCGCCAGGATGACCCGGTCGATCAGTCCTGCTGATCTCGTCGCGATCATCCCGCTGCGCCTTCGAGCGCGAACAAGAACCGGTGTGAAGCAGTCTCCCACTTCAATGCAGCTCGGTGTTGACGCGCATCAACGTGAAACCATTCTGCACGTCGACGATGGGGCACTACTTGATAAATCTCGACACGATCGCGTCGCGCAGAGACTTCTGCTCCAGGACGTCGCCGCCGCGAACCGTACGCGTACGGTGACAACGGGGGCGACAATTACCGCGGGTCAGACAACACTGGCACGCCCGCCGCCGGGGCGCCGGGCGTCCAAGCGCCACCGGCTGGGCGATGTCCCTGACCAGCGGCTGAATGCATGCATGAAGGCACTCACCTCCGAGTAGCACAGGGCAGCGGCGAGGTCCTGCATGGACATCTCCGTGTACCGCAGGAGCTGGCACGCGGCCTCGAAACGCACGCTGTCGAGAACATCACGGAACGTCGTGCCGTGCTCTTTCAGTCGCCGATTCAGCGTGCGACGGTGCAGATGAAGCTTCTGCGCGAGATCGTCGCCGGAGCATTTGCCTTCCAGCAGCAGCACGCGCAGCAGTCGGTGCGTGCGGTTCACGAGATCGAGCTGCGTCGGATCGCCCGGCCCATCCGGGCTTTCCGGTTCGTGCACTGCCCGGCCGCGCGCGACATCCTGGTCGAGCCATCGCATCGGAAATCGCACTGCACAGTGATCCTGGTCGAAGCGCAATGGTGCTCGGAAGACCTGCCGGTACGGCGCACCGTCCCTGGGCACCGCCCGCGAGAAGGCGACCTCGGTCGCGCTCCAGCGCGGCCCGCACAATTCGCGCATCAGATTGCAGGCGAAGGCCAGCGCCAGATCGTAGGCGAGATCGATGTGTTCGATATCCGTTCGGTAGACCGCGTAGCCGAGGGAGATGGTGTCCCGGTACTCGAGCAGGAAAGCGGCGGCGGCATCGCTGTTGCGGTGTTGATGCGCGGCGAACAACTCCAGGGCGGCTCGTACCGAAGTGGCCGCGCGCATCGACTCACCCAGTACACCCATGTGCGCGAGATCCCAGCGCTGCCCGGCAAGCAGGCCGAAATGGGCACACCCGGTACTCCGCACGCACGCGTGCAGCAGCTTCGTGGCGTCGGAATAGGGAATCCGGCCATCGATCTGATTCAACGCGATCGGGTCGACCCCTGCGCTGGACAGGACGGTCTCGGGTTCGCATCCGAATTCGCGCAACAGCGCGGGAATCTCGACCAGCCCTCCCACGCGCTGATAGGGGATCAACGCCGCAACGATCGGTGGCGTCTGGTTGGATCTCGACTCGCGTGCGCTCCCCTGTCCCGCGTCTTTCCGCATGGCGGGTCTCACTTTTCATGTCGTAACCCTGACGACTAGCCTGTGCCGGGGGTCCGGCGTTGTCAAGCAGCAACGCCGATGGGTCAGCCGCCCAGCGCGATGACGGCCGCTTCGATTGCGACACCGATGACGACCATGGCGACACCCACGAACCCCGGGCGTAGGCCGGCATGCCTACCCCAGGTGTAACCGCACAGAAACAGTAGGGTGATCGCCACGGCAGCGGACACGCGCTTGGCACGCACGACGTCGTCGAAGAGCACGAACGGCAGCACGACCGGAAACGTGGAGAGGAACACGAGGGTGAAGATGAGGAGCGCCGCCTTGACGTCACCCCATTGGAGCGACGGACGCCGCGGCACTTCCCCGAGTGCGTGGATCGCGGACCGGATGCGATCCACGCCGTCCGTGCCGATGGCACCGCGGACGAGCGGGCTCAATTCCGCTGCGGTGATGTCGCGCTCGCGCGCCGGGTCACCGGCTGCGCGCACCTCGCGCGCCAGGTGCAGCGTATGGCCACGCGTCACGAGCGTGCGCAGCACGTACATGACGCCATCCACCAGGCCCCAGGCCGTGTTGCAGCCGATGGCCGCGAACATCATGGTCCGCACCTCTTCGTGACCCGCGGTGGCGGCACTCAGGGTTCCGGTGAAAGTAAGACACATGAACAGGCCGAACAGGATCTCCGCGTTGCGGTCGAGCGGACTCAGGATCGGCGCGCGGGTACCGGCGTCCTGCTGCGTCATGGAATCGGCCGAATCCATCCGGACTCAGCCGCCGGGAATCAGGTAGAGCGCCAGCGCCGTCATCGCGTAGACGGTGATCAGCTGGACCCCCTTGTACCAGTTGGAGCGCCCGTCGTTCGCCACCACCGCGGCAATCAACACCGCGACGAACAGCGCCGCGATCTGACCTTTGCCGAACGCGAGGTCGAAAGGTTGGGGGCCGATGAAATAGCTCGCGATCACCAACACCGGAGCGACGAACAGCGCGATCTGGATGCAACTGCCCAGCGCGATGCTGACCGCGAGGTCCATGCGGTTCTTGCGCCCCATGGCGATCGCGGAACCGCTCTCCGCCGCCCCGCCGACGATGGCGAGGAAGATCATGCCGATGAAAGCCTGGGACATGCCGAGCGCTTCCCCTGTGCCTTCGGCAGCGCCGACCAGGATCTCCGACACCACGGCAGCGCCCACCGACGCGATCACCAGCGTGCCCACTGAGCGTGGCACGCTCCACGCGGGCCCGTGCGAATGACCGTCCGGCGTCGGTCCTTGCTCCGGCTTGAAGATGCCGGGATGGGTCTTCAGCATGAAGACGAGATACAACCCATAGGCGCCGAGCAGGATGGCGGCGGCGCCAAGCTGCAGACCGGGCAAGGACAGGGGCGTGCCGTCGGCTGCGGTCATGCGCCCGATGGCGCTGGGAATCGCGAGACTCACGACCGCCACGAACATCATCGAGCTGTACATGCGCGTGGCACCTGCACTGTAGTGCTGCTCGCGATAGCGCATTCCCCCCAGCAGGAATGCGAGCCCCATTGCCAACAGGATATTGGCGTATATCGCCCCGACGAGGGACCCGCGCACCAGGTCGACCATGCCCGAGCGCAGCGCGACCACCGCGATGATCAACTCGGGCGCGTTGCCGAAGGTTGCGTTGAGCAGCCCGCCCACGGCGTCGCCGGTATGGACCGACAGGTGCTCGGTGGCTTGCACGATCAGAGCCGCGATCGGCACGATCGAGAGGGCCGCCGAAAAGAACACGAGCGGCGGCGCCGCATGCCCGTGCTCGAGCGCGAACGTGACCGGAATGAACGCGAACAGCCAGTGGATCGAAGGTTTGAGCGACATGGTTCCTGTCGAGAATTCGCAATCGGCGGGCCGACCGCTCCGAGTCGGGCCGGCACCCGGACGAGGTGCGATCCGAGCCGCCGGCGTCACGCGAACACGAACATGTAACCACTGCAAGCGGGCGCAGCGCAATGACCAGCATCAACCGGCTTCCGGGCGCGCGGTGATATGCTGAGCCCGTAGGTCTCCTCCTTGACGGCCATGACATCAACGCGCTTTACGTCCGGGGGCATCGGTTTCAGCCTGGCTTTGGCGCCGGGACTGGCGCGTGCCTCGTTCCTGCACGGCGACGCCCTCGACGCCCTGGCGAACGGACTTGCAATCTTCATCCTGTTCGCGGTGCCGATCGGCGGCATCATCCTCTTCTGGCTGGTGCACATCCTTCCCGAGAAGGTGGCCGAGAAGCGGCACCACCCGCAGAAGGACGCCATCAAGACCCTCTGCCTGCTCTCGCTGGTGTTCGGCGGCATGCTGTGGCCGCTCGCGTGGCTCTGGGCCTACAGCAAGCCGGTGATGCACAAGCTCGCCTACGGCACCGACAAGCACGAGGACTACTATGCCGAACTGGCGCGCCTCGACGCAGACTCCGAGCTCACGGCCGCCGACGAGGTCGCTCGCATCGAGGAAGAACTCGCAGCGCTGGCCGCGCGTGGGGTCTTGCCGGAAGAGTTGTTGCCCGTGCGTGAGCGGCTGGTGGCTCTCGAAGCGAAACTGTCGACCCCGCGTCTCGAGCCCTAGGTCGGCGTCATGGAAGCGATCCTGCTCGCGATCTATGCGTTCTTCGTCTGGCTGATCTTCATCAAGTTCAAGTGGCTGCCGTGGAACACCACCAGCCAGGTGATCGTGGTGATCATCCCGATCGTCGGCCTCACGGCCATGATCCTGCTGCTCAACGTCTATGCGCCATCGTCGTCCGACGTGCGCGTTTACAAGTACACGGTGCCCATCGTGTCGCAGGTGCGCGGCCGGGTGATCGAGGTGGCGGTCGAGGAGGGCAACCGCCTCGTGAAGAAGGGCGATGTCCTGTTCCGAGTCGACCCCACGCCTTACCAGCTGACGGTCAACCAGCTCGAGGCGCAGCTCCTCGGTTCGCGCGCCAGCCAGCGCGAACTCGACGAGTCCCTCAAGCAGGCGCAGGGCAAGGTACTCGAGTCCACCCGCGCCATCGAGCAGGCCAGCGGCCGCGCGCGCGAGGTCGAGGCCCGGCTCGGACTCGCACGGCTGCGCGTTGCTCAGAACCGCGACCTGGCGAGCACCGGCGCGGGCAGCAAATTCGAGCTGGAACGCTCCGAAACCGACCTGAAGGAGTTCGAAGCCCAGCTCGATTCTGCACGGGCGGTGCAAGCACAGGCCCGCGCCGCCGAGATCCAGGCGCGCGCGGCGGCGGAGCAGATCCGGCAGAAGCTGAGCGCCCGCACCAGCGAAGGCGAGTTCGCGCAGGTTGCCGGCATCCGTGCCCAGCTCGAGAACGCCCAGTGGGAACTGCAACAGACCACCGTACGATCACCGTGCGACTGCTTCGTGGTCAATCTTCAGCTGCGCCCCGGCGGTTTCGTGGCCGGTATGCCGCTCAACGCCGTCATGACCCTGGTCGAAGCCGAGGGCCAGATCATCGCTCTGTACCACCAGAACGAACTGCACGAAGTGCGCGCCGGCGACGAAGCCGAGTTCGCACTCGAAACCTATCCGGGCCGCATCGTCAAGGCGAAGGTGGACTCGGTCATCTGGGCCCAGGGGCAGGGCCAGCTGCCGCCGAGCGGGACGTTGCCGATGACCGGCATGTTCGCGCAGCCGCCCGGGCGCTTCGCCGTGAAGTTCGACGTGGCCGAGCGCGACCGCGAGCTGTTCTTCGCCGCCGGCGCGGCCGGACATGCGGCGATCTACACCGAACACCTGGCCGCGATCCACGTGGTGCGCAAGGTGATCCTGCGCGTGGGCTCCTACACGAACTGGCTGATTCTCAAGCTGCACTGACCATGGCCGCGCGCGGTGTCCTGCCCTGGTTCCTTGCGACCGCTGTGCTCGCAGGGTGTGCGGTGAAGAGTCCGCCGGACCCGGTGGAACTGCGCCGCCAGGCGTTACCCCAGGTGGAAGTGCCGGAACGCTGGGCGTCCGATGGAGCGCTCGGAGCACCCGTGGCGGCAGGCTGGCTCGCGACGTTCAACGATCCGCAACTCATCGCATTGGTCGAGGAAGCCCTGGCCTACAACGCCGATCTGCGGACCGCGGGGGCACGGGTCGAAGAGGCGGCGGGTTACGCCAAGCTCTCGGCCGCCAGCCTGTACCCCGCGGTGAATTTCCTCGCGCGCGGCGGCGGCAAGTTGAGCGGCGACAACTCCGGTCTGGAGGGTGCCGGGCTGATCGCCTCCTGGGAGCTCGACGTCTGGGGGCGAGTGCGCTACGGCCGGGCCGCGGGCGAGGCGCAATACTCGTCCGCGCTCGCGGATCTGGAGTATGCCCGCCAGTCGCTGGCGGCGGCCGTGGCCAAGAGCTGGATGCTCGCGATCGAAGCGCGGCTGCAGCGGGCCATCGCCGAAGAGGCGATCGGCGCATCCGGCCGTCTGGTGAGCCTGGCCAAGGACCGCCAGCGCGTCGGTCGCGGCGACGCGATCGACGTCGCGAATGCGGAAGCGAACTTCGAGACCTACCGCGACACGACACGCCAACTCGATCTCGCCTACCGGCAGTCGACCCGGGCGCTGGAATTGCTGCTCGGTCGCTATCCCGCGGCCCACCTCGCGGTTCCGGCCGTGCTGCCGGCGATGCCGGCGCCGGTGCCTGCGGGCCTGCCCTCGCAGCTGCTGGAACGCCGGCCGGACATCATCGCCGCCGAGCGCCGCGTTGCCACCGCGTTCAACCGCACCGGCGAAGCGCAGGCGGCACGTCTGCCGCGCATCTCGCTCACCGGGGGAGTGAACTCCATATCGAGCGATCTGTTCCTGCTGCAGGATCGCGACAATCCGGTATGGAGCGCGGGCGCCAGCCTGACAGCGCCGCTCTATCAGGGCGGTGCGCTCAAGTCGCAGGTGGCGATCCGCAGCGCCGAGCAGCGCCGCGCGGTCGCCGATTTCGGCAGCCGCGCCCTGCGCGCGTTCAACGACGTCGAGAATGCGATGAGTGCCGAATTCGCTGCGGTCGAACGCGAACAGATCCTCACACGTAGCGTGGCCGCGTGGGAACGCGCAGCGAATCTGTCACGGGTCGCGTACGAGATCGGCTCCATCGACCTGCGTCCGGTGCAGCAGCAACAGCTCGGCCTGTACGCGACCCGCAGCGTGCTGCTACGGGTGCAGAGCGAGCAGCGGGTACAGCGAGTGAACCTGCACCTGGCGCTCGGTGGTGGCTTCGGCGGGCCAGAGACGAACCTGCGCGACCGTGTCGCGGTCGTCAGCGCGACCGACGGCGCGATCATCGACGTCCACCGGGTCGTGGGCAGCGGCGACGCGCAAGTCGATGCACCCTCCGGCGGCTGGCCCGCGAGCGTGAAGCTTCGGTTGCACGCCTTCGTGGCGCTCGACAGCGTACGGGCCGTGACCGCCACGACGACGCTGGAATGCAAACCCTCCACGAGCCTGCTGAATACCAGCGGGTACGCCTGCACCGCCGCCGGCAAGGGCGTCGGCGAGCCGAGTCGCCGCGACGACTACCTCGAGGTCGGATTGCCCACCCAGCTCGGCGCGACCCGCATCGCGCTCAGCTGGTCGGAAGCGGCCACGCAGCGGCGCCCCTGATCGGCCCGGCGGACGCATCCCTGTGGACCCCCACCATCCGACGCACGCTGCGTCCCCGCAGGAGGCGCCACCGGCGTCGAGCCAATCCCTGGCCCCGGGCCAGCTGCGCGCCGCGGTCCACCGCATGCTATGGAAACGGATTGCAGCCGTGGCCGTCATCATCGCCGCCGGCGTCGGCACGGCCACGTACCTGCACGCCGAGCGATCCTTCGAACGGCAAGTGGCCGGCGCCGCCGATGAGGAACTGGCGCGCCTGTCAGCGCGCGCAACGGAGATTGCCGCGACGCGAAACATCAACCCCACCGACGCATTCGGTGCGGCACTGGACGAACGCTTGCAGATGCGCATCCATCGGTCCTTCGGCCACTTCGTGTACGCGCGCATCTTCGCGCCGGGGGTCGATGCGATCCGGGAAGTGGCGGATCCCGACTTTCCCCTCGCTCCCGGCGTGACGACGGACCGCGCGATGCGCCCACCGGGCAGCGGCGAGCGGACGACGACCGAACGCCTGCGCTCGGATCGCGCACCCCTGGTGCGCGTGCTGGCACCACTGCGCGACGGCAGCGGCACCATCCGGGGCGAGGTGGAACTGATCTTCGCCGCGGCATCGACGACCGCCACCGAAGCCCGCCGGCAGACGCTGGCGCTCACCGCCGGCTCGGTCGTGGTGGTGCTCCTCACCGCCGGACTGATCTACCCCGTCGTCCGGCGACTGCTGGAACGGCTCGCAGAGTCGTCGGCGCGACTGCTCGATGCCAACCTGTCGGCACTCGCACTCCTGGGAGCCGCGATCGCCAAACGCGACAGCGACACCGATGCGCACAACTATCGCGTCACGCTGTACTCGATGGTCCTCGGCGAAGCCGCCGGTCTTTCCACACGGCAGATGCAGGTGCTGCTGAAGGGCGCGTTCCTGCACGATGTCGGCAAGATCGGCATCCGCGACACCGTGCTGCTCAAGCCCGCGCGCCTCACCGAGGAGGAGTTCAGCGTGATGCGCACCCACGTTCAGCACGGCGTGGAGATGGTGTCGCGCTCGCCCTGGCTGGCCGACGCTGCGGAAGTCGTGGGCTCGCACCACGAGAAGTTCGACGGCAGCGGCTATCCGCGGGCGTTGCGCGGCAACCAGATCCCGATCACCGCCAGGATCTTCGCCGTCGTCGACGTGTTCGATGCGCTCACGTCGCGCCGCCCCTACAAGGAAGCACTCTCATTCGACGACACCATCGCCGTGCTGGAGCAGGGTCGCGACACGCACTTCGACGGCAGGATTCTCGATGCCTTCCTGCCGATCGCGCCCGGGCTGTTTCAGCGCTACGGCGGCCGCGAGGACGAAGGTATCCGCGACGAGGTGCGGCGGCTATCGGCCCGCTATTTCCCGGTCGAGGCGCCGCTGCTTTGAGCGGCGGCGCCTCGCACTCCCGGTCAGAAGCGGAAGGTCACGCTCACCATGCCGACATCCACGCTCTTCAAGTCGTCGATCTCGATGCGCTCGTACTCGGCACGAATGCCGAGCCGCCAGAAGCGGAAGCCCGCGCCCACGCCGTAGATGGGCGCAGTGCCGCTGGAACCGGTCGTCGCGCCGGCGAACGTCTTGTCCAGGTCGAATTGCATCAGGCCGACCTTGCCGAACAGATCGAAGCCCAGGATCGGAAAGATGGCGAGAAGCGAGGCGTCCGCACCCTTGACCTTGTACTGCGCCGAGGTTCCGGCCACGTTCCCTTCGGCCTCGCCGAGATCGCGGTAGCCGAGCTCCGCGGCAAAGTCCAGGATGGGGATCAATCCCAACCGGTAGCCGCCGAACACGCGATAAGGAGTGCTGTTCTCGTTGAACCCCTGCCCGGGAAACTGCGAAGGCTCATCCTTCACCTGGGCCTGGCCGGTACCCAGACCGACGTAGAACCCTTCATCGGCGGCCTGCGCGGACACAGTGAGGAGCGCCAGGGCCCCGGCAAAGACTGCTGCAACGCGTTCGATCATGCTCATCGAGATTCTCCTTCCATCGTTGATTTTCTTGCACCAGGAGCGGCGCTGACGCCGCCCGCTCGAGCGGTACAGGGGATCATCGCCATTGATCCACCCACCGTACTTCCGCCACGTCTCCGGGTTGGTTGAGGATCGACTCCGGAATCCGCACGGCGATAGCGTTACCTGAAATCCGGATCACGTCCAGTTCCTTTCCGCCGGACCGGCATACGGTCCTGGCCGCCTGCGCCTCGCGTCGCTGCGACTCGCAGGCGAGTTCACCACGGGTGGATCGCGCCTTGAAGCTCTCCAGCGCCGGAAAATCGTGGAAGCGGAACAGGACCGCCTGCGGTCCGCTCTGCGGCAGCTTCACCTCCACGCCGCCGATGCCGCGCACACGACGAACATCGACGATTGTCGTGTCGCCTTCGCGGTGCACGTCGATGCGGTCGTCCGTCGCAGCCACGGTCTGGACCGGGCTGGGTTCAGCGGGTCGTGCGGCAGCAGCGGCAGCACCGGCCGCTCCGGCGGCGGCGGGCGCGGCCGGTGCTGCCGCCTCTGCCTCCCGCGTCCCAGGCTTCGGGCCGAGCGGATCGACCGCATCGACCCAACCACCCCCGAGAGCCTTGTAGACGTTGATCAGTTCGCCATAGCGCTGCGCCAATGCGGCCACCGCATTCAACTCCGCAGCGAACAACTCGTTCTCGGCGTAGATCACCTCGAGATAACTCGACACGCCGCCGTCGAAACGCGCGCGCGAAAGCCGCGCGTAGGTGCGCAATGCCTCGACCCGTTTCACCAGTGCAGCGCGCTCCTCGGTGCGTTTCTGCACGCCGATCAGGGCGTCGTTGGTCTCGCGAAATGCGTTCAGCACCACCTGTTCGTAGAACGCAGCGGCTTCGGCCCGGGCGGCCTCGGCGGTCTTGACCTGACCTTCGATGCGCCCGAAGGTGAAGATCGGCCCGACCAGGCTCGCCCCCAGCGACCCGGCGGTCGACGACCCGTTCGCGAAATTGTCGAGCGACGTGCTGGTGAAGCCAAGCGCGCCGGTCAACGACAGCGTCGGATAGTAGAGCGCCTTCGTCGCGCCGATGGTGGCATTCGACGAACGCAGCAGCTGCTCGGCCTGCAGGATGTCCGGGCGCCGCTCGAGCAGGGTCGAGGGCAGCCCTGCGGGCACTGCAGGAAAGCTCACCGCATCGATAGTCTTGCCGCGCGGGATGGCGCCCGGGTTGCGACCGAGCAGGATCGAGAGCAGATTCTCCTGCTGAGCCACCTGGCGCTCCAGGGAGGGGATGGCCGCGAGCGCCTGCTGGTACTGCGATTGGACCTGCGCCAGTTCCACTTCGGAGATGACGCCACCGTAGAAACGCAATTCGAACAACTGCTGGGTTTCCTCGAAATTCTTCGCCGTGCTGCGAGCGATCTCGAGCTGACGATCGAGTGCGCGCAGAGCGATGTAGCTGGTCGCGACACCGGTCACCACCGACAGCACCACGCCGCGGCGCCCCTGCTCGCTCGCGTACACCTGGGCCTGCGACGATTCGGCCAGACGTCGCACCCGCCCGAACAGATCGATCTGCCACGACGCGCCCAGCGCTGCGGTATACAGGTCGTAGTCGCGATTCACGCCGGGCGACAACGGCGGTTGCCCGTTCTCGCTCAACCGGTTCGTGCTCGCAGCGCCGTTGTATCCCAACTGCGGGTAGAACTGCGAGCGGGTCGTGCGCAGCGCGCCGAGAAACTGATCGACGCGGGCGGCCGCTCGCAGCAGGTCGCGATTCTCCTGGAGTGCGATACCGACCAGTTCGTTCAGCGCCGGGTCGTCGAAGCTCTCCCACCAGCGCAGGTTGGCGATCTCGGCGGCCTGCGAAGGTTCGACGCGCCACGCCGCGGGTGCCTCCGTCTTCGGTCGCTGCCAGTCCGGTCCCACTGTGCAGCCGGCGGCGAACAGCATGGCCACCATCGAGACCGCGCGAACACCGGACCGGGGTCTCATGCGTCAGTGACCCGCCGTACGGGCCGCAGGTTTGCTGCCGCCGCCGAATCGTTGACTGGCCGACTCCAGCATCCAGAAGAACACCGGCGCGAAAAACACGGCGATCATGGTGGAGAACACGATGCCGCCGATGACACCGGTGCCGATGGCGCGCAGGCTGTTGGCGCCGGGGCCGGACGCCGTCGCGAGCGGCACGCAGCCCAGACCGAACGCCAGGGAAGTCATGACGATGGCCCGCAACCGCAACCCGGCGGCCTCGATGGCGGCCTCCTTGACGGCCATGCCCTGATGCACGCGCTCGAGCGCGAACTCGCAGATGAGGATCGCGTTCTTGGCCGACAGGCCGACCAGCGTGACCAGACCCACCTGGAAGTACACGTCGTTCTCGAGCCCGCGTATCCAGGTCAGCAGCAATGCCCCGAGGATGGCGATGGGCACGGTGAGCACCACCGCGATCGGCACCGTCCATTTCTCGAACTGGGCCGACAGCAGCAGGAACACCACCACCAGTCCGGCGACGAACGCGATCGACGACGTGCTGCCGGACTGCTTCTCCTGCAGCGCCTGACCGGCCCACGCGTAGGAAAAATCACCGGGCAGCGTTGCGCCTGCAACCGCCTCCATCGCGGCCAGCGCCTGCCCCGAGCTGAATCCGGGCGCGGGACTGCCCGTGACCTTCACCGCCGGAAATCCGTTAAAGCGCTCCATCAGCTTGGGCGCGGCCGCATAGCGGGTGCGGATCAGCGCCGAGAGCGGCACCATGCCGCCGCCATGGGAGCGCACATACACCTTTTCGAAGTCGCGCGGATCACTGCGATACTGTGCGTCGGCCTGCATGACCACCCACCACACGCGCGAGAACTGGGTGAACTGGCCGGCGACGCTGGAGCCGAAGAAGCTCTGCATGGTCTGGAACGCATCCTGCACTGCCACGCCCAGCACCTCGGCCTTGCTGCGATCCAGTTCGACGAAGAGCTGCTGGGTTGATCCGCGGAACGTGGTCGACACCCCGACCAGCTCCGGCCGTTGGCGCGCGGCCGCCATGAACGCCTGGATGGCCGCGCTCGTCGCCCGGGCGTCGCCGGCACCGCGGTTCTGGATGTAGAACTCGAACCCGCCGGTCGTTCCCAGGCCGGGGATCGACGGCGGGTTGATGGCGAAGACGAACCCTTCCTGCAACGCCGCGAACTGCTTGTTGAGGCGCGGCAGCACGGCGAACGAGAGTTGCGACGCGTCCTTGCGTTCGTCGAACGGCTTCAACGACGGAAACACGATGGCGGCGTTATTGCGGAAGGTGCCGTCGATCATGCTGTAGCCGTTGACGACGGCAATGTCCTGGACCGCGCTCTCGCTGCGCATGATGGTCTCGACGCGTTCCACCAGCTGTGCGACGTAGCTCTGGCTCGCGGTGTCGGGCGCTTCGATGACCGCGAAGAAGTACCCCTGGTCCTCCTCGGGCACGAAGCTGCCCGGCAGGATCCTGAACATGACCAGGATGCCGGCGATGACGCCCGCGAAGGCGATGAGCGTGATCGGCCAGCCCTGGATCAGGCGCGCGACGATACCGACGTAGCCGTTGGTGAGCTTCTGGAACCCGTTCTCGAACCAGCGGAAGAAACCGCGCTTCTCGCCATGGTGAGCCTTGATGATGATGGCCGCGAGCGCCGGGGACAGCGTGAGCGCCATCAGGCCCGAGATCACCACCGAGATGGCGATGGTGATGGCGAACTGCTTGTAGAGCGTGCCGGTGACACCGCCCAGGAAGGCGACCGGCAGGAACACCGCGACCAGCACCAGCACGATCGAGATCAAGGCGCCTGCGATCTCGGTCATCGCCTGTTTCGAGGCGTCGAGCGCGGACAGCCCGTGCTTGGTCATGTTGACCTCGACGTTCTCCACCACGACGATGGCGTCGTCCACCACCAGGCCGATCGCGAGGATCATGCCGAACATGGTCAGCATGTTCACCGAGAAGCCGAGCAGGTGCATGCCGATGAAGGTGCCGATGATCGACACCGGCACCGCGAGAATCGGGATGAGCGTCGCCCGCAGCGACTGCAGGAACAGGAACACCACCGCGATCACCAGCACCACCGCCTCGAAGAAGGTGTGCACCACCTTGTCGATGGAGTTGAGGGTGAACAGGCTGGTGTCGAGCGTCACCTTGTAGTCGAGGCCGGTGGGGAACTGCTTCTTCAGCTCCTCCATCCGTGCACGCACGGCCTTGGCGGTATCCACGGCGTTGGCGCCGGGTTGCTGGTAGATGCCGATCGTGGTCGCGACCTTCCCGTTCATGCGGCTCGCGATGGAATAGTCGCGCTTCGCCAGTTCCACCCGTCCGACATCCTTCACTCGGACGATGGCCGCACCCTGCTTGGCGGTGCGGACGATGATGTCCTCGAACTCCTCGGGCCGCGTGAGCAGCCCCTGGGCCGTCACCACGAAGGTCTGCTGTACGCCCTTGTCCGTGGGTTGCGCCCCGATCTGGCCGATGCCGAAGGTCTGGTTCTGGCTCTGGATCGCGGCAGCAACGTCCTGCACCGAGATGCCGAGTTGCGCCAGCCGGTCGGGCCGGAGCCAGACGCGCATCGCGATGTCGGGCAGGCCGAATACCGACGCGCGATTCGCGCCCGGTACCCGCTTCAACTCCTCCAGCACGTACAGGTTGGTGTAGTTGTCGATGTACGTGTCGTCGTAGCGGTCGTCGGGCGAGAAGACCGACAGGATCATCATGATGCTGGAGGACTTCTTCTCCACCGTGACCCCCTGCTGCGACACCACCTGCGGAATCAGCGGCAACGCCTGGCTCACGCGGTTCTGCACGTTCACCTGGTTGATGTCCGGGTTGCTGCCCGGCTTGAAGACGACGTTGATGGTGACGTTACCGCTCGACGAGCTGACCGAGTTGAAGTACAGCAGGTTGTCGACGCCGTTGATCTGGGTCTCGATCGGCGCGGCCACCGTGTTGGCGATGACTTCGGCGGTGGCACCGGGATAGCGGGCTTCGACACTCACCTGCGGCGGCGCCAGTTCCGGGTACTGCTCGATCGGCGACACCAGCATCGAAACCGCGCCGCCCAGCAGGATCAGGATCGAGATGACCGACGAGAGGATCGGCCGGTCGATGAAGAAATGCGTGAACACGCCGCGGTGCCGCTACTTCGACGCGCCGGCGGGCTCCGCCGGTTTCGCCCCCGGAGGAACGATCTGCACCGGCTTGCCGGGTACCACCTTGAGCACCCCTTCGGTCACGACGCGGTCGCCGGCCTTGAGCCCGGCGGCGATCACGATGTTCTTCTCACCCTGATATTCGCCCACGACGACCGGACGCAGCTCTGCGGTGCCGTCCTGCTTGATGACGTAGACCAGGTGCCCGTTGGGGCCCTGCTGCACGGCGAGCTGCGGAACCACGATGGCGCTGGGTCGCACCGCGCCGAGCACGTTCGCGGTGACGAACATGCCCGGCCTGAGATCCTTCACCGGGTTGGGCACCACGGCGCGCACCAGGAACGAACCGGTGTCCTGGCTGAAGGACGGATCGGCGAAGTTGATGCGCCCGCGCTTCGGGTAGGTATTGCCGTCGGGCATCACGAGTTCCACTTCGTAGTCGCCTTCCTTCGGCATCTGCACCTGGCCCGATGCCGCCAGCTCGCGCATCCGGGCCACCTGGTTCTGCGAAACACTGAAGCTCACCCAGATCGGATCGACCGCGGCCACGTACGTGAGCCGCGCGTTCTCCGACATGGCGTTGATGTACGCGCCCTGCCGCTGCTCGGAACGGCTGGCAAGACCCGTCACGGGGCTGCGGATGGTGGTGTATCCCAGGTTGAGTTCGGTTTCCTTCACCTTGGCCTGGGCCGAGTACACAGCGGCCTTCGAGCCGTCGAACTCGCCTTGAGCGCGATCGAGGTCGGCACGCGAGACGGCGTTGACCTCGGCGAGCGGCTTGATCCGGCCGAGGTTCGCTGTGGCTGTCGACAGGCGCGCCTGCTGCGCCTGCAGCTCGCCCCGGGCGGCATCGAGCTGCGCCTGGAACGGCTTCGGGTCGATCTGGAAGAGCACCTGGCCTTCCTTCACGACTTCGCCTTCCTGATACGCGATGCGGTCGAGGAAACCGGACACGCGGGCGACGATGTCCACCTGTCGCGAACTCTCGGTCTGCGCGACGAAGGTGGAAACATAGGGAATGGCCGCGGTCTCGACGGTGAGGACGCTCACCGGCGGCGCGGCGCGCGGCGCAGCGGGCTTTTCCTTGTCGCAACCGGCAACGGCCATCGCACCGAGCAGTGCCGCCACGAGCCAGGACGAATTCGAGACGACGTTCAACATAGCTCCTCGCTCACCGTGGCGACCAATCCGGTACATGGTAGCCGCAAACGGCAGGCGGCAGCATTGCATTCAGGTGCCAGGCTCGGGTCCGGGCTACAAGTAGCGTTCGCCTTGGGCGAGCCGGCTCACCTCGGGCGGGACCTCGCTGCGCGGACAGCACACGATCGCGATCACGGCCCGGAAATCCGCACCGATGACCAGTTCGGCGAGGTCGAGCTCGTTGACCGGTCCGCTCGCGTCGCCTTCCACCTTGACGCCGAGGCGGGTCACCCGCAACGGCACCGTCACGAGTTGCACATGTTGCTCGGGGTGCCCGAGAACGGCATCGATGTGCCCGATGTAACCATCCAGCGTCGCCAGGCTGGCCTTGGCGTCGATGTAACCTTCGACGGTACGAGCAAGCTCGGCCTCGGTCGCGCCGATCTGCTGTGCGATGGTCGCCGGATCGGACACGAGCCCTTCCATGCCGTCGGCGGCCAGCTTGAGCATGCGCAGCCGGGCGGCGAGATAGGCTTTGCGCTCCTGCAGTTCGGTCGCCTTCATGTCGACCGCGATGATGCGACCGAGGGCCACTTGCGCGAGGCGCTGGACGATGCGGCGACCGACGTCCACCCGCGTTGCGGCCAGTGTGGCCCCCGGCGCGATCAGCCGGTGATCGGAGAAGCTCACCTGCACCTGGGCCACGTCGTGCCGCACGGTATCACCCTGCAACTGCGGGGCGAATACCGTGCGTTCCACCTTCCTCATGCCGAGCAACCCGAATGCTTCCTGCACCGCCTGATTGGCAGGGTCCGCGAAGAACTCGCGCAGCGCACGGCTGCGCCCCAGGCACTCAGGGACGTCGTCCGCCGTGGCGAAGAATGCGTTGGTGTGAGGGTCGCTACCCCAGGTTGCCCGCGTGAGCCGGACCGGCTCCAGCGGAACGCGTGCCATCTCGCGCAGATGCGCGATGGTGTGCCGCACGCAGGCGTCCAGTTTCTGCTGGTAGCGGGAGCGGTGACGGATGCGCGGCTCCACCGCATCGACGACCGCTTCGATCGTCTCCGCCACCAGCTGCGCATCGGCCGTATCCGGCGCCGACGACGACCTGCCGCCGAACAGAGCGGCCGCTAGGCGCTCGAACATCGCACCCCTGCGCGAGCCGATCTCGCCACGCTACTTCCAATCCATGTTGGGCACCCAGGCCCGCAGTTCGCGACCCTGGTGCAGCCGCCCCTGGATGCGCTGCGCCAAGGCCTCCGCCTGACCACGCGTCATTTCCATCTCGATCACGGCGGAAGGTGTACCGCCTTCGCGCACCAGCGTGATCCGATCGACCGGAGCGAACGCTCGCAGCGTGTCGCGAATCCCTTCCTCCGAGACGTCGTCAGGCAGATTACCGATCACGATACGCATCGTTGTTCCTTTCGCGGCCCGCACCCGGTCTCAGAATCGATCCGGCACGAGCTTGTACGGGTATTCGGGCGCCTGATAACCGCCGGCCTGCTGGCGCTTGGGCAGCTTCACTTTCTCGAGCGGCAGGCTCTTGTACGGAATGCGCGACAACAAGTGGTTGATGATGTTGAGCCGCACGCGCCGCTTGTTCTCGGACTTGGCCACGTACCACGGCGCGAATCCGGTGTCGGTCGCGGCGAACATGTCGTCACGCGCCCGGGAGTAGTCGTACCAGCGGCTGTACGACTTCAGATCCATGGGCGAGAGCTTCCAGATCTTGCGCCCGTCCTCGATGCGGGCTTCCAGCCGGCGCGTCTGCTCCTCCGGACTGACCTCGAGCCAGTACTTGAGCAGGATGATCCCCGATTCGACCATCGCCTTCTCGACCAGCGGCACGCCGTTCAGGAACTTCTTCGTCTGCTCCTCGGTGCAGAAGCCCATCACGCGCTCGACACCGGCACGGTTGTACCAGCTGCGGTCGAAGATCACGATCTCGCCGGCCGCCGGCAGATGCTGCACGTAGCGCTGCAGGTACATCTGACTGCGCTCACGCTCGGTCGGCGCCGGCAGCGCGACGACGCGAAACACGCGCGGGCTCACGCGCTCGGTGATGGCCTTGATGGTGCCGCCCTTCCCCGCCCCGTCGCGGCCTTCGAACACGATGCACACCTTCAGACCCTTGTGCTGGACCCAGCGCTGCAGCTTCACCAGCTCCACGTGCAACTTCTCGAGAGCCGCGTCGTAGTCCTTGCGTCCGAGCTTGCCCGCATCCTGCTCGGGCGCCGAGTGCGCCCTCGCATTCGCGGGAGCCTTCTTGCCTGTCCTCGATCCCATGGTCCCCCTCCCGGTTCGCCACCGACCGCCGTTGGCGGCGTCGTGGCCGGCTGCTGTTTCCGCGCGGATCGGGCGCGGGGTCGATCAGAACTTGAAGCCGAGATCGAAGCGCCCGATGACGAAGCTGGGTGTGCCGCTGGCAGCACCGACCGTCATCCACTGCTGTTGAACACCGGCACGCAGGAAGAATCCAGCTGTCACGTCCCATCGCAGACCTGCTCCGACGCCATAGGTGAAGTCGGTCGACGTCTTGGTGTAGGTCACCGGGCCGCATACGTACCCGTACCAGGGATACCACCAGCAACCCGTGCCTACGCCGGCCGGAACGCCCGTATCGGTGTAGGTGAAACCGAGGGCGCCAGTCACGTAGGGCGTGAAGGGGCCGTCGAAGAAGTGGTAGGTCCCGTTGACCAGCATCGAGCCTGCGTAGGCCGTACCCGATATGGCCTGGGGCGCCCCGCCGCCCGAGGGCGTCGCGCTGCCGCTGTAGTTGATGTTGTTCCAGGCGAAATCGAAGCCGACCGCGCGCCGAGCGTCGAAGTTGTAGGCGAAACCGAAGCCGAATCCGGTCGAGGAACTCAGCTTGGCCGAGGCGCCATTGTCGAAACTGAGCGTCTCGGAGCCGGTGAATCGCGCCTGGAGCGTGGTGTCCCAGCGCTCCGCGCGGTCGCGGTCGGCCGCTCCGGCTTGGAACGACGAGGCCGCCATGGCAAGTGCGAACACGACGACACCACTCATGCGAATCGACTTCATGGACTTCCTCCTGTACATCGCAACGCCTCGACGCAGCGACGAGCCATTAGAACGGGTTGCAGCGCCGGCAGTCTTGACGAGGATCAACAGCGTACCCACCGCAGCGCGCCGCCGACGATCTTGGCGCTGCCACGAAGCTGGAGGATAGCCTACATGCGTACTGGATTGTCGGCGCCCGCCAGCCCGCTCGAATTGATAGTTCGCGACAACCGCTCGACCGCGACGCGCGGCGCGGTACTTCCATTAATACATGAGCTGGACGCGCCCCTGGATGACCTGCAGATGTCCCGGCGTCGGGCCGCCGTCGACGACAGCGTAGTTGTAATTCAACTGCCAGCGCAGGTAGCGGTTCCACCACCAGTTGAGCCCCACGCTCGCTTCGCTGGCCCGGCCACCGTCTGCGATACCGCTGGTCAGATCGAGGTAGGAATAGCGCAACCCCAGCTGCCACGCGCCCCACGTATTCTGCTTCATGGAAAATTCGCGCGTCGGAATCACCCGGTCAGGCACGCCGACCGCCTTGTTGTAACCGGATTCCTCGCCGGTGAGCATCCAGCTCGCCGACACATAGGCGCCGGCGAGGTAAGTCTGCCGATCGTCGGCGCTCACGCGGTTCACCATCGCCTCGGTCTGCAGCGTGAACGGGCCGTCCATCCACACGAGTTCGGTCCCGACGAACGTCGCGCCACGCGAACGGATATTGCCGGTGTCGAGAAGATACGGCGCGATGAAACTTTCCGGCCGCGCGCGGTAGCGCACTTCGGAATCCGAGGCGACGGTGATCGAGGCACTGACGCCGAGGTGCAACAGACGTCTTCCTGCCTTGCGCTCTTGGTCCACCAACGGTGTCCCGGTGAGCCGTACCGTCGGGCGCAGCAGCGATTGCGTCTCGTCGCCGAAGTTGAGCCCGGGGTCGGCGCCTACGGAATAAAGGCCCAGCGTCATGGAGCCCCGATCGCCCCAGAGCTGCCGGTCGCTCGTGACACCCATGCGGTTGCCGGGTGCGAACGCGAGCACCGGCAGGGCCGGCTCCATGAAGAGCGTCCCCCCGAACGGAACGATGTTCTCGAGCGTCTGCTGCACCGTGAGGTAGCCGAAGTTCACGTTGCGGAAGTACTTCACCTCGCTCCAGCGGATGTTCGCCTGATGCAGGTACGCGCTGCCGTCGATGACCCCCAACTGGAGCGCGTAGGAGGTCGTCGGACTCCACGTACCTGTGGTGTAGAACCGCAGCGTGCGCAGCGCAGCGTCGGACGGGACCGGCGCGAGCCCGTGGGAGGTCTCGAAACCGCCGGCGTCGACGGACGCGCGGAGACCGACACGGCCCGTCACCTGGACCTCCTCGCGCACCAGCGCCTCGTCGTTGTAGAAGTTCGGGATGACCACGGGCTGCGCGATCTGGTAGCGCAGCCCCTGGTCGATCCAGAGCCGCAGCAGGTCTTCGCGCTTTTCCGGTGGTGGCATCGAAGGCCCCGTCGCCTTGTCCGGCGGCAGTTCGGACGCCGTGCGGTCCTCCACCGCCGGCGCCTTCTCGTCAGCGGCCGGGGCGGCCGCGGCGACCACGGGAGCATCTGCCTTCGGCACGGTCGTCTCGACCGACGAGACCTTCTCGCGCGACACCGTGATCCGGCCCAGGCCGTCGGATTCGAACACCAGCACCGAGCCTTCGTCGGAAACAACCTTGCCGGTCAACCGCTCGCCCGTGGTCAGGATCAGCGTGTCTGCTCGCGCGGGCGCAGCGCCGAGCACCACGACCAGTGCCGCGAGCGCGAGCGCGCGCCGCGTCACGAGTGTGCCTTCGCAGCGCCGTCGACCGGCTCGGACGCTGTGTGGGGATGCCGGTCCGCGTGGTCGGCACGGTACAGCGCGGCACTGCCGGCCCCGAGCCGGCGCAGCAGGTCGAGTGCCTGCACCATGGACAGGTCCACGGCCGTGATCTTTTCGTCCGGCACGACGAACACCGCCCCGGACTGCCCGTTGGGGGGATCGGGCACGTACACCGCCACCTTGCCCGGCGTCGGGCGTCCCGTCACCCAAGCGATCTGCTCGATGCCGTCGCCGATATCGAGCAACACCACTTCGGTCGGCCGGTCCGTTCCGGTGTTCAGCAGGTTGCGCACCATCGTCATGGCCCAGCCGTAGAGCGGCAGGTACTGCAGGATGTGGCGTTCGAGCCAGGTGCTGATGCGGCGCCCGGTGACGGTCGTCGCGAACAGTCCGGCGAGGAGGCAGACACCCAATACCATCAGTAGTGAAGCAAGACTCTCCGCCCTGACGCCCAGGACCTTCTCGAACGGCAGCAGCTTCGCGAGCGGACCCACGAGTTCGCTCAGCATGCGGACTGCTTCGCGCACGAGGACGACGGCGATCATGATCGGCGCGAGCAGCAGGATCCCGGCGACGAAGGTGTTGCCCAGAGCTTTCATGCTGGCAGACCTCGAGTACTCAGACGTCCGGGCGTGCTTCCAGCCGCCCGGAGCGCACCGCGGCGACCAGCGCCGCGTGATCGCGTTCGTTCTGGTCGGCGTAGGCCACCGCGAATGCAGCCATGGCATCCTCGAACGCCTCGCCGGTGCCCATGTATGCCGAGAGCATCACGGCGTCACCGGAGCGCTTGTGCGCCCGCGCGAGAGCCCACCCGCAGGCCTTCGCGTAGTTGACCAGGTTGACCGGTTTCATGACCTCGACCAGGGGTTTGATCTTGGCGTCGCGCAGTTGGCGCACGTAGAAATGCCGCCCCTCGATCGTCCCCGTGCTCCAACCCAGGAAGACGTCGGAAGCGGCCTGCATCAACCGTTGGCCGAAGACGACCCGTTCCCCGTGATGATCGAACGGGGCGCGCCCGCAATAGGGCTCCAGCACCGAAGCGCGCGCCTCCTTGAACTGCAGGAACAGCGGATCGCCGTTGCCCGAGACGAACAGGCCGATCCCGCAGAACGTGCCCACGCTGCCGACGCCGACGACTTTCATCGCCACGTCGGTGAGGGTGTAGCGCTGGATCAGGAGGCGGCGCTCCGGCGGCATCGATTCGATGTACGCCGCCATCGCGTCCGCGGCGCTGCGCTGGATCGCGGCCTGCTGCTTGGGGTCGCTCTCGTGGTAGATGAGCGGCGGATCGTCGTGAATGCGCGGCGGCGAACCGGACTGGAACGCGAGCCGCGTGAATTCCTTCAGGTGCGCACTCGCCTCGGTCGCCTTGCGGATGCGCTTGCGGTTCAGGCGCTTCAACTCCTCGTCGGTGCCGCTCTCGACCAGTTTCTTCAAGTCGATGTACTCGTAGTACGCATCGAGCACCGGCATATCGGCATAGCGCACCATGTTCTCGCGATAGCTGCGCACCGCATGCCACCCGGCCTCGCGGCAGTCCGCCGGCGTGAAGCCGTTGGCACGGCCGGCGATGACGAAGCTCGCCGCGAGGCGCCGGACGTCCCACTCCCAGGGAGCGACCGAAGCCTCGTCGAAATCGTTGATGTCGAACACCAGCTTGCGCTCGGGGGTCGCGAAGCCACCGAAATTCAGCAGGTGGCAGTCACCGCAGGCGACGATGTTCATGCCGGCGTTCGCGGTGAACGCCAGGTCGTGTGCCATGATCGCCGCCGCCCCGCGGTAGAACGCGAACGGGTTGGCCATCATGCGGCCGTAGCGGATCGGCACCAGGTGCTCGAGGCGGCCGGCGCTGTTCGCGACCAGCAGATCGACCGGATCGGCCCGGCGGTCGGCAGGTTGCCAGTCGGCGATGGCGCCCCGGGGACTGCGCTCGCGCAGCGCTCTGCCGGCCGCGGCGCGCTCGGCGTGCGGCCGGCCGTGCGATTGTTCGGGCAGACGGGCGACGCCCGGTCGCCGGGTCGACTGCACGGTGGTCCGCTTCCTTGTGGCAGCCATGCGCCTTTCCCCCTCCCGCCGATGCCTGGAGGCGGCGTTATCTCACATCCAATCGGACAGCGAAATACCGAGGCCGAAAACACTCTCGCGATAGTTGTAGTCGATGAGGGATTCGCCGTACCCGTTGAACAGTTGCAGATAGCCCTTCAGGTTGCGGTACAACGGAAACCGCCAGTCGAGCTGGACCGAGCCGAATCCGGTGTTGAAATTCTGCCGCACCAGCGCCGCGAACGAATGGCCGCTCCCCGCGGGACGGTAGAACAGCATGAGGTCGCCGTGGCCGTAGTAGTCGAGGATGTCCGGGTTGTTGTCGATCGCGCCCTGGCCCAGGTTCTCGCTCAACCGGTACCAGGGCCGCACCATCATCACGAAACCGCCCCGCTCGAACGCAAACTGGGCATAGAGCCGGTTCCAGCTGCGCGACAGCGTGCCGCCGCGCCCGTTCGACTGGTGGACGAAGCCGAAATTGATGAAGCGCAGCTTGATGCCCAGCATGTTCCAGTCGGTGCGCAGGACCGTCATCAATTCCGGTTCGTAGTTGGTCTCGCGAAACGGCGCCGACGGACTGTAGAGCTGCCAGTTCGACTGCTGCGTGTAGGCGGCCCAGACGTCGATGCGGTCGTTGAGCGCGCCTTCGAGCAGCTTGGTCTTGAACGAGAGCTGGAACTTGGCTTCGACATCGCGCAGGTCGGCGGTCGGCGACGGTCCGAGGCTGGGCGAGTACGGCGTCTCGTTCGGGTCGCCGTTGTAGCTCACCGGCAGGAAGTAGTTCGGCTTGTGGGTGCGAAACCGCAGCACGCCATAGCGGGTGTCGTCGTCCAGTTCCCACTTGAAGCCGAGGCGCGAATCGCCCGCCTTGCCGTCGTTGCCGCCCCCGACGAAATCGCCCGCCCGGGTCGGCTTGTCCTCGGGCAGCGGCGCGTCGCTCGCTATCGCCGGGGCCGCCGGCTTGCCGTTGCGGCCGGCGGCACGGTCATAGCAGCCGAGGCGGGCAGTGTCGTCTTCGATCGTCGCGCAGGATTCGAATTCCTGTCCGGCTGCGGCGACACACGCATGGAATGCGATGCAGGCGATCGCGAGGCGCAATGGTTTCATTGCGTCGAGTGTACCGTCCCGGACCGCTGCGTTGGAATGCGACGACCCAAAGGTCGGTGCTACTATCGATACCAGCGCTGCAGGGAATGGCGCACTCGATCATGCCTTTGAGGGAGGGCCTTGCGATGCATATGTCGTGGACTGCGATTTCCATTCGTGCGTTGGCGGCGTTGGCCATGGTCGCGACAACGACGACGGCTTTCGCGCAGGCGAGTGCCAAACCGAAGAAGGAAAGCAGCGTCACGGTCTACGGCGGCTATCGCTTCGGCGGCACTCTCTCCGAGGCCACGACCGATGCCACCATCGACCTCAAGAGCGACAGCAGCTTCGCACTCGCAGTCGACATCGGCCTCGACCGGCAGACGCAGCTGCAGTTGTTCTACAGCCACCAGAACACGGCGCTCACCTCCGGCGCGTTCTCGCCGCAGGTGAACAATTTCGCCCTGACGCTGCACAACTACCACATCGGCGGCACCTACTTCATCGAGGAGGTCGGCAAGGGGCTCTACGTCGTGGGCGGCATCGGCGCGACCACCGCAAAGCCCGAACTGGCGGGCCTCAATTCCGAGACTTTCTTTTCCGGCAATCTGGGCATCGGCTGGATGGTGCCGCTCGGTCGCCACGTCGGCCTGCGCTTCGAGGCGCGTGGCTACGGCATCCTCATCAACAACAACAGCGCAATGTTCTGCAGCGGCGGCTGCGTCGTGTCGATCAAAGGTGACGCGTTGTACCAGGGTGAGGCGCTGGTGGGCTTGTCGATCCGGTTCTAGGGCCTCCATCGATGGATGAGCAGGGCGGCGACGAGAGCAACGGGCGCGCTCGAACCATCGTCGTGATCGTTGCCCTGCTGGCGGTGCTGGGCGCTCTGTGGTGGACGCTCGCGCTGACGCGTCCACTGCCGCCGCGTGTCGTCGTGATGAGCACGGGACCGGAAGGCAGCGCCTTTCCCGGGTTCGCCGAGCGGTATCGCGCCGCGTTCGCCCGCGTCGGCATCGACCTGCAGCTGCGCCCCTCCGCGGGCAGCGTCGAGAATCTCGCACGCCTGAAGGACCCGCGCTCCGACGTCAGCATCGGTTTCGTCGAAGGCGGCCTCGCCGATCCGGAACACGACGTCGACCTGGTTTCGCTCGGGGCGCTGTTCTACGAGCCGTTGTGGGTGTTCGTGCGCTCCACCGACAACCAGCCGAAGCTCGCCGATTTCATCCACAAGCGCTTCTCGTCGGGGGCCGAGGGCAGCAGCACCCGGGCCTTTTCGCTGCGCCTGCTGGCGCTGAACGGCGTCACGAGCGACGTGCCGTTGCTCGCCTATTCGCCGCAGGAAGCCGCCGACCGGCTCCAGGCCGGTGACCTTGCGGGGGCGACGTTCGTGACGTCCTGGGATTCTCCGGTGATCCGGCAGCTTTCCGCTTCGCCCGAGGTCCGGCTCATCGGTTTTCCCCGCGCCGACGCTTACGTGGCGCTGTACCCGTACTTCACCAAGCTCGTGCTGCCGATGGGCGTGGGCAGCCTCGCGCAGAACCTGCCGTCGGCCGATGTGCCGCTCATCGCGACCAAGGCGACGCTGGTGGTGCGCAAGGATCTGCATCCGGCCGTCCAGTACCTGCTGCTCGACACCGCCACGCAGATCCACGGCGGGCCAGGCATCTTCCAGAAGGCCGGACAGTTCCCCGCCGCCGAAGCGATCGACCTGCCGTTGAGCGATCACGCGCGTACGTACTACACGTCAGGACGACCGTTCCTGCAGCGCTACCTGCCGTTCTGGCTCGCAGTCCTCGCCGGCCAGCTCCTGGTGTTGCTCATACCAGTGGTCGGCGTGCTGTATCCGATCCTGCGGCTGGCTCCGGTCATCTACGGCTGGAGCATGCGGCGGCGCATCTTCCGCTTGTACGGGGAACTGAAGTTCCTCGAGAACGAGCTCGAGAAGGGCGGTGCCACCGAGCCGCTGCGCCGGCGCCTCGACCGCCTCGAGGAGCGTGCCAATCACATCCGCGTGCCAGTCACTTTCCGCCACCTGCAGTACACGCTGCGCCTGCACATCAACCTCGTGCGCCAGCGCATGGGGCGAACTGAGGCCCCCGTAGGGCCTGCCGGCCTCAACCCCCGGGGGGGCCAGCCCTCCTGAGGAATGAAGTGAACTCGGCCATGACAGCGCCCGGCCCGTCCGGGCGTCTCGGGACGTGGCTGAGGCACCGCTACTGATTCAGCAGCTGGATCTTGCCCTCGAAGACCTTGACCCGATCGCCCACGCGCAGGTCCGATGCGTCGGCTTCCTCAACGCGCGTGAACTGCCCGTCGTTCAGGCGCACGATCACCTCCCAGCTCGATTGCTGCAGCGCCTCGAGCATCTTGTCGCTGCCGTAGGCCCCCACGTACGAACTGGTCTGGCCGCTGGCGTTCCACGTCCCGACCACCACCGGCCCCACCAGCAATGGCGTACCGGGCCCGGTCTGATAGGCGAGGCTCGTGCGCGGATCGGTGGCCGTACCCGCGCGCGGTACCGGCCGTTCGGTGCGGATCTCGCGGATCGACCGTATGACGCCGCAGTTCTCGCACGCGGCGGCCGCCTGAGAGACTTCTTCCTTCTGTGCGGCGTTACCCGCGAGCGCCATGAACCCGACGACGACGACGCCGAATCGTGCAGCCAATCTCATTCCGGAATGCGCTGCAGATAGTAAAGAGCATTTAGCAGCATGCCGGGCTTGCCGAGCGGTCCGAGCCAGCGCTCGTACACCTGCACGATCTCGCCGTTGCGGTAGATGCGCGCGAGACCACGGTTCACCGCGAGGCGGAAATCGGGATCGTTGCGGGGCAGCACCAGCGCATAGGGCTCGATCGAGAAATCTTCGTCGACTACCCGATAGGTGCCCGCCTGGGCCGCGTTGAGCGCCAAGCCGATCAGCTTCAGCCGATCGGACGCGAAACCGTCGGCCTTGCCGGCCTGCACCTGTGCCACTCCGGTTTCGGCGCTGTCGACCGGCACCACGGTGGCCGAGACGTTGCGCAGCTTGAGCGCGTCCGGCACCGACTTCTCGGTGGTGGTGCCCTTCACCACGGCGATGCGCTTGCCGGCGAAGTCCTCGAGCTTGAAGAGATCCGTGTCGTTCTTGACCAGCACCGAGCCGCCGTCGACGAACGTCATCAGGCTGAAATCGACGCGCTTCTGCCGTGCGAGGGTCCAGGTGGCGGTACCGCAGTCGACGTGGACCTTGCCTTTCTCGACCTGCTCGAAACGATTGGCGAGAGTGACCGGCACCCATTCGATCTTCAGGCTGTCGATGCCGAGGTCGGCCCGGATGCTCTGCGCGACCTTCTCGCACAACCCCACCGAGTAGCCCTTCGCTTCGCCGGCTTCCCGGTAACTGAACGGCGGCGAGGTTTCGAGATGACCCATGCGGATCACCTTGGAGGCCCGGATGTCCGACAGGACATCGGCGCCCGCAGGCATGGATGCGACGGCGGCCAGCAGCAACGCCGGCAACAACGTGGTTCGGTTCAAGTTCGGTCTCCCCCGGACACTGGCCAAGATCGGCAAGGTACCCGCTGCGCGCCGTCCCGGCAATACGGGAATCGGCTGCGCCACCGCATCAGCCGGCGAATCCGCCTGCCTCGAGGAATGCGCGTTCCGCCGGGGTGGTGTCGCGCCCGAGCGGCCGATTGCGGTGCGGAAAGCGGCCGAAGCGCTCGACGATGGCGCAGTGCCCTTCGGCATGGTCGAGCCAGGGCCGGCCGACTCGCGCATGCAGTTCGACCGAGCGGCGCTGGTCCGCGAGGTCTTCCGAGTGCGCGAACGGGAGATAGCAAAACAGCCGCAGCGGCACCTCGATGGCCTGGTCGAATCCGGCGTCGACCAGCCGGCGCGCGAAGTATCGAGCCAGCGGATCGGTGGCGTACATGTGCCCGGTGCCACGGAAGACGTTGCGCGGAAACTGGTCGAGCAGGATCACGAGTGCCAGCGCGCTGTCGGCAGCGTCGATCCAGTCGTCGCGTTCGCGCCGCGCGGCGGCCAGGTGTTCACCGAGAAAACGCTCGCGGAACTGTTCATCGAACGCTGTCGACTTCTCGAACCATCGTTCGGGTCCCGCTGCGCGCCAGAAATCGACGATCGCGGCAGCGGCACTGCCCGCGCCCGAGCTCACTCCTTCGCCTCCACGGCCTTGTTGCCGAGGATCAGCGAGCGTCCGGCATAAATCCCGCCGACCAGTTCGAGTTCGAACCGCTCGGCATCGCGCCGGCGCACGCCCTGGGCGATATCGTCCGCAGCTTCCGGCGTTGCACCCAGACTCATCGCCGCCTCGCGCCCCAGTACCATGGCGGACTCGAAGAGCTCGCGAATCTGGAAATCCACGTCCCCGTGCTGCAGCTCGATCGCATGCTCGCGGTCGCGCACCCGCGCCAGGACGCGGGCCTGGCGGAACTCGGCCTTGGTTCGCTCGACGATCTGCGTGACCGCCTCCTTGCTGTCCACGCACACCAGGATGGTACGCGCGGACTCGCCACCGGCCGCGCGCAATACGTCGAGGCGCGTGCCGTCGCCGTAGTAGACCTTGAACCCGAAGTCCGCCGCGTCGCGAATCCTCTGCGGGTCGTGGTCGATGATGGTGATGTCCGCACCGAGCGCCAGCACGTGCTGGCTCGCCACCTGTCCGAAGCGACCGAAGCCGATGATCAGTACGGCGCCGGTCTGGTGCTGCGGCGCCTCCATGCCATCGAGCGACGGAGCGACCACCGGTCCCCAGCGCTTGAGCGCCAACACCGCGAGCGGCGTGAGCGCCATCGACAGCACCACCACGGCGGTCATGTTGGCGTTGACCGTGCCATCGATCACGTTCGCGGCGGCCGCGGCGGCGAACAGCACGAAGGCGAACTCGCCACCCTGGGCCATCAGGACGGCGCGATCGAGCGCGTCGACGTGGGACATGCGCGCGACCCGCGCGACCCCATAGACGCACAGAGCCTTGACCACCATCATCGCCAGCACTCCGGCCACGATGAGCTGCCAATAGCGTGCCACCACGGCAAGATCGAGCGACATGCCCACCGCGATGAAGAAGAGCCCGAGCAGCAGCCCGCGGAACGGTTCGATGTCGGCTTCGAGCTGGTGCCGGAAGGTGGACTCCGACAGCAGCACACCGGCGAGGAACGCCCCCATGGCCATGGACAGTCCGCCGAGCTGCATCAGCAATGCGGCGCCGAGGACCACCAGCAACGCCGCAGCGGTCATCACTTCGCGCGCGCGCGCCTGCGCCAGGATGCGGAACAGCGGGTTCAGCAGCCAGATGCCCGCGGCGACCAGCAGGCCGAGCGCACCGACCGCGATGCCGATGGACGCCCAGCGCGATTGCCCGGCCGCGTGCTCGACCGCCTCGGATGGCGCGATGAAGGCGACGATGGCGAGCAGCGGCACGATCAGCAGGTCCTCGAACAACAGGATCGCCACCATCTTCTGACCGCGCGGCGCCGCGATGTCACCGCGCTCGTCGAGGAGCTGCATGACGATGGCGGTGGACGTGAGGACGAACCCCATGCCCGCGACGAATGACACCGCGAGCGGAAAACCGAACGCGATGCCGACCCCCGTGAGCAGCACCCCGCACACCACCACCTGCAGCGAGCCCAAGCCGAAGATGTCGCGCCGCAGGCTCCACAGATGGGACGGTCGCATCTCCAGCCCGATCACGAACAGGAACAGGACCACGCCCAGTTCGGCGGTGTGCAGGATGGCCTGGGGATCGTCGAACAGCTTGAATCCGAAGGGTCCGATCGCGAGCCCGCCCGCCAGGTAGCCCAGCACCGAGCCCACGCCGAGCCGCCTGAAGAGGGGTACTGCAACCACTGCTGCACCGAGCAGGGTCACGACATTGATCAGATCACTAGCGCTGCCGGTGGCGGCCATGTCGCACTCCGGGGATGGTTCGGGGAAAGTCTGCCGCGCACCCTTCAGTGGTCGGAGCGCCTTGCGCGCGGTCGCCGCAACCCGATCCAGGCCCACGCGGCAATCACGGGCACACCGAACAGGACCAGATGGATCGGCAGCTCCTCGCCGAGCGTGTAGCCATGCGCGAGTCCGGTGCTGAGGTTCCAGCCGACCACCACCAGCCACACCACGGTGAACAGCCCTGCGGCAGCATGGTGGCGCGCCGGACTTGTGCGCCACAGGAGCAGGGCGACGACGCCCAAGCCTGTCGCGATGAGGATCAGAGTTCGCATGGGAGACTGCGTGCAAGCATGCCACAACGCTCACGCGCCATGACGGGCGCGTTTCAACGCGCGTGCAAAGAATCGCGAAGGCGCGATCGCGTCGACCACGGCCGCCGGCACCGGCGCGGGCTCGCCCAGCATGCCGGCTGCGATCAGTTCGCCCGCGATCGGTGCGGTCAACAGCCCGCGCGAGCCATGGGCAACGGAGACGAACAACCCATCGAGCCATGGGGCCGGGTCTTCGAACTGCGTGGTGGCATCCTTGGCAAGGCGGGCATAGCGCGCCGCAAAGCTTGTCGCATCGGTGAGCGGACCGACGATCGGCAGGTAGTCCGGCGCCACGCAGCGCAGCGCGGCACGACCCGAACAACGCGCCGGATCCCGCGCTGCCTCCGGGAAGGCAGCCGCCAGAGTGGGCGACAGCGCGTGCAGCGTGGCGAGGTTCTCGCGGTGATCTTCGGTGCGCACACCGGTGTCGGCGTCGCGGATACCGAAAGTGGCACCCAGGCAGTGCAAGCCCGCCCGCGCCGGCGCGATGTAGCGCTCGCCGCACAGCACGGTTGCCAGCCTGGCACTGACGTCGTTGCACTCGAGGTGGGTGAGCTGACCGCGGATCACGTGGGTGGGCAACTGAGCGGTCGCTGCGAACGCCCGCGTGTCGGCCGCAGTGGCGATGACCACGACCGGCGCCTCGGCGCTCCAGATCCCGGCGGTCGCCACGCGCCAGTCCCCGGAAGCCAGGCGATCGATGTGCAGGGCTTCGTGCCGCGCAATCACCCGGATGCGGGGATGCTGCACGAACGCGGCGCACAGCGCAGGAGGATGAACCCACCCGGCACGTTTCAGATGGAGCGCCTCGACATCGACCATGACCCCGGCGATCGCGCTCGCCTCCCCGGGATCCACGGATCGCAGGAAGCTGGATGGCCAACCCTGCCGCGCCAACGCGTTCTGCCGGGTGACTTCGGCAGCATCGTGCGCGAGCTGCAGCACACCACAGCGCGACCAGGCGAGACCATCTTCGGGCAAACGCCGGGCGATCTCGCGTAGCGAGAACTCCAGGCCCGCCGTGAGCAAGCGGGTCAATGCCGTGTCGTGCGGCGATAGCTTCGCGTACAGGACACCCTGGGCATTCCCCGAGGCCGCGCCGGCGATCGTCTCGTGGCGCTCGATCACCGTGACTTCGACGCCGCGCGCCGCGAGACTCGCCGCCGCCGCGGTGCCCGCCAGGCCGGCGCCGATCACGATGGCTCTCCGCGGGTTCGGTCCGCCCGCCGGACGCCGCAGCCACGGCGCCCGGTACGGGAGCGGTGCCGGGGATACGCAGACACCCCTCAGCATCTCGCGCTTGGGCCCGAAACCCGCGGCCTTCTCGACACGGAATCCGGCCGCCTGCAACGCCCGGCGCACGTCACCGGCGCTGGAGTAGGTTGCGCACGTCGTGCCCGGATTCGAATGCGCCGAGATCGCCGACATCAACTGCGGCGTCCACAACTCCGGGTTCCTCGCCGGCGCAAAGCCGTCGAGAAACCAGGCATCGATCACACCGTCCACCTGAGGCAGGGTCACGCGTGCGTCGCCGATCAGCAGCGTGAGCGTGATGCGACCGCCGGAGAAGACGAATCGTTGCCAGCCGACGGCGAGTTCGTCCCATTGTTCCAGCAGTTGCGACGCAAGGTCGTGCAACACCGGCCATAGACCCAGCGCACGGGCCAGGTCGGGGGCAGAGAGCGGCAGCAGCTCCGTGCTCACGAACTGCAATCGTGCATCCTTCGGCGCGGTTTCCTCGAACGCGTGCCACGCGCACAGGAAATTGAGGCCGGTACCGAAGCCGGTCTCGCCGATGCTGAAGGCTGTGCCGGGCGCGAGTGCCGCGAACCGTTCGGGCAGACGATTACCCTCGACGAACACGTGCCGGGACTCGTCGATGCCGCTTGCCCGCGAGAAATAGACATCGCCGAACTGCGGCGAGTACGGCTGACCGTCGACCCAGTCGATCATTCGAGTTCGTCGACGCTCCGCGGCCAGCTCGACTTGAGCAATCGCGACAACGCGCGATCGGCCAGCACCCGGCCAGCCGTCTGGCAGCGCGGGCAGTAGTTGGTCTCGGTGTCGGCATACACGATGCGCTGGACGGGCGTGCCGCACACCGGACACGGCTCACCGAACCGGCCATGCACGGCCATGCCCTTGCGGAAAGCGGTGACTTTCTCGGGAAAGCCGCGGCCGGTTTCGTCGCGCAGGCGCACGGTCCATTCGGTCAGGACATCGCGCACGGCGTGGTACAGGCGTTCGATCTCGTCATCGCCGAGATCCTTCGAATGGGCGATCGGCGACAGGCGCGCCCGATGCAGGATCTCGTCCGAATAGGCCCCGCCGATGCCGCTCATCAGGTGCGGCGCGGTGAGCGAGCGCTTCAACGTGTGGTTCTCGGAACGCAAGCGTGCCGCAAACGTTGCGAGATCCGCCTCGAGCACTTCGAGCCCGCCGGCATCGAAGGCGGCAAGTGCTGCATCGCCCACGACCAGGTGCATCGATGCGCGGCGTTTCGTACCCGCTTCGGTGAACACCAGCGACCCGGCTTCGAAATCGAGGGCCGCGAGGGTCATCTTGCCCGGCAGCTTCGCCCCCGGTGAGAGCCAGCGCAGCCGGCCCGCGCGCATGAGGTGCAGCACGAGATGCAGGTCATCGTCGAATTCGAGCACGATGCGTTTGCCGAGGCGCCGCGCGCCCTGCAGCCGACGCCCTTCTAGCGACGCGATCGGCGGCACCGCGGTGCGCAGCACGAACGGGTTCACGATGCGTACGTGCTGCAGAAGAGTACCGGACGCGAGCGCTCCGATGCGTTCGGTGTAGACGGTAACGTCGGGCAGTTCCGGCACGTCGCGGCCCTACAACATTCGTTCGGGGACGAACCATCCCATCACCCGGGTCGAGGTCCGCCGCCACCAGCTCGCCTTCGGTTCGGTGGTGAGTTCCACCGGCTGGCCCGCTTCCTCGCCGATCCACACGAGGTGCTGGCGGCCGCCTTCGGGGCCTGCCAGCTTCAGCCGGAAGCTGTTGCGCGGCAGCAGTTGCTGGCCGATCACGACCAGCAATTGCCGTGCGAGTTCGGGGCTGTCCACCAGGATGCCGAGTTCGGTATTGAGGTAGGCCGAGCGCGGATCGAGGTTCATCGAACCGACGAACACGTGGGCGCTGTCCACCACGAACGCCTTGGTGTGCAGGCTGGCGGACGACGACCCGATCATGAGCTTGCTGTCGCGCGCGTTGTTGCGGCCGATCAGCGCCGGCCGCATCTCGTGCAATTCGACACCTGCCCGCAGCAGGGCTTCGCGATAGCGCGCGTAGCCCACGTGGACCGCCGAGACGTCGTTCGAAGCGAGCGAGTTGGTCAGGATGCGCACCCGCACGCCACGGGCAACCATCGCCTTCAGGTATTCGACCCCCGCGTCGCCAGGAATGAAATAGGGCGACACGATGACGAGCTCCGATTGCGCCGAGTCCGCGACCGGGCGCACCAGCGGGCCGATGTGGACGGCAGGATCGGGTTGCTGGCCCTTGGTCGCCACCTTGCGCGGCTTGTCGTAGACGACCCGGGCATCGGCCCACACCATCGGCAGTTCGCCCTTGCCCAGATAGCGCACCAGGTCCGCCTGCCTGAGCCGCTGAGCGTACTCCGACCCCGCCGCCGCCTGCAGTTCCTTGGCGAGCCGATTGCGCAGGCGATCGAGCGAACCCCCGTCGGTGTGGCCGGTGAACAGGCGGCGGATGCGGTAGGCCCACGGGCTGTTCCAGTACTCGTCGAAGCTGGCCGAGACGTTCGGGACCACCGGGCCCACCGCCAGCAGGTCCATGTCGGCGAAGTTGGTGCCGCCGGAGGCCCAGAAGTATTCGTCGCCCAGATTGCGTCCGCCGACCACCGCGAGCTGGTTGTCGGCGACGAACATCTTGTTGTGCATCCGGTGATTCAACCGATCGCCGTCGGTCAGGAACGCGAACATGCGCCCGAGTTGCCAGCTGCGCGAGGCGAACGGGTTGAAGACGCGGACTTCGATGTTGGGGTGACCGTCCAGCACCGCGATGTTGGCGTCCTTGCCGGTGGTGTACAGATCGTCGATCAGCAGCCGCACGCGCACGCCGCGATCGGCGGCGGCGAGGATCCGCGCGAGCAGCACGCGCGTGGTGAGCCCGTCGTGCACCAGGTAGTACTGGAGATCGAGAGTACGCTCCGCGAGATCGGCTGCCAGCGCGCGGGCGATGAACGCGTCCAGTCCGGAATCGAGCAGCAGCAAGCCGGACTTGCCCGGGTGCTGCTCGAGGTCCGTTGCGAGGGTGCGGGAAAGACGCGTCACGGTGGCAGGATCGAGCGCCGTGGAGCGCGCCTCTTCGCCGGGCGGCGGCAACGTGGCACAGCCTGCGAGCAGTGCTGCCGAGCACGCCGCCGCGCGGGCGAGCCAGGCCATCTTCGCGCCGAGACGCTGCAGGGTCGGAGACATGGGAAGCGATCCGAAGAATACATGAGCCCCGCTATCATGCCGGGATCACGCTCCCCGGAACCGCACCATGCCGCTCGACCCCGCCCGTACCGCCGCCACCCTCGTCGACGATCACGCGCACCTGCGCGACCTCGTTCCCTTCGCCCGCGATCACGGCGCAGCGGATCTCGACGGCGCCTATGCGATTCAGGCGGCCTTCGTCGAGCGCCTCCTGCCCTTGAAGGGCCCGCGGGTCGGTTACAAGATCGGGCTCACCTCGCTGCGCATGCAGCAGATGTGCAGTATCGACCATCCGGTCGCCGGCGTAGTGCTCGCCGACCGGCTGGCGAAGAGCGGCGCGCAATGGCGGCTGTCGAGTCTGAAGCGTCTGGGCATCGAGTTCGAGATTTGCGTGCGGCTCGGCCGCGCACTCGCCCCGCGCGCTGGTGCGTGGACTCTCGACGACGTGGCTGGTGCCGTAGGTGCGGTCTGCCCCGCGTTCGAGGTGATCGACGACCGCAACTCGCCCTACCCGCTCGACATGCTCTCGCTCGTGGCCGACAACGCGTGGAACGAAGGCATCGTGCAGGGCGAGTACGTCTCGAAATGGCCCGATCTCGCCGCTGCCCGCGGCGTGGTCGAGTTGAACGGCGCGGTGATCGACCAGGGCCACGGCCGCGATGTGCTGGGACACCCGTTCGAGCCGCTGCGCTGGCTCGCGAACCATCTTTCGGCCCGCGGCGAAACGCTGCATGCGGGCGAGATCGTATCCACCGGCAGCCTGGTGACGACCCGGTTCCCCAAGGCCGGAGAGCAGTACCGCTTCACGGTCGAGGGGGTGGGCAGCGTGGAGATCGGGTTCAGGTCTTAGGACACAGGCAGGCGACAAGCAGGACAAGTTCAAGCAGCAATCAACGCGGCGGACGCGGCGGAAATCCAACTGAACAGCCTTGTCGTTGCCTTACCCCGCGTCCGCCGCGTCCGCCGCGTTCTGCGCTTTGTTCCTGTCTACCCCCGCACTTCCTTCAACGCCGCCGCCGCCGCACGGGCCAGCAGGATGTAGTCCGTGCACAACCCGATCACGCGGTAGCCCTGATCCATGTAAGTCTTCGCATGGCCCGGCGTGTGCGCGTAGATGCAGCGGGCGATGTCGCGCTTCTCGCATGCGCGGATGATCTGCTGGATCGCCTGCTGCACTTCGGGATCGTTGATGCGGCCGGGTTTGTTCATGCTCCCCGAGAGGTCGAACGGCCCGACGAACACGCCGTCGATGCCGGGCACGTCGAGGATCGCGTCGATGTTGCGCGCCGCTTCGACATGCTCGATCTGCACGATCACCGCGATCTCGTCGTTGGCGCGCTGCATGTAAGAATCGAAGTCGAGGTCGAAGCGCTGCGCGCGCGTGATGCCGACGCTGCGCACTCCCATGGGCGGATACTTGCAGCGGTCGACGGCACGCTTCGCGTCTTCCGCCGTATTCACCAGCGGCACGATGATGCCGGTCGCGCCGATGTCGAGCGCCTTCTTGATGTAGGCCTCGTCGTTCCACGGGACACGCACGACGCACGGCACGCGGCTGTCCACGGCGGTCAACAGCGTCAGCGCAGCCCGCGCATCCATCGGCGAGTGTTCCAGATCCAGGAACAGCCACTCGTAGCCGGCCTCCACGAAGCACTCCGCGACTTCGGGCAACGGGATCTGCAGCAGCGCACCCACCAGCGGCTGCCCTTCCTTCAGCTTCTTGCGAAACGACAGGCTCATCTCACGCCTCCATCGGGGAAGACGCCATGATAGCGATCTCCGGACCCGCGGCGATCGACCCGCCCGATCGTCGTGCTTCGCTCCGCTCCGCGGAAGTCGGCGCCGCATGCCCCCACCCTAAACCTCCCCCGGCGTTGCCGGGGGAGGGGATGTACTTCCTTGTGCATCCTCGCGCTGCTGGCGCCATCCCGGCCTTCCCCCGGCCATGCCGGGGGAAGGCCGGGATGGGGGCCATCGTCCATCTCGACGATCAGCCTCACCGATCGTCGCCGTTCTCTCCTTCCCTCGCGCGTCAGCGTGGGGGCTAGCGATGCCCCACGAATTGCTGCAGCCAGTCGACCGCGTCGGCCTCGTTCGCAAACACCCGCCACGGAAACGGCGGGCGGTGATACAGGTCGAACACGCGCACCGCGAGGTTGCCCAGGCTCGATTCGGTCACCATGCCCGAGGCGCGTGTCATCGACACCATCTCGAGGCTCGAAATGAACGCGGCGGCCTGCACATCCACCCGCCACACCCCCGGCAGGTGCACCAGCGTCACCTGGGGCGTCGAACCGATGCGCTTGCGCGCCGCGAGCTCCGCCTTGACGAGGTCGAGCGTCACCACACCGGTGCCGCCGAAGTCCACGCGGACGATGCCCTCCTCGCCGAGCCACACTTTCGGTTCAACCAAGGGCGGCTCCGTGACGCAACGGCGAAGCGGGCGCAAACATGCACACTAGGCTACCGGGTTCCAGGGGCGAAGTGAACGACGGCGTCATGGCAGGCGGGTGGCCAGGAACAGGTGACGGTCGAGGCTGAAGAACGCTTCGCCCCGACTGATCCGGTCGCGGAGATCGTCCAGCCAGGCGCGAGCGTCAAATTCTTCGACACTTTCCCGACGCACGGCATGCTCCGCAATCATCGCCATCATCCCCTCGCTATAGGTATTGGAGGCGTCCATCGCATTGACGATCGCCACGGCTGCCACTTTCTCGACTCGAAAGCCATGACGCGCAAGCATCGGGCCAAGTACCCGGGGTAACTGTGGATGGGCGCAATGGCTGTCCCACGCGGCGAGCATCCGGCGCATCCGGTCGATGTCGGCGCTCGCCCACACGCACGACTCCCAATCGGTGTCGACCAGAGCCAAACGACCGCCGGGCCGCAGCACACGCCGCAACTCGTCGAGCGCGCGTTCGACATCGGGCACGTATTCGAGCACCTGGGTACAGGTGACCGCATCGAAGCGCTCCGCCGCGCCCGGCAGAGCAACCGCATCCGCGACCTCGAACGCAACCCAGGGCAGGTGGGCACACCGTCGCCGTGCCAGGGCCACCATCGGCGGCGACAGGTCGACGCCACAGACCGCGCCGGCAGCACCGACGGCTGCGGCCGCACTCTCGGCGAGCAAGCCGGGACCGCAGCCGACATCGAGGACACGCTCCCCGGGGCGCAGTGCCAATTCAGCCAGCGTCGTTTCGCGCTGCTGCGCGACATCGGGAGTCAGGTACAACGCCTCGACGCGGCGCGCCGTCGCTTCGGCACCAAACTGCTGCAGCACCGTGTCGTTTCCGGCCACGACCCTCACACCCTGTCGACGCCGTGGCCGAGCAGCCTTTCGAGCCAGCAGCCGGCGGCGAGCACTTGTGCGTCCGCTCCGGGGCGGCCCACCAGCTGCAGGCTGAGGGGGAGGCCCGCCGCGTCGAACCCGCACGGCAGCGCGAGCGCCGGCAGACCGGTCATGTTGAACGGCGAGCTGAAGCGCGTCATCATCCCCGCGGCTGGCAAGGTGCGGCCACCGACCGTGATCATGGATTGACCGACGCGCGGCGGCGCGCACGCAAGCATCGGCGTGATCAACACGTCGCTTGCGCCGAGCGCGCGCAGCAGCGCATCGCGGACTTCGCGCCGGATGCGCTGGGCCTTGACGTATTCGATGGCGAGAAAGAACTGGCCGATCTCTAGGCGCAGGCGTACGTCGTCGCCCAGGCGATCGCCCGTGCCTTCCAGCAGATGCCAATTGGCCTGGGCGGCCTCCGCCGACATGGTGATGAACTGCGCGCCCGGGGCGAGCGCCAGTTCGGGCACCACCGCTTCGCGCACAGCCGCACCGGCAGCGCGCAAGGCGCCGGTGACGGCGTCGATACGGCTTGCCACCGCCGGTTCGACATCCTCGTCGAAGTAGCCGCGGATGCGGACGAACGACGGGGTCAGCGTCGGCATCTCGCCCGCCGCGCCATCCTTGGACCCGGCGAGCGCCTCGAACATGATAGCGGCATCCGCCACGCTCCCGGCGATGGGCCCGACGTGGTCTAGCGACCAGGCGAGCGGATAGACGCCGCTCTTGTCGACCACGCCGTACCCGGGCTTGAAACCCACGATGCCGCAGCAGGCTGCGGGGATGCGGATCGACCCGCCGGTGTCGGTGCCGATCGCGAGCGGCGCGATGCCGGCAGCGACGATGGCGGCCGAGCCGCCGCTCGAGCCCCCCGGCACATGGCCCGGAAACCTCGGATTGACCACCGCGCCGAAATGCGGGTTCGCGCTGGTGACGCCGTAGGCCAGTTCATGCAGATTCGCCAGCCCGAAGATGATCGCCCCACGCGCCCGCAGCCGGGCGACCACCGCCGCGTCGTGCTCCGCCATGACCGGATCGAAGGCACGCGTTCCCGCGCTCATGCGATAACCGCGCACCGGCATCAGGTCCTTGACTGCCACCGGAACGCCGGCGAGCGCGCCCGGATCGACACGCTCGCGCACGCGTGCATCGACCGCTTCCGCCTGACGCATCACGTCATCCTCGTCGAGTGCGGTGAACGCGTTCAGATGGCGCCACGCACGGGCCGCGTCGAGGCTCGCCTGTGCGACGTCGACCGCGCGCGTCTCGCTGGAACGGACACGATGAGCGAGCTGCGCGACGCCGTGCGATTCGCCACGACTGGACCGCTCTGCAGGCAGCGGATTGAACGACGACGGCACCGCCGGCGCCGTGATCGGATCGGCCGAGGCGAGGGCTGTCTCGATCGCCTGTACGTCCGCGAAACTCCAGGCGAGCCGCTGATGCCAGAGTTCGTGACGCGACGGATCGATGCCGCCTCGCAGTGCGCTGGCGGCTTCGATGAACTGGGGAAAGCGCGAGAAATCGATCGTCATGGTGTCCTGCCGTCGTGGGCGGCCCGACCGTGGACCTGCGGCCGGGGGTAGCCGGCGTGAGTATTCATGTCAGTGGGGCGCCGACAAACCAAGGCGCTCAACGCGGCGGACGCGGCGGACGCGGCGGAAGACCTGAACCAAGACACGAAAGGGTCGGTTTTCCCCCGCGTCCGCCGCGTTGAGCGCTTCTGTTCCTTGGTCATCAACCGCAACCAGCTGGGAGGAGAGGCCGCGGTACTATCGGGTGGAATAGTCACCCTAGTCCTCGGCGAGGGTGCGCAGCGCGGTGGACTGGAACTCGCGGTGGTACAGGATCAGCACGACCCAGCTGGTCGCCATCATCCATACCCAGGGATTGAGAAACCACGTCATCGCGGCCAGCGCGAAGTAGTAGGCACGCAACCCGTTGTTGAAGCTCTCCGCCGCCAGCGTGGTGGTGCGCACCGTGCGCTCGATGAAACGCGCGTGTTCACCACCGTGCGCCTCCGGCGGTGGCGCGCCACCGACCATCACCGAGCAGAAGTGATAAAGGCGCAGGGACCAGGTGAACTTGAAGAACGCGAACACGAACACGCCCACCAGCAGCAGCACCTTGATATCCCACAGCTGCTCGGAGCTCATGCGGTTGAACGGCAGCTCGGCCATCACCGAGGCGACTTTCTCGGTGGTGCCGAGCAGGGCCAGCAACCCGCCCAGGATGAGCAGCGTGGTGGAAGCGAAGAACGTCGACCCGTTGGACAGATTGGCGAGAATGTTGACGTCGCCGATGCGAACGTCGCGTACCGCGACCGCCTGCATCCACTGGCGGCGAAACTTCCCCATCTGGCTCACCAGGCTCGGCATGGTGCGACCGCGCCAGCCGGCGAAGCACACGTAGCCCATCCACCAGAGGAAGAACCAGCCGAACGCGACCCAGTCGAGCGCGCCGAGCGGCAGGGAGGTGAGGGTGCGTGGCAACATGGGGATCGACGCGCGGGTCGCGGCGGCCGGTCAGAGAAACAGGGTCAGTACGCCGGTGTAGCCGTACAGGCGGTTGTGCGAGATCTCGCCGTTGCAGAAGAACCCCACGATGGGCACGTCGCCGAGTCCTTCGCGGACCATCGCGAGTTCCTTCGACGTTTCACCGAACAGGCTGGTGCCGCGGCCGAGGCACGAGAAGTACACGCCGCCGCGCGGTCGCGTGTACAGGCCGCTCTTGATGCTGTCCAGCATGCGCGCCATGTCCTCCGCCGCCGAGCGGCGGTCGCGGCGGCAGAACATCACCTTGCCGCCCTTGCGCACGTTCTCGCCGACGGCCACCAGGCCACGTTCGGCGTCGACGCCGACGACGTTGCGCACCAGGTAGTCGCCGGTCTCGCTGTCGGACACCGGAAGTGCCGCGAACACCGTGCCGCCGAGGCGATCGAGATCGCGTGCGCCGGTGAGTCCGGCGTCGGCGCGCAGCACTTCCAGCGCCGGCCGGCCGTCGAGTTCGATCAGCACGTTGCGTTGCACATCCGTGACGACGTGCGGATCGCCAAGCGGCGAGCACCCCTGGGTCAACCGGGTGGTGACGACGACCTGGTCGGTGAACACGACGCCGGACACGCCGCCCTCCCATACACCGTCGGCCAGTTGCGCGTGCGCGGCGCGGGAACTGGTGAGGCCGCCCACCACGAAACCGCTGTCGAGGCGCCGCGAGAGCTCGGCGAGCAGCGAATTCAGCATTGCGTTGCGCGGGTCCGCGTGGACGATGGCGAAGTTGCCCGCCGCCCCGCCGATGGTGAGCGGATCGCGGGCGAGGTCAGCCGGCGTGCGCAACGGGGCGAGCACCCGGAACGATCCCGCCGGGAAGGTCCCCAGCATGATGGCCATGGCGCCTTCGTCCAGGTATTCGCGGCCAGTGGCGCAGATGCCGATCCCGACCGTGCCGACCCAATGATCGATGCCGGTACGCTCACGCAGCAGTTCAAGGATCTCGCCCACCCGTGCTGCATAGGCATCGGTCACATAGACGAAACCGAGATTCACGTCCGGCGCCACGGTCCCGATTCGCTCCAGGCATTCGGCCGCAGCGATGCGCCAATGCCGCGATGCGGCATGCGCGAACGCGAAGGCTGCGGCGATGGACTGCTGCTGCGTGGACATGGTCTTTCCGGTTTGACGACATGCGGCGGACGAGCGCGATCCGCGGCGGGAAGCAATAATAGCGACTTTTAATCGAGGAACCGCGCGATGAATCTCGATCGAGTCGGCCCCGGACGGGACCTCCCCAACGATTTCAACGTCATCGTCGAGATCCCGATGAATGCGGATCCGATCAAGTACGAGGTGGACAAGGAGACCGGCGCCGTCTTCGTGGACCGCTTCATGTCCACGGCGATGCACTACCCGTGCAACTACGGCTACGTCCCGCACACGATTTCGGGGGATGGCGATCCGGTCGACGTGCTCGTGCTCTCGCCGGTGCCGCTCATCACCGGCGTCGTGGTGCGCTGCCGGCCGGTGGGCATGCTCAAGATGTCGGACGAAGCCGGTGACGACACCAAGGTGCTCGCCGTGCCCATCGACAAGCTGTCGGGCCTGTACCGCGGCATCGTCAATCCGCGCGACCTGCCCGAGCTGGTGCTCTCGCAGATTGCGCACTTCTTCCAGCACTACAAGGATCTCGAACCGGGCAAGTGGGTGAAGATCACGGGGTGGGTGGGCCCTGAGGAAGCGAAGGCGGAGATCATGGCCGGCGTCGAGGCATATCGGGCAGCGGCCAAGAAACCGATGTTCTGAAGCAGCGCATCGGGAGGGGACGAGCCGCAGAGAAAGAGCTCAACGCGGAGGACGCGGGGTAAAGCAAAGTCAAAGACAGAATCCGGTGTCGGGTTTCCTCCGCGTCCCCCGCGTCCTCCGCGTTGAGCGCTTCATTCGCTCGGACCGCCTCGACTCCCGCGTCTTCGGGCCGGTGGTCGCTGCGATGCGCAACGGCCGATCAGGGCCGCCCCATGAAGAGGTAGAACGCGTTGTCGCCGGAGAACGCGTGGCCGAACGCGAGGTAGAGCGGCCCGATGAAGGTATCCGCACCCAGGAACAGCGATGCCGAGTACAGCAGCCCGCTGCCGTCGGTGCGGTCGAAGCGCTTGTAGGCGTTGCCGGCCTCGAGTGAGCCGCCGATGAAGATGCCGTCGGCGACCGGCGGCACGCGGTACAAGCGGTAGTAGTAGACCGCTCGGAGGAGTGCGATGTCCTCGCCGAGGAACTGCCCGGTGCGATAGCCGGACAGGTTCAGGAAGCCACCCAGGGACAGCGAATCGTTGACGGGAGAGTTGCCCTGGTAGGTGGTGGCACCCCGCATGCCCAACGACACCGTGTGCGCTTTGTAGGACAGCGCCTTGGTGGCGCTCAGCCCGACACGGGCATAGTCGTCGCTGGAACCCAGATTCTTGCGCGAGACCCACCAGTCACCGGTGATCAGGCTGCCGGCGGAGGGAAAGTTGACGCTGTCGAGCTGGTCGTAGATCAGCCGCGTGCGCAGTGCCCCGATGTCGTAGTCGAACGTGGGAAAACCGGGCAGCGCGATGCTCGGCGCACCGCTGCCGCTGCCACGCACGTAGCCGAACCGGAGCTCACCCCACTTGTCGAGGACCGTGCCGACGTCCAGCCCGACGCCCGCCTGCCGCAGCTGATACTGGGCGATGCGGCTGCCGTCGACAAAGACGTCGAGGAGCCGTTCGTTGGCGAACGCATTGGGGGCGACGAAGAAGCGCCCGGCGAGGTCGAGCGGCTGATAGAACTCGGTGTGGATGCCCGGGTCGCGGCCGACCTGGCCGAGCGTGCGCCACTCCGCGCCGAGGCGGTTCACCCAGGTCTTGTTGTAGAACGCGAGCAGGTTGAAGGTGCCCTCTCCCTTGAAGTCGCTCTGCAGCTTGAGGCCGAAGCGAAAATAGTCCGGGCCGCGGGCGCGTTCGGTCGGCTCCACTTCCAGGACGCGCTTGCCGTCCGCGTCGACGTAGCGGTACGCGATGTTGTCGAAGTCGCCGGACCCGTAGAGCCGCGCCACCTTGCGCTCGAGCTGCGCCTCGTCGGGAATGCCCTCGCGGCGCTCGAGCAACCGGAACCGACCCTCCTCGCCGGGCAGGTGCAGCTGGACCCCGCGGTCCATGAGGGCCGCCTCCACGGTCGCCGGATTGACGAACTTCAGACCCTCGGTGCGTACGACGATGTCGTCGGCCGGTCGGTCACGCAGCAGTCGCTCGGTCTGGGCGAGGCGATGGGCCTCGTACTGCTCAGGCGTTAGGCTGTAGCGCTTAAGCCGATCCAGCACCTGGCGCGCGGCCGCTTCGCCGCGCGGAATGATGTCGGCACCGCGGTCGAAACTCGACGCGGTGAAGCCCTTGAGTTCAGGGGTGATCAGGATGTCGTCAGGCTTCAACTCCGCGAGCGATCGGTCCACGTTCTGCTGGGTGAGGATGTTGATCATCTGCATCGACACGCCCAGCACGTCGCCCAGATCCTCCTTCTTGAGTAGTGGGGTGCCGAGGTTGACGGCGATGATGATCTCGGCCCCCATGTCGCGGGCCACGTCCACCGGGAGGTTGCGCACCAAACCGCCGTCCAGCAGGAGGTGATCGCCGATCTGCTGCGGCGAGATGACCCCCGGCACCGACATGCTCGCGCGGATCGCCGCGTCGAGATCGCCGCTCGCGAGCACCACCGGCTGTCCGCTCACGAGGTCGGTGGCCACGCAGCGGAAGGGGATGGGCAGCCGCGAGAAATCCTTGCCCGGCGCCTCGACCACGAAGGTGCGCAGCACCCCCTTCAACGTCTGGCCTTCGATGGCGCCCTTGGGCAGGAACAGCTTGCCCTTGCTGAAGCCGATCTCGAGGCCCCAGAGCCCGACGAGATCGAGTGCCTTGCGGCGCGTCGTCCGGTCCTGCCGCGGCGGCGCGTCCAGGAACACCTTGGCCCAATCGGTCTCCTTGACCTTGCGTTCCATCTCCTGCGGCGACATACCCGAGGCGTAGGACGCGCCGACGATCGACCCCATGCTGGTGCCGGTGACGTAGTCCACCGGAATGCGGTTTTCCTCCAGCACCTTGAGCACGCCCACGTGGGCAAGACCCAGGGCGCCCCCGCCGGAGAGCACCAGTCCGATTCGTGGCCTGCGCGGCGGGTCCGTGGCGGCCTGGGCGAGCGCATCGAGCGAACCACACAATCCGAGCAGCGCAAGGCACGCCAGGCGCAGGGCACACCGCAGGTCTTTCACGTGTCGCCTCCCCCCATTCCCCGGCACGGATGGTACCGGAGCGCCGGTGCGGGCACCTAACCCGTCGCGGCCTATAATCGGCGCTCACGGAGTTTCCGGCCACAACACGGAGTCGTCCCATGACCACGGCCACCGCCACCCCGCCGACCGCCACCGCGGAACCGATCCTGCTCAGCACCGTCGCCGACGGCATCGCGACACTGACTCTCAACCGACCCAAGCAGTACAACGCCCTGTCGGGCGCGATGCTGGATGCACTGCAATCCGCCCTCGAATCCATCGGCGAGGATGCATCGATCCGCGTGGTCGTGATCGCCGGCAACGGCCCCGCCTTCTGCGCAGGCCACGATCTCAAGGAGATGCGCGCCCACCCGGAGAAGCGCTTCCAGGACGATCTGTTCGCCCAGTGCAGCAAGTTCATGCTGACCCTGGCGCGCATTCCGCAGCCCGTGATCGCGCGGGTGCATGGCATCGCCACCGCTGCCGGCTGTCAGCTCGTGGGCGCGTGCGATCTCGCCGTGGTGTCGGACAACGCCAAGTTCGCCGTCTCGGGCATCAACGTCGGGCTGTTCTGCTCGACGCCTTCGGTGTCACTGTCGCGCAACGTCTCGCGCAAGCGCGCCATGGAGATGCTGGTCACCGGCGATTTCATCGACGCTGCGACTGCGAAGGACTTCGGGCTGGTGAATCGCGTCGTGCCGCTCGAGGGCCTCGATGCCGAAGTGAAGAACCTCGCGCAATCCATCATCGCCAAAAGCCCGCTCGCCATCTCCATGGGCAAGCAGCTCTTCTACCGCCAGATCGAGATGGGCGTCGAGGACGCATACAAGCTCGCCGCCGAAACCATGGCGTGCAACATGATGGCCGAGGATGCCGCCGAGGGCATTGACGCCTTCATCGCGAAACGGCCCCCGCACTGGAAGGGTCGATGACCGATGCCCCGAGGAGCTCGCCCTTCGGCATCGCGAAAGCGGTGTTCTGGAGCTTCTTCGGCATCCGCAGGGGCAAGGATCACGACGCGGACATCTCGCGCCTCACGCTGCCGCAAGTGCTGATCGGCGGCGTGATCGGTGCGGTGCTGCTGATCGCGAGCCTGGCGACACTGGTCTACTTCGTCACGCACTGACGGGTAGGAGGTTGCAGCGTGCGCGCCGGCCCGTGTCGTCGCGTTGGCCCGCTTTCTGCAGGAGAACCGGACACGGATCGCCGCGGAATCGCCGCGGCAACCCGTTCTCCGAGGGAAAAGTCGCCGATGCCAATGCCATTCCGCTCCATCGCACGCACCATCGTGATGCTCACGGCCGGTTTCATGGCTGCGCAAGGTGCACGGGCTGCCGATGACGCGCTCTGGGAGCAGTTGAAGGAAGGCGGTTACATCCTGCTGATCCGCCATGCCGCCACGCCCCTGACGAAGGCTCCGACGCCCTCCGGCCGCGGTGGCTGCGTGCACGAACGCGACCTGAGCGATGCCGGTCAGACCCTCGCCCACAAGCTCGGCGTCGTGTTCCGCGAGCACGGGGTGCCGGTCGCGCGCGTCGTCTCCAGCCCGGGCTGCCCGAGCGTCGAGACGGCCCAGATCGCCTTCGGCAAGGTGGAACCCTGGACCGACCTCGACCCGGCCGTGGACCGGCACACGCGCCTCACTCGCAGCGTGAATGCGCTGGTCAACGGCACGACCCAGGCCGGCAACCTGGTGGTGGTGACCGACAAGCTCGCCATTTCGGATCTCACCGACCGCACGGTATCGGCGGGCGACGTACTGGTGCTGAAGCGCTCCGGGGAGCAGTTCGACATTCAGGGATTGCTGACCGCAGCCCCTTGAGCCTTAGTCTTCGTACAGCCGCCGCATGCGCGCGGCCGCATCCTGAGTCTTGGCGCTCGCGTCACCGTCCAGCGCGGCGATGACACCGTCGCGATCCTGAACCGTGCGGTTCTGCGAGAGTTTCCACTTGCCTTCGAGCCGCGCGATGCGAAACCGGAAAGGCCGGATCGCACGCAGCTGCGCCTGCACGAAATCCTCCGGTGCGTCGTTCACCGACCAGGGCTTCGCTTGTCGCGACTCGTTGCGATCGGTGAGCCGCGCCACGATTTCTCGCTTGCCGGCCGCATCGTCGACGAACTCCATCGCGCCGAACGCGTAGACCGCGACATAGTTCCAGGTCGGAACCACCTTGGCGGTCTCGCGCTTGGTCTGATACCAGTTCGGTGACACGTAGGCGTCGGGACCGTTGAAGATGGCGATCGCCTCCACCGCCGGATCGTAGTGTTGCGCCTGCGGATTGGCGGCGGCGAAATGGCCGATGAGCGTGCCGTTCGGACCCTCCGAGGGATCGAACAGCAGGGGAATGTGACTCACCTGGAGCTGGCCGTTACCGAAGGAGACCAGCGCGGCGAGCGGGGCGGCTTCGATCAGTGCTCGGAGCTCGGCGGGGTCCTGCTGGCGGAAATGGGTCGGGGCGTACATGGGCGCTCGAGAAGCTGAAAGTCTTGAAACACGAAGGACACGAAGAACACGAAGGTACACGAAGGAAAAAAACATGGGGCTCTGGATCAGTCAGCCGTTTCCTTCGTGTTCCTTCGCGTCCTTCGTGTTGAAAGCGTTTGCCTTTCCACTGCTTCAGGCACTGCGGAACCGGGTCGTCCGCACGAACAGGATCGCCAGCATCGGCAGTGCGAAATTGAGGATGATCGAGGCCACGAACAGCTCGCCGAGCTGGCTGTAGTCGGCCGGCACCTTCACCACCGCGCTCTCCGGATCGCGCACCTCGCGAGCCACCATCCAGATCTGGTTGAGGTACTTGGTGCCCAGTTGCGAGAGCGACAGCGCGAGGTTGGTGAACGAGGCCATGACCGCGAAATAGGTCGCCTTCAGGCGATCCGGCGCAGAGTTGGCGATCCACGCCAGCATGGGGATCATCGCGATCTGTCCCAACGGCGATTCCAGCGCCGTGTCGATGAGCGCGATGAAACGTGCATCCACGACCCCGCCGGTATGCGCGACGGTCCAGTGGTGGAAGCCGTGGTACATGGCGAGTGTGGGCAGCGACAGGATCGTGGCGGCGATCGTCAGGAACCCGAGCACGTAGGCCATGGAGTTGTCGGCCATGAACCGGCGGAACAGGAACATGCCGAACAACGTGAGAGTCGAACCGAGCAGACCGAGTTTGGCCAGGAACTGCTGGTCGAACTTGAGTTCGTCGATCATCCACCACGTGGCTCCCGCGCCCGGTCCCGGCATCGCGCGAAACACGAACACGAGCAGCGCCGTTCCGATCAGCACGTGGCGCTGCTCGGGTTCGAGCTCGCGCACCAGTTTCAACATGAGGAAGACCACGATGGCCATGGAACCGGCGAACACGATCTCCTGGGCGTACGGCACGTTCGAGAGCCCGATCGTCATCGTGAACACGACGAACACCAGGCTGCCGCCCAGGATCCACCAGTTCACCGCGGGCTTGTCGATATGCGAGAACATCCGGTGATCGACCTCGGCCGAGGTGAGGCCGGTCCGGGCGAGGCGCTTGCACTCGCGCCGATGCAGGTGGCCGGCGAGGATCACGCCGAGCACGGAGATCGCGGGGATGACGAGCGCCAGCAGATAGACCTTGCCGTAGATCGCCGCCTTGGCCGGCGCGTCCATCGTCTCCACATCCGCGAACAGCACGATGTTGATCATCGACACCAGCACGCCGCCGCCGATGATCGCGACGCGACCGAGGGTCTGCATGGTCACGTGGCCGGCACGGCGCTCGGCGTCGGGGATCGGATGGCCCTGTGCGTCCACGCGCGGCACCGCCTCGACGGTCATGGCATCGGCCACCACGTCCTGCAGGACGTAGCCGATCGGCGAAAGCAGCGCCGCAAGTACGAACCAGGATTCCACCGGCATCACCGCCGCCATCGCGGTGCGATCGGCGATGAGGGCGAACATGATGAGCAGTGCCACGGCGATCAGGCTCGCGCCGAGATAGACGAGCACGCTCTTCCACTTCCACATGAGATCCACCAGATGCCCGAGCGGCATCTTGATCGCCCAGGGCAGGCCGGCCCAGAAACCCAGAGCCGCGAGGAACGCAGCCGACAGGCCCAGGTACTCCTTCACGAAGAAGGTACCCACGATGCCGGTCAGCCCCGACACGCCGGCCGCCATGTACACCATGATCGGCGGCAGGTAGGAGAGCCGCATCTGGCGACCGAGGTCGAAGATATTGCGATCGATCCAGCGCCAGAGGTGCAAGCGATTCAGGCCGGTGGCTTCGGAAGTGGACATGGCAACTTCGTGCAGGTCGAAAAGGCGAACCTGTCACAGAGTCGGCGGGAACGCAAAGGGTTCCACCCTTCGTTGCGCTGCGGCATCAAGGCTTTGCCTTGTTGTGGCCAGCGCTTCGCTGCCCCCATCCCAACCTTCCCCCATCTTCAGGGGGCAGCGCAGCGCCGGCTTGGCCGGGGGAGGGCGGAGGGAGGGGGCAGCGCAGCGCCGGCTTCGCCGGGGGAGGGCGGAGGGAGGGGGCAGCGCAGCGCCGGCTTCGCCGCCCCCATCCCCACCTTCCCCCAACACAGTTGGGGGAAGGAGCGTACTGCCCCGGCGCAGCCGGGAGGGGCCTAGCTGCGCCCCGCCATGTCGAGCATCAGTCCGTTGAGGCGCTTCACGAACGTCGCCGGATCCTCGAGCTGACCACCCTCCGCCAGCAACGCCTGATCGAACAGCACCCGGCTCCAGTCGTCGAAGCGTGCGCCTTCGGTCTCGTACTTGAGGCGCTGCACCAGCGGATGCTGCGGGTTGATCTCCAGGATCGGCTTGGAACCCGGGATGCTCTGCCCCGCCGCCTTCAGCAGACGCTCGAGATTCATGCCCATCGCGTGCGCATCGGCCACCAGGCACGCCGGCGAATCCGTGAGGCGGTGCGTGACCCGCACTTCCTTCAACTGTTCGCCCAGCGCCTTGGCGATGCGGTCGGTGAGGTCCTTGAAGGACTCGGCGTCCTTCTTCTGCTCTTCCTTCTCCTGCTCGTCCTCGAGCTTGCCCAGATCGAGGTCGCCCTTGGCTACCGACGCGAGCGGCTTGCCCTCGAACTCGGTCAGGTTCGACACGACCCATTCGTCGACACGATCCGACAACAGCAGCACCTCCACACCTTTCTTGCGGAAGATCTCGAGATGCGGCGAGTTCTTCGCGGCCGCAAACGCATCGGCCGTGACGAACCAGATCTTGTCCTGGCCTTCCTTCATGCGACCGACGTAGTCGGCCAGAGAGACGGTCTGATCTTCGCTGTCGGTGTGAGTGGAAGCGAAGCGCAGCAGCTTGGCGATGCGCTCGCGGTTGGCGAAATCCTCGCCCACGCCTTCCTTCAGCACTCGGCCGAAGTTCTTCCAGAACGTCGTGAACTTGTCCTTGTCGTTCTCGGCGAGGTCTTCGAGCAGGCCCAGCACCTTCTTCACCGAACCGTTGCGGATCGCCTCGACGTCCTTCGAGCGCTGCAGGATCTCGCGCGAGACGTTGAGCGGCAGGTCGTTCGAATCGATCACGCCGCGCACGAAGCGCAGGTAGGCGGGCAGGAGCTGATCGGCGTCGTCCATGATGAAGACACGCTTCACGTAGAGCTTGATGCCGTGGCGATGCTCGCGGTCCCAGAGGTCGAAGGGGGCGCGGCCCGGGATATACAGGAGCTGCGTGTACTCCTGCCGGCCTTCCACCTTCGAATGGGTCCAGGCGAGCGGTGCTTCGAAGTCGTGGCCGACGTGCTTGTAGAACTCTTCGTACTGTTCCTTCGTGATCTCGGACTTCGGTCGAGCCCACAGCGCCGAGGCCTGGTTGACCTTCTCGTCCTCGTCGGTCAGGACGTTCTCGCTCTTGTCCTTGTCCCACTCCTCTTTCTTCATGAGGATGGGCAATGTGATGTGGTCGGAATAGCGCCGCAGGATCTCGCGCAGCTTCCAGCCCGACAGGAATTCGTCCTCGCCTTCGCGCAGGTGCAGGACGACGTCGGTGCCGCGGCCTTCCTTGGTCACGGTCTCGATGGTGTAGTCGCCCGCGCCGCCGGATTCCCAGCGCACGCCATGCTCTTGCCCCAGACCGGCGCGCCGCGTGATCAGCGTGACCTTGTCGGCCAGGATGAACGCCGAGTAGAACCCGACGCCGAACTGGCCGATGAGGTGGGCATCCTTGGCCTGGTCGCCGGTCAGGGCCTCGAAGAACTCGCGCGTGCCCGACTTGGCGATGGTGCCGATGTTCCGGATCACTTCCTCGCGCGACATTCCCACGCCGTTGTCCGACACGGTGATGGTCCGGGCCGCCTTGTCGAAGCTCACCCGGATCCGCAGTTCGGAATCGCTCTCGAACAGCGCCGGATCGGAGAGCGCCTCGAACCGCAGCTTGTCCGCCGCGTCGGAAGCGTTGGAAACCAGCTCGCGCAGGCAGATCTCCTTGTTGCTGTAGAGCGAGTGGATCATGAGGTCCAGCAGCTGCTTGACCTCGGCCTGGAAACCCAGCGTTTCGCGGGTGTCGGTACTCATGGGTCGCTCCCTCAAACCATCGTTGTTCGGACGGCCGCTAACATGGCGGCGAATGCCCGCGCTTTCAACCCCCGGAACTCGCCGTGGGCGATCGCGGTCTGCTGGCTGACCGCCACGCCCAAGGAGCCTCCCGTGACCCGCCCCTATCTCCTGTTGGCCTTCGCCCTCGCCGCTCCGGCCGGTGCCGCCGACCTGCCGCTCGACAAGCTCCGGCTCCCGCCGGGATTCGCCGTCGAGGTGTACGCACCGGTGCCGGGCGCCCGCTCCCTCGCCCTGGGCGCCAACGGCACCGTGTTCGTCGGGACCCAGCGATCCGGCAAGGTCTACGCCCTCAAGCCCCGTGCAGATGGGCGAACGGCCGAGACCGTCACCATCGCCGACGGGCTGAACGCCCCCAACGGCGTCGCCTTCCGCGACGGCGCCCTCTACGTGGCCGAGATCAACCGCATCCTGCGCTATGACGGCATCGAGACGCGCCTCGCGAACCCGCCGAAGCCGGTGGTGATCACCGACAGCTATCCCCGCGACGGCCATCACGGCTGGAAGTTCATCGCCTTCGGCCCGGACGGCTGGCTCTATGTGCCGGTCGGCGCCCCCTGCAACGTGTGCGAGGCCGACCCCGAGCGCTATGCCCTGCTCTCGCGCATCCGGCCCGACGGCAGCGGATACGAGGTCTATGCGCGCGGCATCCGCAACACCGTTGGTTTCGACTGGCATCCCGAGACGAAGGAGCTGTGGTTCAACGACCACGGCCGCGACATGCTGGGCGACGATCTGCCGTCGTGCGAATTGAATCGCGCCAGCAAGGCCGGCCAGCACTTCGGCTTTCCGTATTGCCACCAGGGCGACACGCCCGACCCGGAGTTCGGGTCGAAGCGCAACTGCGCCGAATTCGTCCCGCCGATGGCCAAGCTCGGCGGTCATGTCGCGCCGGACGGACTGCGCTTCTACACCGGCAGCCAGTTTCCGCCGGAGTACCGCAACCGCATCTTCATTGCCCAGCATGGCTCGTGGAACCGATCGAAGAAAAGCGGCTACCGCGTAGTGATGGCGACGCTGAAGGGCAGCGAAGTCGCGAAAGTCGAACCATTCATCGAGGGCTGGCTGGAGAACGAACAGCACTGGGGCCGCCCCGTGGATCTCCTCGTCATGCCCGACGGCAGCCTGCTGGTGTCGGACGATTACGCCGGGGTCGTGTACCGAGTCAGCTATGGGAAGAAGGGATAGGGAAATGCAGGGACCAGGGCTGGAACTTCTCGACGTTACCCAGTCCCTGCTGGTCCCTGGTCCCCACCCTTCCCTATCCCCTCATTCCTCATACGCCCGCGAGTTCCACAGTGCCGCATCGTTGACCAGGTCCATCAAGCGCACGTAGTCGGTCTTGCCGTTGCCGAGCAGCGGGATCGCGGCGACGCGGATGATGTTGCGGGCCACGGCGAGATCCTGATCGCCCTGGGCGCGTGCGGTCTTCTGCAGGCGTCCGCGCTGCAAGGTGGGGTCGGTGGTAAAGAGTACCGTCGTCTCACCGCCGGTCGCCTCGAGCTTCAGCACGGCGGCATGCTGATGCGCCGGTGACGCCGCCACCGCAACTCTTTCCACCTGGTCGAGCGATATCATCTCGCCGGCGATCTTGGCGAAGCGCTTCACCCGGCCGGCGATGCGCACGAAACCCTCGTCGTCGATCTCGACCACGTCGCCGGTACGATGCCAGCCTTCGCCGAAGCTCGAATTGACCGGCTGCACCTCGCCCGGCGCGTCCTGCTGCAGATAGCCGAGCATCACCGAAGGTCCGCGCACGTGCAGCACGCCGCCGCGGTCGATACCTTCGAGCGGTTCGAGCCGCGTCTCGAGGCCCGGCAGCACGCGCCCCACGTATCCCTGCCGGTGTGAATGGGGCGTGGCCAGCGAGATCACCGTGCACTCCGTGGCACCGTAGCCTTCGAAGATGCGCAAGCCGAACTTGTCGAGCCAGAGCCGCGCGACGTCCTCCCCGAGTTTCTCGCCGCCGGAAATGACGTAGCGCAACGCGCCGAAGTCGCCCGGATGCGCGTTGCGCGCATAGAAGCCGAGGAACGTGCTGGTGCCGAACAGGTAGGTCGCGTCGCGCCGGTAGGCGATCTCGGGAATCGCGCGGTAGCGCAGGGGCGAGATGTACAGGAACAACTGCGTTCCGGTCAGCAGGCACAGCATCACACCGGCCGTGAAGCTGTACGCGTGGTACATCGGCAGCGCGTTCAGCACCTTGTCGGCCGGCGTGAAGTCGATGACGGTGCGAATCTGCAGGATGTTGGCCTGGATACCTGCGTGCGACAGTGCCACGCCCTTCGGCCTGCCTTCCGAACCCGACGTGAACAGGAGCGCCGCCGGCGCATGCGGATTGACCGGCACGCGGACCCGGCGCGGGAAGCGCATGGCCCACCCCACGAGCCAGAGCTTGTCGAGGACGCCGAACTGGCTCTTGATGTCCTCGACATAGAGGATGTTCACGCCACCCAGTACGGCGATCAGCGGCTCGAGGTTGGCCTGCTCCACGAAGCGCCGCGAGGTGATCACCGTTTTCAAGCGCGCCACGGCACGGCTCGTTTCGATGCCGCGCGGGCCGCTCGTGTAATTGAGCATCGCGGCCACGCGCCCCGTGCACTGCAGCGCCAGCAGCACGCCCACCGACACGAACAGGTTCGGCAGCAGCACGCCGACGGTTTCGCCGGTTTCGGTGCGCCTCGCCAGCCAGCGGCCGATCGCGAGGCTCGCCTTCAGCACGTGGCCGTAGGTCTTCGGCTCCTCGTTCATGTCTTCGAGGATCTCGGTGCTGCGGCCTTCGCGCTCGACGGCATCGAGGAACGCGTCGAACAGCCCCTTCGGCACGTGCGAATGGAACGTGGCTGCCTGCATCACGAGTGCCAGTTCGCGCGCGCCGATCTCGCGCCGCGCCCGTGGTCCGTGGCCGACGGGCGTGTCGACGTGCACCGGCGGATGCACCCGGAGTGTCACGCGGCCGCCGGCAAGCCCGTGCGAGAACATGTGGCGCCGGCTTTCGATGTGCACCGGGACCAGCGTCGCACCGCTCTTGAAGGCGATCAACGCCGCGCCTTCGTAGATCTTCATCACGTTGCCGGCGCGCACCACCCGGCCTTCAGGGAACAGCGCCACGGGGCGGCCCTGCTCGATCAGGCGCAGCACCCGCTTCACCGTCATGGGACGGTTCATGTCCCAGGTATGGTGCTCGATCCAGCGCGACGCGAATCGCATCAGTGCGTGGCGCTTGTCCTCGCGCGGGAAAACGACGACGGGCCGCACCGGCAGGCACAGGGCGAGCAGCAGCGCGTCGAACACCGAGGGATGGTTCGCGACGATCAGGACGCGCCGTTCGGAAAGCGCCGACGTGTCGCCCGCCACGGACACTCGCAAGCAGACCTTGAGCAGCCAGCCGAGCAGTGTCCTCATGGGGTTTCCTCGAGTCGGCACGAGCGCGGCCGTTGTTGGAATCGGTGCAATTGCATGAGTCGTGCCGTCACCGTATGCGCGCAACGACGTGGGCATGCGGCGACGCCGCGATGACGGGTGAATACCGACATCGAGGCGCAACTCGAAGGTTGCACGCTAACCCCATGTTTCCCCGCACGCGCCGTGTCGAACCTGTCATTCGGCGAGATTTGCCGGATAAAAAACGATCACTTACATTCATTTGCAAGTGGATCTGCAGAATTTTGATCGCTGCCCGCACTGCGTCCATCGCCCGCACCGCTTCGACCTTTGCCCACTTCAGGAGACCCGTTCCATGGACATGACAATTCCGCATGCGTTGCTCAAGGCCACGCAGAAATTCGCGACCTACGACGACGGCAGAAGCATCGACTTCTTCTGCTCCGAACAATTGTCGGCGACCTATGACCGGGAACAACACGCGGTGTGGTTGCGCATGGCGCCGCAGCCGCGGCCGAGCTTCAACCCCGAGCTGCTGCGCGACCTCGGTACGTATTGTCGTCTGCTCGCAGAGACCAAGGGCACGGTGCACTGCCATGGTGCAGCACAACCCGTGGAGTACGCGGTCCTCGCCTCCGCCACACCGCACGTGTTCAATCTCGGGGGTGACCTTGCGCTCTTCATGCGCCTGATCGAAAGCGGCGACCGCGCCGGGCTCACCCGTTACGGCAAGGCGTGCGTCGATGTTCTTTACAGTAACTACTGCGGCCACGGTCTGCCCATCCTGACGATTTCGCTGGTCCAGGGCGAGTGCCTGGGCGGAGGTTTCGAGGCGGCGCTTTCCAGCGACATCATCGTGGCCGAGCGCAGCAGCCGGTTCGGGTTTCCGGAGATTCTGTTCAACCTCTTCCCGGGCATGGGCGCCTATTCCTTCCTCGAGCGCCGGGTGGGCCGAAAGCTCACGGAGGAGCTGATTTCCGGTGGCAAGATCCACAGTGCGGATGATATGCTCCGAGCAGGGATCGTGGATGTTGTCGTGGACGACGGCGAAGGTGTAAGCGCAGTGGACGCTCACATTCGCGGAAACCGGCGCAGCCGCAATGGGCTGGCTGGAATCGCCCGGGCTCGGCGGCGGGTTCGCGGCGTCGAGTTCGAGGAGTTGATGGACGTAGTGGAGATCTGGGTCGATGCGGCGCTGAATCTGTCGACGCGCGACCTGAAACTGATGCAACGGCTCGTGACTCGGCAGAACGATCTCGACGTGGCGCACGGCATGCATTGAATCGGTAACAGTGGGCAAGGCACCGCTTGGGAGGGCGGGGCCACAGGAGAAACAGCCAGTGACCAACTCGCGCGATCGGGTGGAGTACAGCATCCAGGAAGTGGCCGAGAAGCTCGGCGTACCGGTTCAGAAGCTGCGCCGCTGGGACGCCCAGGGCGTATTGGTCGCTCGGCGTACGGACGGCGGACACCGCCGGTACGCGAAGGAAATCGTCGATGGGCTTGCCGCCTCCACGCTCGGCAGCACCATGGACAAGTACAACGACGAACTGGAGCACGCCCGCAAGACGCTCCAGGAAAAGCGCCGCATCATCCAGCTCCTGCTGGAGAGCGAGAGCCGCTACCGCGACCTGGTCGAAACCTCCCACGACCTTATCTGGACCACGGACTCCCAGGGCCGCTTCACCTACCTGAATGGAGCCTGTCAGGAGATTTTCGGCGTCAAGCCGCAGGACCTGATCGGCCGCTGTTTCTTCGACTACGAAATGCGCCCGTCGCACGTGTCGAACCGCCGCTTCCTGTCGCAGCTGCGCAAGCACGGCGAAGTGAAGAACTACATGACGCGGCTCGCCGGCGGCGACGGCCAGGAACGCTGGGTCGGCATCAACGCCCGCGTGGCGTACGACGAGAACGGCGGGATGATGGGCATCCGCGGTACCGCCCGGGACATCACCGAACAGCAGCGGGCCGCGCTGCAGATCGAATACCTCGCCACGCACGACGCGCTCACCGGCCTGCCCAACCGGGTCAGCCTGCAGAAGGCGGTGGAAAAAGCCCTCGAGAACGGCGAGAAGGGGGCCGTGGCTTTCGTCGACATCGATCACTTCAAGTACGTGAACGACAACGTCGGCCATCGCCAGGGCGACCAGATCATCCTGTCCGTGGGCGGGTTGCTGCGCGAGACCGCGGAGAAGCTCGGCGGCGACGTGTATCGCCTCGGCGGCGACGAATTCGCCGTGCACCTGCGCAATGCGCTGCGGCCCCAGGCCACACAGGCGGCGGAGACGCTCTTGTCGCAACTGCGCGTGCAGCCGATGCAGGTGGGCTCCGACTCGCGCGTGCTCAAACTGACGGCGTCGTCCGGCGTCGCGCTCTATCCGTTCCACGCGAACGAGGCCGCGGCCCTGCTCGCTGCTGCCGACATCGCGCTCTACCAGGCGAAGGATTCCGGCCGCAACCGCGTCGTGACCTACGGCCAGGACGGCGGCGAAGCCTTGAAGACGACCACCAAGCGCGTGCTGTGGGCCAAGCAGCTGCGCGAGGTGCTCGACGAAGACCGTCTGATGCTCTACACCCAGCCGGTGGTCCGGCTGGAAGACCAGGCCGTCATGCACCAGGAAGTGCTGGTGCGCATCGAAGGCGAAGACGGCCGCATCGTGGCGCCCGGACAGTTCATCGAGGCGGCCGAATCGCTGGGGATGGTGCAGGAGATCGACCTGCGCGTGACCGCCAAGCTGATCGAACACCTGAAGGCCGAAGCGCAGCGCGGTGCACCGCGCATCCGCCACTTCGTCAACCTGTCGCGCGTCAGCATCACCGATCCGCACTGGACCAAGAAATTCTATGCGCTCCTGCAGGGTGCGCCGGAAGTCCGCAACCTGCTCGTGTTCGAGGTCACGGAGTCGGCGGCCATGTCCGAAGTGAGCGTCACCAAGGGCTTCATCAAGGAATTGAAGCAACTGGGCTGCCGCTTCGGTTCAGCTCGTTCTACTACCTGCGCCAGTTCGACGTGGACTATCTCAAGATCGACGGCAACTTCGTGCGCGATCTCACGCGCGACGAAGGCAACCGCATCTTCGTGAAAGCCCTGTGCGACGTGGGCTCGGGACTCTCGAAGCAGGTGGTCGCGAAATGGGTCGAGACGCCGGAGGCGATCGTGCTCCTGCGCGACATGGGTGTTAAGTTCGGCCAGGGCTATCTGTTCCAGCATCCGAAGCCGCTCATCGAACCGGCACGCGAAGCGGCACCGCCGCGGATCAAGCGGGCGTCCGAAGCCGGCGGCTGATTGCCCGTTGGCCGCCTACAGCGGCCAGCCCCCTGAGCGGATCCGATCGGCCCAAAGCAGGCCGGCGATGGTCTTGACCTCGGTGATGCGGCCGTTGCGAATCCACGTGAGCGCCTCGTCGAGGGGCACGATGAGCGTTTCGAGAAACTCCTCGTCATCGAGATCGGTCGCGCTGAAGCTCAAGCCGCGCGCGAGGTACATGTCGACGATCTCGTCGGAGTAGCCGATGCACGGATGCAACGTGCACAGGTGGTCCCAGCGGGTCGCGACGTAACCGGTTTCCTCTCGCAGTTCGCGCTGAGCCGTTTCCAGCGGCGGCTCGCCCGGATCGAGCTTGCCGGCGGGGAGTTCATAGAAGTGCTTGCGCAACGGGTAGCGGAACTGGCGCTCGAGCAGCACGCCGCCATCCTCGAAGAGCGGCAGGATGACTGCGGCACCCGGATGCACGACGTACTCGCGCGTCGCCGTCTTGCCGTCGGGCAGGCGCACTTCGTCCTCGCGCACTTCCAGCAGGCGGCCGCGGTACGCAGCCGTGGATGCGAGTTCGTGTTCGGTGAAGTCGCGCTCGGCCACGGATCAGAGCGAAGTCTGGATCGCGCGCTGGCAGAGAGTCATCAGCCACCCGGGCACGATGCCGATGACGAGTGCGGCCAGGCCGTTGATCGACAGCAGCACCCGCGCACCGGCGTCCGCACGGATCGGCGTGGTATCCACCGGGTCGTCGAAGTACATCAGGCGCACCACGCGCAGATAGTAGAACGCGCCCACCAGGGAGAAGATCACCGCCACGACGGCAAGCCAGATCTGCCCCGCGTTGACCACCGCCTGCAACACCGAGAGCTTTGCGTAGAACCCCACGGTCGGCGGCACGCCTGCCATGGAAAACATCAGCAGCAGCATCACGAACGCGTACCACGGGCTGCGGCGGTTGAGCCCCTTGAAGTCTTCGAGGCGGTCGGCCTCGAACCCTTCGCGTGCCAGCAGCATGATCATGCCGAAGGCGCCTAGGCTGGTCAGCGTGTACACGGCCACGTAGAACATCGCCGCTCCGTAGCCGTTCTGGTCACCCGCGAGCACACCGAGCAGCAGGAAGCCCATGTGCGAGATGGTCGAGTAGGCGAGCATCCGCTTCAGGTTCGTCTGCGCGATCGCGGTGATGTTGCCCACCGCCATGGAGGCCACGGCGAGCAGGATCAGCATCTGCCGCCATTCGGTGAGCAGGCTCGCAGCCCCAAGCGCCTCCACCAGCAGTCGCATGACGAAGGCGAAGGCCGCGAGCTTCGGAGCGCTGCTGATGAGCAGTGCCACCGCCGTCGGAGCGCCTTGATACACGTCGGGCACCCACATGTGGAACGGCACGGCGCCCAGCTTGAAACCGATGCCGGCCACCAGGAACACCAACCCGAACACGAGGATCGTGCCGTTGGCCTTGCCATCGGCGATGACCTGCGCAATCCTGGGAATCTCGAGCTGCCCGGTCGCGCCGTAGATCATCGACATGCCATAGAGCAGCATGCCGGAGGCAAGCGCGCCCAGCACGAAGTACTTCATCGCGGCCTCGGTGTTGTCCTTCGAGTCGCGCTGCAAGGCCACCAACGCGTAGAGCGACAGCGACAGCAGTTCGAGCCCGAGGTAGAGCGAGAGCAGGTGGTTGGCCGAGATCATCACCATCATGCCCAGCGTGGCGAACAGCACGAGGGTGAAGAACTCGCCGCGATACATGCCGCGGGCCGCCACGTAACCGCGCGAATAGATCAGCATCGCGGCGACCGCGATGAAGACCATGATCTTCAAGGTGTCGGCCAGCGGATCGTCGACGAACATCCCATTCAGCGCATGGCTCACTTCCGGTCTGGCGCTCACCACGACGACCGCCGCGCAGGCGATGAGCGTGGCCACGGTGAGGCCGAAGGTCGTGCTGCGCTGATCGTCGCGCAGGAACAGATCCGCGATCAGGATCACGCAGACCATCGTGAGCAGCAGGATCTCGGGCCAGGCAGCGAGGTAGTCGGCGGGAGCGAGAGTCACGGTCAATTTCCGGGGATCTTGGTCTTCGCAACGTGGGCCAGCAGATCGCCCACGGGCGTCTCGAGCACAGCGTTGAACGGCGCGGGGTACAGGCCCATCGCCAGCACTGCGATGGCGAGCAGTGCCAGGAACAACCACTCGCGCGCTTCGATGTCCTGGAGCTCACCGACGTGCGGATTGGCGACGGCACCGAACACCACGCGCTTGTACATCCAGAGCGTGTAGGCAGCACCGAAGATGAGAGTCGTGGCGGCGGCAAAGGCGATCCAGAAGTTGGCCTTGACGGCGGCCATGATCACCATGAACTCGCCGACGAAGCCGCTGGTGCCCGGCAAGCCGGCATTGGCCATGGCGAACAGCATGAAGAACGCGGCGAACACCGGCATGCGGTTGACCACGCCGCCGTAGTCGGCGATCTGGCGCGAATGCAGGCGGTCGTAGAGCACACCTACGCACAGGAACAGCGCGCCCGACACGAAGCCGTGGGAGATCATCTGGATGACCGCGCCCTCGACACCGAGACGATCGAAGAGAAACAGGCCCAGTGTCACGAAGCCCATGTGCGAGATCGACGAGTAGGCGATCAGTTTCTTCATGTCGGTCTGCACCAGTGCCACCAGGCCGATGTAGACCACTGCGATCAGCGACAGGCCGATCATCAGTCCGGACAGAGCATGGCTCGCATCCGGCACGATCGGCAGCGAGAACCGGATGAAACCGTAGCCCCCGAGCTTCAGGGCGATCGCTGCCAGCACCACCGAACCGCCCGTGGGCGCTTCCACGTGGGCATCCGGCAGCCAGGTGTGCACCGGCCACATCGGCACCTTGACGGCGAAGGCCACCAGGAACGCGAGGAAGATGAGCACCTGTGCGGTCATCGCGAGCGGCAGCTCGTGGAAGGCGGCGATGGAGAAGCTGCCGCCGGCCGCGTGGTAGAGGTAGATGAGCGCGACCAGCATCAGCAGCGAGCCGAGCAGCGTGTACAGGAAGAACTTGACCGCGGCGTACACGCGATTCGGTCCGCCCCAGACGCCGATCACCAGGAACATCGGGATCAGCGTGGCTTCGAAGAACACGTAGAACAGCATCGCATCCATGGCCGCGAACACGCCGTTCATCAGGCCCGACATCACCAGGAACGCCGCCAGGTACTGCGCGACGCGCGAGTCGATCACCTTCCAGCCGGCGATGACCACGAGGATCGTGGTGAAGCTGTTCAGGAGGATCAGCAGCAGCGAAATGCCGTCGATGCCCAGGTGATAGCGGATGTGATAGCGCTCGATCCAGTCCTTCAGCTCGACGAACTGCATCGCCCGGGCGGTAACGTCGAATCCGCTCGCCAGCGGAAGCGTCACGACGAATCCGAGAATGGCACCGGCCAGTGCGAGCCAGCGCGCGGTCGCGGCGTTTCGATCCGATCCGGTGGCGAGCACCACCAGTCCGGCCAGGATCGGCGTCCAGATGGCGAGCGTCAGCAAGGGCAGTCCGCCGTTCATGCCCGAACGAACCACAAGGTGAGCAGCACGAACACGCCGATGATCATGGTGAAGGCGTAGTGATAGATCATGCCCGACTGGAACTTGCGAACGATGCCGGAGAACCAGCCCACCAGGTGCGCGGTGCCGTTGACGAACACACCGTCGATCACCTTGACGTCGCCGAAGCGCCACAAACCGGACCCCACCTTGCGGGCGCCACCGGCAAACAGCCAACCGTAGAGTTCGTCGAACCAGTACTTGTGCACCAGCAGGGAATGGATCGGAGCGAACGTCTTCGCCAAGGCGGCAGGGATCTGCGGTCGCTTGAGATAGAAGAACCATGCGACCACGACCCCGGCCAGCGCCAGCCAGAACGGCAAGGTCTGGAACGCGTGCAGGCCCATGGCGAGCGCGCCGTGGAAGTGCTCGGCAAGATCGGCCATGGCTTCGTGTCCATGCCCGACGTGGATCGCATCCTTGAAGAAGCTGCCGAAGAGCATCGGCTCGATCGTCAGGTAGCCGATCACCACTGAAGGAATCGCCAGCAGCACGAGCGGCACCCAGACCACCGCGGGGGACTCGTGCGGCGTGCCGCCGTGATGATCGTCATGGCCGTGATCGCCCTCGCCGTGCGGCTTGTCGTGGAACCGCTCCTTGCCGTGGAAGACGAGGAAGTACATGCGGAAGGAATAGAAGGCGGTGACGAACACCCCGGCCACGACGGCGAAGTACGCGAAACCCGACCCGGCGACGTGCGAGGCCGCGACCGCTTCGATGATGCTGTCCTTCGAATAGAAGCCGGAGAAGAACGGTGTGCCGATCAGGGCGAGCGATCCGATCAGCGACACGATCCACGTGATCGGCATGTACTTGCGCAAGCCACCCATGTTGCGGATGTCCTGGTCATGGTGCATCCCGATGATGACCGAGCCAGCGGCCAGGAACAGCAGCGCCTTGAAGAATGCGTGCGTCATCAGGTGGAAGATGGCCACCGAGTAGGCCGAAGCACCGAGAGCGACGGTCATGTAGCCGAGCTGGGACAGCGTGGAGTAGGCGACGACCCGCTTGATGTCGTTCTGCACGATGCCCAGGAAACCCATGAACAGCGCCGTGATGGCACCGATCACGATCACGAACGACAGAGCCGTGTCGGAAAGTTCGAACAACGGCGACATGCGCGCCACCATGAAGATGCCGGCGGTCACCATGGTGGCCGCGTGGATCAGCGCCGAGATCGGCGTCGGACCTTCCATGGAATCCGGCAACCACACGTGCAACGGGAACTGCGCGGATTTTCCCATCGCACCGATGAACAGGAGGATGCAGATCACGGTCAGCACCGACCACTCGGCGGTTCCGAACAGGGCGATGGTCTGGTCCGCCGCCGAGGGTGCCATGCGGAAGACGGTCGCATAGTCGAGGGATCCGTACCACGCGAGCACCAGGCCGATGCCGAGCAGGAAGCCGAAGTCGCCCACGCGGTTCACCAGAAACGCCTTCAGGTTCGCGAAGATGGCGCTGGGCCGGGTGTACCAGAAGCCGATCAGCAGGTACGAGACGAGACCCACAGCTTCCCAGCCGAAGAAGAGCTGCAGGAAGTTGTTCGACATCACCAGCATCAGCATGGAGAACGTGAACAACGAGATGTAGCTGAAGAACCGCTGATAGCCCGGATCGTCCGCCATGTAGCCGATGGTGTAGACGTGCACCATCAGCGAGACGAATGTCACCACCAGCATCATGGTCGCGGTGAGCGCATCGATGAGGAAGCCCACTTCGAGGCGGAGGTCGCCCGAGACGAGCCACGTGTACACCGGACCGTTGAAGGTCTGTCCGGCCAGCACGTCCTGGAACACCATCACCGAAGCGATGAAGGAGACCAGCACGCCAAGGATCGTGACGGTGTGAGCACCGGCGCGGCCGACGGCGCGACCGAACAGTCCGGCGACGATCGCGCCGAGCAGCGGGGCCAGGGGGACGATCAGGTAGAGGGCTTTCATCCCTTCAGCCGATCGAGGTCATCGACATTGATGGTGCGGATGTTCCGGAACAGCACCACGAGGATCGCGAGGCCGATGGCAGACTCCGCCGCGGCGACGGTCAGGATGAAGAACACGAACACCTGGCCCGCGTAGTCCTGCAGAAAATGGGAGAACGCGATGAAGTTGATGTTCACTGCCAGCAGCATCAGTTCGATGGCCATCAGCAGGATGATCACGTTCTTGCGGTTGAGAAAGATGCCGACGACGCTGATGGCGAACAGGACGGCGCCGAGAACGAGATAGTGCGACAGGGAGATCAAGCGCTGCCTGTCCCCTTCTCCGGCTCGGGCGCGGTCGCGCCCTCGGCGGACATCGACACGATGCGAACGCGATCTTCCTTGCGTACCGCGATCTGGCGCGCCGGATCCTGGTACTTGGTGTCCTTGCGGCTGCGCAAGGTCAATGCGATCGCAGCGACGATCGCCACCAGCAGGATCACCGCGGCAATCTCGAAGGCGTAGACGTAGTCGGTATAGATGAGCCTGCCCAGTTCGCGCGTATTGCTGTAGCCGGCAGCTTTCGCGGCCGGCGCGGGAGAGGCTACGAGTTGAAAGTAGCGTCCCCAGAGGATGGTCGCCATCTCGGCCACCATCACCCCCGCCACCACCAGGGCCGGCACCAGGTAATCCCAGTAGCCTTCGCGCAGGCGATCGAGATTGATGTCGAGCATCATCACGACGAACAGGAACAACACCATCACCGCGCCCACGTAGACCAGCACCAGGGTGATGGCGAGGAACTCGGCCTCGAGCAGCATCCAGAGGCCGGCGGAGGTCGCGAATGCGAGCACCAGGAACAGCGCGGCGTGCACCGGGTTGCGGGCGGTGATCACCCGCAGGGCCGCGAACAGCAGGATGGCCGAAAAAACCCAGAAGACCGCGGACTGGAAGCTCATCGATAGGCCGCGTCCGACGCGCGGTCCTGGGCTATCTGATCTTCGTAGCGATCACCGATCGCGAGCAGCATTTCCTTCGTGTACACCAGATCTCCGCGGCGTTCGCCGTGATACTCGAAGATGCGCGTCTCGACGATGCTGTCCACGGGACAGGACTCCTCGCAGAAGCCGCAGAAGATGCACTTGGTGAGGTCGATCTCGTAGCGGGTCGTGCGGCGGGTGCCGTCGGTGCGCTGATCGGACTCGATAGTGATGGCGAGCGCCGGGCACACGGCTTCGCAGAGCTTGCAGGCAATGCAACGCTCTTCGCCGTTGGGATAGCGCCGCAGCGCATGCAGGCCGCGGAAGCGCGGGCTCTGCGGCGTCTTCTCGTCCGGGAACTGGATGGTGATCTTGCGGGCGAACATGTGGCGCCCGGTGAGCGCCATGCCCTTCACCAGCTCGAACAGCAGGAACGTGCGGAAGAATTCGCGGATCGCGTTCATCAGTGCGCTCCCGAGGCCCAGAGCCAGTAGGGCGTCTGCATCCAGCCACCGATCACGAGCAGCCACACCAGGGTCACCGGAATGAACACCTTCCAGCCCAGCCGCATGATCTGGTCGTAGCGATAGCGCGGGAACGTCGCCCGGAACCAGAGGAACAGGAACAGCACGAAGGCCACCTTGGCGAGAAGCCAGGGGAAGCCGTCGGGCAGACCCGGGATCGGCGACAGCCAACCGCCCAGGAACATGGTCGCGCACAGAGTCGAGACCAGGATCATGTTGGCGTACTCGGCCAGGAAGAACACGGCGAAGGCCATACCCGAATACTCGACGTGGAACCCGGCGACGATCTCGGACTCGCCCTCGGCCACGTCGAACGGGGCGCGGTTCGTCTCGGCGACACCGGAGATCAGGTACACGAGGAACATCGGGAACAGCGGCACCCAGTTCCACGACAGCGCGCCGTAGCTGCCCTGTTGCTGCTTCACGATTTCCACCAGGTTGAGGCTGTGCGCCATCATCAGCACGCCCACCAGCGCGAAGCCCATGGCGATTTCGTACGAAACGATCTGTGCGGCAGAACGCAAGCTGCCGAGGAACGCGTACTTCGAGTTCGAGGCCCAGCCGGCGATGATCACGCCGTACACCCCCATCGACGTGATCGCGAGGACGTACAGCAACCCGGCATCCACGTTCGCGAGCACCAGATTCGGATCGAAGGGCACCACCGCCCACGCAGCCAGCGCCGGCATGATGGACAGGATGGGCGCCAGGATGAACAGGAACTTGTTCGCCCCGGTGGGGATGATGATTTCCTTGGTGAGCAGCTTCAGGCCATCGGCGATCGGCTGGCCCCACCCGCGCAACCAGCGAAGCCCGAAGAACGACACGCGATTCGGACCGAGGCGCACCTGCATGTAGCCGATGACCTTGCGCTCCGCGAGCGTGAGATACGCCACGCCGATCATCAGCGGCAGGACGATCGCGACGATCTTCGCGAGGGTCCAGACGACCGGCCACGCCGGGCCGAGGAGAGTCTCGAAGTACTCCATGTCAGTACGGCATACGTTCTCGCGATGGGCCAGCGACCGGCGTAGCCGGGTCGCACAGGCCCTCTACCAATAAACCGGGCGGTGGGTGGCGCCAGGCCGCCCCAAGCCGCTGACGCGCCCCCACGGGGGGCAGCGACCACAGGGAGCGTGGGGGTCGTTTCATGCTGTAGCCCGCGCCGCCATCGCGACGCGCTCCACGGTAATGGGGCCGGACCCGAGCTCGACCGTCGTCGGATGAGCGGCGGCGACACGCACGGTCTGCCGCGGCAAGCGGTCGTCGCGACCTGCCACCAGCAGTGCGCTGCCCGCTCCCTGAGTCACGCGCACCGAATCGCCGGCGGACAGCCCCAGCGACGCCAGCGTTTCGCCGTGCATCCACGCTTGCGGCGGTTGCGCGTCCGCCGTGTGCTGCAATGCCGGTGCACGGCGCACCAGCGGATCGGCGGAATGGATCGGAACGTCGGCGATGCGCTCGAGTCCGCGCGCGGGATTCGTCAGATCGATGGTCGACGACCCTGCGAGCGTGTTGTCGAGGCGGCCGGCCACATCCGCGCTCAAGGCGGCCGCCTTCACTTCGTCCGCGCTCTCGAAGTCGAACCCTTCGATTCCGAGCAGATTGCCGAGCACGCGCAACACTTTCCAGGCGGGTCGCGTTTCGCCGAGCGGCTGGACCACGCCCTTGAAGCTCTGCACGCGCCCCTCGGTACTCACGAAGGTGCCTGCCGTTTCAGTAAACGGCGCTATCGGGAGGATCGCATGCGCGTACTCCGCCGCGCGCGTCTGGAACGACGACATTGCGACGACGAACTGCGCCTGCTTCATCGCGGCCAGCGCCGCGGCACTGTCCGCGATGTCGAACTCGGGTTCGCAACCGAGCAGCACGTATGCGCCCAGTGGCTTTGCGATCATCGCGGCTGCGTTCAACCCGTCTTGTGCCGGTACGGCGCCAGCGAGATAACCGCCGACGCTGTCGGCCGCCTCCCCCAGCGCACCGAAGCGGGCGCCGGCAATCTGCGCCAGGGATTGTGCGAGAACTTCGAGCGTGGCCGCGCGTGGATGGTGCTGCGCGTAGTTTCCAAGGAACACTGCGGCGGGTTCTCCGCCGCAGAGCATGTCGGCGATGCGCTTGGCGGCTTCTCCCGGGACGCTGCTGCCAAGAGCGGGATCCGTGGACGCTCCCCTGATTGCGGCAGAGGCCTTCACCACTTCAGCCAAGGCAGCGGGCATGGCGCCAGGGGCAACGATCAACCTGGCAGCCACCGGGATCAGCGGGTCGTCGTCGAATGGATTGATGAAGGCAAGCTGCAGTCCGCGCTTGGCCGCCTGCCGAATGCGCGCAGCGATCAGGGGATGATCCTTGCGCAGGTTGCTGCCGATCACCAGCACGCGCTTCAATCCACTCACATCCGCGACCGGCATGCCGAGCCAGGGCACGCCCTTGCGCCGGCCATCGAGAGAGAAGTCGGTCTGACGCAAGCGGAAATCGACGTTGTCCGAACCCAGGGCGCGGGTCAGCTTGCCCAGCAGGAACAGTTCCTCGACGGTGGAATGCGGACTACCCAGCGCACCCACTGCCGCTGCACCGTGCGCATCCTTCACGCGCTGCAACCCATTGGCAACGAACTCGAGCGCGACGGCCCAGTCGACTTCACGCCATTGACCGTCCTCGCGGATCATCGGCCGCACCAGCCGGCGCTCGGAGTTGAGCGCCTGGTAGGAAAACCGGTCCTTGTCGGACAGCCAGCACTCGTTCACCGCTTCGTTCTCGAGCGGCAGCACACGCATCACGCGGTTGCCCTTGACCTGCACCACCAGATTCGAACCGAGGCCGCAGTGCGGACTGATCGACTTGCGGCGCGAGAGCTCCCAGGTGCGGGCGGTATAGCGAAACGGCTTCGACGTGAGCGCGCCGACCGGACACAGGTCGATCATGTTGCCCGACAACTCTGAATCCACCGTCTTGCCGACGAATGACAGGATCTCGGAATGTTCGCCGCGACCGGCCATGCCGAGTTCCATCACACCCGCGATCTCCTGCCCGAAGCGCACGCAGCGGGTGCAATGGATGCAGCGCGACATCTCTTCGGCGGCCACCAGCGGTCCGATGTCCTTGCTCGGCACCACGCGCTTCAGCTCACCGAAACGCGACGACGACGGGCCGTAGCCCACCGCAAGATCCTGCAACTGGCACTCGCCGCCCTGGTCGCAGATGGGGCAATCGAGCGGATGGTTGATGAGCAGGAACTCCATCACGCCCTTCTGGGCCTTCACCGCGGTCTCGGAGTGGGTCCAGACCTTCATGCCTTCCGTGACCGGCGTGGCGCAAGCGGGCAAGGGCTTCGGCGCCTTCTCCACCTGCACCAGACACATGCGGCAGTTGGCGGCGATGGTGAGTTTCTTGTGCCAGCAGAAGTGCGGCACATAGGTCCCGAGCTGGTTGGTCGCGACCATCACCATCGAGCCTTCCGGCACCGCCACCGGCTTGCCGTCCACCTCGAGGTTGATCATCTTCGGTTCGCTCATCGCTTCACGCCGCCTTCGCAACCTTGTCGATCAGGCAGTGGCCGTGATCGATGTGGTACTGGAACTCGTCGCGGTAGTGCTTGATGAACGCGCGCACCGGCATCGCCGCGGCATCGCCGAGCGCGCAGATGGTGCGCCCCTGGATGTTGTCGGCGACGGAATTCAACATGTCGAGATCTTCCTTGCGGCCCTGACCGTGCTCGATGCGGTGGACCATGCGGTAGAGCCAGCCGGTGCCTTCGCGGCAGGGCGTGCACTGGCCGCACGATTCCTCGTAGTAGAAGTAGGAGAGCCGCTCCAGGCAACGCACCATGCAGCGGGTCTCGTCCATGACGATGACCGCCCCCGACCCCAGCATCGATCCCGCCTTGGCGATGGAGTCGTAGTCCATGTCGGTCTGCATCATGATCTCGGCCGGCAGCACCGGCATCGACGAGCCGCCGGGAATGCACGCCTTCAACTTGCGACCGCCGCGCATCCCACCGGCCATCTCGAGCAGTTTGGCGAACGGCGTGCCGAGCTTCACTTCGTAGTTGCCGGGCCGGGCCACGTCACCGGACACGGAGAAGATCTTGGTGCCGCCGTTGTTCGGTTTACCCAGGCTGAGGAACGCCTCGCCGCCGTTCACGATGATCCACGGGACCGCGGCGAAGGTTTCGGTGTTGTTGATGGTGGTGGGCTTGCCGTACAGGCCGAAGCTCGCCGGGAACGGCGGCTTGAAGCGCGGCTGGCCCTTCTTGCCTTCGAGCGATTCGAGCAGCGCGGTTTCCTCGCCGCAGATGTAGGCACCCCAGCCGTGATAGGCGTGGAGCTGGAAGTCGAAGCCGCTGCCGAGAATATTCGCACCCAGATAGCCGGCAGCGCGTGCTTCCTCCAGCGCCGCCTCGAAGCGTTCGTAGCCTTCCCATATCTCGCCGTGGATGTAGTTGTAGCCCACGGTGATGCCCATGGCGTAGGCGCCGATCGCCATGCCTTCGATCACGATGTGCGGGTTGTAGCGCAGGATGTCGCGATCCTTGAACGTGCCCGGCTCACCTTCGTCGGAATTGCAGACGAGGTAGCGTTGGCCGGTGTAGTTCTTCGGCATGAAGCTCCACTTGAGGCCGGTCGGGAAGCCGGCGCCCCCGCGCCCGCGCAGCGCGGACTTCTTCAGCTCGTCGATCACCGCCGTGGGCGGGATCTTCTCGGTGAGAATCTTGCGCAGCGCCTGATAGCCGCCGCGGGCCTCGTAGTCCTTCAAGCGCCAGTTGGTACCGTTCAGGCCCTTGAGGATGAGGGCGTCCGGGCCATATACGCCCTCTGGAAATGGCGCGTGGGAAGTGATCATCGCGAAAGCTCCGTCAGCAACGCGTCGATCTTCTCCGGTGACATCTCGACCAGCATCTTCTTGTTGTTGTGCAGCACCACGGGCGCATCGCCACAGGCGCCGAAGCACTCCCCTTCCTTCAGGGTGAACTTGCCGTCGGCCGTGGTGCCACCGAAATCGATACCCAGCTTCTTCTTGAGGTGCGCAGCAGCTTCGCCGGCGCCCGACAGGACGCAGGGCAGGTTGGTGCAGATGCACAGCTTGTGCTTGCCGACCGGTTCGAGGTCGTACATCGTGTAGAAAGTCGCCACCTCGTAGACCGCGATGGGCGCCATGCCGAGATACGCGGCCACGGCGTCGAGCACCTCGGTGGTCAGGTGCGGATGTTCGTCCTGCGCGATCGCAAGAGCCGACATCACCGCCGACTGCTTCTGGTCGGACGGATACTTGGTCAGTTCGCGATCGATGCGGCTCAGTGCGGATTGAGAAAGCATCAGCGATCGACCTCGCCGAACACGATGTCCATGGTGCCGATGATCGCCACGGCGTCGGCGATCATGTGGCCCCGGCCCATCTCGTCCATGGCGGCGAGATGCGGGAAGCCCGGAGCGCGGATCTTGAGGCGATACGGTTTGTTCGCGCCGTCCGACACCAGGTAGATGCCGAATTCCCCCTTGGGCGCCTCGACCGCGGCATAGCATTCGCCCTCGGGCACGTGCATGCCTTCGGTGAAGAGCTTGAAGTGATGGATGAGCTCTTCCATGTTGGTTTTCATGTCCACCCTCGAAGGTGGTGCCACCTTGTGGTCTTCCGTCATCACCGGACCGGGGTTGGCGCGCAGCCAGTCGATGCACTGTTTGATGATGCGGTTCGACTGCCGCATCTCCTCGATCCGCACCAGGTAGCGGTCGTAGCAGTCGCCTGTGACACCCACGGGAATGTCGAAATCCATGCGATCGTAGACTTCGTAGGGCTGCTTCTTGCGCAGATCCCACGCAAAGCCGGAGCCGCGCAGCATCGGACCGGTGAAACCGAGCTGCAGCGCACGCTCGGGACTGACCACGCCGATGCCGACGGTGCGCTGCTTCCAGATGCGGTTGTCGGTGAGCAGCGTTTCGTACTCGTCCACCTGCTTGGGAAAGCGCGTGACGAAATCCTCGATGAAGTCGAGCATCGAACCCTGGCGGTTCGCATTGAGCCGCTTCACGTCTTCGGCGGAACGCAGGTTGGAGGCCTGGTACTGCGGCATGCGATCGGGCAGGTCGCGGTAGACGCCACCAGGCCGGAAGTAGGCCGCGTGCAGCCGCGCACCCGAGACCGCTTCGTAGCAGTCCATCAGGTCCTCGCGCTCGCGGAAGCAGTACAGGAAGACCGTCATCGCCCCGATGTCGAGCCCGTGCGCGCCGAGCCACAACAAGTGGTTCAGCACGCGCGTGATCTCGTCGAACATCACGCGGATGTACTGGGCACGGATCGGCACTTCGATGCCGAGCAGCTTCTCGATCGCCATCACGTAGGCGTGCTCGTTGCACATCATCGACACGTAGTCGAGACGATCCATGTACGGCACGTTCTGGATGAACGTCTTCTGCTCGGCCAGCTTCTCGGTCGCGCGATGCAGGAGGCCGATGTGCGGATCGGCGCGCTGGATCACTTCACCGTCGAGTTCCAGAACCAGCCGCAACACGCCATGGGCCGCAGGATGCTGCGGCCCAAAATTCATCGTGAAGTTGCGAATCTCAGGCATGGGGCGAAGCTCCATGACGGTTCGCAACTGCGAGATGCATTTCAGTGGAGACTAACTTCGGCTCAGCCGAAGTTATGTCGGAACTAAAATTCATCGTGAAGTTGCGAATCTCAGGCATGGAGCAACTTCCCTCCTACCTGATACGCGTATGTGGCGCGCACTTCCTTCGTGCCCTTCGCGTCCTTCGTAACCTTCGTGTTGAAAGCGTTACGGGGCTTCACTCCACATCCCCATAGTTCGGCTCCCGCACCACCCGCGGCACGATCTCGCGCGGTTCGATGCTGACCGGCTGATAGATCACGCGCTGCTGGTCCGGGTCGTAGCGCATCTCCACGTACCCCGATACCGGAAAATCCTTGCGGAACGGATGCCCGATGAAGCCGTAGTCGGTGAGGATGCGGCGCAGGTCGGCATGGCCGGGAAACACGATACCGAACAGGTCGAAGGCTTCGCGCTCGAACCAGTTGGCGCCGGACCAGATGCCGGTCACCGAGTCCACGGACGGAAAGTCATCGTCGGACGCGAAGACCTTCACGCGCAATCGCTGGTTGAGCGAAACCGACAGCAATTGCACCACCACCGCGAAACGCTGACCGTCCCAGCGGCCATTTCCATAGGCCTGATAGTCAAGACCGCACAGATCGATCAGCTGTTCGAACTTGAGTTCCGCCGCATCGCGCAGCGTTCGCGCCGCGTCGACCCAGGACATTGCCTTGATCGTCGCGATGGCCTGACCGCGCACCACCTCGGTACCACTCACCGCGTCTCCGAGGATGCGCCGGACGGTTTCGAGCAGAGGTTCGGGGGCGGTCATGAGTTCGATCTAGCGAGCGATGGTGTTGGTGCGTCGGATCTTGTTCTGCAACTGGATGATGCCGTAGAGCAGTGCCTCCGCCGTCGGCGGACAGCCCGGCACGTACACGTCGACCGGCACGATGCGGTCGCAGCCACGCACCACCGAATACGAGTAGTGGTAATAGCCACCGCCGTTCGCACAGGACCCCATGGAGATGACCCAACGCGGTTCGGCCATCTGGTCGTAGACCTTGCGCAGCGCCGGTGCCATCTTGTTGCAGAGCGTGCCGGCCACGATCATCACGTCCGACTGTCGTGGGCTCGGCCGGAACACGATGCCGAAACGGTCGAGGTCATAGCGTGAAGCCCCGGCATGCATCATCTCGACTGCGCAACAGGCGAGCCCGAAGGTCATCGGCCAGAGGGAACCGGTGCGGGTCCAGTTGATGAGTTCGTCCACCGTGGTGGTGACGAAGCCTTTCTGGAGTTCGCCTTCGATGCCCATGGGTTAGGTCCTAACGAGATCCGAACGGCAGGTGTGTCGCGGTCTCACGGTGTCTACGGACCGACAACCATTGCGAGGCAACCAGGCTTCGGAAGCGCTTTCAGTCGGTCTGCTGCGCGAGACCGACTCCCGAAACCCCTCGCCGTGCGGACCTCGCTGCCGCCCAACCCGAGGGATCACACGCCCCGGGGCGAAGTGCTTCGCGACTTCGCCCTCGAGCTGCCCGAAGCGAAGCTGAAGGGCGGCTACTCCCACTCCAACGCCCCCTTCTTCCACTCGTAGATGAATCCGACCACCAGGATCGCGAGAAACACGACCATCGCGACGAATCCGAACAGACCGATCTCGTCCAGCACGACGGCCCAGGGAAACAGGAACGCGATTTCGAGATCGAACAGGATGAACAGGATCGCGACCAGGTAGTAGCGCACGTCGAACTTCATGCGCGCGTCTTCGAAGGCTTCGAAGCCGCATTCGTAGGGGGAGAGCTTCTCCGAGTCGGGCCGGTGATGGCCGAGCAGACGGCTCAAGCCGCCGCCGAGAACGATCGGCGCGACGCCTACGGCGAGCCCCACTACGATGAACAACAGGATCGGGAAATAGTTGGTGAGCATTGCGCGTCACGGCTGCGACTGCCTGGGCGGCCACAGCGGTACTCGTCCTCGGACTGCTACTGCGATCGGGTCTTCATCGGTGCCCCCTCGACACCGCTCAAGATCCGCCTCTACATCGTGGTGCCGATGGGGAGACTCGAACTCCCACGGCTTTCGCCACTGCCCCCTCAAGACAGCGTGTCTACCAATTTCACCACATCGGCTTTTTTTGCAACACCGCGAAGCCGTGAAGCCCCGCGCCTTGAAACCTGTGCTACTTCGGAATGTCCTTCGTCTTCGAATCCGCATCGGCCGGCACCGCCGCCGGAACCGCAGCCTTGTCGCCTGCCGGCACGGGAACGTCCTGCTCCACCGGCGGCTTGCCCACGATCACGCCCTGCGACGTCGGCTTGCTCGTCGACAGGTAGGTGAGGCCCAGGCTCGTCACGAAGAACACGGCCGTCAGCACCGCGGTGCTGCGGCTCAGGAAATTGGCCGACCCGCTCGACCCGAACAGGCTGCCCGCGGAACCGCTGCCGAAGGCCGCGCCCATGTCGGCGCCCTTGCCGTGCTGGAGCAGCACCAGGCCGATGACGCTGGCACCGACGAGCACATGAATGATCAGGATGAATGTCTGCATGGGATCCTCAAGACGCCAGCCGCTCGGCCGCGCGCCAGATTGCCAGGAACTCTTCCGCCACCAGGGACGCACCGCCGACCAGGCCGCCGTCCACATCGGGCATTGCGAATAACGACTCGGCGTTGGCGCCCTTGACACTGCCGCCGTACAAGATGGGCACCGCTGCCGCCACTTTGCTGTCGCGCCGCGTGAGCAGCGCCCTCAAGAATGCATGAACTTCCTGTGCCTGCTCGGGTGTCGCAGTCTTGCCGGTACCGATGGCCCAGACCGGCTCGTAGGCCACTACCGACTCGGCAATCAAACCCACACCCGCCAGATCCAGCACCGCATCCAACTGCCGCTGCACCACCGCTTCCGTCCGGCCCGCCTCGCGCTCTTGCAGCGTCTCGCCCAGGCACACGATCGGGGTCAAACCTGCCTTACGGGCGGCTACCGCCTTGCGGGCCACCACCGCGTCATCTTCGTGGTACAGCGCCCGGCGTTCCGAATGCCCCACAGCCACGTAGGTACACCCGAATTCCGCGAGCATCGACCCCGCGACTTCCCCCGTGTAGGCCCCGGACGGATGCTCGCCGAGGTTCTGCGCGCCCCACCCGCAGGCACTGCCCCTCAGCAGCGTCTGCGTCTGCGCCAGGTACGGAAAAGGCACCAGGACCGCGCATGCTGCACTGCCGGAACCCACCTTGCCCGTGGTCAGAGATCCCAGCAGCCGGGCGTTCGCCTCGAGGCTGCCGTGCATCTTCCAATTCCCGGCGACCAGCTTGCGGCGCATGCGAAAACCCGAAGTCAAAGCGCCCGGAGTTTACTCGCGGGGCCGGGGGAGGGTCAACGCCGCTGCGGCGCGGAAAAACCGTCCGGACACCGGGTTTTCGGCCCCCCCCAGGGGGCGCCTAGCCGAAGCGACCGGTGATGTAATCCTCGGTCGCCTTGTTCTTGGGCTTGATGAAGATGGTGTCGGTGGCGTCGAACTCGATCATCTCGCCCAAGTACATGTAGGCGGTGAAATCCGACACCCGGGCCGCCTGCTGCATGTTGTGGGTCACGATCAGGATGGTGACCTTGTCCTTCAGGTCGGCGATCAGTTCTTCGATGCTGGCCGTGGCGATCGGGTCCAGCGCCGAGGTCGGCTCGTCGAAGAGCAGGATCTCCGGCTCGGTAGCGAGCGCCCGGGCGATGCAAAGGCGCTGCTGCTGGCCGCCCGAGAGGTTGAAGGCGAGATGCTGCAGCCGGTCTTTTACCTCGTCCCAGAGCGCCGCGCCGCGCAGCGCCTGCTCGACCTTTTCATCCAGCACCTTCACCCCGCGCACGCCGCGGACCCGCAAGCCGTAGGCGACGTTCTCATAGATGGTCTTCGGAAACGGATTGGGCTTCTGGAACACCATGCTGATCCGCATGCGGACCTCGATCGGGTCGACCTGCGGATGCAGCAGATTGGTATTGTCCGGCTGGAGACGGATCTCGCCGTCATAGCGGTTACCCGGATAGAGGTCGTGCATCCGGTTGAAGCACCGCAGATACGTCGACTTGCCGCAGCCCGACGGGCCGATCAGCGCCGTGACCTTGCGCTCGTAGATCGGCATGTCGATGTTCTTCAGGGCGTGGAAATTGCCATAGAAGAAATTGAGCTTGCGGGCCTCGGCCTTGACCTTGAGGTCGGTCGCGAGCGCGGGGCCGTCGGTGATCTTGGACATGGTTTCAGACTACCACTTGATGTTCTTGCGCAGACGGTAGCGGATGTAGATCGCCACCGCATTCATGGAGAGCGTCATGACGACCAGCACGAGACCGGCGGCGGCAGCGTTCTGGTGGAACGCAGCCTCGGGGCGCGAGGTCCAGTTGAACATCTGGATCGGCATCACGGTGAATCCGGACATCAGCCATTCGAAGCTCATGAACGGAAACTCGGCCTTGACCGGTGGCGCCGGCAGGAAGGCGATGAACGTCAGCGCGCCGATGGTGATGACGGGTGCGGTCTCGCCGATGGCGCGGGCCATGCCGATGATGATGCCGGTCATGATGCCGGGCATCGAATAGGGGAGGATGTGATCGGCCGTGGTCTGCCACTTGGTAGCTCCGAGCGCGTAGGCGCCCTCGCGGATGGCCGACGGAATGGCGCGGATGGATTCGCGCGTCGCGACGATCACGACCGGCAGGATCAGCAACGCCAGCGTAAGGCCTGCCGACAGGATGCTCTGGCCGAAACCGAACGTGTACACGAAAAGCCCGAGCGCCAGCAGACCGTAGACGATCGACGGCACGCCCGCGAGATTGGTGACGTTGATCTCGATGATGTCGGTGACGATGTTCTTCGGCGCGTACTCCTCGAGGTAGACGGCGGCTGCGACGCCGACCGGGATGGCGGCCACCGCCGTCACCACCATCACCAGCGTGGTGCCGACCCAGGCCGAGAGAATCCCGGCTTGTTCGGCGCGGCGCGACGGGAAATGGGTGAAGAACTCCCACGAAAGCCGCGGCAGCCCGTCGATGAGCATACCGACGAACAGCACGACGAAGGTGAGGACCCCGATCATCAAGGCGAGCAGCCCGCACAACGCGAAGATCAGGTCGCGGCGCTTGTGCTTGATGATGAGGGCGCGGATCTCGCCGATGTCTTGTTTGAGCACGGAAGTGCGATGTTCCTTAGCGTGGGAGTCGCGTCATCCTAGTAGGCTTGACGGTACTTCCGCTTCAGCACGTGGCCGAGGACGTTGAAGCCGAGGGTGATCACGAGCAGCGTCAAGCCGGCTGCGAAGATCGTCTGGTAGCCGATCGACCCATGGGGCAGGTCGCCCAGCGCCACCTGCACGATGAAGGCAGTGATGGTGGCGGCAGGCTCGAGCGGATTCCAGGTGAGATTCGGCTGCATGCCGGCTGCGACCGCCAGGATCATGGTCTCGCCGACGGCGCGCGAGATGCCGAGGATGTAGGCGGCGGCGATGCCCGAGAATGCCGCGGGCGTCACCACGCGCACCGCCGTCTGGAAGCGGGTCGCCCCCATGGCGTAAGAGCCCTCACGCATGCTCATGGGTACCGAACGCATCGCATCCTCGCTGACCGAACTCACGTAGGGGATGATCATGATCCCCATCACGAGGCCGGCGGAGAGCAGATTGAATCCGGGCAGGTTGTAGTCGAACAACGCGAGGGCGAGGTACTGCAGCGCGGGGGTCACGTAGAGCAGCGCGAAATAGCCGTACACGACTGTCGGCACCCCGCCCAGCAGCTCGAGGAAGGGCTTCGCGATCTCGCGCAACGAGAACGGCGCGAACTCGGAAAGATAAATCGCGATGGTCGTGCCCAAGGGGATTGCCACCGCCAGCGCCACGGCGGAACTGACCAGCGTGCCCGACAGGAGGACCATGATGCCGTAGTGATCGTCGTCGAACAGCGGCGTCCACTGCGTGTCGGTCAGAAAGTCCCACAGTGACACGTGCTCGAAGAACGTCATCGACTCGGACAACAACACCCAGACGATCCCGATGGTGACGAACACCGAGAACAGCGCCGACAGGAACAGGATCGCCTCGATCACCCGCTCCTTCACGTGCCGCGAAGCACGCCGGTGCAGACGATCGCTCACTACGTTGGCTTCTGCCAGGACTGAGCTCATGTCGTTGTTGTGTGGCAGACCGCCCTCGAGACGGGCCGGCGGGTAGGCCCCTGCATCCCCGACTGCTTCAAATCAACGATCGAAGGCGGCCGGCGGCCGTCTTCGATCGGTGTGCAACCGCTGCGCCCGGTATCAGAGCTTCGCTTCCAGTTTCATCAACTCTTCGATGGTGAGACCAACCTTGTTCTCGCCACCGAACTTCGTGCCCAGCACCTTCTTCTCGATCGTTTCCACGTTGTGCGCGTACGCCTTGGCGGGCAGGGGGACATATTTCACTTCCCGCACCAGGCCTTCCGCGTTCTTCATGTAGTAATCGACGAACTCCCTGATCTCCGCCCGTTCGAGCGCCTTCGCATTGACGTAGATGAAGATCGGGCGCGCCAGCGGTTGGTAGGTCCCGTTGATCACCGCTTCGGCCGACGGCTCGACCGGCTGGTTGGTCCGCGGATTGATGATCGGCACGGCCTTCAACTTGTCCTTGTTCTCGAAGTAGTACGCATAGCCGAAGTATCCGAGACCGTTCACGTCCCGGGCGATGCCCTGAACCAGGATGTTGTCGTCCTCCGAGGCCGTGAAATCCCCACGGCTCGACTTGGAACGGCCGTTCACCGCTTCGGTGAAGTAGTCGAACGTGCCCGAGTCCGCGCCGGGGCCGAACAACTTGAGAGGCTGATCCGGCCATTGACCGTTGACTTGGTTCCACTTCAGCACCTTCCCCTGGGCGGCCGGTTCCCACATCTTCTTGAGTTCAGCGACGGTCAGCGCCTTGATCCACGTGTTCTTGGGATTCATCACCACGGTGAGCGCGTCGTAGGCCACCGGGAGTTCGATGTACTGAACGCCCTGCTTCTTGCACTCCTCCATCTCGCGCGCCAGGATCGGGCGCGAAGCATCGGAGATGTCGGTTTCCCCGCGGCAGAACTTCTTGAACCCGCCGCCCGTACCCGAGATGCCGACGGTGACCCGCACCTTGCCCTTCTTGGACTGCTGGAAATCCTCGGCCACTGCTTCGGTGATCGGGAACACGGTCGAAGATCCGTCAATCTTGATGGTCTCCTGTGCCACCGACGTCGCCGGAGCCAGCCCCGACCACCCCACGATTGCAGCAACCGCCACAACCTTCCACGGCTTGCGCGCAATGCTCTGCATGTCATTTCTCCTAGGCGGAAAGCGTAACGAAAGCGCGCGCGAGTGTAGGGCTCAATTGTGACAAATTGATTGCAGCAGCGAAACGTAAGTTGTTGTCGGAACTAGAAAAGACATCCGACTCAAAGGCTTACTCGGCCGCCGCACGCTCGATCGCGCCGGCCAGTCGCCGGGCCAGACCGGACACTTCGTCCTCGGCCTCGCCTTCCACCATGACCCGCAGCACCGGCTCGGTGCCCGATGGTCGGAGCAATACCCGGCCGCGGCCCTTCAAGGTCGCCTCGGTCTCGGCCAGCAACGAGGAGACCGCCTGATGCTCGCGGAAATCGAAGCCGCGCCGCATCGGCACGTTGACCAGAATCTGGGGGAACAGGCGCAGTTCCGCACAGGCCTCACCGAGCGTTTCGCCGGCGGTGCGCAATGCCGTCAGTACCTGCAAGGCGGAGATGATGCCGTCGCCGGTGGTGTGCTTGTCGAGGCAGACGATGTGACCGGAGTTTTCCCCGCCGAGAGTCCATCCACGCTCGAAGAGCAGTTCGAGGACGTAGCGATCGCCGACCTTGGCGCGGGCGAAGGGGATGCCACGCCGCTCCAGTGCCAGCTCCATGCCGTAGTTGGTCATCAGCGTGCCGGCCACGCCGCCGGCGAACCGGCCTTCCCGCTGGCGGTTGCGGGCGATGAGGTACAGGAGCTGGTCGCCGTCATAGACCCGCCCGTCGCGATCCACCATGATCAGGCGGTCGCCGTCGCCGTCCAGGGCAATGCCGACATCGGCGTTGTTGGCGACCACGTGCTGGCGCAGGTGGGCAGGCTTGGTGGCCCCGCAACCGGCGTTGATGTTGAGGCCGTCCGGCTCGTTGGCGACTTCCACCACGTCCGCCCCCAGCTCGTGCAGCACCGGGCCGGCCACGTGGTAAGCGGCACCGTTGGCGCAGTCGACCACGATCTTGAGGCCGCGCAGGTCGAGGTCGTTCGGGAACGTGCTCTTGCAGAACTCGATGTAGCGGCCGGCCGCATCGTTGACCCGCCGCGCCTTGCCCAGGCGCGCCGAGGGCATGCAGGTCATGGGCTCTTCGATGCGGGCTTCGATCTCGTGCTCCACGTCGTCGGCGAGCTTGCGCCCGTCCGCACCGAAGAACTTGATGCCGTTGTCGTCGAACGGGTTGTGCGATGCGCTGATCACGATCCCGGCGGAAAGGCGCAGCGCGCGGGTGAGGTAGGCGACACCCGGGGTCGGCATGGGCCCCGCCAGCAGCACGTCGACGCCGGCAGCAGCAAGTCCGGCCTGCAGCGCGGATTCCAGCAGGTAGCCGGAGATCCGGGTGTCCTTGCCGATCAGCACGGCCGCGTGTTCCGTGGCACCACGCCGATCCTGTGCCAGGACTTCGCCGGCCGCGTGCCCCAGCCGCATCATCCAATCCGGCGTGATCGGCGGCTCGCCCACCTTGCCGCGCACCCCATCCGTGCCGAAGTATTTTCTAGCGCCCATGACCGTCCATTCCTGATTCCTCCACGGCCGTCCACACGGCCAATGCGTCGCGGGTCGCCGCCACGTCGTGCACCCGTACGATGCGCGCGCCGCGAGCCACCGCGACGATCGCCGCCGCGACGCTCGAGTGGATCCGGTCCCCCACCATCCGACCCGTGATTTTACCGAGCACCGACTTGCGCGACAGGCCGGCCAGCACCGGCAGGCCTGTCGCCGCGAGCACCGGGATGCCGCGGATCAGATCGAGATTGTGAACTGACTTCTTGCCGAACCCGAAGCCCGGGTCGACGACGATCCGGTCGCGGCCGATGCCCGCCGCCTCGCAAGCGTCCACCCGTTCCTCGAGAAAGGCCTTCACTTCGGCGACCACGTCGCCGTATACGGGATCGTCCTGCATGGTGCGTGGGTCGCCCTGCATGTGCATGAGGCACACGGCAGCGTCGGTGGCCGCCGCTGCCTCGAGCGCGCCGGGCAAACGCAGCGCATAGATGTCATTGATCATGACGGCACCCGCATCCACCGCCGCCCGCATGACCTCCGGCTTGCTGGTATCCACCGACACCGGAACCGGGCTGCCCGCCATCGCATCCAGCACCGGCAGGATGCGGCGCAGCTCCTCTTGCGCATCCACCGGAAGCGATCCGGGTCGCGTCGACTCGCCACCGACGTCGAGGATATCGGCGCCTTCGTCCACGAGACGGCGCGCGTGCTCGACCGCTCTCGTCCGATCGTAGAACTGTCCGCCATCCGAAAAGGAATCCGGGGTGACGTTCACCACACCCATGACCAATGGCCGGTCGAACCCGAGCGTGAAGCGACCGGCCCGCAGCGAGGCGTGAGGTGTCAGGCGGGTGGCGTCCGAGCAAGGCATGCCGATCTGGAAGGATTCTCGCGGCGTACAAACCAACAGGGTGAGGTTCTCACCTCACCCTGCACCGTGACGGTCCCGCTAGGGACTCCTCACGCCTGACGCCTCAGCCCTGCCGCCCCAAGAGGGCTGGCCCCCTTGAGGGCAGGTGCGGGAGGCCCATCGGGCGACATCACCTCTCACGCATTCGCGTCGCGTGCCGGCGTGGCCGCCGGTGCCGGCGAAGGCGTGTTGTCCGGCGGCGGCGGGGCGGACGCAGGTGTGGCCGGCTTGGGGGGCCGCGGCGGCCGCCCTGCCATGATGTCGTTGATCTGCTCGGCGTCCAGCGTCTCCCACTCGAGCAGCGCCTTGGTCATGACCTCGATCTTGTCGCGATTGTCCTCGATCAGCTTGCGCGCCACCGCGTACTGCTCGTCGATGATGCGGCGGATCTCGGAGTCGACCTTCTGCATGGTCGCTTCGGACAGGTTCTTGTGCGTGGTGATGGAGCGCCCGAGGAACACCTCGCCCTCGTTCTCGCCGTACACCATGGTACCCAGCAGATCCGACATGCCGTAGCGAGTGACCATGTCGCGCGCGATGCGGGTCGCGTTCTCGAAGTCGCTGCTCGCCCCGGTGGTCATGCGGTTCATGAACACCTCTTCGGCGATGCGGCCGCCCAGCGCCATGGAGATCCGCTGGAGCATCTGCTCGCGATCCATACCGAGGCTGTCGCGCTCCGGCAGGGTCCACGTGACACCCAGTGCGCGCCCGCGCGGGATGATCGTGACCTTGTGCACCGGATCCACCCGCGGCAGCAGCTTGGCAACCACCGCGTGGCCGGACTCGTGGTACGCGGTCATGGTGCGCTCTTCCTCGGACAGCACCATCGACTTGCGTTCGGCGCCCATGTAGATCTTGTCCTTGGCGCGCTCGAAATCATCCATGTCCACCAGGCGCTTGTTGCCGCGCGCAGCGAACAGGGCCGCCTCGTTGACGAGGTTCGCCAGGTCCGCGCCGGAGAAGCCGGGCGTTCCCCGTGCCAGCACGTCGGCGCGCACGTCGGGCGCGATCGGTACCTTGCGCATGTGGACGATCAGGATCTGCTCGCGGCCGCGGATATCCGGCAGCGGCACGACCACCTGGCGGTCGAACCGGCCCGGACGCAGCAGCGCCGGGTCGAGCACGTCGGGACGGTTGGTCGCGGCGATCACGATCACACCCGAGCCCGTCTCGAAGCCGTCCATCTCCACCAGCAACTGGTTCAACGTCTGCTCGCGTTCGTCGTTGCCGCCGCCCAGGCCGGCGCCGCGCTGGCGGCCGACCGCGTCGATTTCATCGATGAACACGATGCAGGGCGCATGCTTCTTCGCCTGCTCGAACATGTCGCGCACACGTGCCGCGCCGACACCTACGAACATCTCGACGAAGTCGGAACCCGAGATGGAGAAGAACGGCACCTTGGCTTCGCCGGCGATGGCACGGGCGAGCAGGGTCTTGCCGGTACCGGGGCTACCCACCATCAGCACGCCGCGCGGAATGCGCCCGCCCAGCTTCTGGAACTTGCCCGGATCGCGCAGGAAATCGACCAGCTCGGCCACTTCCTCCTTGGCTTCCTCGCAGCCCGCAACGTCGGCGAAGGTGACCGGGTTGGTGCTTTCGTCGAGCATGCGCGCGCGGCTCTTGCCGAACGAGAACGCGCCGCCGCGGCCGCCGCCTTGCATCTGGCGCATGAAGAACACCCACACGCCGATCAGCAGCAGCATCGGGAACCAGGAAATGAACACCTGGGTGAGGAAGCTCTGCTCCTCTTCCGGCTTGGCCTCGACGATGACGCCTGCCTTCAGCAGGTCCGACACCATCCACGGGTCGGACGGCGCGTAGGTCGTGAAGCGCTTGTTGTCGGTCTTGATGCCCTTGATGACGCGACCTTCTATCGTCACCTTCGCGACCTTGCCGTCCTTCACCTCTTCGATGAAGGCGGAATAGTCCATCGGGCTCTGCGCCGCCTGGCGGGTGCTGAACTGATTGAAGACGGTCATCAGCACCAGGGCGATGACCAGCCAGATTGCGACGTTCTTGATGAGGTTGTTCAAGGCTGCTCCTTGCCCACGGCACACGCACCGGTTGATTCCGGCGAAACATTTGGTCTCATTCTACGCCCGATTCGTTCCCTGCCCGCCGCTTGAAACCCCGTGCCAGCAGGTACGTTTCGGCGCTTCGGTCACGCGATGCTTCGGGTTTGCGGACCACGACCTGGGTGAAATGCTCGCGCAGCAGCTTGACGAAGGCTTCGAAGCCCGCGCCATGGAAGACCTTCACGAGGAATGACCCGCCCGGTGCCAACAGCCGCTGCGCCGCTTCCAGCGCCAGCTCCGCCAGACCTACCGAGCGCGCCTGATCTGCCACGCTCACGCCACTCCAGTTGGGGGCCATATCGGAAAGCACAATATCGGCCCGGCGACCGGCGAGTGCCGCTTGCAGCGCCGCCACGGTGCTTTCCTCGAAGAAATCGCCGCGGACGAAGACGACACCGGCCAGAGGCTCCATCTGCAGCAGGTCCACGGCCACCACCCGGCCCGACGGGCCGACGATCTTCGCCGCCACCTGGGACCAGCCGCCGGGGGTTGCCCCGAGGTCGACCACGGTCAACCCCGGCTTGAACAGGCGATCCTTGGCATCGATCTGCTTCAGCTTGAAGGCCGCCCGGGAGCGATACCCCTCCGCCTTGGCCTTCTGCACCCAGGGGTCGTTGACGTGTTCGCGCAGCCACGCGTTGCTGGTCTTGGAACGGGGCATCGCCTACACTCCCGGCCCTTCTTCGAGACCACCGCCATGCCCCTGACCCCCACCGACCGCCGCGCCCTCAAGGCCCGCGCCCATGCTCTGGATCCCGTCGTCATCATCGGCGGCCAGGGCCTCTCGCCGACGGTGCTGAAGGAGATCGATGTCAGTCTGAAGGGTCACGAGCTGATCAAGGTGAAGGTGGCCGGAGAAGACCGGGAAACGCGTGCGCTCATGCTGCGCGAGATCTGTGCCGCGACCGGCGCCGAACCGGTGCAGAGCATAGGACGGATGCTGGTGCTCTATCGCGAGAATGCCGAGGCGCCGTCGAAGCCGCCACGGCCGAAGCGGAAGCCGCAGCGGGCGACCAAGCGCAGCTTCCAGAACATCCGCTGATCCGCTACCTCGGGCTTCTGGCCGCCAGCAGCACCAACGCCACCGCCAGGACGCTCTCGATCAGGTAGAGCACGCTCGCCACGCCGTGCCAGGTGGCAAACCGGTCGCGCAGCACACTTTCCATCACCTCCCGCGGCAAGGCCTGGGCCTTGAGGCTCGCGAGGATCGGCTGCACGCCGAAGTGGCCCGCCGCGGCCAGCACGGCCATCAGCAGCGCCACCCAGAAGAGCGCCTGCTTCATCGCCGGCAGGCCGAGACGTGCCAGGCGGAAGATGAGGACATACAGGGCGCAGGCAATGCCCACAAAAGCCATGGCCGCGAACATCTGGCCGGCGAGATTGCCCGCAATCTGACGGTCGGGCGCCTTCAGGAACAGCAGCGGCGCCACCAGGTAGCCGACGACCCAGAGACCACCGGCCCACAGCGCGATCGCGATGTGATCGATGGCCGCGAACAATCGGCCCATCAGAGGTACTTCACGTCGAGGATGTCGTATTCCTTGACGCCGCCCGGCGCCATCACCTCGGCCACGTCACCCGGATACTTGCCGATCAGCGCACGGGCGATCGGCGAGCTGATCGAGATCATGCCGGCCTTGATGTCGGCTTCGTCGTCGCCGACGATCTGGTAGGACACCACGTCGCCGGACGCCGTGTCCTCGAGTTCCACCGTGGCCCCGAAGACGCAGCGGCCATCGGCGTCGAGCAGCTTGGGGTCGATGATCTGCGCGTTGGACAGCTTGCTTTCCACCTCGGCGATGCGGCCCTCGATGAATCCCTGGCGCTCCTTGGCCGCGTCGTACTCCGCGTTCTCCGACAGGTCGCCGTGCGAGCGCGCCTCGGCGATGGCCGCGATCACCTTCTGGCGCTCCACGGTCTTCAACTGATGCAGTTCCTGTCGGAGCTTCTCGGCGCCTCGGACGGTGAGCGGAATCTTGGCCATGATGGTCTCCAGTCTTTCGTTCAGCAGGTGCTCGTCAGAGCATCTGCTGCACAGCGCTCCCCTCTCCCTCCGGGAGAGGGGACGGCTGACGCCGCCCCTGCGGGGAGAATGGTGGAGCCCCTCTCCCTCCGGGAGAGGGGATGGGGGTGAGGGATGTCAGCACCTGCACGCTCATCCCAATCGCGCGTGCAGCTTCTGGACGGAGTAGGCGGCCAGTTCACCCATGTTCTGCATCCCCATGCAGGCAGCGCGTGCGCCGGCGATGGTCGTGAAGTACGTGACGCGACCCTGCAGCGCCGACCGGCGGATCGAGTACGAGTCCTGGATCGCGGTGCGCCGGTCTTCCACGGTGTTGACGATGAGTGCGACCTCGCCGTTCTTGATCATGTCGACCACGTGCGGCCGTCCTTCCATCACCTTGTTGACCGGCGTCACCGGCAAGCCTGCCTCGGTGAGAAACGCCGCGGTGCCGCGCGTCGCGAGCAACTGGAACCCGAGGTCCGCGAGCGCGCGCGCGATGTCGACCAGTTTCGGCTTGTCCGAATTGCGCACGGAAAGGAAGGCACGCCCGGACGACGGCAGTCTCACCCCCGCGGCCAACTGCGACTTCACGAACGCCTCGGCGAAGCTCTCGCCCACCCCCATCACTTCGCCGGTGGACTTCATCTCCGGCCCGAGGATGGTATCCACGCCCGGGAACTTGATGAACGGGAACACCGCTTCCTTGACCGAGTAGTACGGCGGGATCACTTCTGCGCCGATGCCCTGCTGCTTCAGCGTGATGCCGGCCATGCACCGTGCCGCGATCTTGGCAAGCGGCAGCCCGGTCGCCTTCGACACGTACGGCACGGTCCGCGAGGCACGCGGATTGACCTCGAGCACGTAGACGACGTCGTTCTGGATCGCGAACTGCACGTTCATGAGGCCGACCACGTTCAGGCCCTTGGCCATCGCGATGGTCTGGCGGCGCAGTTCGTCCTGCAACGCCGGCGCCAGGCTGAACGGCGGCAGCGAGCACGCCGAATCACCCGAATGCACGCCCGCCTGCTCGATGTGTTCCATGATGCCGCCGATCAGCACGCGCTCGCCGTCACACACGGCATCCACGTCCACTTCGATGGCGTCGTTCAGGAAGCGGTCGAGCAGCACCGGGCTGTCGTTGCTCACCTTGACCGCCTCGCGCGTGTAGCGCTCGAGCTCCTTTTGCTCGTGGACGATCTCCATTGCCCGGCCGCCCAGCACGTAGGAAGGCCGCACGACCAACGGGTAGCCGATCTCCTGCGCGAGAGCGAGCGCGTCCTCGGCGGTGCGCGCCGTACGGTTCGGCGGTTGCTTGAGATTCAGCGTGTGCAGCAACTGCTGGAAGCGTTCACGGTCTTCCGCACAGTCGATCATGTCGGGCGTGGTGCCGATGATCGGCACGCCGTTGGCGTGCAGATCGCGCGCGAGCTTGAGCGGCGTCTGGCCGCCGTACTGCACGATGACCCCCCACGGCTTCTCCACGTGGACGATCTCGAGCACGTCCTCGAGCGTGAGCGGTTCGAAGTACAACCGGTCGGACGTGTCGTAGTCGGTCGACACGGTCTCCGGATTGCAGTTGACCATGATGGTCTCGAACCCGTCCTCGCGCAGCGCCAGGGCCGCATGCACGCAGCAGTAGTCGAACTCGATACCCTGGCCGATACGGTTGGGCCCGCCGCCCAGCACCATCACCTTCTTCCGGTCGCTCGGCCGCGCTTCGCATTCCTCCTCGTACGTGGAGTACATGTAGGCAGTACGGGTATCGAACTCACCGGCACAGGTGTCGACGCGCTTGTAGACCGGCCGGACGCCGAAACCCTGGCGTGCCTTGCGCACCTCGGACTCGGTCGTCCTCAGCAGCTTGGCGAGGCGCCGGTCGGCGAACCCTTTGCGCTTCAGCTGCAGCATCTCGGCCGCGCCGATGTCGGCGAGCGCGCGATCGTCGAGGTCCATCTCGATGTCGATGATGTCCTTGATCTGCGCCAGGAACCACGGGTCGATATGGGTAAGGTTGAACACCTCCTCGAGGGTGAAGCCGTTCTCGAAGGCGTCGCCCACGTACCAGATGCGCTCCGGCCCCGGCTCGCCCAGTTCCACCTCGATGGTCTCGCGGTCGGTGGTCTTCTGGTTCATGCCATCCACACCCACCTCGAGACCGCGCAGCGCCTTCTGGAACGATTCCTGGAAGGTGCGCCCCATGGCCATCACCTCACCCACGGACTTCATCTGGGTGGTGAGGCGCTTGTCGGCCTGCGGAAACTTCTCGAAGGCGAAGCGCGGGATCTTCGTGACCACGTAGTCGATGGTCGGCTCGAACGACGCCGGGGTCGCACCGCCGGTGATGTCGTTCTTCAGCTCGTCCAGCGTATAGCCCACCGCGAGCTTGGCGGCGATCTTCGCGATCGGAAAGCCGGTGGCCTTGGAGGCGAGCGCCGAAGAGCGCGACACGCGCGGGTTCATCTCGATCACCAGCATGCGCCCGTCCTTCGGGCTGATGGCGAACTGCACGTTCGACCCGCCGGTGTCGACGCCGATCTCGCGCAGCACCGCGATCGAGGCGTCGCGCATGATCTGGTATTCCTTGTCGGTCAGCGTCTGCGCGGGCGCCACGGTGATGGAATCGCCGGTGTGCACCCCCATCGGATCCAGGTTCTCGATGGAGCACACGATGATGCAGTTGTCGGCGCGGTCGCGCACGACTTCCATCTCGAATTCCTTCCACCCGATCACCGATTCCTCGATGAGGAGCTCCTTGGTGGGCGAGGCTTCGAGGCCGCGTTCGCAGATGGTGACGAACTCTTCCTTGTTGTAGGCGATGCCACCGCCGGAACCGCCCAGCGTGAAGCTGGGGCGGATGATGGTCGGGAAGCCGACCACGGCCTGCACCTGCAGGGCCTCTTCCATGCTGTGGGCGATGGCCGAGCGCGCGGACTTCAATCCGATGTGCGTCATGGCCGCCTTGAACTTCTCGCGATCCTCGGCCTTGTCGATGGCCTCGCGCGACGCCCCGATCATCTCGACGCCGTACTTGTCCAGCACGCCATGCTTGGCGAGATCGAGCGCGCAATTGAGCGCCGTCTGACCGCCCATGGTGGGCAGCAGCGCATCCGGGCGTTCGATGGCGATGATCTTTTCCGCCATCTGCCAGGTGACCGGCTCGATGTAGGTGACGTCGGCCATCTCCGGGTCGGTCATGATGGTCGCCGGATTCGAGTTGATCAGGATGACCTTGTAGCCCTCGTCGCGCAGCGCCTTGCAGGCCTGGGCCCCGGAATAGTCGAATTCGCAGGCCTGCCCGATGACGATGGGACCGGCGCCGATGATGAGGATGCTCTTGATGTCCGTGCGCTTCGGCATGACGGTTACCGGTGCTTCTGCAGCATGGTGACGAATCGGTCGAACAGGTAGCCGATGTCGTGCGGACCCGGGCTCGCTTCCGGGTGTCCCTGGAAGCAGAACGCCGGCACGTCGGTGCGCGCGAAGCCCTGCAGCGATCCGTCGAACAGCGAGACGTGGGTCACGCGCGCCGTCGGCGGCAGCGACGCGGGGTCCACGGCAAAACCGTGGTTCTGGCTGGTGATCACCACGCGTCCGGAATCGAGGTCCTTCACCGGATGGTTGGCGCCGTGGTGGCCGAACTTCATCTTGAGCGTCTTGCCGCCGCTCGCGAGCCCCATCAACTGGTGTCCGAGACAGATGCCGAAGGTCGGCAGCGACCGGCTCATCAATTCGCGGATCGTTCGGATCGCGTAGTCGCACGGCTCGGGATCGCCCGGACCGTTCGACAGGAAGATGCCGTCCGGTTGCAGGGCCAGCGCCTCCTGCGCGGTCGTCTGTGCGGGCACGACGGTGATACGGCAGCCGCGCGCCGCCAGCATGCGCAGGATGTTGCGCTTCACGCCGTAGTCGAAGGCCACCACGTGGTGCCTGGCGGCGCGCTGGGTGCCATAACCGGTGCCGAGCGCCCACTCGGTTTCGTTCCACTCGTAGGGCTGCTCGCACGAGACCACCTTGGCGAGGTCCATGCCGGCCAGACCCGGAAACCTGCGCGCTTCGGCGATCGCTTGTTGCTCGTCCACCGTACCGGCCATCAGGCAGCCGCTCTGGGCGCCCTTCTCGCGCAGGATCCGCGTCAGCTTGCGCGTATCGATGCCGGCGATGGCGGGCACGCCTTCGCCGCGCAGGTAGCCCGACAGGTCGAGCGACATGCGCCAGTTGGACGGCTGCAGCGGTACGTCACGCACCACCAGTCCGGCCGCATGAACGTGCGCTGCCTCCACGTCCTCGGCATTGGTGCCCGTGTTGCCGATGTGGGGATAGGTGAGAGTCACGATCTGCCTCTGGTAGGACGGATCGGTCAGGATCTCCTGATAGCCGGTCATGGCGGTGTTGAACACCACCTCGCCCACGGTGACGCCTGCGGCACCGATCGACTGCCCCCGGAAAACCGTCCCGTCGGCGAGCGCGAGAAGGGCGGGCGGACGGTCGGGCACGGGGCTTGGACTCCAGAAGGGCGAAACGGGGGCTCGGGCGGAGCCTCAAGACGTTGCGGCTCACCCGCGTGGCGGTCCGGTTTCGACTCGGAAGGTCTTGGCTCGGGACGACTGGCGGGTGGCCTGACATGCGCCAAGCGGGAGGGCGCTCGCGCGCCACTCCCGCTTGGTTTTAGCGCCGGGATTCTACCCCGGGAGGGGGGTCGGCTTCAACCGCAGGTCCGCTATTCGAGCCCGAGCACGTCCTGCATGTCATAAAGTCCGGTCGCCTTGCCGCCGAGAAACCGCGCAGCCCGCAGGGCGCCCATGGCGAAGGTCGCCCGGCTCGATGCCTTGTGGGTGATCTCGACCCGCTCGCCGATGCCGGCGAACATCACGGTGTGATCGCCCACGATGTCGCCGCCGCGCACCGTGGCGAATCCGATGGTCGACGGCTTGCGCTCGCCGGTGACGCCTTCGCGACCGTACACGGCATCGGTCGCAAGGTCGCGCCCGAGGGCCGCCGCCACGACTTCGCCCATGCGCAGAGCGGTCCCCGAGGGCGCATCCACCTTGTGCCGGTGATGCGCTTCCACGATCTCCACGTCGTAACCCTCGCCCAGCGCCCGGGCCGCCAGATCGAGCAGCCGCAATGCGACGTTGACGCCGACGCTCATGTTGGGCGCCATCACGATGCCCACCTTGCCCGCCGCCGCGGTGATGCGGGCCTTCTGCTCGGCGCTGAACCCGGTGGTGCCGATCACCAGCTTGACGCCGTGCCGCACGCAGGCGTCCACGTGCGCCATCGTCCCCTCGGGCCGGGTGAAATCCACGAGCACATCGGCGCCCCGCAAGCCCTGGTCGAGGTCCGTCGTGACGAGCACGCCGTTGGGGGCGCCGATCAGTTCCCCGGCATCGCGACCCACGAACGGGCTGTCATCGCGCTCGAGCGCCGCGTACAGGCGCAGGTCGCCAGACTGGGCGATCGCCTCCATCAACGTGCGTCCCATGCGGCCGGAACTGCCCGCGATGACGACTTTCTGGACCATGGTTCGAGAGGATCGGGAGCTACTGTTTGGCGGTTCCAGCCGGCGGCAGCCCGTCCTTCAACGCCGGTTCCGTCTGCACGTCACCCAGCACCTTCGCCAATCGATCCTGATCGAACACCAGCGTGAGGCGCTTCTTGTCCTTCAACTTGCCGGCCTTGATGAACTCGTAGAAGTAGTCCCAGCGATCGGTGTGGAACGGGTCGCTCACGAGCGGCGTGCCCATCACGAACTTCACCTGGGACCGCGTCATGCCCTGGCGCAGTTTCGCGACCATGTCCTGGGTGACGACGTTGCCCTGCTGGATGTCGATCTTGTAGGTGGTGAGCGAACACGCTCCCACCAGCAGTGCCACCGTGAGACCGATGGCAGGCCCCCACCCGATCGGCCTGTGACCTGCGTGCGACGTTCTCATCGTTCTCGGACGGTTGGAAAGGTTCTATGATACTCGACGAGTACCCCCGGTGACCCGTCCATGCCTACCCGAACGCCCAGCGATCTCAAGACCATCGGCCTCAAGGCAACGCTGCCCCGGCTCAAGATTCTCAATCTGTTCGAGCACAGCTCGGAGCGGCACCTCACGGCCGAGGACGTCTACAAACTCCTCATCGCCGAAGGCATGGACATCGGGCTCGCGACGATCTATCGCGTACTGACGCAGTTCGAGCAGGCCGGCCTGCTGATCCGCCATCACTTCGAGAGCGGCAAGGCGGTGTTCGAACTGAACGAAGGCGGGCATCACGACCACTTCGTGTGCCTGCAGTGTGGGCAGGTCGAGGAGTTCTTCGACGAGCAGATCGAGAAACGCCAGACCGAGGTGGCCAAGGAGCGCGGTTTCGCGATCCACGAACACTCGCTGCAGCTCTACGTCCACTGCCAGCGACAGGACTGTCCGAACCGCAAATAGGCCGACAGGCTACGGGCGCTTCAGCGCGCATTCGCGCCGAGCATCTCCTCGGCGTGGCGCCGGGTCGTGTCGGTGATCTTGACCCCGCCCAGCATGCGCGCGATCTCGTCCACGCGCGCGTTGCCCTCGAGCGGATCGACGCTCGACAACGTTTCACCTTTCACGGCGCGCTTCGCCACGCGCCATTGATTGTCGGCGGCCGCGGCCACCTGCGGCAGATGGGTGATGCACAACACCTGGCGGGTGCGGCCCAGCGCCTGCAACATGCGGCCGACGATCTCGGCCACGCCGCCGCCGATACCGGCGTCGACTTCGTCGAACACCAACGTGGGCACGTCGGCGACGCGACTCGCGACGGTCTGCAATGCCAGGGACAACCGTGACAGCTCCCCACCGGAGGCGACCTTCGCGATCGGTCGCGGCGTCCCGCCGGCATGGGCGGTCACGAGAAACTCGATCTGCTCCAGGCCGCCGGCAGACGGTTCGTCGAGGGGCGTCAGCGCCACCTCGAAGCGGCCGCCGGCCATGGCGAGCTGCTGCATGGCCGCCGTGACCTGGCCCGCGAGGTCTGCGGCAGCCTTCGTTCTCACCTTGGTGAGCTTGCGTCCCTGCGCGACACAGGCGTCGCGCGCGGCCGCCTCCTCGCGCGCCAGCGCTTCCGCATCCAACCCTTCGGCGATCCGTTCCAGCCGCGCCGTGAGTTCCTGCTGCTTTTCCGGCAGGTCGCGCGGACCTACGCGGTACTTGCGCGCCATGCCGACCACGGCCTCGAGCCGCGCCTCGACTTCACGCAGTCGATCCGGATCGAGGTCGAGCCGCTGGCGGTAGTGGCGCAACGCATAGCCGGCTTCCTTCAGCTGGATTGCCGCGGGCTCCAGCACGTCCAGCACTTCCTTGAGTGCCGGATCGTGGGCAGCAAGCTGCTGCAGTCGTGAGACGACGCCATGCACCGTTGCGAGGCAGGCGCCCTCGCCTTCCGACAAGGCGTCGAGACTCGCCTCCACCCCTTCGATGAGAGTCGCGGCATGAGCGAGCCGGCCATGATCGGTCTGCAGTTCGTCCCACTCCGCTTCGGTGATTCCCAGTTGCTTCAGTTCGCGTACCTGCCAGTCGAGACGTTCGCGCTCGTCGGCCAGCGCCTGCACGTTCTCCAGCGCTCGGGCCCGTGCGTCGGCGAGCTCGCGCCAGCGCCGGTGCAAGCGCTCCAGTTCGGCCGCCGCCTCGGTCGCACCGGCATAGCCGTCCAGCAGTCGGCGCTGGCTGGCAGCGCGCACGAGCGACTGGTATTCGTGCTGGCCATGGATGTCGACGAGGTGCTCGCCCGCCTCCCGCAGCTGGCCCGCGGTGCACGGCCGGCCGTTGATGTACGCCCGCGAGCGCCCACCCGCGTCGACCACGCGGCGCAGGATGCACTCGCCGCCTTCGCCGGCGAGGTCGTTGTCGGCGAGCCATGTCAGCAACGAGGCGAGGTTCGATGCATCGAACTCCGCGCTCACTTCGGCGCGCTCGCGCCCGGTCCGAACGACCGCGCTGTCGGCGCGACCGCCGAGCACGAGGGTCAGGGCGTCCACCAGCATCGACTTGCCCGCGCCGGTCTCGCCCGTCAGCACGGAGAAGCCGCGCGCAAACTCGAGCCGCACGCGGTCGGCGATGACGAAATCCTGGAGCGACAGGGCGAGCAGCATCGGGTCTTCGGTACCGCCTCGGTCACTGCCCCGGCGACTCGCTCCAGCCGAGCTTCTCGCGCAGCATGTGGTAGTAGTCGTGGTTCAGGGGATGCAGCACCCGGATCAGGTTCGGACAGCGCTTCACTTCGAGGCGGTCACCTTCGTGGAGCTGGTGATGGGAGTGGCTGTCGAAGTGCGCACCGGCGTCTTCCGCGCTCAGGACCAGGATTTCCAGCGTCGAGTTGCCGGAGATGACGATCGGCCGGTTCGACAGGGTATGCGGGCAGACCGGCACCAGCGCCAGCACCGACAGCGACGGATGCAGGATCGGGCCGCCGGCGGACAGCGCGTAGGCCGTGGAACCGGTGGGCGAGGCGACGATCAGGCCGTCGGCACGCAGGTTGTAGACGAACTGGCGGTCGATGCGTACCTCGAGCTCGATCAGGCTGCCGTCCGGGCCCTTGTTGATCGCCACTTCGTTGAAGGCGTTCATGTCGACGATGCGCTGGTCGCCGCGCAGGATCGCTGCCGTGACCAGCATGCGCGGCTCCACCATGTATTGCCCGTCGAGCATGGAGCCCACGGTGTCGAACATGGTGTCGATCGACACGTCGGTCAGGAAACCGAGGCGGCCGACGTTGACGCCGGCGAGCGGCACGTCGAAGGGCGCCAGGGTGCGGGCGATGTTGAGCATGGTGCCGTCCCCGCCGATGACGATGGCGAGATCGGCGCGCTTGCCGATCTCCTCCAGGGTCAGCACGTCGCGACGATGATCGGTCACGTGCTCGGCGGTCATGGGATCGATCGAGACTTCGATACCGCGGCGCTCGAGGAATTCCGCGAGCTCGATCAGGGGCTGCGCGATCTCCGGGCTGCGGTGTTTGCCGATGAGGGCGATGTGGCGGAACCCGGTTTTCATGCGCCGAATTAGAGCACATTTGCCTCGCGTGGCCGCTCGCCATCGACGCGGGCAGGGATGGCAGGCCGGTTGCCCCGGCCCGGGACAACCCGTATAGAATCGTTCTGCCATGCTCAACCAGCGCGCCCGCATCCTCCTCAAGACTCTCGTCGAGCGCTACATCGTCGAAGGCCAGCCCGTGGGCTCGCGCTCGCTCGCCAAGTTCTCCGGGCTCGACCTCTCGCCGGCCAGCATCCGCAACATCATGGCGGACCTCGAAGAGATGGGGTACATCGCGAGCCCGCACACCTCGGCCGGCCGCATTCCCACGCCGCGGGGCTACCGCCTGTTCGTCGACAGCCTGCTCACGGTCAAGCCGCTCGCCCAGATCGAGATCAGCCAGCTCGAGGGGCAGCTGCAGGCGGACAACACGCAGCGCCTGGTCACCTCGGCCTCGCAACTGCTGTCGGAACTCACCAGCTTCGCCGGCGTGGTGATGACGCCGCGGCGGCGCAATCCGGCATTCCGCCACATCGAATTCCTCAACCTGTCGGACAACCGCATCCTGCTCATTATCGTCACCCCCGACGGCGACGTGCAGAACCGCATCCTGACGACCGAGCATCCGTACACGGCCAGCGAGCTGACCGAGGCCGGCAACTTCCTCAATCAGCACTACGCGGGCCTCGATTTCGACGAGATCCGCCTGCGCCTGCACGACGAGTTGCGCCAGTTGCGCCAGGACATGCTCTCCCTGATGTCGAAGGCCGTCGAAGTGGGCTCGGAGGCGGTGGCGCAGCGGAACGAACAGGTGGTCATCTCGGGCGAGCACAACCTGCTCAACGTGGACGACCTCTCGTCGAACATGGAGAAGCTGCGGCGCCTCTTCGCGCTGTTCGACCAACGCACCGGCTTTCTCCAGCTGCTCGAACTGTCCAGCCGCGCGGAGGGTGTGCGCATCTTCATCGGCGGCGAGTCCGGCCTGGTGCCGCTCGACGAGTGCAGCGTGGTCACGGCGCCTTACGAAGTCGACGGGCAGGTGGTGGGCACGGTCGGGGTGATCGGTCCGACACGCATGGCCTACGAGCGTGTGATCCCCATCGTGGACATCACGGCCAAATTGCTCTCGAGCGCGTTGTCGCACTACGAACCTGCGGGCCGCTAGGGCTTGGTTTTCGATCCTGCGCCGGCTTTCAAGCACTCGACGATCGCGAAGACCGCGATCCTGCTGGTCAACCTCGGGACACCGGACGCACCCGAACCTCCGGCCCTGAAGCGCTACCTGCGCGAGTTCCTGTGGGATCCGCGGGTGGTGGAGATTCCGCGGCCGCTCTGGTGGCTGATCCTCAACGTCTTCATCCTCAACACGCGCCCGAAGCAGTCGGCCGAGAAGTACCGCGCCATCTGGACCAGGGACGGCTCGCCGCTCGCGGTGCACACCGCTGCCCAGGCCAAGCTGGTCTCGGGCTATCTGCGCAGCCTGGTGAAATCGCCGCTGGTGGTGGACTACGCCATGCGCTACGGCAACCCGTCGGTGCAGAGCGTGATGACCCGGCTGCGCGAACAGGGTGCGGACCGCATCCTGGTGCTGCCGCTCTATCCGCAGGCCGCCGCCAGTTCGACCGGCAGCGCGTTCGACGCGGTGTTCGACGCCGTGCGCCGCATGCGCAATGTGCCGGCACTGCGCGTCGTGCGCAGTTTCCACGACCACCCGCGCTACATCGCCGCGCTCGCCCAGAGCATCAAGGACCACTGGATGACCAACGGCCGCGGCGACAAGCTGGTGATGAGTTTTCACGGCGTGCCGCAATTTCATCTCGAGCAGGGCGATCCCTACCACTGCGAATGCCACAAGACCGGCCGCCTCGTCGCCGAAGCGCTCGGCCTGCCGAAGGACCGGTGGCTGGTCACCTTCCAGTCGCGCTTCGGGCGCGCCGAGTGGTTGAAGCCCTACACCCAGCAGACCCTGGAAGCGCTCGCCGGCGATGGGGTCAAGCGCGTGGACGTCATGTGCCCCGGCTTCGTGGCCGATTGCCTCGAGACGCTGGAGGAGATCGCCATCGAGAACAAGGCGGCCTTCCTCGGTGCCGGCGGCAAGGAGTTCAGCTACATCCCTTGCCTCAACGAGCGCGACGACTGGATCAAGGCGCTGTGCCACATTGCGGCGGAGAACCTCCACGGCTGGGCAGCCAACGAATGGGATGCGGGCGCGGCTGCCCAGGCGGCCGAAGCGACCCGTCAGCGGGCCGTCGCCCTCGGGGCAAAGGAATGAACGCGAAAGGATTTTTGCCCGGCGCGCCTTGAAATCGCCACCGGCATCCCCAAGTGCGGCGGAGTCTGCAACCACAGCCAGCGCTTCCTAGGAAAATCCGATGCCGGAACAGCAAGATACCGCCGCCACCCCCGAAACCGAAGCGGCCGCCCCGACAACCCCGAGCGCCGCTCCCGACGTGATGCCGAGCCTCGAGGAGAGCTTGCGCAAAGTCGAACTGCAAGCGGCCGAGCACTATGACGCCTGGCTGCGCGCCAAGGCCGATGCCGACAATATCCGCAAGCGTGCCCAGGACGACATTGCCAAGGCGCACAAATTCGCGATCGAGAGCTTCGCCGGCGAGCTGATCGCCGTGCGCGACAGCCTCGAGGCGGCGCTGTCCGCCGCCAGCGAAATGCCGGAAGCCGTGAAGACCGGCGTCGAACTGACCCTGCGGCAGCTCACCGCCGTCTTCGAGCGGTTTGCCGTGCGCGAGGTGAACCCGGTCGGCGAGAAGTTCGATCCCCACCGCCACCAGGCCATGACCACGGTGCCCTCCGACGCGCCGCCCAACACCGTCGTCCAGGTATTCCAGAAGGGCTACCTGCTGCACGACCGCGTGCTGCGGCCCGCTTTGGTCTCGGTCGCGAAGGCCGGCGAATCTTGAACGCCCGCCACCGCGTCCCCATCTAGCCGACATCGGAATTCACCGCTTAACTTCAAAGGAATCAGAATCATGGGCAAGATCATCGGCATCGACCTCGGGACCACGAACTCGTGCGTCGCGATCATGGAAAACGGCCAGCCGAAAGTGATCGAGAACTCGGAGGGTGCGCGCACCACGCCGTCCATCGTCGCGTATGCGGATGATGGCGAGATTCTCGTCGGCGCGCCGGCCAAGCGGCAGGCGGTCACCAACCCCAAGAACACGCTCTATGCGGTCAAGCGCCTGATCGGGCGGCGCTACGCCGAAGGTGAGGTGCAGAAGGCGCTCAAGCTGATGCCTTTCTCCATCGTGAACGCCCCCAACGGCGACGCCTGGGTCGAAGTGCGCGGCAAGAAGATCGCGCCGCCGGAGGTGTCCGCGCAGGTGCTGATCAAGATGAAGAAGACCGCCGAGGACTACCTCGGCGAACCGGTCACCGAAGCGGTCATCACGGTGCCGGCCTACTTCAACGACACGCAGCGCCAGGCCACCAAGGACGCCGGGCGCATCGCCGGTCTGGATGTGAAGCGCATCATCAACGAGCCCACTGCGGCCGCACTCGCGTTCGGCATGGACAAGGCTGCCGGCAAGGATCGCAAGATCGCTGTCTACGACCTGGGCGGCGGCACGTTCGACATCTCGATCATCGAGATCGCCGACGTGGATGGCGAGAAGCAGTTCGAAGTGCTCGCGACCAACGGCGACACCTTCCTGGGCGGCGAAGACTTCGACCATCGCCTGATCGAGTACATCATCGGCGAGTTCAAGAAGGAACAGGGCGTGGACCTGTCGAAGGACGTGCTCGCGCTGCAGCGCCTCAAGGACGCCGCCGAGAAGGCGAAGATCGAGCTCTCGTCCTCGCAGCAGACCGAGATCAACCTGCCGTACATCACCGCGGATGCGAGCGGGCCGAAGCACCTCGCGGTAAAGGTGACGCGCGCCAAGTTCGAGAGCCTGGTGGAAGACCTGATCGAGAAGTCGATCGAGCCCTGCCGTACCGCCATCAAGGATGCCGGCGTGAAGGTCTCCGACATCGACGACATCATCCTCGTCGGCGGCCAGTCGCGCATGCCGAAGGTGCAGGAGAAGGTGAAGGAGTTCTTCGGCAAGGAACCGCGCAAGGACGTGAACCCCGACGAGGCGGTGGCTGTAGGTGCCGCAGTACAGGGTGGTGTGCTGAAGGGCGACGTCAAGGATGTGCTGCTGCTCGACGTGACGCCGCTGTCCCTGGGTATCGAGACCCTCGGCGGCGTGATGACCAAGCTCATCCAGAAGAACACCACGGTGCCCACCAAGGCGAACCAGGTGTTCTCCACGGCCGACGACAATCAGCCGGCGGTGACCATCAAGGTGCTGCAGGGCGAACGCAGCGTGGCATCGGGCAACAAGATGCTGGGCGAATTCAACCTCGAGGGCATCCCGGCCGCACCGCGCGGCATGCCGCAGATCGAGGTGACCTTCGACATCGACGCCAACGGCATCCTGCACGTCTCGGCCCGCGACAAAGCCACCGGCAAGGAAAACAAGATCACCATCAAGGCGAGTTCCGGGCTCACCGAGGCCGAGATCGAGCGCATGGTGCGCGACGCGGAGCTGAACGCCGAGGAAGACCGCAAGCTGCGCGAACTGGTGGATGCGCGCAACCAGCTGGACGGCCTCGTGCACCAGGTGAAGAAGTCGCTCGCGGAACACGGCGACAAGATCGGCGGCGACGAGAAGGCGAAGGTCGAGGCCGCATTGAAGGACGCCGAGGACGCGATCAAGTCCGGCGACAAGGACGCGATCGAAGCGAAGACCGAAGCGCTGACACAGGCCTCGCACAAGCTGGCCGAGCAGATGTACGCGCAACAGCAGGCTGCAGCCGGCGCCGCACCGGGTGGCGGAGAACAGGCCGCCGGCGGCGCCAAGCAGGACGAAGGCGACGTGGTCGACGCCGAATTCGAGGAAGTGAAGGATCGCAAGTAATCTTTTCGTGAGGCGTAAGGCGTGAGGGGTGAGGCGTGCAGAGCGCCTCACCCTTCTGGCGTTTGAAGAGGACCTCAACGCCTCGCGCCTCACCCCTGACGCCGCACCGCTAACGCTTCACGCCTCACCCCTTACGCCTCACCCAAAAAAATGGCAAAACGCGACTACTACGAAACGCTCGGCGTGAACCGGGACGCCGCCGACGACGAGATCAAGAAGGCGTACCGCAAGCTCGCGATGAAGTACCACCCGGACCGCAATCCGGACAGCAAGGACTCCGAAGAGAAGTTCAAGGAGGCGAAGGAAGCCTACGAAGTCCTTTCCGACGCGCAGAAGCGTGCCGCCTACGACGCGTACGGCCATGCCGGCGTCGATCCGTCGGCCGCGGCCGGTGCGGGTGCCGGCGCCCAGGGTTTCGGCAGCTTCGCCGATGCCTTCGGCGACATCTTCGGCGAGATCTTCGGCGGTGCAGCCGGCGGTGGTCGGCGCGGATCGAACGTCTATCGCGGCGCGGACCTGCGCTACAACCTCGAGATCTCGCTCGAAGAGGCTGCACGCGGCACCGAGACGCGCATTCGCATTCCCACCATGGAGGAATGCGAGACCTGCCACGGCAGCGGCGCGAAACCCGGCACCCAACCCAAGACCTGCCCCACCTGCAATGGCCAGGGCCAGGTGCGCATGCAACAGGGCTTCTTCTCGATCCAGCAGACCTGCCCGAAATGCCACGGCAGCGGCAAGGTGGTCGAGACCCCTTGCGGCACCTGCTCAGGCGTGGGCCGAATCAAGCGTCAGAAGACGCTGTCGGTGAAGATCCCCGCCGGCGTGGACGAAGGCGATCGCATCCGCCTGGCCGGCGAAGGCGAAGCCGGCGTCAACGGCGGGCCGAGCGGCGACCTGTACGTGGTCATCCACATCCGCGAACACGCCGTGTTCCAGCGCGACCACAACGACCTGCATTGCGAGATGCCGATCAGTTTCACCACCGCCGCGCTCGGCGGCGAGATCGAGATCCCGACGCTCGACGGGGCGGCGAAGATCAAGATCCCGGCCGAGACCCAGAGCGGCAAGGTGTTCCGCCTGCGCGGCAAGGGCATCAAGGGCGTCCGTTCCAACGTGCACGGCGACCTGATGTGCCACGTTGTCGTGGAAACGCCGGTCAGCCTGACGGCGCGTCAGAAGGAGCTGCTGGAGGAGCTGGAGGCGATCAACGTCCGCGACGGGTCACGGCACAATCCACGCGCGAAGTCGTGGCTGGACAAGGTGAAGGAGTTCTTCGCGGAGTAGGGGCGAGGAAGGGAAGCAATGCCAAGTGAATTGCCCCCATCCCAACCTTCCCCCACCGAAGGTGGGGGAAGGAGTGTACGTCCCCTCCCCCGGCTTGGCCGGGGGA
>LNDQ01000149.1 GCA_001464695.1 Betaproteobacteria bacterium Ga0077523 | reverse complement strand
GCGGAGGGTGGGGGGAGCGCAGCGCCGGCTTGGCCGGGGGAGGGTTAGGGTGGGGGCTACGCGACCGTAGTCACTCCACCAGCTCCCCGCTCGCGAGCGAGGGCTTCGCGAAGTAGTGCCCCTGCCCCCAGTCGACACCCACGTCGCATAGCACCTGGGCCGTCTGGGCGTTCTCCACGCACTCCGCCACGGTGCGGATGCCGAACTTCTGCGCCGTGCCGACGATCGTCTCCACCAACTGGCGCGTGCGTTTCGACCGCGCGAGGCCCTGCACCATCCACCCTTCGATCTTCAGGAAGTGCACCGGTAGCTCGGCGAGATACATGAACGACGAGTAGCCGCTGCCGAAGTCGTCCAGCGCGACCCGGAACCCGGCCTCGACGAGCGGCTCCAGGTGCTCCTGCAGCCGGCCCATGCTCGCCGTCTGGCGTTCGGTGATCTCGATCACCATCGGGTTGGTGCCGCCGCGGATCATCTTGAATGCCAGCGCCTGCTCGCGCAGCGTCCCGACGAGGTCCCGATCGGCGAGCGACTGCGCTGACAGGTTGATGAAATACGCGTCGAGCGCAGTGGTGTTCTCCACCGCTTCGGCCGTGCGCTCCAACGCACTGCGCGTGACGGTCCGGTCGATGGCGCCCACCAGGTGGAGCGCCTCGGCGGCCTGAATGAAACGCTTCGCCTGCACCAGCGCCTGCTCGCGCGTGCGAATGCGCGCCAGCGCCTCTTCACCGACGACACCGCCGGTTTTCAAGTCCACGATCGGCTGGAACACCGGCAGCACGCGGTTCTCGTGCAACGCGCTCTGCACCTGCGAGCCTTCCCAGATGAGCCCGCCGCGCGGGCCTTTCGCCGCACCCGCCACGAGCACCTTGTCGCGCCCGGACTGTTTCGCTTCGTAGAGCAGGGCATCGGCCTGCGCGAGCAGATCGTCGATGGCCACGGCCTCGGGCGAATACAAGGCGATGCCGATGCTGACGGTGACCGGCAATTCGCCGACGTCCACCTTCACCGGCTTCGCCTTCACCAGCTTGCGCGTGCGCTCGCCGGCCTTGACCGCACCGGTCGCGTCGAGCCCGTGCAACACCAGCAGGAACTCCTCGCCGCCCCAGCGGGCGATCCAGTCGCCGCCGCGCAGGTTGGAGGCGAGCGTATTGGCTACGTGGCACAGCGCACGGTCGCCGATCTGATGGCCGTACTGGTCGTTCACCAGCTTGAAGCGGTCGACATCGATCAGCGCCACGGCGAACGGACTCGCATCGCGTCGCGCCCGGCCCCATTCGACCGCGAACCGCGCCTCGGCGGCCCGGCGGTTGAGCAGCCCGGTCAGGTGGTCCTCCATCGCGAGGCGGGTGATCTCCTGCTCCTGGGCCTTGCGCTCGCTGATGTCGCGGGCGATCGAGATCCAGTGCGTCAGCGTCCCGCGTTCGTCCTGCACCGGCACGATGGACACCTCGACCCAGTAGGTCGTGCCGCTCTTGGTGTAGTTCAGGATCTCGGCATGGGTCTGGCGGCCGACGGCCACGGCCTCGCGCAGCGCCACGCGCGTCGCCTGGCTCGTCTGAGCTCCCTGCAGGAACCGCGGATTGCGGCCGACAGCCTCCTCGCGCGTGTAGCCGGTGAGTCGCGTGAACGCCGGATTCACGTACACGATCTCGTGGCGCACATTGGTGATCACCACCACCTGGTCGGAACGGTCGATGGCGGCCGACAGGAGATGACGTTGCTGCGCATCGCGGTTGGCGGTGGAGTTCACCGCGAACCCCTGCAGCAGTTCCTGCGCACCGCCATCCCGATAAGCCACCAGTTCGAGCGACGGATCCCCCGCGGCCGTGCCACGTGCCAGCACCCGGGCCGTTCGGCCTCGCGTGGTCGCCTCCACCAGCTCTTCGTACGCGACGCGGTCGAGCACATGCCGGATGTCGAGCCCGGACAACTGCTCGGGCTTCAATCCGAAGAGCTGCGCGAAGCTGTCGTCGGCCGACAGCAGTGCGTGGTCGGCGAGCCGGACCGAGAAACGGCCGATCTGCGCCGCTTCGAGAAACTCGCGTTCATAGCGCTCGGTCAGGATGCGCTCGCGCAGCGTGAACGCTTCGGTGAGCTCGCGCAGGGTGCCGCCGATGATCAGTTCGAACAGGACACCCGACTGGCCGAACACCTGATCGAGGCAACGCCGGGCCACCGCGGTGTCGCCCCGGCGCACGGCCGCAAGGCAGGTCTCCGCCACCACCAGCAGTTCGCCGTGGGCCCGCTCGAGCTCGCTCCAGGCCTGGACCAGCTCGGGGTCGCGCAGGTCCGCGGCGAGCCCGGAGGCGCCGCTGCGATACCAGGCCCAGTAGCTCGAGTCGATGGCGTCCGGTGCCTCCCCGGTGGCCACGCTGTGCACCAGCACGCGCACGAGGTCGAGGTGATAGTTGAGCCCGATCAGCAGCGGGGGAAAGACCGTCCTGAAGTCGTCGATGGCAATCTCCCAGGTTGGGGGCGCTACTTGCGGCGCCAGGTGGTGCCGGCGGGACTGTCTTCGAGCAGGATGCCGGCAGCATCCAATTCGGCACGAATACGATCGGCCTCGGCGAAATTCTTCGCTTTCTTGGCGGCAGCGCGCGCGGCAATGCGCGCCTCGATGTCTGCGTCGGCAATGCTCACCCCATCGGTGCCTGGTGCGCTTTTCAGGAACGCGTCGGGCTCACGCTCGAGCAGGCCGAGCAGTCCCGCGAGCGCCTTCAGCAGTGCCGCGCGCTCGGCCGAGGCGGTACGGTTCACTTCGCTCGCCAGATCGAACAGCACCGCACACGCCTCGGGCGTGTTGAAGTCGTCGTCCATGGCCGCCTTGAACTTCGCCGCGGCGGGGTCGTTCCAGTCGATCGCCGCGTTCGCCGCCGGTGCGACGTTCTTGAGCGCCGTGTAGAGCCGGGTGAGTCCGCTGCGCGCATCGTCGAGATGCTGGTCGGAATAGTTGAGCGGGCTGCGGTAGTGCGCACGGATGATGAAGAACCGCACCACTTCCGCGTCGTACTTCGCGAGCACGTCGCGCACGGTGAAGAAGTTGCCGAGCGACTTCGACATCTTCTCGTCGTCCACGCGCACGAAGCCGTTGTGCATCCAGTAGTTCACGAACGCATGGCCGTGCGCACCTTCCGATTGCGCGATCTCGTTCTCGTGATGGGGAAACTGGAGGTCCTGGCCACCGCCGTGGATGTCGAAGTGGGTGCCCAGCAGCGCCTCGCTCATGGCGGAACATTCGATGTGCCAGCCGGGACGGCCCGGCCCCCACGGCGATGGCCATTGCGGTTCGCCGGGCTTGGCGGATTTCCACAACACGAAGTCGAGGGCATCGCGCTTGTTCGGATCGACGTCGACACGCTCACCGGCGCGCAGGTCCTCGATCGACTTGCCGGAGAGCTTGCCGTAGCCGTCGAAGTCGCGCACCGAAAAGTACACATCGTGATTCGGTGCCTGATAGGCTAGATCCTTGTCCACGAGCTGACCGATCAGCGCCAGCATGCCGTCGATCGACTGGGTCGCGCGCGGCTCGTGATCGGGACGCATGACCCCCAACCTTGCAGCATCCTCGTTCATCGCCTCGATGAAGCGCCCGGTCAGCACGTCGATCGGTTCGCCGTTCTCCAGCGCGCGCTTGATGATCTTGTCGTCGATGTCGGTGATGTTGCGGACGTAGGTGACCTTGAATTGCTGACTGCGCAGCCAGCGCACCACGGTGTCGAACACCACCATCACGCGTGCGTGACCGACGTGGCAGTAGTCGTACACGGTCATGCCGCAGACGTACATGCGGACTTCGCCGGGACGGATCGGAACGAACGCCTGTTTTTCCCGGGCGAGCGAGTTGTGTATGCGGAGCATGGATGTAGTTGTGGGATTATTCGGGCCGCTCGCGCGAGCCTGCTCGATTTCGGCACTGCCGACGCCGGTTCCGCGGACCGTTCGAGTCCTTCGGCCCGGTGCCCGGCATGAACGCCGCTTCCAACTACCCCGAGTCAGCGCACGCCCGGCGCCGCCACGATTGTGGGAAGCGTCGCCTTCTTGTTAAAATCAGTCTTCAATACAGCAACATACCGGCGAAACTTCGAAAAAAAGTATAGCACGATGACACGGTTACACCTCGCAGCTGCCTGCCTGGTAATCCTGCTCAACTCCCTGGTCACGGCACATGCGGTAACCGACGACTACCAGGACGCGCGCAGGCTCTTCACGCAGGGGAACTACGGTCCCGCACTCGACCGCATCGACGCCATCCTGTCGAAGCAGCCGAAGGACGCGCGCGCGCGCTTCCTGAAGGGTCTCATCCTGACCGAACAAGGCAAGCCGGACGAGGCCATCGGCGTATTCACCGCGCTCACGCAGGATTTTCCCGAACTGCCCGAGCCCTACAACAATCTCGCGGTCCTCTACGCCGCCAAGGGCCAGGACGACAAGGCCCGCAAGGCGCTCGAGATGGCCATCCGGACCCATCCCAGCTACGCCACCGCCCATGAGAACCTCGGCGATCTGTACGCCAAGATGGCGCGCGAGGCCTACGACAAGGCGCTGCAGCTCGATTCGACCAACACCTCGGCCAAGTCCAAGCTCGCGCTGGTGAAGGAGCTGTTCTCCACGAAGGCCGGCGGGCAGGCCATGGTGAAAGGCGGCGTTGCCGAACCCGCACCCACCGGACCGAAACTGGCGGCCAACGAGGCACCGCCGGCCCCGGCCGCCACACCGCCCGCAGCACCCGCCGCGTCGACCGCGCCACCGGCAAAGCCAGCCGTTCCGGCAGCAGCGACCCCGGCACCGCCCCCCGCCAAGCCCCCCGTGGCCCCGCCCGGCAAGGGCAAGGATGCCGATCCTCAAGAAGAGGTGTTGAAAGCCGTTGAAAGCTGGACCAAGGCGTGGTCGAGCGGCGACGCAAAGGCCTACCTGGACCACTACGGACCCGATTTCAAGGTGCCGGGGGGCCAGAGCCGCCCGGCCTGGGAGCAATCCCGGCGCGATCGGGTGGTAAAGGGCAAGCGCATCAACGTCCAGGCCCAGAACCCCAAGGTCACGTTTGCCAGCCCCGACGAAGCCATCGTAACCTTCCGTCAGGTGTACCAGTCGGAATCACTGAAGGCCAGCAGTATGAAGAAACTGACGCTCGTGCGGACCGGCGGCCGCTGGCTGATCCAGCAGGAAGACATCGCCCGATGACGCGACGCAGCCATCAGTGGTCGCGTGGCCTCGCCATCGTGTCGGCGTTTGCGGCCGCGGGAGCCCTCACGGCGGACACGCTCGCCATGGGCTCGAGGCCGCTGCGCGCCAACCAGCAGGTGGAGCGTCGCCTCGAGGGTGCGGAGGCCGCGATCGTCGCGGTGCTCAAGGACATCGCCGGCGACCGCATCGGCTCGGCCCAGACCGAACTCGATCGCCTGCTCGCCGCGAAGCCCGATTTCCGGCTGGCGCAGTTGATCAAGGGCGATCTGCTGATGGCGCGCACGCGCCCCATCGAAACGCTCGGCAACGCGCCGAACGGCCCTGCCGATCGCCTGCAGGACCTGCGCGAAGAGGCCAAGGCACGCCTGCTGCGGCTGCATACCGAAGCGCCGCGTGACCGCCTGCCGCGGTACCTCCTCAAGATGGCGCCGGAACAGAAGTTCGCCATCGTCGTGGATACGTCGCGCTCGTCGCTCTACGTGTTCGCGAATCGCGACGGCACGCCGCACTACGTCGCGGACTACTACATCACCATCGGCAAGAACGGCATCGAGAAGGTGCGCGAGGGCGACAAGAAGACGCCGCTCGGCGTGTACCAGGTCACCGGCAACCTGCCCCTGAGCCGCGTGGGCGACTTCTACGGGTCCGGCGCCTACCCGATCAGCTATCCGAACGAATGGGACCGCCGCCAGGGCCGCGACGGCCACGGCATCTGGCTGCACGGCACGCCGCGCGACACCTATAGCCGGCCCCCCCGAGCTTCCGACGGCTGCGTCGTGCTGACCAACGAAGATCTCCAGGCGATCGCCCGCGATCTGCAGATCGGCATCACCCCGGTCATCATCTCGGCCGGCGTCGACTGGGTTGCGGAGCAGGACATGAGCACCGTCCGCGCAAGCCTGGAGTCCTCGGTCGAGCAGTGGCGCCGCGATTGGGAAAGCCTGCAGACCGAAAACTACCTCACGCACTACGCGCCGGGCTTCTCCACCGGCACGTCCGGCCTGGCCGAATGGGCGGCGCAAAAGCGTGCCGTCAATGCCGGCAAGAGCTGGATCAAGGTCAAGCTGGATGGGGTGAGCATGTTCCTGTACCCGGGGCGCGAACCCCTCGCCGTGGTGAACTTCACCCAGGACTACGCGAGCAACAATTTGTCGAACGTCATGAAGAAGCGGCAATATTGGCTCCGCGACGGCTCGCGCTGGAAGATCGTCTACGAAGGCGCGGCCTGAGCCTTTCTCGTCGCAGTCCGCTTTTCACTCCGTAAGGACGCTCTCCATGGGATTCATCCGCTTTGCCGCGGCGACGTTCGTCGCGGCCACCTTCGCCGTTTCCGTTCATGCCGCCGACCCCAAGGTGGAACTCAAGACCACCGCCGGCACCATCGTCCTCGAGCTGTATCCGGACAAGGCTCCGAAAACGGTCGAGAACTTCCTGAAGTACGTGAACGACGGCTTCTACAAGGGCACGATCTTTCATCGGGTCATCCCCGGCTTCATGATCCAGGGCGGCGGCTTCACCCCGGACTACCGGCAAAAACCCACGCGCGACCCGGTCGCCAACGAAGCCGCGAACGGGCTGCGCAACGCCGTGGGCACGATCGCGATGGCGCGCACCACCGACCCCCATTCGGCCACGGCGCAGTTCTTTATCAACGTGGCCGACAATGCGTTCCTCGACTTCCGTGCGCCGAATCCGCGCGGTTACGGCTACTGCGTGTTCGGCAAGGTGGTGGAGGGCATGGACGTCGCGAACAAGATCGTTGCGGCACCCGCGGGCCCCGGCGGCCCCTTCCCTACGGACGTGCCGCAGACCCAGGTCGTCATCGAAGACGCACGCGTCATCCCCGCCAACTAGGATCCGTACACCATGGTCAAGCTCCACACCACCCTCGGCACCATCACGCTCGAACTCGATGCCGCGAAGGCCCCGCTCACCGTCGAGAATTTCCTGCAGTACGTGCAGGACGGGCACTACGCCAACACCGTCTTTCACCGCGTGATCGACGGCTTCATGATCCAGGGCGGCGGTTTCGAACCCGGCATGAAGCAGAAGGACACTCGGGCCACCATCAAGAACGAAGCCGAGAACGGACTCAAGAATGCCGCTTACACGGTGGCCATGGCACGCACGCCGGATCCGCATTCCGCCTCGAGCCAGTTCTTCATCAACGTGGCGAACAACGATTTCCTCAACTTCCGCGCGCCCACGCCCCAGGAGTTCGGCTACTGCGTGTTCGGCAAGGTGGTGGAAGGCCAGGACGTGGTCGACAAGATTCGCAAGGTCAGCACGGGCACCCGCGGGTTTCACCAGGACGTGCCGGTGGAAGACGTGGTGATCAAGAGCGCCGAAGTGATCTGAGGTGAAGCCCCCCGACGGGCCTGCTGACTTGCCCCCCAGGGGGCGAGCTCGCTTGCGACTGAGGCCGGTCGAATGAGCGCGAGCCGGACCCACGCGCTGTTCATCAGCGACCTGCACCTCGCGGAGGCGCGGCCCGGCATCACACGGCTCTTCATGCACTTTCTCGAAGAGCTGGCACCTGCTGCGCAGACACTCTTCATCCTGGGCGACCTGTTCGAGTTCTGGATCGGGGATGACGCGCTGGCCGATCCTCTCAACGCCGAGGTGCTAGCAGGGCTCAGCAAGGTTGCGACCGGCGGCACGAAACTGAAGTTCATGCACGGTAACCGCGACTTTCTGGCGGGTCCGGGTTTCGCCGTCGCGGCACAGGCGCAATTGCTGGCCGATCCGACGCTGCTCGACCTGCATGGCACGCCCACGCTGCTCATGCACGGCGACACGATGTGCACGGACGACAAGGCCTACCAGGCGTTTCGCGCCCACGTCCGCAATCCGGAAGTGCAACGCCAGTTTCTCGCGCTGCCGATTCCCGCGCGCCAGCACCAGGTCGGGCAGGTGCGCGCGCAAAGCGATCAGCAGAAGCAGGACAAGCCGCCGGCGATCATGGACGTGACGCTGTCCGCGGTGGAAGCCGCGGTGCGCGCCGCGAACTATCCGCCGCGCCTGATCCATGGCCACACGCACCGACCCGCGCGCCACGAACACATGGTCGACGGCCATCGCTGCGAGCGCTGGGTGCTGTCCGACTGGTACGAAAAGGGTGAATACCTGCGCGTAGACGCCGCCGGCGTGACGCGCGTGCCCTACACCGGCTGACGCCGGTCACCCACGGCCCGCCCTTCAGGCGCCGCGCAGCCCTCGGTCCAGGTCGGCCTTGAGGTCGTCCGGCGACTCGAGCCCCACCGCCACGCGCAGCAGACCTTCGCCGATACCCGCGGCCGCGCGCACCTCGGGCGCAATGCGCCCGTGCGTCGTGCTCGCGGGATGGGTGATGGTGCTCTTCGTATCGCCGAGGTTCGCGGTGATGGAGATGACGCGCGTCGCGTCGACCACGCGCCACGCATCCGCTCGACTGCCCTTCACCTCGAAGCTGACGATGGCACCGCCGCTCACCTGCTGGCGCATCGCCAGCGCGTGCTGCGGGTGGGACGCGAGCCCCGGGTAGAACACGCGCTGAACCCGTGGATGGGCTTCGAGCCAGGCCGCGAGTTCCAGCGCCGCACGCGACTGCGCTTCCATGCGCAGGCGCAACGTTTCCAGGCCCTTGAAGATCACCCATGCGTTGAACGGGCTCAGCGTCGGCCCGGCGTTGCGCAGGAAAGCGGTGAGCGGCTCTTCGATCAGTGCGCGGCGACCCAGCACGGCACCGCCCAGCACGCGCCCCTGCCCATCGAGATACTTCGTGGCGGAATGAATCACGAGGTCGGCGCCGAACTCGATCGGTCGCTGCAGCGCCGGCGAACAGAAACAGTTGTCCACGGCGAGCAGCGTGCCGGTCTCGCGGGCAATCGCCGCGAGACCGGCGAGGTCGGCGACTTCGGTCAGCGGATTCGACGGTGTTTCCACGAACAGCAGCTTGACGCCCGGTCTTGCCGCAGCCGCGCGCCATGCGTCGAGATCGGTGAGCGCCACATACTCGGTCGCGATACCGAAGCGCGCGAGGAAGTTGTTGAATAGCTGCGTGGTAGCCCCGAAGAGACTGCGCGAGGCGACGATGCGCTCGCCCGACTTCATGAGGCCCATGGTGCACGCGAGGATCGCCGCCATGCCTGACGCCGTCGCGATGCACCGCTCGGCGCCCTCCAGCGCGGCCAGTCGTTCCTCGAGCGCAGTGACCGTGGGGTTGGTGTACCGGGAGTAGACGTACCCCGGTTCGGTCCCGGCGAAACGCGCGGCGGCCTGCGCTGCGTTCTCGAACACGTAGCTCGAGGTGAGGAACAGCGGCTCGGCATGTTCCTGGAATGCCGTGCGATGGATGCCCGAGCGCACCGCCAGCGTATCGAACTCGAACTCCTGCTCTGCCATCGCTTTCGCCCTCAAGCCGAAAAAAAACCCGCTCGGCTCAAAGGCGCGAACGGGTTTTTCTTCCGCAACGCTTTAGCCGAATTTGTAGCGCGCCCGCAAGCTGAAGCTCAAATCGGCGCGTGAGGGCGGGATACTGACGGCCGGCGAGGCCGCTGTCAACCCGCTTCGACGAGGTTCAGGTCGAGTTGCGTGGTGCTGGCGAGTGCCAGACGGCGGGCGAGCGCATCGTCGTTGCGGTCGGCCTCGACACCGGCCAGATACTCCGGCGTCACGTCGCCGGTGACGTAGATGCCGCTGAAGCACGAGGTTTCGAAGTTGGTGACCTTCGGATTCACCGCACGGACGTCGGCGACCAGCGCATCGAGGTCCTGATAGACCAGCCGGTCGGTGCCGATCTCGCGGGCGATCGCCTCGTCGTCGCGGCCGTTGGCGATCAGTTCGCGCGAGGTCGGCATGTCGATGCCGTAGACATTGGGAAACCGCACCGGCGGCGAGGCCGAGGCGAAGAACACCTTGTTGGCACCCGATTCACGCGCCATCTGCACGATCTCGCGGCTGGTAGTGCCGCGCACGATGGAATCGTCCACCAGCAGCACGTTCTTGCCCTTGAATTCGACTCCGATCGCGTTCAGCTTCTGCCGCACCGATTTCCGCCGCACCGCCTGGCCGGGCATGATGAACGTGCGCCCGATGTATCGGTTCTTGATGAACCCTTCCCGGTACGAGAGGCCGAGGCGGTTGGCGAGCTCCATGGCCGAAGGCCGGCTCGAATCCGGGATCGGGATGACCACGTCGATGTCGAGGTCGCGATAGTCGCGCAGGATCTTGTCGGCGAGGCTCTCGCCCATGCGCAGGCGCGTTTCGTAGACCGAGATACCGTCGATCACCGAATCGGGCCGCGCGAGGTACACGAACTCGAAGATGCACGGGTTGAGCGACGGATTGGCGGCGCACTGACGGCTGTGGAAGTTGCCGTCGAAGTCGATGAAGATGGCCTCGCCCGGCTGCACGTCACGCAGCAGCGTGAAGCCCAGCGTGTCCAGCGCGACACTCTCCGAGGCGACCAGGTATTCGGTGCCCTTGTCCGTCATCGCCTGCCCCACCACCAGCGGGCGGATGCCGTACGGATCGCGGAACGCCAGCAGACCATAGCCTGCGATGCTCGCGACGACGGCATAGGCGCCACGGCAGCGGCGGTGCACACCGGCGACCGCGGCGAAGATGGTCTCGGGGCTCAGGCGAAAGCCGTTCGAGTTGTCCTGCAGTTCGTGCGCCAGCACGTTCAGCAGCACTTCCGAATCGGAATTGGTGTTGACGTGCCGCAGGTCCTGCCGGAACAGGTCGCGCTTCAGCTGTTCCGAGTTGGTGAGGTTGCCGTTGTGCCCGAGCACGATGCCGAAGGGCGAATTGACGTAGAACGGCTGCGCCTCGGCGGTGTTGTTGGCAGAACCCGCCGTCGGGTACCGGCAGTGCGCAATACCCATGGTGCCACCGAGGTTGCGCATGTCCCGCGTGCGGAAGACATCGCGCACGAAGCCGCTGTCCTTGTGCATGTGGAACGTACTGCCCTCGGCGGTGACGATGCCGGCAGCGTCCTGGCCGCGATGCTGCAGCACCAGCAGGCCGTCATAGAGCAGCTGATTGACCGGATTCTTCGCGACGACACCGAGAATGCCGCACATGTCAGACTCCTTGAACCGCAGACATCACGCAATTGTACGATCTACAACTCCACGTGTTTCGGCAAGCGCGCTCCGAGGCTTTCGAGGGCCCGTGCGTCCCACCCACCACTCCGCTCGGCGCCAGGAGGCCTGTGCGCCCCAGCTTCGCTGGCCGCTGGCCAGTCGCGGCCTCAAAGTTTCGAGCTCCGCTGGACGCTGGCCAGTCACGGTTGCCAACATTGCTACTCATACTCGATCCTCGTCTTCACCGCTTCCGGCAGCCACGCCTTCACCGATATCGCGAGCGCCTCGAAGGGCGCGGAGAACCACGCATTGCGCCATCCGGCCTCCTTCGGCAGGACGGTGAGCCCAGCCACCAGAACGCCTACGAGCACGATCAGCACGCCGCGCAGCAAACCGAATATGGCGCCGATCGTCCGGTCCGCAAGCGTCAGGCCCTTGGCCCGGATCAGTTGCAGAGCAAAATAGGTTGCGACCCAGAGCAGCAGCAGGCCGCCGAACAGCAGGCACAGAAAACCGGCCGCCAGCCGCAGGCCTGTGGGCTGCAGGGCCTGGGGCAACCAGCCCGCGACCGTGGGCGCGAACTGGCGCGCGAGCACGAATGCGAGCACCCAGGCAGCGATGGCCATCACTTCCTTCACGAAGCCTCGCATCACACCGACCAGCATCGATACGCCCAGGACCACCAGCACGGCGATGTCGAACCACGTCACGCCTGCGCCACCCCGGGCTGCCCAGCTCGGACCATCGTCATTCGCCCTGCTTCACGATCTTGAGGTCGCCCTTCGCGAACCCGGACTGCAGCAGCTTCTGCCGCGCCTTGTCGGCCGCTTCCTCGGTCGGAAACGGTCCTGCCCGCACGCGGGTCCTGGCGCCGCCGCCGCCGGGTACCGGCTCCATGTAGGCCGGAATCCGCGCGGCACGCAGCTTCTGGTACAGCTGCTTCGCGTTGGCGGAGTTCGAGAATGCGCCGAGCTGCACCACGTAGCCCTGGGCTTCGATCGGCGCGACCGACGACTTCGGCGGCTCGGGCTTCGTTTCCTTCGCCAGCGGTTTGGCGACTTCGACCTTCTTCGCGAGCTCCGCCTTCTTCGCGGGCTCCGCTTTCTTCACCGGCTCCGGCTTCGGCGCCTCGGGCTTCGGCTCCGGCGCCGGCGGCGGCACCGGCTTGATCGAATCGACCGCCACCACCGGCGGCTCCACCTGCGGTGCGGGTGCCGGCTCGGCCGGTCGCGGCTCGGCGGGCGCTACGGAGGGCGCCTCCGAGGGCGCCGGTGCGCTGGGGAACTTGCCCTCCGCCGAATCGAGCGCGGGCACCTGGATGTCGACGTTCTTCGACAGCGGCTTGGGCTCGTTGTCGAGCGCCATCGGCAGGAACACCACCACGAGCAGGACCAGGACGACGGCACCGACCAGGCGGCGGCGGGCACGCTTGCGGAGTTGCAGTTCGTCGTCGGTAACGGGCTGGGGCATCTTTCAGTCGCCTTCAGATCTCGAGCGCGTCGAGAGCCTGAGCGACGGTGAGGAACGATCCGAACACGACGATTCTATCATCGGGACGCGCCGCACCCTGCGCCGCCTTGAGAGCAGCGGCGACCGAAGCGAAACCTTCCACCGGGTCGAATACCTGGGCAGCATCCAGCGCCTGCCGCAACGCCTGCGCGGCCGCCCCGCGCGGACCCGGCAACGGCGCGAGATACCAGCGATCCGCCTCGCCCTTCACCGCTCGCGCCACACCTTCGATGTCCTTGTCGCGCAGCATCGCGAACACCACGTGCGTGGCACCGACATCCGTCATCGCCCCGAGCGCGGCGGCGAGTCGTTGCGCCGCGTGCGGATTGTGAGCGACGTCGAGAATGGTGACCGGCCGACCCGGCAGCACCTGGAAGCGGCCCGCGAGATCGACGCTGACCAGTCCCTGACGGATGGCATTCATGGAAACGGGCAAGCGCTCGCGCAAAGTGTCGAGCGCGGCGATGGCGGCCGCCGCGTTGTCGAGTTGATAGCTGCCGCGCAACGCAGGATGCGGCAGGCCGCCGCGTGCTCCGCCCGGCCCGACGTAGCGCCACTGGGTGGCATCCGACTCCGCGCGAAAATCGACCCCGTTCTGCAGCCACTGCGCGCCCACTGTCCGCGCGTGCTCGGCCATGGTCACCGGCGGGTCCTTTTCCCCGACGACAGCCGGCCGGCCGGATCGAAAGATGCCCGCCTTCTCGAAACCGATCGATTCGCGGGTGGGCCCGAGCAGGTCCATGTGATCAAGCCCGATGGAAGTGACGACCGAACAATCGGCATCGAACACGTTCACCGCATCGAGCCGACCGCCCAGGCCCACTTCGAGGATCGCCAGATCGAGGCCCGCACGCGCGAACAACCACGCGGCGCCGAGGGTACCGAACTCGAAATAGGTGAGCGGCACACCGCCGCGTGCCTCCTCCACGGCGCGAAACGCCTCGCACAGCGACGCATCGGATGCGGTGCGCCGGTCGATGCGCACACGCTCGTTGTAGCTCCTGAGGTGCGGGCTCGTGTAGAGACCGACGCGATAGCCCGCGGCCGCGGCGATCGCCTCCAGCATGGCGCAGGTCGAACCCTTGCCGTTGGTGCCGCCGACGGTGATCACCGGACACGCGAACTCGAGTCCGAGTCGATCACGCACCACGGCCACGCGATCGAGGCCCATCGCGATCGCCTGCGGGTGCTGGCGTTCGATGTAGGCGAGCCAGTCGGCGAGGCCCGCGTCCGGACCGGGTGCGGCGCCTGACGGCGGTTCGATCTTCATGGTGGTACGGCGACGCGGTGCGTCAGGCAGCCGGCGCGCGCATCAGCAAGGTGAGCAGGTTCGCGATCTTGTCGCGCATCTGCCGGCGGTCGACGATCATGTCGATGGCGCCGTGTTCGAGGAGGAATTCGGAGCGCTGGAAGCCTTCGGGCAGCGTTTGCCGCACCGTCTGCTCGATCACGCGCGGGCCGGCGAATCCCACCAGCGCGTTCGGCTCGGCGATCACGACGTCGCCGATGAAGGCGAAACTCGCCGACACCCCGCCCATGGTGGGGTCGGTCAGCACCGAAATGAACGGCAGCCGTGCCGCCGACAGGCGCGTGAGCGCGGCCGTGGTCTTGGCCATCTGCATGAGCGACATCAGGCCTTCCTGCATGCGCGCGCCGCCGCTCGCGGCGAAACAGATGAAGGGCATGCCCTGCTCCACCGACGTCTGCACCGCGCGCACGAAACGCTCGCCCACCACCGATCCCATCGAGCCGCCGAGAAAGCGAAACTCGAACGCGACCACCACCAGCGGGAGATTCTTGACCGAGCCCTGCATCGCCACCAGCGCGTCTTCCTCCTCGGTCTCGGCCTGCGCCTGCTCCAGACGCTCGGTGTAGCGCTTGCTGTCCACGAACTTGAGGAAGTCCACCGGCACCACTTCGGCGCCGATCTCGAACCGGCCGTCCGGGTCGAGGAAATAGTCGAGGCGTTCGCGTGCCGACAGCCGCATGTGATGGCTGCATTTCGGGCAGACGCTCAGGTTCTGTTCGAGGTCGGCACGGTAGAGCACCGTTTCGCACACCTCGCACTTGGTCCACAGACCTTCGGGAACCGCCTTGCGCGACGTGCCCGCCGTACGCTTGATCTTGGGTGGAAGCAGCTTCTGCAACCAGCTCATCTCGCCCCCTTGGTGGAATGCGCCGCGGATCGCCGCGCCAACGAGCGCGCGCCCGGCCGCCCGAAGAGCGCTAGGTCCCCTGGGGGCAGCGAACGTAGAGAGTGGGGGGGGATGTTCACTACCCGATCAAGCTTGCGCGTCCATCGCGCGGCGGATCTCCGCCACGAGCGCTCCGATGTTCGCCGCGGCCTGTCCGGGCGGCGACGCTTCGATCTCCTGCACCAGGCGGCTGCCGATGACGACCGCATCGGCAATGCCCGCCACCGCCCGCGCCGTCGCGCCGTCGCGAATGCCGAAGCCCACGCCGATCGGCAACTTCACGTGGCTGCGGATCTGCGGAATCTTGCGCCCCACTTCAGTGAGATCCAGATTCGCCGCACCGGTCACGCCCTTCAGCGAGACGTAGTACACGTAGCCGCTCGCGAGATGCGCCACTTCTTCCATGCGCTGGTCGAGCGACGTGGGCGAGAGCAGGAAGATCGAGTCGATGCCGGCGGCGCGCAGCTTGCCGGTGAGTTGGGCACTCTCCTCGGGCGGATAGTCGACCACCAGCACACCGTCCACACCCGCTTGCGCGGCGGCGGTGGCGAAAGAGTCGTAGCCCATGGCTTCGATCGGATTCGCGTAGCCCATCAGCACCACGGGCGTCACCTCGTCGCGCGTGCGGAACTCACGCACGAACCCGAGGCAATCCTTGAGCGAGGTGCCGTGCTTCAGTGCCCGCTCGCTCGAGCGCTGGATGGTGGGGCCGTCGGCCATCGGATCGGAAAACGGCACGCCCAATTCGATGATGTCGGCGCCCGCCGTCACCAACGCGTGCATGATCGGCACCGTCGAGGCCTTGTCCGGGTCGCCGGCGGTGATGAACGGGATCAGCGCCTTGCGGCCCGCAGACTTCAGCTTGTCGAAGACGCCGGGAATGCGGGACAGCGCCGGCACGTCGCGCGGCATCACAGCGTGAGCCCCGAATAGCGCGCGACAGTGTTCATGTCCTTGTCGCCGCGGCCGGACAGATTCACCAGCAGCACCTTGTCCTTCGGCATGGTGCGGGCCATCTTCATCGCCTGCGCTACGGCGTGGCTCGATTCGAGCGCCGGGATGATGCCTTCCACGCGACACATTGCATGAAACGCCTCGAGCGCTTCGTCGTCGGTCACGGCCACGTACTCGGCGCGACCGGTGTCCTTGAGCCACGCGTGCTCGGGCCCGACGCCGGGATAGTCGAGGCCGGCCGAAATGGAATGGGTCTCCATGATCTGGCCGTTCTCGTCCTGCATGAGATAGGTGCGGTTGCCGTGCAGCACGCCGGGCCTGCCGGCGCACAGCGTTGCCGCGTGCTTGCCGCTCTGCAATCCGAGACCGCCCGCCTCGACACCGATCAGGCGCACCTCCTTGTGGGGGATGAACGGGTAGAACGCACCCATCGCGTTCGACCCGCCACCCACGCACGCGAGGATCGCATCGGGATGGCGGCCGATCACTTCCGGCATCTGTGTCAGCAGTTCGCGGCCCACCACGGAATTGAAGTCGCGCACCATCATCGGATAAGGATGCGGGCCCGCCACGGTGCCGATGATGTAGAACGTGCCCTCGACGTTGGTGACCCAGTCGCGCATCGCTTCGTTGAGCGCGTCCTTCAACGTCTTCGAACCGCTTTCCACCGGCACCACCGAGGCGCCGAGCAGCTTCATGCGGTACACGTTCTGGGCCTGGCGATGGATATCCTCCGAGCCCATGTAGACCACGCATTCCATGCCGAAGCGCGCCGCCACGGTCGCGGAAGCCACGCCGTGCTGGCCCGCGCCGGTCTCGGCGATGATGCGTTTCTTGCCCATGTGCCGCGCGACCAGCGCCTGGCCCATGGTGTTGTTGATCTTGTGCGCGCCGGTGTGGTTGAGATCCTCGCGCTTCAACCAGATCTGCGCCCCGCCGCATTGCTCGGTGAGGCGCTTCGCGAAATACACCGGGCTCGGGCGACCCACGTAGTGCTTGAGTTCGTACTCGAACTCGGCGACGAACGCCGGGTCCTCGCGCAACCGCTCGTAGTTGTCGCGCAGTTCGTCGAGCGCGTACATCAGCGTCTCGGCGACGAAAATTCCCCCATAGGGACCGAAATGCCCCTTGCGATCGGGCAGGTCAGTCATCTGCATCTCGGACTCCTCGAATGAATGCGACCATCTTGTCGTGGTCCTTCACGCCCTTCTCGCGTTCGACCCCGCTGGAAACGTCCACGGCCCAGGGCCGCACCGCCCGGATGGCTTCGCCCACGTTGGCGGGGGTCAGCCCTCCGGCCAGTATGACCGGCAGCGGCAGCGATCCGGGGATCGCGCTCCAGTCTGCCTTGATACCGGTACCGCCATGCATCCCGGGCACGAATGCATCGAGCAGCAGCCCGCGGCTCCCGGCGTAATTCGCGGCGGATTGTAGCAAATCGACTCCCGGTGCCACGGCGAGCGCCTTGATCCAGGGCCGGCCGAAGCGCCCGCAGAACTCGGGCGGTTCGGCGCCGTGGAACTGGATGAGGTCGAGCGGGAGGGCAGCAAGCACCGACCGCACCTCGGCTTCATCCGGGTCCACGAAGAGGCCCACGGTCGTCACGAATGCCGGCAGATCGCGGGCGATGGCCGCCGCCCGCTCCGGCGGGACGTAGCGCGGGCTCTTCCGGTGGAACACGAAGCCGACGGCATCGACCCCCAGACGCGCGGCGGCCTGGGCGTCCTCGGAGCGCGTGATGCCGCAGAACTTGATGCGCGTGGGCATGCTTATCTAGAACGGGATGGTCCGCGCCGGCACCGTCGGCAGGTTGGCGGTCGGCGAGTATTCCACGCCGGCCAGGTAAAGACCATCCGGCGCGAAGGTCGGCGCCGCCAGGCGCCGGTCGCGGCCACGCAGCAGCTCGCCGATCCAGGTGGGCGGCTGACGGCCGGCACCGACGTAGACCAACGCTCCCACGATGTTGCGCACCATGTGCTGCAGGAAGGCATTGGCACGCAGTTCGAAGACGACGAACGGACCATCGGCGCTCAGGTCGAGCACGCTCAGTACCCGCACCGGCGATTTCGCCTGACACTCGGCGGCGCGAAATGCGCTGAAATCGTGCTCGCCGATCAGCTCGGCCGCAGCGGTGCGCATCGCCGCCACGTCGAGCGCACCGTGCCACCATCCCACCCGGCCGTGCAGCACGCCGGGGCGTTCCCCGCGCGCCAGCAGCACGTAGCGATAACGCCGCGCCTCAGCGTCGAACCGGGCGTGGAATGCCGGATCGACCGTACGCGCCCACAGCACGCTGACGGCGGCCGGCAACAACGCGTTGGTGCCTCGAACCCATGCCGTGTCCGGACGCCCTACCTCTGTATCGAAGTGGGCCACCTGCGCCAGCGCATGCACACCCGCATCGGTGCGTCCGGCGCACGTCGTCGCGATCGGCGTCCCCGCGATCTGGGTGAGGGCACGCTCGAGGGCATCCTGCACGGCGCACCCGGAAGGCTGCGTCTGCCAGCCGCAGAACGCGCTGCCGTCGTACTCGAGGCCGAGGGCTATTCGCACCGGAACTGTCCCTGAAAACGATCAGCGCCGCTCGCGGCGGCGCTGATTCGGTGAACCCGGACAACCTTACCCGAGCGAACCCAGCACCGCCTGCGCGGCGGCCTTCTGCTCGGCATCGCCCTCGGCCAGGACTTCCTGCAGGATCTCGCGCGCACCTTCGCGATCGCCCATCTCCTGATACGCCTTGGCGAGGTCGAACTTGGTCTGCACGTCGTACCACTTGTCGTCCTTGCCGCCGGCACCGGCCGCGGCGGGCGTTTCGGCGCTGCCGAGATCGAGACTGATGCCCGACAGGTCCAGATCGGGCGCGCTGGCGCTCCCGGGAGCACCGCCGACCGCGTTGGGCAGATCGAGGTTGAGCCCGCTGATGTCGAAGTTGAGGCCACCCTCGTCCTGCGGCTCGGCGCCAGGCGCGGGTGCCGCGGTCGGTGCAACAGCGCTCACGTCGAAATCGAAGTCGAGGCCGCCGGCGGCGGGAGCCGCCTCGGCTCCGGTCGGCAGCGGCGCCGTGCCCTCGAAGGCCGTGATCTGCACCGTGGATTCGTTGTCGACCCCGGGCATCTTGACACCCGGATCGAGCACCACGCTCTCGGACAGATCGGCGGTTTCGCCGAGCGCTCCCAAGTCGAAGTCGGTGCTCGTGGTGGTCGCGGCTTCGATCTCGGGACCGAGGCGCCCCAGGTCGATGTCGGTGGTCGTGCCGATGGCCGAATCGTCGAAACCCAGGTTGAAGTCGAGGTTGGTCTTCGCGGCGTCGGCACTGCCTCCGGGTCGGGACGTGCCCATGGCGGTGGCGGCTGCCGCTGCGGCGGCTGCCAGCGCGCTGCCGGTGCCCACCACGACGGTCGCCGTGCCGTCATCCTCGACCGGACGGCCCGCGGCATAGCGCGAGTTGGCCGGGTCGATCTGGAATCCCAGCCGGACCGCCTTGTTCCAGATCTCGCCCTTGCCGCCGGTGCCGCTCTGGAGTTCCTTCGCCACTTGCTCGAAGGCTGCAGCGTCGCGTCGGCCGGCGTAGATCTCGAGCAGCTTGCCGTGCAGTTCGTAGCGCTTGGGGGTCGCCACGATCGCTTCCTTGAGGCGTTCCTCGGCGAGGTTGTCGCGACCGTAGGTCAGGAAGATCTCGGCTTCCGCCAGCGGATCGCCCTCTTCGTGGACGTCGCCACCGCCCTTGCCGGCCGCGAGGCCGGAACCCGACGGAATCTCCGTCGTTACGTCATCTTCAATCGGGGCGAAGGTATTTTTTTTTCCGCCCTTCTTGTCCTTCTTCGGGGCGGGCTCGGCGCCGCCGCGGCGGCGCTTGAACATCATGTAGCCGCCGAATCCGAGCAGAGCCAGCACGCCGGCACCGGCTGCGAGGTAGAGCGGATTGTCGAGCAGCTCGTCCATCAGGCTCGGCGGCGGGGGCGGCGGCGGCGGCACGAACTTCTTCTTCGGCGCGGGCGGCGCTTCGCCCGGAGCGGGCGTCACGGCGGCCGTTTCGGGAGCGGCGCCCGGCGCCGGAGCGACAGCCGGGGGCGGCGCCACGGCGGGCTCCATCGGCTTGGGTGCGGGTGTCTCGGCGGCCGGAGGCGTCGCGGCCTTGGGCGGCTCGGCCTTGGGGGCGGGGGCAGCTGCGGGCGCCTGGGCTGTCGGCATGCCTTTGCTCTTGATCTCCATCAAGGCCTGCATGTCCTTGATGGTCTTTTCGAGCGCAGCGATGCGTTCGCCGGAGTCCTTGGCCGCCTTGTTCTTGGCGGCAATCTCTTCCTCGAGCGAATGGATGCGGTCCTGGAGCGCCTTCGCGTCCTGGGTCGCAGCCCCGGTGCCGGCCTTGGCCGGTTCGCCCTTGGAAAGCTTCAGCACTTCCTTCGGCGCTTCCGCCGCCGGCGCCTTCTCGTCCACCATGGTGGTGATCTTGCCGGACGCGCTCTGCTGGGCTCCGGTATCGGTCGCAGGAGCTTCGGCGGTGACGGCTGCGAGCTTCTCGCGGTACGCATTCCAGTTGGCCGCCTGCACCCGGACTTCCTTGCGCGCGTCCTGGGGCGACATATCCACCACGGACGAATCGTCCGGCAGGCGCATGACCGTCCCGGTCTTCAGGCGGTTCATGTTCTTCCCGGCGAAGGCGTCGGGGTTCTCGCGATACAACAGCACCAGCATCTGCTCGAGGGCCAGCCCCTCGACCATATGGGCCTTCGCGATCTTGGAGAGGGTATCGCCCTGCTTCACGGTCACTTCGCCGCCGGCGGACGGAGCCCTTTGTCCGCCAGGCGTGGCTCGGACGGCACCGGTCTGCTCTGCGGGTTCGGGAACCTTGACGCCATCGTCGCGCTGCGCGACGGGCGGCTCGGGCGGCGCGGACTCAGCCGCAGGCGAGGCCGGTTCAGGCTCCGGGGCGGGGGCCGCTTCTGCCACCGGCGGTTGCACGTCGGCGGGCGGGGGCGCGGGTGCCGCGACGGGCTCCGGGGGCGGGGCTGCCTCGGCCTTCGTTTCGGGCGGCGGGGTGGGCGGCAGCGTCTTGACCTCGGGGGCCTTCGAGGCTTCCGCATCGGTCACGATGGGCGGGTCCACGAGGGCCGTGTAGGCGCGGACCAGCCGGCCCGACGTCCAGCCGAGTTCCACCAGGAAGTCGATGAAGGGCTCGTTCAGCGGCTGATACGAGGAGACCTTCACGTACGAGTCGCCGTTGGGGCGCTTCTCGATGGCCAGTTTCAGGTTCGAGACGTAGGCGGTGTACGGCAGGTCGGCTTGCTTGAAAGCATCCGGCGAAGCCATGCGCACCGTCAGGGACGACAGTTCGTCCTTCTTGACCGACACCAGGTCGATCTCGCCGCGGAAGGGTTGGCCGAGCGTCGAGATGACCGTGAGCTTGCCGAGACCAGCGGCGTAGGCGGACGCCGTGCAGACGAGGAGCGCGGCGACCGTAGCGACCACGCGAATCAGAGATTTGCCCACCGCGCCACCCTTGGAATTCGAGGTTTATAACGAAAATAACATCATGGGGTTACTGATGCAAGCTAATCTCGCCTCTCAGCTAACCATCGATTCATGGTTCTTTTTTCGGCTCATTTTGTCGTTTTCTGTAGCCGAAGGAACGCGCACCCAAGGCGCGTCCAGGGCTGAAAATCGGATTCGGGCCGAATCAGCTTGCACACGGGCGACGAAGCAAGTTCCTTGCCGCCAACGACGATCGCGTTGGCGGTCAGCGTAAACGCCTACTCACCGGCCCCGTCAGGCACGGAGCCCGCGGCCTCAGCGCTCCAGCAGGATCCTCAGCATGCGGCGCAGCGGCTCGGCCGCTCCCCACAACAACTGGTCCCCGACGGTGAAGGCCGTCAGGTATTCCCCGCCCATCGGCAGCTTGCGCAACCGTCCCACGGGAACCTCGAGCTTGCCGGAAACCGCAGCGGGAGTCAGCGCCTGCAGGGACGCTTCGCGGGTGTTAGGGATCACTTTCACCCATTCATGAGCGGACCCGAGCAGGCGCTCGACCTCGCCCAGGGGCAGATCGCGCTTCAACTTGATGGTGAGCGCCTGACTGTGCGAGCGCATGGCGCCGATGCGGACGCACACGCCATCCACCGGAATCGAGCCGGGCGCCTTGCCCAGGATCTTGTTGCCCTCGGCCATGGCCTTCCACTCCTCGCGGCTCTGACCGTTGCCGAGGTCCTTGTCGATCCACGGCAACAGACTGCCGGCCAGCGCGTGTCCGAACTGCGCGGTGGGGAAGTCGTCGCTGTTGAGCGCCTGCGCGACCGCACGGTCGATATCGATGATGGTGGCCGTCGGGTGGTCCAGCATGTTCTTCGCCGCACCGTGCACCGCGCCCATCTGCTCGACCAGTTCGCGCATGTTCTGCGCGCCCGCACCCGAGGCCGCCTGGTAGGTCATGGCGGTGATCCATTCGACCAGATCCGCCTTGAACAACCCCGCGAGCGCCATCAGCATCAGGCTCACGGTGCAGTTGCCGCCGATGTAGTTCCTGACCCCGCGGTCGAGGGCCGCGTCGATCACCGCCCGGTTGACCGGGTCGAGGATGATCACGGCGTCGTCGTTCATGCGCAGCGCCGACGCGGCGTCGATCCAGTAGCCGTTCCAACCCGCTGCGCGCAGCTTCGGAAAGATGGCGTTGGTGTAGTCGCCGCCCTGACAGGAGACGATCGTGTCCATGCCCGCCAGCGCCTGAACGTCGTTGGCATCCTGCAGCGGTCCGAGATCGCGCCCGATGGACGGGCCGTCGCCGCCGACGTTGGACGTGGTGAAGAAGGTCGGCTCGATCAGCAGGAAGTCTTTCTCCCAGACCATCCGCTGCATGAGCACCGAACCCACCATGCCGCGCCAGCCTACGAACCCCACCCGCATTGCCGCTGCCATCACCGCTTCTCCGTGTCGTGAACGTCTCGTTATCGATGTTGTGCGCCGAGCGCGGCGACCACTGCGTCGCCCATCGCCTGCGTCCCGATCCGCCTGTCGCCTGTCTGGGCGATGTCCGCGGTGCGGCAGCCGTCGCGCAGCACTTTCTTCACCGCCTGTTCGATGCGCATCGCCGACGCTTCGTCGTTGCCGGTGTGCCGCAACAGCATCGCGACCGACAGGATCGTCGCGAGCGGATTGGCGACACCCTTGCCCGCGATGTCAGGGGCCGAACCGTGGATCGGTTCGTACAGGCCCTTGCCGTTCGCGTCGAGCGACGCGGAGGGCAGCATGCCGATGGAGCCGGTCAGCATCGAGGCTTCGTCCGACAGGATGTCGCCGAACATGTTGCCCGTGACCATCACGTCGAACTGCTTCGGCGCCCGCACCAGTTGCATCGCCGCGTTGTCGACGTACATGTGCGAGAGCTCCACGTCGGCGTATTCCTTGCCGACCTCGGTCACCACTTCGCGCCACAGGATGCTGGTGTCCAGCACGTTGGCCTTGTCCACCGAGCACAGCTTGCGCGAGCGCTTGCGCGCAATGCGGAACCCCTCGTGGGCGATGCGGCGGATCTCCGACTCCGAATACTTCATGGTGTCGTAGCCTTCGCGTTCGCCGTTGTCGAGCGTGCGCCGCCCGCGCGGTTCGCCGAAATAGATGTCGCCGGTCAACTCGCGCAGGATCATCACGTCGAGCCCGGCCACCAGTTCAGGCCGCAGCGAGGACGCGGAAGCAAGTTCCTCGTACACCACCGCGGGACGCAGGTTGGTGAACAACCCGAGTGCCTTGCGGATGCGCAGCAGCCCCTGCTCCGGTCGCTGCGGTCGCGGCAGCGTGTCGTACTTCGGCCCACCCACGGCACCGAGCAGCACGGCGTCGGCCTGCTGCGCGAGCTTGAGTGTGGCGTCCGGCAGCGGATCACCAGCTGCATCGAATCCGGCACCGCCGATCGGTGCGTGCTCCATCTCGACCTTGAGCCCGTCGGCGCGCAATGCCTCCAGCACACGCGTGGCCTGTTGCACGATTTCCGGACCGATGCCGTCCCCCGGCAGAACTGCGATCTTCATCGGTGCCTCACGAAAAAAGCCACGGCTGCGCCGCGCGATGCTTGCTCTCGAACGTCCGGATCGCGTCGACCTGCTGCAGCGTGAGACCGATCTCGTCGAGACCGTTCAGCAGGCTGTGCTTGCGAAAACCGTCGATGTCGAACCCGAAGGACGCGCCGGACGGCGTGGCCACCTTCTGCTGCGCGAGATCGACGCTCAACCGATAGCCCGGCGTGGCCGCCGCTTCGGCGAACAGTCGCTCCACCACGTCGGCCGGCAGGATCACCGGCAGCAGGCCGTTCTTGAAGCTGTTGTTGAAGAAGATGTCGGCATAGCTCGGCGCCACGATGGCGCGGAACCCGTAGTCGGTCAGAGCCCAGGGCGCGTGCTCGCGCGACGACCCGCAGCCGAAGTTCTCGCGTGCCAGCAGAATCTGCGCGCCGCGATAGCGCGGCTGGTTCAGCACGAAATCCGGATTGAGCGGGCGCTTCGCGTTGTCCATGCCCGGCTCGCCGTGGTCGAGGTAGCGCCACGCATCGAACAGGTTCGGGCCGAACCCGCTGCGCTTGATCGATTTCAGGAACTGCTTCGGAATGATCGCGTCGGTATCGACGTTGGGCCGGTCGAGCGGTGCGACGAGACCATCCAGGACGGTGAATTTTTCCATGGTCGTGATTCCCTAGAACGGCCGGCGCACGTCGACGAAATGCCCGGCGATCGCCGCCGCTGCCGCCATCGCCGGGCTCACCAGATGCGTACGCCCGCCGGTGCCCTGGCGCCCTTCGAAATTGCGGTTCGACGTGGATGCGCAGCGCTCGCCCGGTTCGAGCCGGTCATCGTTCATCGCGAGGCACATGGAACAGCCGGGCTCGCGCCATTCGAAACCCGCATCGAGGAAGACCCGATCGAGCCCTTCGGCCTCGGCCGCACGCTTCACCAGTCCGGACCCCGGCACCACCATCGCAAGTTTCACATTCGAAGCCACGTGGCGTCCCTTGACCACGTCCGCCGCGGCGCGCAGGTCTTCGAGGCGCGAATTGGTGCAGGACCCGATGAACACCTTGTCGATCGCGATCTCGGTGATGGGCGTGTTGGGCTTCAAGCCCATGTACTTGAGGGCACGCTCCAGCGAGTCGCGCCGCACCGGATCGTCGATGCGCGCAGGATCGGGCACGCGGGCCTCGACCGTGTCGACCATCTCGGGCGACGTACCCCAGGTCACCTGCGGCGGAATGGTAGCGGCGTCGAGATCCACCACCTTGTCGAACTGCGCACCCGGGTCGCTGACCAGTGTGCGCCAGTACGCCACGGCGCGGTCCCATTGTTCGCCCTTCGGGGCGAACGTCCGGTTGCGCAGATAGTCGATGGTGGTGTCGTCCACCGCGACCATGCCGGCGCGCGCGCCGGCTTCGATCGCCATGTTGCAGACGGTCATGCGGCCTTCCATCGACAGTGACCGGATGGCGCTGCCGCCGAATTCGATGGCGTAGCCGGTACCACCGGCCGTGCCGATCCGGCCGATGATGGCGAGCACCACGTCCTTTGCCGTGACACCGCGACCGAGGGCGCCCTCGACGCGCACCAGCATGCGCTTCGCCTTCTTGAGGTTGAGGCACTGCGTCGCGAGCACGTGCTCCACCTCGGAGGTGCCGATGCCGAATGCCAGTGCAGCGAAGGCGCCGTGGGTGCTGGTGTGCGAGTCGCCGCACACGACCGTCATGCCGGGCAGGGTTGCTCCCTGCTCGGGACCGATGACGTGGACGATGCCTTGCCGACCATCCAGGAACGGAAAGTAGGCCTTGGCGCCGTACTCGCGGATATTGGCGTCCAGTGTTTCCACCTGGGTGCGCGAGATCGGATCGCGGATGCCCTTGTCCCAATCCTTCGTGGGGGTATTGTGGTCCGCGGTCGCCACGATGGAGTCGACGCGCCAGGGCTTGCGACCCGCCAGCTTGAGTCCCTCGTAGGCCTGCGGGCTGGTGACTTCGTGGACCAGGTGGCGGTCGATGTAGACGAGCGCGCTGCCGTCGCCCGCCTCGCGCACGAGGTGGCTCGACCAGAGCTTGTCGTAGAGGGTTTGTGGTTGCATGACGAGACTCTCCGGAGAGCCGGCGATTATGTCACAGCGCTCGGCGCAGCTGCCCGGCTACAGCGATCGATCAGATCGCCGCACTGCGCTCCTTCCCCC
>LNDQ01000148.1 GCA_001464695.1 Betaproteobacteria bacterium Ga0077523 | reverse complement strand
TGGGATGGGGGCAAGCGATGGTGGAGTGAGGCGCCGGCAGCCCCCACCCTAACCCTCCCCCAGCCAAGCTGGGGGAGGGGATGTACACCCCTTTCCCCGGCAAAGCCGGGGGAGGAGACGTACACCCCTTCCCCCAACTACGTTGGGGGACGGCTGGGATGGGGGCAGACCTATGTGCGCGCAGCCTCCGGAATTCTCAACCAGCGCGCCGTGATGCCGAAGGCCACCGCCGCCGCGGCCGCCCCGATTGAGAACGTGATCGCGCCACCGACGCGATCCCACAGGAAGCCGGCCATCAGACCTCCCGCAGCGCCGCCGGCACCGAAGCCGATACCCGAGTAGAGCGCCTGTCCCTTCGCCTGATGGCGCCCGCGGAAGAAGCGGTAGGTCAGCGCCACCGCGGCGCCATGAAAGAACCCGAACGTCGCCGCGTGGGCGAGTTGCGCCACGAACATGACGAGGCCCGAGGTCGGCAGCCAGCCGATCACCAGGTAACGCACGAACGTGATGCCATAGCCGGCCAGCAGCAGCGATCGCAGGGAAAAGTGCGACGACAGGCGGGTCCACATCCAGAACACGACGACCTCCGCCACCACGCCGAAGGCCCAGAGCATGCCCACCGTGCCCTTGTTGTACTCGTGGTCCACCAGCCAGATCGAGTAGAACGTGTTGTACGGTCCGTTCGCGAGCGAGCTCAGGAAGCACCCCGCGAACAGCGCGATCACCTCCGGTCGCCGCAGGATGTCCCAGACCTTCACGTGGTCGTTGTGGTGCGGATGGGTCGGCGCTTCGGGAATGTTGAAAGACGTCGCCGCGTGCAATACGAGCAGGCCCGCGATCATCCACGCGGCCGCCCGGATGCCGGTGTAGTCGAGCGCGTATCCGGCCACCACCACGACCGCGACGAATCCCACCGACCCCCACGCGCGGATGCGTCCGTAGCCACCCGGCCGGTCACCGAGATGACCCAGCGTGGTCGCCTCGACCAGCGGCAGCGTACCGCTCCAGAAGAGGTTCATGGCCAGCATCACGACGAGCAGCCACACGAAGCTCGAATCGATGAACACGCCGCAGAACGTGACGAGCGTGCACAACGTGGTGATGCGCACGATGGGTGCGCGGTGCCCCCGCGTGTCCGCGACCCAGCCCCAGAACGCGGGCCCCGCCATGCGCGTCACCGGCACCACGGCCAGCAGCATGCCGATCTCGGCCGAGGCGAGGCCGACCGACTTCAAGTACAGCGCCCAGTAGGGCGCGAACACGCCGAGGAACGCGAAGTAGAAGAAGTAGAACGTTGCGAGGCTGGTGGCGGGGACGACGGCGGGACTGTTCATGACCGATCTTGCCGAGCCTGTCTCATGTTTCCGTCACCCCAACCCCTACCCAGGAACCGCCGCTTTCCCTCACCCTCGGTCCCTCTCCCGGAGGGAGAGGGATGCAAAGCCCCCCGCCCTCCGGGAGAGGGGTTGGGGTGAGGGAAAGCGTCGCCATGGCCGCACGTCTTGCGCATTGGCAATGGCATGTCTCAACTCTCGTACTGCTTGTCGTCATTCCAGCGCCATATCAACCAGCCCAGTGTGGCGAGCATGCCGGCCCACGCGACGAGCCGCACGAAACCGGCAAGCGTCGTATCGAGATGCAGCACACCCCAACGCGTGAGGATCTCGGTCCAGTCGTGCTCGCCGCTGCCCACCAGCGGCAGCACCTGCGCGCGGGCGTCGGCCATGTAGCGGGCGATGTTCCAGAAGTTCTCGAAGAGCCACAGCACGCCGATCGCGAACGACACCGTCTCGCGGCGCGCCCAGAAGCTGCCGATCACCACCAGCGGAAACACGAGTTGCGCCATGGTGCCGCCGTAGACCGTAATGCGGCTGCCCAGCAACATGCCGAAGATCGGGTGCCCCGCTTCGTGGAATACCAGGTTCGCGCCATCGAGCACGTGGACCCAGCCCTCGCCCGTGTTCGCGAACCACGCGCAAAATAGTGCGAACACACCGGCAGCAACGAGCCCACCGACACCGACGGGCTTCCAGCCGGCCTCGTGGATCTCGCGCAGACGGTCCATCCATTCCATCGGCCGTAACCTGAGGATTAGGCTTCGGTTGCGTCGGGGTCGGTCGATGCGCGCGAAGGCTGCACCGGATAGCGTTCCCGGGCACCCGCAGGCGCCTGCGCGGCGAGTTGTGGGGTATCGGTAAGCACGTCGGCATTCTGGGCGCGATGTCGCAATGCGTGATCCATCAGCACGATCGCGAGCATGGCCTCCGCGATCGGTGTCGCGCGGATGCCGACGCAGGGGTCGTGGCGACCGAAGGTCTCCACCGTCGCGGGATTGCCGGCCTTGTCGATCGAGCGGCGCGCGAGGCGGATGCTGGAGGTGGGCTTGATGGCCACGTTCACCACCACGTCCTGCCCCGTGGAAATGCCGCCGAGAATGCCGCCGGCATTGTTCGACAGGAAGCCTTCGGGTGTCATCTCGTCGCCATGCTCGGTGCCCTTCTGCGCCACCGCCCGGAAGCCGGCACCGATCTCCACACCCTTCACGGCGTTGATGCTCATCATCGCGTAGGCGATGTCGGCATCGAGCTTGTCGTCCACCGGTTCGCCCCAGCCGACCGGCACGCCCGAGGCGATCGCGGTCACCTGCGCGCCGACCGAATCACCGGCCTTGCGCAGACGATCCATGAACTCCTCCAGCTGCGGCACGATCTGCGGATCAGCGCTGAAGAACGGATTGGCGTTCACCCCTTCCCACGACCGGAACGGCATCACGATCGGCCCGAGCTGCGAGAGGTAGCCGCGCACTTCGACCCCGTGGCGTTCGCGCAGCCACTTCTTCGCGATGGCGCCGGCAGCCACTCGCACCGCGGTCTCGCGGGCCGACTGGCGCCCGCCACCGCGGTAGTCGCGGATGCCGTACTTCTGCCAGTAGGTGTAGTCCGCGTGCCCGGGACGAAACGTTTCCTTGATGGCGCTGTAGTCCTGGCTGCGCTGGTCGGTGTTCCGGATCAGCAGGCCGATGGGGGTGCCGGTGGTGCGGCCTTCGAACACGCCGGAGAGAATCTCGACCGTGTCGCTTTCCTTGCGCTGGGTGACGAACCGCGACGTCCCGGGCTTGCGGCGATCGAGCTCCACCTGGATGTCCTCGGCACTGAGCGCCATCCCCGGCGGACACCCATCGACCACGCAGCCGATCCCCGGTCCGTGGCTTTCCCCGAACGAGGTGACGCAGAAAAGCCGCCCCAGCGTGTTGCCCGACATCGCCTATCCCCACGAAAACAAAGCGGAATCCTACCACGAGGGGTGGTCATGGCGGGCCCTGCCCGGGGACTGCGCCGGATTCAAGCTTCCCCTGGCGAAACCGTTACTTGGGTGTACGCTGCGACGACCGAACTCCGGGCGAAACGCCGAGACGAACGCCCATGACCTCCCCCACACCCCGCTTCCTCACCTGGCAAAGCCTCGCCGCCTACACGTGGCTGGATACGGCCGTGTGGGTGTTCGACGCGGAGCGCTCGTGCAAGCTGTGGGCGAACGCTCCCGCGCTCGAGCTGTGGAAGGCCGAGACCCTGGACGAACTGGTCGCGCGCGACTACTCGGATCAATCGCCCGCCGCGAAAGCGCGCACCGCGGGCGCGCTGGAAACCGTGCGCCGCGGCGAGATCCCGCAGCAGTTCTGGACTTTCTATCCGCGCGGCGAGCCGCTCCAGGTGTCGGTGCGCATCACCGGCATCCTGACCGAGGATGGCCGCCTCGCATTGCTGTTCGAAGCCCGCCCCATGGCGGAAGCCGCGATCCCCCCCGACATCGCGCGCCGCGTGGAAGCGTTCCGCCACACGAGCTCGCTCATCTCGCTGCACGACGAGGACGGTCGCGCGCTCGCGCGCAATCCGGCCGCCATCGAGGCCTTCGGCCCGGTGAACCCGCAGTCGACGGACAACGATCTCGCGGTCCAGCTGGGCAGCACCGACACGCTCGACGATTCGAACGACAAGTTGGCCGAAGGCGGCGAGTTCCAACGCCGGGTCCTGGTCCGCACCCGCATCGGCCTGCGTTGGCACGACGTGCGCTGCCGCGCGCTCAACGACCCGGCCACAGGCGGGCGCATCCTGCTGCTCGATGCGCAGGACGTCACCGAAGCCCAGCGCGTGCACGAACGCCTGGGCGTCGAGCGCATCGTGCTCGAGATGGTTTCGCTCGGCCGCCCCTTGCGCGAAGTGATCGACGCGCTGATCCACGGCATCGAGACCATCCTGCCCGGATTGCGCTTCTCGGTGCTCGAGCTGCGCGGCGGTCACCTGTATGCCCTGTCCGCCCCGAACCTGCCGGCCGACTACATCGCTGCCGTCGAAGGCTCGGCGATCGGCCCCCATGCCGGCTCCTGCGGAACGGCGGCCTACCTCGCCGAACCGGTGATCGCGGTCGACATCGCGACCGATCCCCGCTGGATCGAGTATCGCGATGCGGCTTTGCGCCACGGCCTGCGCGCCTGTTGGTCCATCCCGGTCAAGGCTTCCGACGGCACGGTCATCGGCGTCTTCGCGGCCTATCACGACGAGCCCGGCGGACCCACGGAAGAGGAACGCTCGGTGATCGAGTCCGCGCGCCACATCGCGGCGATCGCGATCGAGCGCGACCGCACGCAGGCCGCCATCGAACGCGGACGCGAGCAACTGCAGATGATCCTCGATGCGATGCCGATCAGCATCGCCTACGTCGACGACCACCTGCGCTATCACTTCGTCAACCGTGCGTTCGAGCAGTGGTTCGGCACGACCCGCGCGCAGGCCATCGGCCGCTCGAGCCCCGACATCATCGGCGCCGATCTCTACGCCGCGATCGCGCCCTACCTGCAGCGCGTCATGACCGGCGAGGAAGTGCGCTACGAGGCTGAGCGCGTCGGCCGCGACGGCAAGCAGCACTACGTGGACGTCCACTACCTGCCGCACTTCGGCGAGGACGGTCGGGTGCTCGGGCACTTCGGCATCGTCCACGACATCACCACCCGCAAGCAGAACGAGCACCTGCTCGAGTATCTCGCCACGCACGATCAACTGACCGGCCTGCCGAACCGCAACCTGTTGTCCGAGCACATGCAGCTGGCGCTGTCGCGCGGCACCCGGGCGGGTTACGGCGTCGGCGCCCTCTTCGTGGACCTCGACCGCTTCAAGTACGTGAACGAACCGCTCGGTCACGACGCCGGCGATCGCCTGTTGAAGTCGGTGGCGGAACGCTTCCGCGCCAACGTGCGCGCCGCCGACATGGTCGCGCGGTTGGGCGGCGACGAGTTCGTCGTGCTGATGGACGAACTGCACGACGTGCAGGAAGCCGCAACGCTTGCACGCAAGCTGCTGTCGGTCCTGCGCGAACCGTTCACGGTGGACGGTCACGACCTGTACGTCACTGCCAGCATCGGCGTCGCGGTCGCACCCGGCGACGGGCTCGACCCCGCTGCCCTGCTGAAGCACGCGGACATCGCCATGTACCGCGCCAAGGCGCAGGGCAAGAACGATTTCCAGTTCTTCTCGGCCGAGGCCACCGCCGCCTCCTTCGAGCACCTGATGCTGGAAAACGCGCTGCGCAAGGCCGTGGAGCGCAACGAGTTCGTCCTGCATTTCCAGCCCATCGTCGACCTGCTCACCGGCCGGACCGAGTCGGTCGAAACGCTGGTGCGCTGGCAGCATCCGGATCTCGGCCTGGTGTCGCCCGCCAAGTTCATACCGCTGGCGGAAGAGACCGGACTGATCGTCCCGATCGGTGCCTGGGTCCTCGAGGAAGCCTGCCGCCAGATCGCGAAGCTGGGCGAGCGCGGCATCACCGACCTGCGCGTGGCGGTCAACCTCTCGCCGCGTCAGTTCCGCGAGCGCGACCTCGCCGAGACCGTCGCACGCGCCCTCGAGCACAGCGGACTCGAACCGCGCCGCCTCGGCCTCGAAGTGACCGAGAGCAGCATGATGGAGAACCCGGAATCGGCCGCACAGACTCTCGCGCGGTTCCGCGACATGGGGATGAAGGTCTCCATCGACGACTTCGGCACAGGCTATTCGTCGCTGTCGTTCGTGCGACGCTTTCCCATCGACACCCTCAAGGTGGACCAGTCCTTCATCCGCGACATCGTCGAGGACGAGGACGACGCCAGCATCACGCGCGCCATCATCGCGATGGGCCGCAGCCTGCGGCTGGACATCGTCGCCGAAGGCGTGGAGAGCGCATCGCAACTCACCATCCTGCGCGCCGAAGGCTGCCACAAGGCGCAGGGGTACTACTTCAGCAAGCCGGTCCCGGTGGATGCGCTCGCCGATTGGCTCGATGCCGGGGGAGCACTGAGCACCGCCTAGCAGTAAAGCGTTCGCCGCCAAGCTGGCCTAAAATGGCGCTCGTTTCCCGAACCCGACGAGCCTCCCGGCCATGCAGCAATACCTCGACCTGATGCGCCACGTGCTGGAGCACGGCACGCGCAAGTCCGATCGTACCGGCACCGGGACCCTGAGCCTGTTCGGCGCACAACTCCGCTTCGATCTCACCGAGGGGTTCCCCCTGGTGACGACCAAGAAGCTGCACCTGAAATCGATCGTGCACGAACTGCTGTGGTTTCTGCAGGGCGACACGAACGTGCGCTACCTGCGCGAGAACGGCGTGACCATCTGGGACGAATGGGCCGACGCCGACGGCGAGCTCGGCCCGGTTTACGGCCACCAGTGGCGCTCCTGGCCCACGCCCGACGGCGGTCACGTCGACCAGATCGCGCAGGTCCTCGCGGAGATCCGGCGCAACCCGGATTCGCGCCGCCTGATCGTGAGCGCGTGGAACCCCGCCGACATCCCGAAGATGGCACTGGCACCCTGCCACGCGCTGTTCCAGTTCTACGTGGCCGACGGCCGCCTCTCCTGCCAGCTCTACCAGCGCAGCGCCGACGTGTTCCTCGGCGTACCGTTCAACATCGCGTCCTACGCGCTGCTGACCCTCATGATGGCGCAGGTGTGCAATCTCGCCCCCGGAGACTTCGTGCACACCTTCGGCGACACGCATCTGTACCTCAACCACCTCGAGCAGGCGCGCGAGCAGCTCTCGCGCCCGCCGCGGCCGTTGCCTTTCATGCGGCTCAACCCGGAAGTGAAGGACCTGTTCGCGTTCCGCTACGACGATTTCGCGCTGGTCGGCTACGACCCGCATCCGCACATCAAGGCGGCGGTCGCGATTTGACGGCCAGCGGTTCCGTGCGGCCCCGCGTCTCGCTGATCGCCGCAGTCGCGGCCAACGGCGTGATCGGCCGCGACGGCCGCATGCCGTGGCACCTGCCGGAAGACCTGAAGCGCTTCAAGGCGCTCACCATGGGCCACGCGATCGTGATGGGGCGCAAGACCTTCGACTCCATCGGCCGGCTGTTGCCGGGGCGGCGCACGATCATCGTGACACGCCAGCCGAACTACCGCGTCGAGGGTGCCGAAGTCGTGAATTCGCTCGACGACGCGATTGCACTTGCGCGCAATGACGACGAAGTCTTCGTGATCGGCGGGGGCGAGATTTACGCTCAGGCGCTCCCGCGAGCAACGCGACTGCACCTGACCGAGATCGCAGCCACCGCCGAAGGCGACGTGCGTTTTCCAGCGGTCGATTTCGCGCAATGGCGCGAGTCGTCGCGCGACGCCCGCACCGCCGCCGACGGCACCGCCTTCGCGTTCGTGACCTACGAACGGGTCGCCCGGTAGCGTCAAGCCCATCGCCTTCGCGTCGACGTCTCACTCCACCATCGCTTGCCCCCATCCCAACCTTCCCCCGGCGAAGCCGGG
>LNDQ01000147.1 GCA_001464695.1 Betaproteobacteria bacterium Ga0077523 | reverse complement strand
GCGATCGCGTGCGGCTTCTGGAGCCGCCCGCGCAACAAGGTGAACGAATTCTCGGGCAGCTCGAGGCGGATGCGGGCGGTCGACGCGAACGCGCGCGCCGCGGATTCGTCGAGGAAGAAGCTGAAACCGGCGGCGGTGTTGCCCGCGTGGACGGCCCGCCAGACATCGAGCAGGTCCGGGAGCTTGTCCAGGGTGGCGGCTTCGGCTGAGGTCATGAAGCGGCGCCGGGCCGGCCGGTCGGCCCCCAGGGCCTTCATCCATTGGCCGGCCTCATCGTCGAACCACGGCAGTTCGCGCCGGAATACGGAGGCGACGAGTTCCCACCAGGTGCCGTGGTCGATCTTGCCCCCCTTGTCCGTCAAGACCCGCAACTGGTAGGCACGGGCATGCATTTCGAGCCAGCGGTCATAGGCGCGGCTCTCGAGCAGGGCATCGGCGCGCTGGGACAGGGAGTCGTACAGGCCGTTCACGTAGCTCGCGAGCGGCGGGATGTAGGGCGCCTGCACGATGAGCGGATGCTCGAGCGAAGGCAGACGGCCCGGTCGCCGTACCAGGCAAGCAGCGAGGTCCGGATGCAGCGGTTCCGGTTCGGGAAGGCCCGCAAGGCGGCGGGTGGCGGTGGTGGCGTCGTTCATCATGCTCGTAGACCCTGACCAGTGCGGCGGGTAGACCGGGGCCAAGCGAGTTGCGTTCCCGGTATGCGGCCGACGGTCCCGATGATGACAGATCACGCCGGCGATTGTGCGACCCGCTATGTGGTCGACCGGACAAACCTGACAAGTTGGCAGGTATTGCATGGCCAGGGCGGGGGGCCGTGAACCATAGCCAAGGCCCGGGACGGTCCCTACAATGCCGCCACCCGCGCGACGGGGCCCCGAGCCCGTCCCGACGAGGTACATACAATCATAGGGGAGGGGCATCTGTGGCCACGCAATCCGTATCGCGGGAGTTCGAAGAAGCGACGTTCACCAAGGTCGCCTGGCGACTGATCCCGTTCCTGTTCATCTGCTACATCGTCGCGTTCCTCGACCGGGTGAACGTCGGCTTTGCCAAGCTGCAGATGTCGGGTGACCTCGGCTTCACCGATGCGATCTACGGTTTCGGTGCAGGTATCTTCTTCATCGGGTACTTCATCTTCGAGGTTCCGAGCAACGTCATTCTGGAGAAGGTCGGCGCGAAGGTCTGGATCGCACGGATCATGATCACGTGGGGGCTCATCTCCAGCGCCTTCATGTTCGTGACCACGCCGTTCTGGTTCTACACGCTGCGCTTCCTGCTCGGCGTGGCCGAGGCCGGGTTCTTCCCCGGCATCATCCTGTACCTCACCTACTGGTTCCCGGGCGCTCGGCGTGCGAAGGCCGTGGCGCTGTTCATGACGGCGATCGCGATCGCCAACGTGGTCGGATCGCCGGTATCCGGCGCGATCATGCAATTCATGGACGGGTACAACGGCTGGCGCGGATGGCAGTGGTTGTTCCTGCTCGAGGGCCTGCCGTCGGTCGTGATCGGCGTGTTGGTGCTGGTGCTGCTGGACGACGGGCCGCAGAAAGCAAAATGGCTCACTCAGGATGAGCGCGATTTCGTGAGCCGGGCCGTGGCCGAAGACAACGCCAAGAAGGGCGACGTCGGCGGCAAGCACGACTTCATGGGGGCCTTCAAGGACTACCGCGTGTGGGCCCTGGCCGTGGTGTACTTCTCGGGCGTGGTCGGCTTCTACGCGGTCAACTTCTGGATGCCGACCATCATCCAGGAGCTCGGCATCGACAAGAAGGATTTCCTCAAGGTCGGCCTGCTCAGCATGATCCCGTGGGGCTGCGCAGCGGTGGCCATGGTCATCAACGGCATGCACTCGGACAAGACCGGCGAACGGCGTTGGCATGCGGCGGGCGGACTGCTCGTCGCGATGCTGGGCTTGATCGGTCTCGCAGTAGTCGGACATGCCCCGGTACCGTCGATCATCGCGCTCACCCTGGTGACCTGCGGCATCCTGTCCTGGGTCGCCACGTTCTGGTCCCTGCCCACGGCCTTCCTGTCGGGCACCGCAGCGGCGGCCGGCATTGCCTGGATCAACTCGGTGGGGAATCTGGGTGGGCACTTCGGCCCCGACCTCATCGGGCGCATTCGGACGGCCACCAACTCGAGCGAGTCGGCCTTCTTCGCACTTGCGGGGATGGCGCTGCTCGGCGCCGTCATCATCCTGCTGCTGCCGCGGCCCGAGAAAGCCACCGCCGCGGTGGCTTCGGAGCCCGCGCGATAGCGACCAGAAGCGTGACGGGCGAGGCGCTCGGAGCCGCCTCGCCTGGCCCTGGGGCCGGCTGCCTGCCGGTCCGGGCATGCCAATCGCTTGTTTTTGCTGACTGTTGGCGATGTCAGCCAGTACAATGGCGCGCCTGTTCGCTCCCCTCTGCCGGAACCTCCGACCCCGCTCCATGAAGCTGTTGCGCCGCGCGCTGCTGATCCTGCTAGCGACCCTCCTCGCGGCCTTGCTCGGTTTTCTGTACTACAAGACCCAGGGCGTCGATTTCGGCCGCCAGGTGCGCGTGAACGAACACCTGCGCAATCTCAAGGTGATCGACGCCAAATGGAACGAGGCGATCCTGCGCTCCCGCAGCGAACTGCTGGGCGAGGACGACCTCGCGCCCCAGACGCGCGACGCCGTGGGGCGCGAGATCCAGGGCCTGGCGGTGGAGGCGCGGGCGCTGGACGATCCGGTGCTGGTGGCGAGTTCGGCTTCGCTTGCGACGCAGTACGACGAGAAGATGAAGCTCATGGCCGAGTACCGGGAGCAGTCGGCGGCCTTCAAGAAGGCGTTGCGCGACGTGCTCGACTCGGTGCCGATGGTGCAGGCGCTGGTGCGCGATCCACGCACCGCCGCCAGCGCCAACCGCGCGAAGCTCGAGGAAGTGCGCGCGCTGCTCGACCGCCTGGCAGCCACGGCGCTCGAATTCAGTTCGCTGACGGGGCCGGACACCGCGCGTGACCTCGAGAGCACGCAGACCGCCCTCGCGAACGCCGCGCCGGCATTGCCCGGGGGCGTGAGCGAAGCCGTCGCACAGACCGCGGAGCGCCTGACGCTCCTCATGAAGGCGCGGCCGCAGCGGGACGAACTGTTCGACCGTCTGTACTTCTATCCGACCGCGCCCCGGACCGACAGCGTCGGCGCCGCGTTCGCCCAGTCGTTCCAGTCCCAACTCGAAGAGCGCGAGCTCTACCGCGTCTACCTGATCGCCTATTCGGCGGCGCTGCTGATCTTCGTGGGCTACGTGAGCGTGCAGCTGTTCCGCAGCTACCGCGTCATCAACGACGTGAACGCGCAGTTGAAGAGCGCCAACGAGACCCTCGAACACAAGGTCGACGAGCGCACGCGCGAGCTCTCGGACGCGCTCACCCACCTCAAGGAATCCGAGGCGATGCTGGTGCAGTCGGAGAAGATGTCCTCGCTCGGCCAGATGGTGGCCGGCGTCGCGCACGAGATCAACACGCCGCTCGCCTACGTGAAGTCGAGCCTGGAATCGGTGACTGCGCAGTTGCCGGAGCTCACGACCCTCCTGAACGACACCGAGACACTGCTCACCATGCTGCAGACGGGGGACGCGACCGAATCGCAGGTCGGCGCCCAGTTCAGCCGCGTGACCGGCCTTGCCCAGGAGATGCGCGAGAACGAAGCGCTGGACACCATGAACAAGCTGGTGACCGACGGGCTGTACGGCATCAACCAGATCTCGGAACTGGTCTCGAACCTCAAGAACTTCAGCCGGCTCGATCGCAACAAGGTGGCGCGCTTCGATCTGCACGAGGGCCTCGAGAGCACGCTCCAGATTGCGCGCAACCTGGTCAAGTTCAAGGACGTGCGCAAGAACTTCGGCGAGATCCCGAAGGTGTCGTGCTCGCCCTCGCAGATCAACCAGGTGTTCCTCAACCTCGTGACCAACGCGGCCCAGGCCACCCCGGAGAACGGCGGCATCATCGCGATCACCACCAAGCGCATCGGCGACGACCGGGTTTGCGTGGAAGTCCAGGACAACGGACACGGCATCCCGCCCGAGGTGCTGCCGAAGATCTTCGACCCGTTCTTCACCACCAAGGACGTGGGCAAGGGCACGGGGCTCGGGTTGTCCATCGCCTACAAGATCATCCAGCAGCACGGCGGCAAGATCAGCGTGGCCTCCGAAGTGGGCAAGGGCACGCGCTTCACCGTGGTGCTGCCGGTGGAGTCCGTGCTGCAACCCGAAGCAACGGCGGCCTGACGCACGATGGCGACCCTCCCGGCCCGCATCGGCAAGTACGACATCCGCGCACAGCTCGGATCGGGAGCGATGGCGACGGTCTACCAGGCGTACGACCCGGTGATCGAGCGCACGCTCGCGATCAAGGTGGTCGACAAGGCGCGGCTGGACGAGAGCGAGGCCGACACCATCCTGCAGCGCTTCCGGGTCGAGGCGCGCGCGGCAGGACGCCTGCAACACCAGAACATCGTGGCGGTCTACGATTTCGGCGAGGAGGGCAATCTCGTCTACATCGCCATGGAGTGCGTGTTCGGGCGACCGCTCACGGCCTACCTGCAGTCCGAGGACTTCCGCGGCGAGCCTGACAAGGTCTGCGACATCCTGCTGCAGATCCTGTCCGCACTGCAGTACTCGCACGCGCAGGGCGTGGTTCACCGCGACATCAAGCCCGCCAACATCATGGTGACGCGCGAGGGCTCCATCAAGATCGCCGACTTCGGCGTCGCGCGCATCGAGTCCTCGCAGCTCACCCAGACCGGCGACCTGATCGGAACACCTTCCTACATGTCGCCCGAGCAGTTCGCCGGCGAGACTGCCGACGCCCGCACCGACATCTACGCCACCTCGGTCGTGTTCTACGAGTTGCTCACGCGCAAGCGGCCCTTCGAGGGCAGCAACAACGCGGTGATCATGCATCGGGTGTTCACGGAAACGCCGGTTGCCCCGTCGATCGTGAATCCGCTCCTGTCCGACGCGCTCGACGCGGTCGTGCTGCGCGGCATGGCGAAGGATGCCCAGGACCGCTACAAGAGCGCCCATGATTTCGGCCTGGCGATCAAGGAGGCCATCAGCATCGGTCTCCTGAAGACCGCGACACCCGCGGCGGACAAGGCCGTGCGCAGCGCGCCGGCCGCCAACGGCGAAGCCGCCGCTCGCGCGGCGCCCGGCACGGTCGGTCAGCGACCCGCGGTCGCCCCCCTCTTGCCCACGCCGGCAGCCGCGCCCGCGAAGCCGGTGGTGCTGTTCGTCGACGACGAAGCGCGCATCCTCACGGCCCTGCATGCGTTGTTCCGGCAGAAGTACACGGTGTTCACGTCCGATGATCCGCGGCAGGCCGTGGAGATGGTGAAGCGGCTCCAGGTGCACGTGCTGGTGTCGGACCAGCGCATGCCCGGCATGCTCGGCGTGGAACTCCTGCGCGAAGTGAAGGAGATCTCGCCCAAGACCGTGCGCATCCTGCTGACCGGGTACTCCGACCTGGCCTCGATCGTCGGTTCCATCAACGATGGCGAGGTCTGGCGTTTCATCAACAAGCCCTGGGACACGCAGGACGTGCAGCGCATCGTTGCCGACGCGGTTGCCATCGCGACCGAGATGCCGGAGGTGCCGGCCTGGCAGATGCCGGCCAAGCCGCGCTTCGAGGAATCGATCCTGTCGCTCGATCCGGGCAACATCGTGACCCCCGATCTGCTGCGCCAGTACGGCGAGCGCCACTGGGTCGCCCAGGCGCGCGACATCGACGAAGCGATCACCCTGCTGCAGGAGCGCGAAGTGGCCGTCATGGTCGCCGACATGGACAGCGATCCGCAGGAAGTGAAATCGCTCCTGCATCTGTTGAAGCGCGACTATCCGCAGATTCTCACCATCGCCGTCACGCAGACCGTGGACGCCGAGATGCTGATCGAGCTCATCAACGAGGCGCAGGTGCATCGATTCATCGGCAAGCCCGTGGGGGCCGCGCAGTTGCAGCAGCACGTCGATGCGGCCCTGAACCGCTATCACACCTACAAGGCGACACCGGCGCTTGCCAAGGCCCAGAGCGTGGAGACGCAGAAGTCCGCGCCGGTCCTGAAGAGCGGATTGATGGATCGCCTGCGCGCCATCGCGCGCTTCGGGGCGCGGTAGGATCCGACCGGAGCCCCTTGACCTGCATCAAGGGGCCGGCCGGGACTAGACTCTAGCATCGACCTTTGGCCCGAGAAGGCACCGGCGGTGTGCCGGGCCTTTCGGAAACAGCGAGAGCGAGCATGACGTCTGCGGCGGTGCTGCGCGCATCGACCCCGGCAGCGGAGCGAAGCGCGTGTTTTCATTGTGGGCTTCCGGTGCCGGAAGCGGGGCGCTACACGGCCGTCGTGGATGGTGCGGTGCGCGATGTCTGCTGTCCCGGATGCCAGGCCGTGGCCGAAACCATCGCCGGCGCCGGCCTGCAGTCCTACTACCGTACTCGCACTGCTCCACCGCCACGCGGCGCCGGCGAGCCCGTACGCCTGCCGACCGCGCGCGCGCTGCTGGAGATCTACGATCGCCCCGAATTGCAGCGCGGTTTTGTCGTCGAGCGCGCCGACGGCACACTCGAGGCGACCTTGATCCTCGAGGACATCCATTGCGCGGCCTGCGTGTGGCTCAACGAACGGCATCTCGCGGGGCAGCGCGGTGTCCGTAGCGTCGACATCAACTACGTCAGTCGTCGCGCGCGCGTGCGCTGGGATCCCGCCCTCGTGCACCTGTCGCAGTTGCTCGCTGCCGTGGAGGCGATCGGGTACCACGCGTGGCCCGATGACGATACCCACCGGGTGCGCGTGGCGCGCAACGAGAAGCGCCAGGCCCTGTGGCGACTTGCAGTCGCCGGTCTGGGCATGATGCAGGTGATGATGTACGCCTATCCCGCCTACGTGGCCGGCGCGGGCGAGTTGCCGCTCGACCTCGCGCGGTTGATGCGCTACGCGAGTCTGGCGCTGACATTGCCGGTGGTGCTGTTCTCGGCGGCGCCGTTCTTTCGCGGTGCCGTGCGCGACCTTCGATTGCGGCGCCTCGGCATGGACGTCCCCGTGGCGTTGGGTGTGGCCGCGGGGTTCCTCGGCAGTTGCTGGAGCACCGTGACCGACGGACCGGCGGTGTACTTCGATTCCGTCACGATGTTCGTGTTCCTGCTGCTGCTCGGGCGCTTCCTCGAGCGAGCGGCGCACGAGCGTGCCCACGAGGCCGTGCAGCGCCTGGCTCGAGGCATTCCCGCCACGGCGACTCGCATCGGCTACGGCGATGGCGCGGAGCGGCAGGAGGTGGTTCCTGCCGTTGCTCTGGTGCCGGACGAACTCGTCCTGGTGGGACCGGGCGATGCGTTTCCCGCGGATGGGGTCGTCGTCACCGGCGCTACCGAGGTGGACGAGGCCTTGCTCACGGGCGAGAGCCGGCCGCTCGAGAAGCACAGCGGCGACGAGGTCACCGGTGGTGCGATCAACCTGCGCGCTCCCGTGACGGTGCGGGTGGTGCGCGTCGGCAACGACACGCGACTTGCGGCGATCGTCCGGCTCATGGAGCAGGCGCAGGCCCAGCGTCCGGCGCTGGTCGCCGCGGCCGACCGGGTGGCCTTCTGGTTCGTGCTGGCGATCCTGGCGATCGCTGGCGCCACCGGTGTCACCTGGTGGTGGATCGATCCGGCCCGGGCACTGCCGATCGCGGTGGCGGTGCTCGTAGTGACATGCCCGTGTGCGCTCTCGCTTGCCACACCTGCGGCGCTCACGGTGGCGATCGGCACGTTCGCTCGGCGCGGCGTGGTGGTCGCCCAGAGCCGGGCCATCGAAGCGCTGGCGCGCGTCACGCACGTCGTCATCGACAAGACCGGCACCCTGACCGAAGGACGGCCTGAAGTGGTGGACGTACGACCCTTCGGTACGGCGGACGTGGATCAGTGCCGCAGGCTCGCCGGGGCGCTGGAGCGTGGATCGAACCACCCCATCGCCCTGGCATTGTGTGCCGGGGTGACATCCGAGGATATCGCGATCGATCCGGTACACACCGCGGGCAGCGGCGTGGAGGCCACGGTGACGGGCCGACGGCTGCGCATCGGCAATCGTCGCTTCGTCGAAGGGTGGTGCGGTGCGGATGTCCTGCCGCTCGCGGTCGACGATCAACGGACAGAAGTCTGGCTGGCATCCCGCGACGGGCCGCTCGCCGTGTTCAAGCTCCGCGATGCGCTGCGACCCGATGCGGCGGCCTTGATCGGGCGCTTGCGCGATGACGGTCGTGCGCTCGTTCTGGCTAGCGGTGACGAAACCGGTCCCGTGGCCGAGGTCGCGCGTCGGCTGGGCATCGAGACCTGGCACGCGGCGCTTGCGCCGCAGGCCAAACGTGCGCTGGTGGCAGGTCTTCAGCGCGACGGTGCCCGGGTGGCGATGATCGGCGACGGCATCAACGATGCGCCCGTGCTGGCGCAGTCCGATTGCGCCATTGCGATGGGCAGCGGGGCCGCGCTCGCCCAGAGTACGGCCGACATCGTGATCACGGCTCCACACCTGGCGGCCGTCGGGGATGCGATCGGGTTGGCGCGCAGGACGCTCGCGATCGTGCGTGGCAATCTTGCCTGGGCTTTCGCTTACAACGTGGTCGCGATCCCGTTGACGGTGCTCGGCCTGGTGGCGCCGTGGGCTGCGGCGATCGGCATGTCGGCGAGCTCGCTGCTGGTGGTGGCGAATGCGCTGCGCCTGCGCGAGCCGGTGCGCGCAGCCCGCGCAACGTCACGGACCGAAGCAACGGCGGTCGCGCAGGCGAATCCGTCGTAGCGTCATGGATATCCTTTATCTGCTGATCCCCTTGAGCGTCGTGCTCGTGCTGCTGATCGGGTGGGCGTTCTGGTGGTCGGTGCGCAGCGGGCAGTTCGACGATCTCGAGGGTCCGGCGTACCGTGTGCTGCAGGACGACGACCGGCCGGATCCAAAGGACTGAATCGGCTCGCATCCCGTTCTTGATCTGCGTCAACCGGCCGCAGTCCGGGGCTGACTACCATGCTGCATCGCAACGGGGAGCCTGGGATGCAACGAGAAACCACGTACAACTATGGCGTCGTGCGGCAGTTCGCCATCATGACCGTCGTGTGGGGCATCGTCGGCATGCTGGTGGGCGTCGTGCTCGCGGCACAGCTGCTGTGGCCCGACCTCACGTTCAACATCCCGTGGCTGTCCTACGGGCGCTTGCGACCGTTGCACACCAACGCGGTCATCTTCGCGTTCGGCGGCTGTGCGTTGTTCGCGACGTCGTATTTCGTGGTCCAGCGCACCTGTCACGCACGCCTCTTCTGCGGCAGGCTCGCCGCATTCACGTTCTGGGGCTGGCAGGTGGTCATCGTGGCCGCCGCGATCACGCTGCCGCTCGGTTACACGAGTGGCAAGGAGTACGCCGAGCTCGAATGGCCCATCGACATCCTGATCACGCTGGTCTGGGTGTCATACGCAATCGTGTTCTTCGGCACCATCGCCAAGCGCAAGGTCGCGCACATCTACGTCGCCAACTGGTTCTTCGGCGGCTTCATTCTCACGGTGGCGTTGCTGCATCTCGTCAACAGCGCCGAGATCCCGGCGACCCTCTGGAAGTCGTACCCGGTCTACTCGGGCGTGCAGGACGCGATGGTGCAGTGGTGGTACGGACACAACGCGGTCGGTTTCTTCCTGACCGCGGGGTTCCTCGGGATGATGTACTACTTCGTGCCGAAGCAGGCGGGTCGTCCCGTGTATTCGTATCGCCTCTCGGTCGTGCACTTCTGGGCGCTCATCTTCACCTACATGTGGGCGGGCCCGCACCACCTGCACTACACCGCGCTGCCCGACTGGGCGCAGTCGCTCGGCATGGTGTTCTCGCTGATCCTGCTGGCACCTTCCTGGGGCGGCATGATCAACGGCATCATGACGCTGTCGGGTGCCTGGCACAAACTGCGTACCGACCCGATCTTGAAGTTCCTGATCACGTCGCTCTCCTTCTACGGGATGTCCACCTTCGAGGGCCCGATGATGTCGATCAAGACGGTGAACTCGCTGTCGCACTACACCGACTGGACCATCGGCCATGTGCA
>LNDQ01000146.1 GCA_001464695.1 Betaproteobacteria bacterium Ga0077523 | reverse complement strand
GGGCACTTCCATGAGCACCGGCAGCCCCGTGACCTTGAGAGTCGCGCCGATCAGGAACGGCTTCCAGATCACCTCGCGGCCGTGCCTGGCGCCCAGGGCATCGATCTTCGTGCTCGCCAGATAACCGTAGGGCGAGGAGAAGTCGAAATGGAAGACGAGCGGTTCGCTCATGCGCCGACCCGGACACCGTTCAGTTTCGCCTGCGCTTCCACGAGCGAGGCGAGCAGCTTGTCCGGACCATCGAACCCCAGTGACATCGCCTGCGCGAGGCTCTGGTTGACCGCAGGACCCATGACACCGGCCAGCTGGATCTCGGTCATCGCCTGGTTGTAGTAGCGCACGTCCTTCGCGGCGTTCCTCAAGCCGAACTTCATGCGTGTGAAGTCGCCCTCCGACGCGCCGCCGGCGACCATTTGCAGGATGCCGGAGTTGATGGCCCCCACGCTCATCAGCTTCACCAGGTTCTTCGGATCGACTCCCATCTTGGCGCACGCGACCAGCGCTTCGGATGCCAGCGCCACGGTGCCGATGGCCACGAAATTGTTGATGAGCTTGATGACGTGGCCAGCGCCGGGCTCACCCATGTGGAAGACGTTCTCGCAGTAGCCCTTGAAGACCGGTTCGAGCTCGGCGAAGGTCGCGGCATCTGCGCCCACGAGAGTATTGAGCCGGCCCTGTTCGGCCTCCACCGGCGTGCGCGTGAGCGGTGCATCGACGTAGCGCACGCCCTTCGCCTTGAACGCCTCCACCAGCTTGAGAGTCGAATTCGGTTGGCTCGTGGACGTGTCCACCACGATCTGGCCTTTGCGTACCGAAGCGAGGACGCCGCCTGGGCGATTCACCAAGTCCTCGACCTCCGGCGTGCCCGTCACGCACAGGATCACCACGTCGCTCGCCGCGACCAATGCCGCCACGTCCTTCGCTTCGGTGGCACCGCGACCCACCAGGTCTTCGACCGGCGCACGGTTGCGATGGCCGAGGATCGTGACCTTCCAGCCCTTCTCCACGAGATTCTTCGCCATGCCGTGGCCCATGAGACCGACGCCGACGAAGCCGATGTTGTGCTTGTTCACTGCTTTCTCCTCCAATGCCGCTGGGTCTTGAACCTGAAACACAACTCCTTCAACACGAAGGACGCGAAGGACACGAAGGTACACGAAGGAAAACCGGCCCAGGCATGAATCGGCCCCGCATGCCCTCGACAGAGGGCCTCTCGTTGGTTACTCCTTCGCGCTCCCTTGGTGCCCTTCGTGTTTCACGCTTTGCTGCGAACCTCAAACCATCTCGACCGCCATCGCCGTGGCCTCCCCGCCGCCGATGCAAAGCGAAGCAACGCCGCGCTTCAGACCGTCCTTGCGCAAGGCCCCGATCAGCGTCACCAGAATGCGGGCGCCCGATGCACCGATGGGATGTCCCAGCGCGCAAGCACCACCATGCACGTTGACCTTCTCGTGCGGCAGCTTGTGCTCACGCATCGCCGCCATGGTCACCACGGCGAACGCTTCGTTGATCTCGTACCGGTCCACGCCGTCCGCGGTCCAGCCGGTGCGCTCGAACAGCTTGCGGATGGCGCCGACGGGTGCGGTCGTGAAGAGCCCCGGCGCCTGCGCGTGGGTCGTGTGACCGGCGATGGTCGCGATGGGCTTGATGCCGCGACGCTCGGCCTCCGATCGGCGCATGAGGATCAGCGCGGCCGCACCATCGGAGATGGAGCTCGAGTTCGCCGCGGTCACCGTGCCGTCCTTGCGGAACGCCGGCTTCAGTTGCGGGATCTTCTCGAAGTTCGCCTTGAACGGTTGCTCGTCGCGATCGAGGAAGCGGTCGCCCTTGCCGGATTTCAAGGTGGTCGGCGCGATCTCCCACGCGAACGAACCATCGGAATTCGCCTTCTGGGCGCGCTCGAGCGACGCGATGGCGAACGCGTCCTGCTCCTGGCGCGAGAACTGGAAGCTCGTCGCGCATTCTTCCGCGTACGTGCCCATCAGGCGCCCCTTCTCGTAGGCGTCTTCCAGGCCGTCGAGAAACATGTGGTCCAGCACCTGCTGGTGCCCCATGCGATAGCCGGCCCGGGCCTTCGGCAACAGGTACGGCGCGTTGGTCATGCTCTCCATGCCGCCGGCCACCATCACCTGATTGGTCCCGGCAGCGAGCAGATCGTGCGCGAACATCGCCGCCTTCATGCCGGAACCGCACATCTTGTTGACCGTCGTGCAGCCCGCAGCGAGCGGCAAGCCGGCGCCGAGGCTCGCCTGCCGCGCCGGCGCCTGTCCCTGGCCCGCCGGCAGCACGCAACCCATGATCACTTCCTCGATGTCCTCCGGCGCAACCCCGGCGCGCTCCACGGCCGCGCGAATGGCCACAGCGCCGAGCTCCGCGGCGGTGAAGTCCTTGAGCTCGCCCTGGAATCCGCCCATGGGCGTGCGGGCAAGCCCGACGATGACGATCGGGTCGTTGTTCATGGATGGTCTCCTCCTGGTGCCGTGGTCGCCGATGCGGCGCCGAACCGGCTCGCGAAGCGCGCTTCGCGGCGATAGGGAAATACGTCTTCGATGTGGCCCCGTTCGATGTCACGCTTGCAGCCGTTCCAGAAATCGGGCGCCAGCAGGTCCGCATGATGAGCGAGAAACTCGTCCCGCACCCTGGCACCCGAAAGAAGGAACGGGGTGAACTCCTCCGGGAAGATGTCGTTGGGCGCAACCGGGTACCAGGGTTCCGCCGACATCTCCGCCTCCGGCGTCGGCGCCTCCGGGATGCGCCGGAAGTTGCATTCCGTCATGTAGGCGATCTCGTCGTAGTCATAGAACACGACGCGGCCGCCACGGGTGACGCCGAAGTTCTTGAACAGCATGTCGCCCGGAAAGATATTGACCGACGCGAGTTCCTTGATGGCACGCCCGTAGTCGCGCACCGCGGCGCGCGCCTGTTCGTCGTCGGCCTCGTCGAGGAACATGTTGAGCGGCTTCATGCGGCGTTCGATGTAGGTGTGCTTGATCACCACGTTGCGCCCGTCCTCCTCGATCTGCGACGGCAGCTCGCGCCGCAGTTCGTCCAGCAGTTCGCGGGTGAAGCGCTCGCGCGGGAACGCGACGTTGGCGTACTCGAGCGTGTCGGCCATGCGGCCGATGCGGTCGTGCCGCTTCACCAGCATGTACTTCTCTTTCACCGTCTCGGCCGTGACGTCCTTCGTGGGCGAAATGTTGTCGCGGATCACTTTGAACACGTAGGGATAGGACGGGAGCGTGAACACCACCATCACCAGCCCCTTGATGCCGGGGGCAAGTACGAACTGGTCGCGCGAATGCTTGAGGTGCTGCAGGAACTCGCGATAGAAGAGCGTCTTGCCGTGCTTCTGCAGCCCCAGCGCGGTGTAGAGCTCGGCGCGCGGCTTGCCGGGCATCATGCCCGAAAGGAAGTCCACGAAGGCCGAAGGCACTTCCATGTCCGCCATCAGGTAGGCACGGCTGAAGGCGAAGAGGGGTGCTATCTCGCGCGGATCGAACAGACATGCGTCGAGCGTGAGACCACCCGCACCATCGTGCACGATGGGCACGGCGAAGGGCTGCTCGAGGTGGCCGTTGATGAACTTGCCGATCAGGTAGGTGCGTTTGTTGCGGAAGAACAACGACGAGAGCACCTGGATCTGATGGTTCGCTTCGAGGCGCAAGGGCTTGGGCAGCAGTTCGCGCACCGCGCGGATGAGAAAGCCCACGTCGCGGCGCAGATGATTGAACGGCACGTCGAGTCCGAAGTCGCCCAGGATGGTCGCGACCACTGTGCGCAAGCCGTCCGTCGCCGGGTAGTAGCTGCGGTATGCCGGCGGATCGGACTCGATGTACTCCGTCGCCACGGCCGACCGCACGAACAGATAGTCGTTGTGGAAGTACGACCGGTGCAGGATGCGCGTGCTGACGGAGTTGAAGAACGTCTCCGCGAGCTCCGGCTGCTTGTGGTTGGTGAGCAGCCCCACGTACTGCAGCTTGATGTCCTGCCACAGAGCATCGGGCAGGCTGTCGGCGCCGAACTCCTGTTGCAGACGCTCGGCCGCTTCGCGCACCCGTTCGTCGTACAGGGCGATGCGGTCGGCGTGCGCGCGCTGCACCGCGGCCCAGTCGGCGCGCTCGAAGCGATCCTTCGCCGCGCGGCTCATCTCGCGGAAGATGCGGTAGTGCTTGTCGAACCCTTCCAGCAGCGCACGGGCGATGGCCAGCGCGGTCTCGGTGCGGATCTGGCTGCGCCCCTTCTCGGGGAACGTGCTGACCGCGGTGAGCACCTGCGTCACGCGGTCTCCGCGAACAGTTCGCGGCCGATCAGCCAGCGCCGGATCTCCGATGTGCCGGCACCGATTTCGTAGAGCTTCGCGTCGCGCCAGAGCCGGCCCGTGGCGTACTCGTTGATGTAGCCGTTGCCGCCGAGGCACTGGATCGCCTCGCCGGCCATCCACGTGGCCTTCTCGGCAGCGTAGAGAATGGCGCCCGCGGCGTCCTTGCGCGTGGTCTCGCCGCGATCGAGCGCCTGACCCACGGCATACACGTAGGCGCGGCACGCCGACAAGGTCGTGTACATGTCGGCGAGCTTGCCTTGCATCAACTGGAATTCACCGATCGCCTGGCCGAACTGCTTGCGTTCGTGCACGTAGGGCACGACCACGTCGAGGCACGCCTGCATGATGCCCAGCGGGCCGGCCGCGAGCACGGCGCGCTCGTAGTCGAGACCGCTCATCAGCACCTGCACGCCGCGATTCAGTTCGCCGAGTATCTGGTCCTCGGGGACGACACAGTCGCGGAACACCAGTTCGCACGTGTTCGAACCGCGCATGCCGAGCTTGTCGAGCTTCTGAGCGGTGGAGAACCCCGGCATGCCCTTCTCGATGATGAACGCCGTGATGCCCTTGGGTCCGGCCTGGGCATCGGTCTTGGCGTAGACCACCAGCACATCGGCGTCGGGCCCGTTGGTGATCCACATCTTGTTGCCGTTCAGCACGTAGGTCGCACCGCGCTTCTCGGCCTTCAGGCGCATGCTCACCACGTCCGATCCGGAACCGGGCTCGCTCATGGCGAGTGCGCCCACGCTTTCACCGGAGATCAGCTTCGGCAGGTAGTGGGCCTTCTGCGCGGGGCTGCCGTTGCGGCGGATCTGGTTGACGCACAGATTGGAGTGCGCACCGTAAGAAAGTCCGACGGATGCCGACGCGCGCGAGATCTCTTCCATCGCGATCATGTGGGCAAGATAGCCCATGGCGGCGCCACCGAACTCCTCTTCGACGGTGATGCCGAGCACCCCGAGATCGCCCATCTTGCGCCACAGGTCCACCGGGAACTGGTTGGAATGGTCGATCTCGGCCGCGCGCGGCGCGATCTCGGCGGCGGCGAAGTCCTGGACGCTCGCACGCAGCATGTCGAGCGTCTCGCCGTGCGCGAAGCTGAGCATCGGCAGTCGGGTGAGGGCGGAAGGCGATGCGCGGTCCATGTCGACCCCTCCTTAGGGCACCAGGCTGCGGATCGGGGCCGCAACGCGAAGAGCCTTCGAGTCTAGGTAACGTTGGGGGTGCCGTCAATTTGCGAGGGGGCGACGGTGCGGCGGCGGCCCGGCCGTCCACGGGGTACACTGGACCTCAGAATGAAAATCCGCCTCCCGCACCCCCGTGAGGCTTCACGAGGATGACCCCTGCCGCCGCCGCCGCCGTACCGGTCGCCGACTCACCGGCCGCAGGGGCTTTGCAGTTCCCGTTTGCCGCGCCTCCGCCCAGCGGGACGGTGACGTCGATCGTTGAAGGCCTTTCGTGGCTGCGCATGCCGCTGCCCTTCGCACTCGACCACATCAATCTCTGGCTGCTGCGCGACGGCGATGGCTGGGCCATCGTCGATTGCGGCTTCGGTTCCGACCCCACCCGGGCCGCCTGGGACGAGATCTTTCGCACCCATGGACCGATCACCCGCGTCATCGCGACCCATTACCACCCGGATCATGTCGGGCTCGCCGGCTGGCTCACGCGGCGCTGGAACGTCGAGCTCTGGATGACCGAGGCGGAGTATCTCACCGCCCACGCGGTGTGGGAGGGTGTCGCCGGCTATGGCGGCGACGCGCTGGTCGAACTGTTCCGTTCCCATGGCCTGGGCGCCGAAGGGGTTGCCGCCATCAGCGGGCGCGGCAATGCCTATCGCCGCTCGGTAACGGAACTGCCGACGCGCTTTCGCCGCATTACCGAGGGCGATCGGCTCACCATCGGCACACACCAGTGGCAGATCATCATCGGACACGGCCATGCGCCGGAGCACGCTTCCCTGTACTGCGCCGACCTCGGCATCGTGATCTCGGGCGACATGCTGCTACCCAAGATCAGCACCAACACCAGCGTCTGGTCGACGGAACCGGAGGGCGACCCGGTCGGACAGTTCCTGCGATCGATCGCACGGTTCACCGAGCTGCCGGACGGCACGCTCGTGCTCCCCGCTCACGGACTGCCGTTTCGCGGGATCGCCGCGCGCGTGGCCGCCCTGCAGCAGCACCACCGCGACCGCCTGCGCGAGCTGCGCGAAGCCTGCACCGGCACGGCAATCACCGCTGCAGAAGTCCTGCCCGTGCTGTTCCGCCGCAAGCTCGACAATCACCAGCTCTACTTCGCGATGGGTGAGGCCATTGCCCACCTGAACCGCCTGATCGCCGAAGGTGCGGTGACCCGCACCCGGGATTCCGACGGAATCTTCCGATTCGCCGCCGCCTGAACGAGGACCTGTCGCCATGGCCGACGCACCGCAAAACCCACCGCCCGTCGATCCCGCCGAGCTGCAGCACGCCTTGGCCGAGATCGCGGAGAAATCCGCCAAGGTGATCTCCGAGTTCGTGGAGCACCAGCCGCAGGCCGACATGATGCGCGACCTCGAGGAGCTCGGCATCAACAAGGCCTTCATGGAACTGGGCGCCAAGCTCATGTCCGATCCCATGAAACTCGCCGAGATGCAGATGCGCGCGTGGGAGGACTACTCGAAGCTGTGGGGCGTCACCCTCTCCAAGTTCCTCGGCGAAGCGGCGCAACCGGTCAAGGAACCGCCCAAGGGCGACAACCGCTTCCGCAACGAGGTGTGGCAGAACAACTTCGTGTTCGACTACATCAAGCAGTCGTACCTGATTGCGGCCGACCATATCCAGCGCGCCGTGGCGGACGCCCAGGGACTCGATCCGAACGATGCGAAGAAGGTCAAGTTCTTCACGCGCCAGTACGTGGACGCGCTGGCGCCGACCAACTTCGTGTTCACCAATCCCGAGGTGCTGAAGACCACCATCGATTCCGGCGGCAAGAACCTGCTCGAAGGGCTCAATCACCTTCTCGGCGACCTGGAACGCGGCAAGGGCAAGCTCGCGATCACCATGACCGACAACTCCGCCTTCACCATGGGCGAGAACGTCGCGACCACGCCCGGCAAGGTGGTGTTCCAGAACGACCTCATGCAGCTGCTGCAGTTCACGCCGTCGACCCCGCAGGTGGACCGGACACCACTGCTGATCACGCCGCCGTGGATCAACAAGTACTACATCCTCGACCTGCGCGCCAAGAATTCCTTCATCAAGTGGGCGGTGGACCAGGGTCTCACGGTGTTCGTGATCTCCTGGGTCAACCCGGACGGGCGGCACGCGCACAAGACCTTCGACGACTACCTCTTCGAAGGTCCGCTCGCGGCCATGGACGCCGTCGCGAAGATCACCGGTGAGCCCGCGATCAACCTGATCGGTTATTGCCTCGGCGGCACGCTCACCGCGTGCCTGCTGTCGTGGTTGCAGAAGAAGGGGCAGGCACAGCGCGTGAAGAGCGTCACGTTCTTCACCACCATGATCGACTTCCAGGAGCCCGGCGAGCTGGGCGTCTTCGTCGACGACGCCATCGTCGACAAGCTCGAGAAACGCATGGAAAGCCGCGGCTACCTCGAGGGTGCCGAGATGGCCGGCACCTTCAACATGATGCGCGACAACGACCTCATCTGGTCGTTCGTCGTGAACAACTACCTGCTGGGCAAGGACCCGTTCCCGTTCGACCTGCTGTACTGGAACTCCGATTCCACGCGCATGCCGGCGAAGATGCATACCTTCTACCTGCGCAACATGTACATCCGCAACCTGCTGCGCGAGAAGGATGCGCTGACGGTGGGCGGCGAGACCATGGATCTGTCGGCCATCACCACACCGGCCTATTTCATTTCGACCATCGAGGATCATATCGCTCCCTGGAAATCCACCTACGCGGGCGCGCAACGGCTCGGTGGCAAAGTTCGGTTCGTCCTGGGCGGATCGGGCCACATCGCCGGCATCGTCAATCCGCCGGTCGCGCAGAAGTACAACTACTGGACCAACGACAAGCCCGCGGACGGTGCCGACGCCTGGCTGGCGAGCGCACAACGGCACGACGGTTCGTGGTGGAACGACTGGGCCACGTGGATTCACGGGTTCGGCGGTGGCCAGGTGCAGCCGCGGACGCCGGGCGACGGCGCTCCGAAGGCGCTGGAAGATGCACCCGGCTCGTACGCCAAGTTGAGGCTCGACGCCGGCGAAGCAGGTGCCAAGTGCGCGCCGGTCACGCGGACGCCGGCCGCCGAGGCGGCTCCTGCCGCGGTGGCGCGCGATCGCACGCCGGCCACTGCGCCGGCGCCGGTTGCAAAGGCGGTCCGCGAACCCATACCAGCCAAGGCTCCGATCAGGGCCAAGGCACCCAAAATCGCCAAGCCGCCGAAGACCGCCGCTAAGGCCGCGTCGGAGCCGAAAGCAGCTTCACCGAAAAAGGCTGCGAAGCCTGCCCCCGCGAAATCCGCGGCGCCGGGTTCGCCGGCGGCGACGATCAGCGCGATCTTCCAGGCACAGCAGGTCGCGGCACGCGAAGCCAAGGCCGCGAAGCCGGCGAAGAAGAAACGGAAGTAGCGGCGCGCCACGGTCGGCGCTGGGGGGCGGATACAAGTGCCTGTCGCGTCTGCCGGTTCTGCGCGTCGCGTTGCCCCCATCCCAGCCTTCCCCCATCGATGATGGGGGAAGGAGTGCCCGTGGTTCGCGGTGACGTGTGCTTTGCTTCCCCTCCCCCGCGCGCAGCGTGGGGGAGGGCCAGGGAGGGGGCTGCGGTTGCTACGCGCGCAACGCCCGCCGCAATTCCCGCAAGTAACGCAGGCCGTCGATCGCCCGGCTGCCGTACCACGAGGTCATGCCACCGTCGATCAGTGCGATCTGCGGATGCGCTGCGGGCGGGAGTTCGGCGCGGATCTCGTCGATGTGGCGATCGACGAAACTGTAGGGCTCGGTCGACAGCAGCACGACGTTCACCTCGCCCATCGTATGGGGCGACAGCTCCACCGACGGATAGCGCGAATGGGCCTGCTCCGGCACGGTTTCCCAGCCGACCAGGTCGAGCATGCGCGAGATGTAGGTGGCGCGCGACACGGTCATCCAGGGTGACTTCCAGATGAGGTAGAGCACCTTCTCGCGCTGGAACTCGCGCGCAGCATCGCGCGTGTTGGCGAGCTCGCGAATGAACGCGGTGGCGAGTTCCTCGGCCTTCGCCTCGCGGCCGAAGATGCCGCCCAGCAGGCGATACAGCCGGATGTTGTCTTCCGGTTCGATCGGGTGCGTGACGATCACGTTCGGCACGAACTGCGCGATCTCTTCCACGACGGGACGCGGATTCTCGTCGATGTTGACGATGAGGTGGGTGGCGCCCAACTTCTTCACCTTGGGCACGTCCACGGTCTTGGTGCCGCCCACCTTCGACACGCGCCGCACCTGGCCCTTGGGGTGCACGCAAAAGCCGGTCCGGCCCACGAGATGCTCCTGCAGCCCCAGGCTGAACAGCAGTTCGGTGATGCTCGGGACGAGGGACACGATGCGCACCACGCCCGTCGCGGGTGCGTGTTCCCTACCCATCGCATCGATCAACCGGACCGGGGACTCCGTATCGGACAAGGCAGACTCCTCAACGACGGCATTTCCGGAATTCTACGCACGCCGCGGGCTTCCCGGCACCGGGCGTAAGATCACCGCGAACCATCGGGGGAAGGAGTCGTCGATGCAAGCGCTTGCCATCACCATCGTCACCGCAGTGCTCCTCGCCCTGTCGGCAAGTGCAGCCACGGCTGAGACCGACCGTGCCACGGCGCTGAAAGAACTCGAGTCCCGGGACGCGCGGGTCCGCCAGCAAGGCGTCGGGCATCTCGCGGAGACCGGCGTCATGAGCGATGTGCCCACACTGCTCGCCGCCCTGGTGGATGATGACGCCGTGGTCCGGGCCGGGTCGGAGCGGGCTATCTGGGCCATCTGGAGCCGCTCCGGCGACCCCGATGTGGACCTGCTGTTCGCCCAGGGTGCGGAACACCTCGCCCACCGCCGGCTGCCCGAGAGCGTGGAAGTGTTCACCCGCGTCATCGAACGCAAGCCGGACTTCGCCGAAGGCTGGAACAAGCGCGCCACGGCCCTGTACCTGGCCGGCGATCTGGATGCATCCGCCGCCGATTGCGACGAGGTGTTGAAGCGCAATCCGTCGCACTTCGGCGCATTGTCGGGCTACGGCCTCATTTCATTGCAGCGCGGTCAGCTCGAACACGCCCTCGGATACTTCGAGCAGGCCCTCGCGCTCAACCCGAACATGCCTGGGGTGCGCGCCAACATCGAAGCCATCCGCGCCGTGCTGGCCCGGCGTGGGCGCCGGGAGACCTGACAGGCAGGCCCGGATCACAGCAATCCGGGTCTGCCCCCTCGAGCCCTGCTTGCGGTCGAGGACTACTGGATCTCGATGTCGTCGCCGAGTCCTCCATTGAGAATGTCGGTGCCCGGTCCGCCGACCAGCACGTCATCGCCGTCGCCGCCCAGCAGGGTGTCGTTGCCGTCTCCGCCGACGAGGACGTCGTTGTCGTCGCCTCCATCGAGGGTCAGCAGCAGTGCTCCGCTGGCCACGCCGCTCGCCTCGATGACATCGTCCCCGTCCACCGCCTGAATGATCAATCGATCCAGGCTCGCTTCGAAGCCGGTGATGTTGACCTGCGCTGCCAGGCCGAGAACGGTCACGGCCCCCCCGTCGCCCACGACGAGGATCACGTCGTCAGAAAGCGTTCCGAAGATCGTGATGGTGTCGGCCTGTCCGTCACCCGCCGTCCCGCCGAGAGTGCCGGCCAGATTCAGGTTGATCTCGGTGACATCGGTACCCGAGAGGTCATTGACGATGATGTTGTCGGCACCACCCAGGGCGTTGTACGTGATGTCCTCCACGTCGTTCAGGTCCATGATCACGCTCGCAACGTTGCGGGTGAAGAGTACCCGCCCGCCGTTTGCCGAGAAGGTGATGATCTCCGCCACGTTCGCGCCGTTGAACTGCATCGTGTCGAAACCGGCCTGACCCTCGAGCGTATCGTTGTCGTCGCCCGGGTTCCACACGAAGATGTCATCACCTGCACCCATCAGGGCAACATCGTCGCCGTCGCCACCGTTGATGAGGTCGTTGCCGGCGCTACCCAGGAAGATGTCGTCGCCCAGCCCGCCGTTGAGGGTCAGTTGCTGAAGGACACCGGCCGCGAGTCCGGTGGCGTTGATCACGTCGTCGCCGCCCAGGCCGTTCAAGGTGAGCCGGTCGTTGGCCGCTTCGGCATTCGTCAGGGTGACTTGCGCCGTGAGCCCGAAGACCGTGACCACGCCACCGCTCGATGCGACCCCGAACCCGTCCGCCCCGTTGGTGGCGTTGACGGTCACCGTATCGGCTGTGCCATCGCCACCTCCGCCCGAACTCTGAAGATCGAGATTCACCTGAGTCATGTCGGTGCCCGACAGGTCACCCACCACGATGTTGTCGGCACCGCCCAGTGCGCGGTAATCGATGCGCTCGACGTCGTTCAGGTCCATCGTCACGCTGGCGACGTTGCGGAAGAAGATGACCCGACCTCCGTTGGCAGAGATGTCGATGTTCTCGCTGGCGTTGCTGCCGAAGAACAGCAACGTGTCGGTGTCGGCCTGGCCTTCGACGATGTCGTTGCCGTCGCCCGGATCCCACTGGAACACGTCGTTGCCGGCACCCATGAGCGCCACGTCGTTGCCGTTGTCGCCGAACACGAAATCGTCGCCGTCGCCACCGAGGACCGTATCCGCCCCCTGGCTGCCGAGAATGGTGTCGTTGCCGGCACCCCCGTCGATGGTCAGCCCGACGATCCCTGCCGCCAGAGTGGTCGCAGTGATGGTGTCGTTGCCGCCCTGACCGTTGACCACGAGCCGGTCTGTCCCCGCATCGACGTTGGTAACGTCGACTGCGGCCGCGGCACCCACCACGCTCACCGAGGTGCCACTGCCCAAGATGTCGATGATGTCCGCGCCGGCGCGGCCGTTCACCGTCACCACGTCGGCAATCCCGTCACCCGAGGCGCCGCCGAGGGTACCTGCGAGGTTGACGTTCACATCCGTCGCATCGGTCCCCGACAGGTCGTTCACAACGATGCTGTCCGCGCCGCCGAGCGCATTGAAGTCGATGGTCTCGACGTCGTTCAGGTCCATGACGACGTTCGCGACATTGCGGAAGAGGATCACCCGCCCGCCGTTGGCGGAGATGTCGATGTTCTCGGCCGCGTTCGAAGCGTTGAACAGCAGCGTGTCGTTGCCACCCTGACCCTCGAGGGTGTCGTTGTCGTCGCCCGGATTCCACACGAAGGTGTCGTTGCCGCCGCCCATGAGGGCGGTGTCGTTGCCATCGCCGCCGCTGATGAGGTCGTTGCCGGCGCTACCCAGGAAAATGTCTTCGCCCAGCCCGCCGTTGAGGGTCAGCTGAATAACACCTGCCGCAAGGCCCGAAGCGTTGATGACGTCATCACCGCCCAGCCCGTTCAAGGTGAGACGGTCGTTGGCAGCTTCGGCGCTCGTCAGGGTGACCGCCGCCGGAAGTCCGAAGACCGTGACCACGCCACCGCTCGATGAGACCCCGAACACGTCGTCCCCGTTGGTGGCGTTGACGGTCACCGAATCGGCCGCCCCGTCTCCGCCGCCGCCCGACCCCCTGAGGTCCAGGTTCACGTTGGTCATGTCGGTACCCGACAGGTCACCCACGACGATGTTGTCCGTACCGCCCAGGGCCCGGAAGTCGATGCGCTCGACGTCGTCAAGGTCCATCGTCACGTTGGCCACGTTGCGGAAGAAGATGACCCGACCTCCGTTGGCAGAGATGTCGATGTTCTCGCTGGCGTTGCTGCCGAAGAACAGCATCGTGTCGGTGCCGGCCTGGCCTTCGATGATGTCGTTGCCGTCGCCCGGATCCCATTGGAAGATATCGTCGCCCGCACCCATGAGGGCCACGTCGTTGCCGTTGTCGCCGAAGATGAAGTCGTCCCCCTCGCCACCGAGGACCGTATCCGCCCCCTGGCTGCCGAGGATCGTGTCGTTGCCGGCACCACCGTCGAGGGTCAGCCTGATCACGCCTGCCGGCAGAGTGGTCGCGGTGATTCCGTCGTCGCCGCCGAGCCCGTTGATGACGAGCGAGTCGTTCGCACCTTCCGAGTTCAGGATGTCGAGTTGCGCCGCGAGCCCGAACACCGACACCGACGTGCCGGCACCGAACACGTCGATGATGTCGTTGCCGTTGGTGCCGTTGCCGATGACGACGTCGGCCGCGCCATCGCCAGCGGTACCCCCGATCGTGCCTGCCAGGTCCACGTTCACCCGCGTCACATCGGTGCCTGTGAGATCGTTGACGATGACCGTGTCCGTGCCGCCCAGGACGTTCACGTCGATCACCTCGACGTCGTTCAGGTCCATCACGATGTTGCCCAGGTTGCGCGTGAACAGCGCCCGACCGCCGTTGGCCGAGACCTCCATGATCTCGTTGCCGCCGCTGCCGTTGAACAGCAGCGTGTCGGTGCCGGCCTGACCCTCGACCACGTCGCTGCCATCGCCCGGGTCCCACTGGAACACGTCTTCGCCGGCACCCAGGAACGCCACGTCGTTGCCTTGCTGCCCGTCGATGAAGTCGTTGCCGTCGCCGCCCAGCAGGAGATCGACACCGTTGCTGCCCAGGATGGTGTCGTTGCCCGCGCCGCCATCGACCGTGATGCCGATCAGCGCCGCCAGGTTGCCCGTGGCGCTGAACGAGTCGTCACCGCCGTTCATGTTCACCACGATGCGCTCGGTCGTGCCGATGTCGAGCGAGAACGGGGCCGGGTTGATCCGATCGAAACGTACCCGCGCACCGTTGGCCGTCACCGTGAACTGTTCCGCACCGCCTCCGCCGTTGACCTCGGCCGTGTCGGTGCCGTCGCCGCCTTCGAACAGGTCGGTGTCGTCGCCCGGGTTCCAGATCATCCGGTCGTCGCCGCCTTCACCGAAGACCTGGTCGTCGGCGTCCCCGCCGGTCAGGACATCGTTGCCCTCGCCACCGAAGAGCAGGTCGAATCCACCCTGGCCCAGAAGGGTATCGTCGCCACTCTGGCCGAACAGCGTGTCGTTGCCTTGGCCACCGGTCACCGTATCGTTGCCACCGCCGCCATACAGCGCTGCAGAGGGCAGAGCGCCGTTGGCCTGGTTCAGCGTGATCGTGTCGTTGCCGTCCAGGCCGAACGCCCGGATCAAGGCCGTGTTCGCTACGGTCTTGCCCGCCTGCTCCACGCCGTTCAGCAGCAGTTGGCCGGCCGCGTTGCGGCTGATCGTCAGGCCATCATCGCCGCCCCCACCGAAGGTGGTGAGGATGAACTCGGGAGCGACGACGCCCGTGTTCTGAATCTCGATGTCATCGCCCAGGCCGCCATCGAGCACATCCACGCCCGTGCCCCCCAGGAGCACATCGCTGTCGGCACCGCCCAGCAAGGTGTCGTTGCCGGCGCCACCGCGAAGAATGTCGTTGCCGCTGCCGCCGTCGAGCATCAACAGCAAAGCGCCCGCACCCACCGCTGTGGCGTCGACGATGTCCTCCCCGCCCAGTCCCTGGATCACGATCCGGTCCGAAGCGGCATCGAAGTTCTCCACCACGATCCGCGCCGCCAGGCCCTCGACGATCAAGGCGCCACCTTGCAGCGACAACAGGATCACGTCGTCGCCGCTGGTGGCGTTCACGATCACCGTGTCGACCAGCCCGTCACCGCCGCCGAGCGCGCCCGCGAGATCGAGGTTTACCGCCGACACCGCCGTCCCCAGGAGGTCGTTGACGACGATGGTGTCGGCCCCACCCAGCGCGGCGATGTCGATCGTCTCGAGCCGAGCGAGGGTCATGGTGATGCTCGCCACATCCCGCAGCAGCTTGGCGTAAGCCCCGTCGGCGAAGATCGTCATCGTCTCGTTGGCCGCGCTGCCGTTGAAGATGAGCGTGTCGTTGTCGGCTTCGCCGTCGACGAAATCGCTGCCGTCACCCGGATTCCAGATGAACACGTCGTCGCCGGTACCGAGGAGGGCGAAGTCGTTGCCGCCGCCCGCCGCTACGATGTCGTTGCCACCGCCTGCGTAGATGTTGTCGACCGCGTTCGAAGGCTTTCTCGGCATGCCGGCCACGAGCACCGTGGACGACACGAAGTCGGGCGTGATGATGTCGGCGCCGTTGCTGCCGAAGAAGATGCTCATGGTGCGGGTCTCCTGGTTTGTTGTTCGGTCGTGCGGTGGCGTGTTTCGGTGCGATCGTCAGGGTTCGCGCAGCGCGCGGCGCGAGAACGCGCCGAGCGGGCTCGCGAGGTATTCGAACAGCGAGCGGGACCGCGTGGCGACGTAGAGTTCCGCCGGCATGCCTGCTTGCAGATTGAGTGCACCCCGGTCATCGAGGGCGGCAGCATCGACTTCCACCGTGGCGATGAACCAGCCCTCGCCGCCTTCGGCGGTCGTGATCCGATCCGGCGAAACGAATACAACTTTCCCCGGCAACAGCGGAGCATCGCGACCATCGCCGGACGTGAGCCGCACTTCAGCCGCTGCGTCCTTGCGAACGTGGTCGACGTCCTCGGGCCGGATGCGCGCCTCCACCACCAGGCGCTCGCTCGCCGGCACGACGTCGAGGATCGGTTGGCGCGGCGCGAGCACTTCGCCCACGGCAGACACGCGCAGCGCCATCACTTCGCCATCCACCGGGGAGCGCACGAACTGCCGCTCGACCTGGTCCCGCGACGGGCGCAAGCGCTCCTCCAGATCGCGCACGCGCGCCGAGGCTTCGCGAAACTCGTCGGCCGCCTGCTGCTGATAGTGGTTGCGGGCCTGCGCGATGCGCGCCTCGAGATCGCCGGCACGTTGTCGCGCCAGGGCGAGTTCGCTGCGGTACTCGCCGACACGGCCCCGATAGTCGGC
>LNDQ01000145.1 GCA_001464695.1 Betaproteobacteria bacterium Ga0077523 | reverse complement strand
CTGATCGTGCACGGCGCAGCGCCGACGGAGGATGAGATGCGCGGCCGCGAAGGCTCGCGCGTCCTGGCACTGCTGATGGAAGAGATGTCGGCCTCCGGAGCCGCACGACTCGCCGCGCGCATCACCGGCGCGCGCCGCAACGAACTCTACGAAGAAGCGCTGCGCCTCAAGGCCGCTGGCGCAGCGCCGGACTCATGAAGGAATACGCGTGGATCGACTGACCCTCACCCAACCCGACGACTGGCACCTCCATCTGCGCGACGGTGCCGACCTGGATGCCGTACTGCCCGATACCGCTCGGCGCTTCGCCCGCGCGATCGTGATGCCCAACCTGCGTCCGCCGGTCACGACCACGCCCCACGCCGAGGCCTATCGGGAGCGGATCATGGCGGCCCTGCCGGCGGGTTCCCAATTCGAGCCGTTGATGACGCTCTATCTCACCGACAACACGCCGGCGGAGGAGATCCGGCGCGCGAAGGCGAGCGGCATCGTGCATGCGGTGAAGCTGTATCCCGCCGGCGCCACCACCAACTCCGATTCCGGCGTGACCGACATCGAACGCTGTCTCGGGGCGATCGAAGCGCTGGCCGAAACCGGCATGCCGCTGCTGATCCACGGCGAAGTGACCGATGCCCGCATCGATGTCTTCGATCGGGAGCACGTGTTCATCGAACGTACGCTGGCACCCTTGGTCCGGCGCTTTCCGAAGCTCAAGCTGGTGTTGGAACACATCACGACCACCCAGGCCGCGCAATTCGTGCGTGCTGCCCCTGCCAACGTCGGCGCTACGATCACGGCGCATCACCTGCTGCTCAATCGAAACGCACTGTTCCAGGGCGGCCTGCGCCCGCACCACTATTGCCTGCCGGTGCTCAAGCGGGAGGAGCATCGGGCAGCGCTGGTGCAGGCTGCGACGTCCGGCAACCCGAAATTCTTCCTCGGCACCGACAGCGCGCCGCATGCACGTCACACGAAGGAGATCGATTGCGGCTGTGCCGGCGTCTACACCGCGCATGCGGCGATCGAGCTGTACGCCGAGGCATTCGAGGCCGTGGGTGCGCTCGATCGTCTCGAAGCGTTCGCGAGCTTTCACGGTGCCGACTTCTATGGCTTGCCGCGCAACACGCGTGAAGTGACGCTGGTCAAGCGTGCGTGGAAGGTGCCTGAAGCATTGCCCTACGGAACTCACACTCTCGTGCCGCTGCGCGCGGGTGCCAGCGTAGGTTGGTCGCTGGAGCAGGACGGATAGCGCAACCCGTGCGCCAAGGCCTGCTCCCGTGAGAACGGAAAGTCTCACCCGGTACGCCTGGCTGTCCATCGCCGCGGCGATGGCGACCATCGGTCTCAAGACGGCCGCCTGGTGGACCACGGGTTCGGTCGGCCTGCTCTCGGATGCGATCGAGTCGCTCGTCAATCTCGCGGCGGCGCTGGTGGCGCTCTGGATGCTGAAGCTGGCGGAGCGCCCGCCTGATGAAGAGCATGCGTATGGTTACAGCAAGGCGGAGTATTTCTCGAGCGGCTTCGAGGGCGGTCTAATCTTCATCGCGGCGCTCGCGATCGTGTGGACCGCGATCCAGCGCCTGATCGTGCCGCAGCCGCTCGAGCATGTGGGCATCGGTCTTGCCATCTCCGTGGTCGCGTCATCGATCAATCTGGGCGTCGCGGTCGTGCTGATGCGTGTGGGAAAGCGCTTCAATTCGATCACTCTGGAGGCCGACGCGCATCATCTGATGACCGATGTGTGGACCTCCGCCGGTGTCGTGCTCGGCGTGGGTGCGGTGGCGCTCACCGGTTGGCAGCGGCTCGATCCACTCATCGCCATGGGCGTGGCGCTCAATATCCTGTGGATGGGATTCCGGTTGCTCCGCCGCTCGGCGCGCGGGCTGCTCGACCGCTCACTGCCGGCGCACAGCCGCGACGCGATCCACGCCGTGCTGGCGCGCTACGAGCAACGGGGCATAGCCTTTCATGCGTTGATGACGCGCGAGGCGGCGGGTCGCAGCTTTGCGTCGGTGCACGTGCTCGTGCCTGGCGCGTGGTCGGTCCAGCAAGGTCACGACCTGGTGGAGGAGATCGAGCGCGACATCCGGGCTGCCGTCCCCGGCACCTCGGTGATCACGCACCTCGAACCACGCGAGGATCCGAAATCGCTGGACGACGTTGTTCTCGATCGTTGACGAGGCCGTCAAGAAATCGCCGTTGCTGCCGTTAGAACGATATCGAACGCGTCCGGCGTCGCTGCCATGATCGTCAGTCAATCGTCCGTTCAATCATCGTCCGAGCATTTCGCGTTCTCGGCCCGCCAGGTGACCGAATCGTTGCGGATCGACGCGCGCCGGGCAGTCGCGGCGCCGGCACCCGATGCGGGCGCCAAGGCTGCAGGCGACAAGGACGGGAACGGTCTCACTCCGGAGCTTGACCTGCTGAAGGCGATCATCGAGCGTATGCTCGGGCACGAGATCCGGCTTTTTCGCATGGCCCGACACGCTGCTCCGTCGGGTGCGGCCGAGATTGCGAATGTCCGCGGCGGCGCGGCGCAGGGTGGCCCGGCCATCGAATACGAACGCGTCGAGCGCCTGGTTGAATCGGAGCGCACGGTGTTCCAGGCAAGCGGCGCGGTGCAGCTCGAGGACGGCCGCGAGATTGCGTTCGACGTAAGCCTCCTGATGGAGCGTACCTACGCGTCGGAGTCGCGGATCGTCGTCTCTACCGGCGCGTCCCGTGCGAAGGATCCGCTGATGCTGAATCTCGACGGCGGTGCGGCCCAGGTCGTGGATGCGCGCTTCCGGTTCGATCTGAACGCCGACGGCACGGCCGACTCCGTGCCGATGCCCGATGGCACGACCGTGTTGCTGGCGTTCGACCGCAATGGCAACGCGCGCATCGATTCCGGTGCCGAGTTGTTCGGGCCGACCACGGGTGACGGATTCGCTGAGCTCGCTACGCTCGACTCCGACGGCAACGGGTGGGTCGACGCTGGCGATGCGGTGTTCGCGTCGCTCAGCCTGTGGAAACCGGGCGACGACGGTGGCACGCTGACCAGCCTCGTCGACGCCGGACTCGGCGCGCTTCAGGTGGATGCGATTGCCACACCGTTCTCATTGCGCAACGCCGCCAACGAGGTGCTCGGTCAGGTCCGGGCGAGTTCGGTCTATCTCACGGAAGCCGGCACCGCCGGCGTGATCCAGCAGATCGACGTGGTGGTGTGAGGTAGACCCCCCCGATGGGCCTGCGGCCCTTCCCCCCCAAGGGGGCCAGCCCTCTAGGGGCGGCCCGGCGAGGGCTGAAGTGACGTTCCCCCCGATGGGCTGAGGTTACATCACCAGTCCGCGTTGAAGCCGCGGACGATCACGCCGCCGGATTTCTCGTCGTGCTCGAGCTCGAGCAGCTTCCGGGATTCCGCTTCGTCCAGCAGTTTGCTGAACGATCCGAAGCCGTAGTAGCTCTCGTTGAAACCGGGATTGCGGCGCTTCAATGCCTGCTTCACCATCGAGCCCCAGATCTTGTCCTCGGCACCGCGCTCCTCGAAGAGCGCTTCGACGGTTTCCATCACGACGTCGATGGCTTCCTGGCGCTTTTCCTCCTCGGTCTTCGGCACCCGGTCGGCGTCGTTCTCGATGGTCGGCTCCGCACTGCCGTTCTTCGGTGCCGCCTTTGCCGGTGACTTGCGGCGCGTCGATGCCTGCTTCTTCGGCTTCTCGCGCACCAGATCGTCGTAGTAGATGAACTCGTCGCAGTTCGCGATGAGCAGATCGGAAGTGGACTTCTTCACCCCCACGCCGATGACGGTCTTGTTGTTCTCGCGCAGCTTCGACACGAGCGGCGAGAAATCGGAATCGCCGGTGATGAGCACGAAGGTGTCCACGTGCGACTTGGTGTAGCAAAGATCGAGGGCATCGACGACCATGCGGATGTCGGCGGAGTTCTTGCCGGACTGTCGCACGTGCGGAATCTCGATCAGCTCGAACGACGCTTCGTGCATCGGGGCCTTGAAGCTCTTGTAGCGATCCCAGTCGCAGTAGGCCTTCTTGACGACGATGCTGCCTTTCAGCAGCAGGCGCTCCAGAATCTTCTTGATGTCGAACTTCTCGTACTTCGCGTCGCGCACGCCGAGTGCCACGTTCTCGAAGTCGCAGAAGAGCGCCATGCTGGTTGTATCGGAACTTGCTGCCATTGTCATGCCACCTGTTCGCGGCGTGCCGCGGTGTTCTGGCTCACGCCGACTGCGGTCAGCAAGGCTGCCGCCTGGAAGATACCAATCATCACGAAGACCCAGCCGGGGTGATGGGCGTCCATCATCGCGCCGAACAGCAGCGGCGACAGCGACAACCCGACGTCGAGCCCGGAATAGACCACGCCGTAGACACGGCCGGTCGCATTGCGCGGGGCCGCGGCCCGTACCAGAAGGTCGCGCGACGGACCTGCGATGCCCGCGCCGAGACCCATCACGATGATCGCCGCGGCGATCACCGGCAGCGTCAGCGCGCCGATGCCGATCAGGATCGCCATCGCGGCCATCAGCAGGAAAGCGCCCGCGATGATGCGCTCATGGTGCCGGGTTCGTGCGGCGAGAAAGCCGCCGCCCACCATCCCTGCCGCATACGACAGCATGAACAGGGTGATGCTGATGGACGTGAGCGACAGCGGCGCATCGTAGAGATCGTACAGCGCGGCCGGCATGAAGGTCTGGATGCCGCCGAGCGCCATGGACGTGATGAAGAAAAAGGCGAAACACATCCATACGGCGGGAATGCGCAGGAACTCGAGGCTCGAGGCCGCATGCTTCGCTGCCGGATGGCCCGCACGCGGCGATTCTTCGGAGCCGAGCACGCCGCGATTGACCACGAGCAACGTCAGCACGCCGAACGCGAGGACTGCGGCACCGACCAGCGCGCCGCGCCAGCCGATCGTCACGGCGAGTCCGCCAAGGAAGACAGGTGCCGCGGCCCAACCCAGCGTGCCCGCGATGCCGTGCACGCTGAAGGCGTGCGCCAGCCGCGACGAACTGACGCGCCGGTTGAGGAGGGTGAAGTCGGCCGGATGGAACACGCAGTTGCCCAGGCCTGCGATGGCAGCACCCAGCATCAGCATCGGATAGTTCTGGGCCACGGCCAACGCGAGAGCAGAAAGGCCGAGCAGTGCGACGCCGGCAAGCAGCACGGGCAGGGCGCCGACGCGGTCCACCACGAAGCCCGCGGTGGCCTGGCCCACGCCGGAGATCACGAAGAAGACCGAAACGAGCAGGCCCAACTCGGCGTAGCTCAAGCCGAAATGGATCTTGAGCCACGGAAACAGCGGCGCCACGATCAGGTGGAAGAAATGCGAAGTGCCGTGGGCAAGACCAACGAGCCCGATGACGTGGGCGTCGCGGCGGAAGGACTGATCGAGAGCGGCTGCAGTTGCAGACATCGAGGCCTGAGGGGAACGACAAGATGAGGAGTATAGCCTCGAGCCTGCGATAATCCGTCAGAGGAAAGTCCGGGCACCGCAGGGCAGGATGCCGGCTAACGGCCGGGCGCCGCGAGGCGACGGAAAGTGCAACAGAAAGATACCGCCGATGGCCCGCGAGGGCACAGGCAAGGGTGAAATGGTGCGGTAAGAGCGCACCACTCCAGCGGTAACGTATGGAGTCGGTAAACCCCATCCGGTGCAAGACCAAATAGGGGAGCGTTGGCGTGGCCCGCGTCGCTCCCGGGTAGGTTGCTAGAGGCGGCGGGTAACCGCAGTCCCAGAGGAATGACTGTCGCGGCGCGCGAGCGCCGACAGAACCCGGCTTACAGGCCGGCTTCGCACACTGATCCCTGATTTTCGCGCCAGCCCACTCATGCCTGTAGTGCATGAATGCCGGCGACTCTGCCCCATCGCGCCTGTCGGCGGGCAGCGACAGGCCTTTTCTCATTAATTACATGAGAAATACCAGATAACCACATGAATCATAGTGGGTTAAGACCTTACTTCCATCGAATTTGAGGACTTTCCCATAAGTCATTGTCCTGCTTGAGAAATCCCTAAAGTTATCCTTGACCCTGTCGAAACTATGCAATAGAGTGGGAAAAAGTTGGATAAAGTGGGTTTCTTTGTAGAATCAGTGCCAAGGCGGATGTCGAACGCATGTTCCAGGGAGCGGCACAGCTCAGTCTCGATGCGAAAGGCCGGTTGGTGGTTCCAACCCGGCAGCGGGACCGCTTGCTCTCTGAATCCCAGAGTAAGTTAGTACTAACAGCTCACCCTCATCGATGCCTGCTGCTGTATCCCGCACCGGCGTGGGAACCGATCCGTGCGCGGATCATGGGTTTCTCGAGCTTCGATCCTCAGACCAGCCTCTGGAAACGGCTGCTGGTCGGTTTCGCCGAAGAACTCGAGCTGGACGCGAGCGGCCGTGTGCTGGTTTCGCCCGAACTGCGCAAATTCGCCGGCATCGATCGTCAGGTGATGATGGTCGGCCAGGGTTCGCACTTCGAAGTCTGGAGTACCGAGGCGTGGGAAGCGCAGCTCGCCACTCTCGGACAATCCGACACGCTGCCACCGGGGATGGAGAATTTCGCCCTGTGATCGCCACGGCGTCCGCGGGCGTCGCGGCCATTCACGCTCCGGTGCTGGCAGCCGAGGCGCTGGCGGCACTGGCCGTGCGCCCGGACGGCATCTACGTGGACGCGACCTTCGGTCGCGGCGGCCACAGCCGGATGATTCTCGCGGCACTGGGCCCGCAGGGTCGCCTGCAGGCGATCGATCGCGATCCGGAAGCGGTGGCCGCGGCGCGTGCCATCGATCGCGCGGGTGCTGGACGAGGCGGGCATCACGCAGGTGGATGGCGTGCTGCTCGATCTCGGCGTGTCGTCGCCGCAGCTCGACGATCCCGCGCGGGGTTTCAGCTTCCGCCGGGACGGGCCGCTCGACATGCGCATGGATCCGACGCGCGGCGAAAGCGCGGCGGCTTGGCTCGCGCGGGCGCAACAACAGGAGATCGGGGAGGTTATCCGCACCCATGGCGAAGAACGGTTTGCTGAGCAGATTGCAAGAGCGATTGTTGCGGCTCGGGCCCGACAGCCTCTCGGCACAACACGGCAACTTGCCACGCTCGTGGCAGAAGCCGTCCGTACGCGCGAGCCAGGCCAGGACCCGGCGACGCGTACCTTTCAAGCTCTACGGATTCACGTCAATCAGGAGCTTGAGGAACTGGCGTTAGCGCTGCCGGCGTCCATGGACCGGCTGGCGGCGGGAGGGCGTCTGACCGTGATCAGCTTTCATTCTCTGGAGGACAGGATCGTGAAGCGCGCCATGCGCGAAGCCGCTTCGCCGCCCCCGCTGCCGCCGCGGCTGCCGATCCGTGCCGCCGATATTCCGGCACCGAAATTCCGTCTGGTCGGCAAGGCCCAGCGCGCTTCGAGCGCCGAGATCGCAGCGAACCCGCGCGCGCGCAGCGCGGTGATGCGCACCCTGGAGCGCATCGCGGCATGATCGCCCGCCTCAACCTGCTGTTGATCGGCATTGCCGTGCTCTGTGCGCTGGGTGTGGTCACGTCCCAGCACGAGGCGCGCAAGTCATTCGTCGAACTGCAGAAGGAGCAGGACGTCGCGAAGCAGCTCGACGTGGAGTGGGGCCAACTGCAGCTCGAGCAGAGCACCTGGGCCATGCATTCGCGCATCGAAAAGGTGGCTGGCGATTCGCTCAAGATGCGCGTGCCGCCGCAGTCGCGCATCCGCATCGTCTCGCCGGGTACGCCCGTGGTGACGCAATGAACCCGGCGGCCCACCCGCAGCTCTCGCTGCGTCTGCCCGCCTGGCGCACGCGATTCGTGTTCGCGCTCTTCGTTGGCGCGTTCGCGGTGCTGCTGGTGCGCGCGCTCTACCTGCAGGGGCCGCAGCGCGACTTCCTGCAACGCGAAGGCGCATCGCGGTACGCCTCGCGACCACTGGTGCTTTCGGCCCATCGCGGCATGATCACCGACCGCCACGGTGAACCGGTTGCCATCTCGACGCCCGTGGAATCGGTTTGGACGAGCCCCGGTGATGCTGACCTCACGGCCTATCAGAGGGAGCAGCTCGCCAAGCTGCTCGGCATGGAGCCGGGCGAGATCAAGGCGCGGTTCGCCAATCGCGAGCGTGATTTCGTCTACCTGAAGCGGCAGTTGCCGCCGGAGCAGGCGGCCAAGGTGGTCAAGCTCGATCTGCCCGGCGTCTTCCTGCAACGCGAGTATCGCCGCTATTACCCGGCGGGCGAGACGCTCTCGCACGTGGTCGGCTTCACCGACGTCGACGACAAGGGACAGGAAGGTCTCGAACTCGCCTATCAGGATTGGCTCGCCGGCCGCCCCGGCAGCCGCCGTGTGATTCGCGACCGGCTCGGCCGCGTCGTGGAGGACGTGGCGAGCATCCGCGCGCCGCAAGAGGGCCGCGATCTCGCACTGTCGATCGACTTGAAGCTGCAGTACCTCGCCTATCGCGAACTGAAGGCGGCGGTGAACCTGCACCAGGCGAAGGCCGGTGGCATCGTGGTGCTCGACGTGAAGACCGGTGAGGTGCTGGCGCTTGCCAACGCACCCACCTACAACCCCAACAACCGAACGCGCTACAACGCAGTGCGTGCGCGCAACCGCGCCGTCACCGACCTGTTCGAACCGGGTTCGACGTTGAAGCCATTCACGGTGGCGGCGGCGCTGGAGGCGGGTGTGTTTCGCCCGGATTCCTTCGTGCAGACCGCCGGCGGATCGCTGACACTCGGACCAGCGACCATCCGCGACGCCCACGCCTCGGCAGTGAACCTCACGGTGGCGCAGGTCATCCAGAAGTCGTCGAACGTCGGTACTGCGAAGATGGCGCTGGCGTTGCCATCGCAGCGCCTCTGGGAGATGTTTTCGTCGGTCGGTTTCGGTGCGGTCCCGCGCTCAGGCTTCCCCGGCGAGGTGGGTGGCCGCCTGCGCGATTACCGCTCCTGGCGCCCGATCGAGCAGGCGACCATGAGCTACGGCCACGGCATTTCCGTGAGCCTGATGCAACTCGCCCGCGCGTACACCATCTTCTGCAACGACGGAGAATTGCTGCCGGTCACGCTGGTGCGCCGCGACGAACCGGTGGCCGGCATGCGCGTCATCTCCGCCGAGACGGCCACGATCCTGCGCCGCATGATGCAGCTCGTCACCGAACCGGGCGGCACGGCGCCGCGCGCCCAGGTCATGGGCTATCACGTGGCCGGGAAGACCGGTACCGCGCACAAGCTCGTGAATGGTCAATACGCCCCCGACCGCTACGCCTCGTCGTTCATCGGGTTCGCGCCGGCCTCCGATCCTCGTCTGCTGATCGCCGTGTTGATCGACGAGCCGAGTGCCGGTCAGTACTACGGTGGCACCGTCGCGGCCCCGGTGTTCTCGGCCGTGATGTCCGGCGCGTTGCGCATGCTCGCCGTGCCGCCGGACGCACCGGTGATCCTCAAGGGACCGATCGACGAAGTCCCCGAAGTGGCGGAGGAAGTGTGACGGGCCGCCGCGAGTTCGATCCATCCTTGCTGGCGCGCCTCGGTGTCCCGGTGCGCAACCTCGCGACCGACAGTCGCGCCGTGCAACCGGGCGATGTCTTTCTCGCATATCCCGGAGGCCGCTTCGACGGCCGCCGCTTCATCGCGCAATCGATCGAACGCGGTGCGGCTGCGGTGTTGTGGGAAGCGGACGATTTCGCCTGGCGTACCGAATGGCGTGTGCCGCACCTGGCAGTGAACGGCCTGCGCGATCAGGCAGGCGCGATCGCCGCGCATGTCTACCGCAATCCGTCGCATGAGCTCTGGATGGCCGGTGTCACCGGTACCAACGGCAAGACCTCCTGCAGCCAGTGGATCGCGCAGTCCTTGCAGCGCTGCGGGCGCCGGACGGCCGTGATCGGCACGCTCGGCAACGGTTTTCCGGAAGCGCTCGACCTCGCGACGCACACCACACCCGATGCCGTGAGCCTGCAGCGCCAGTTGCGTCACTACCGCGACGCTGGCGCGCGGGCCGTCGCCATGGAAGTGTCTTCGCACGGGCTCGACCAGGGTCGGGTCAGCGCCACCCGATTCGACACCGCGCTCTTCACCAATCTCACGCGCGACCATCTCGATTACCACGGCGACATGGAAAGCTATGGCGCTGCGAAGGCGAAGCTGTTCCGCTGGCCGGGCCTCGCCAACGCCGTCATCAATCTCGACGACAGCTTCGGACGCGAACTGGCGCTCGGGTTGCGCGGCGCATCGACCCGCGTGCTCGGCTACGGCATCGGTCAGGGCGAAATCGCCGGTCATCGTATCGACCTGTCGACGCGCGGGCTGCGCCTCGAGATCCGCACGCCGTGGGGCGAAACGGAACTCGCGAGCCCGTTGATCGGTGGATTCAACGTGAGCAACCTGCTGGGCACGCTCGGCGTGCTGCTCACGGCGGATCTCAAGCTGGAGGATGCCGTCGCGGCGTTGGCGCAGGTGGAACCGGTCGCCGGCCGCCTCGAGATGATTCGAGCCGCGGGGTGTCCCCTGGTGGTCGTGGACTATGCCCACACGCCGGATGCGCTCGAGAAGGTGCTCGAGACGCTGCGCGAGATCGTCGGCCACGACGGCGGTGCGCGCCTCACCTGCGTGTTCGGTTGCGGCGGCGATCGCGACCCGGGCAAGCGTCCGCTGATGGGCGAAGTGGCGACACGGCTGGCCGACCTCGCCATCGTCACCAGCGACAATCCGCGGTCGGAAGACCCCCGGAACATCGTCGATCAGGTGGTTGCCGGCGCGCACGCCAACCACGAGATCGAGGTGGATCGCGGCGCGGCGATCGCGCGCGCCATCGCTTCGGCACGCGAAGGCGATGTGGTCCTGATTGCCGGCAAGGGTCATGAAACCTATCAGGAGATCGCCGGTGTGCGGCTGCCGTTCAGCGACGCCGAAGTGGCGCGCGCCGTGCTGGGCCTGACGTCGGACCGGAAGGATCGCGATGTTCACACTCGCTGAGGCGACGGCCGTGTCGGGTGTCGCCCACCGCGGGCCGGACAGCGCAGTGACCAGCGTCACCACCGACAGTCGCGCAATCGTGCGCGGCGATCTTTTCGTCGCGCTCAGCGGGGAGCGATTCGACGGTCACGATTTCGTCGACCAGGCATTCGCCTCCGGGGCAGCAGCTGCCGTGGTGAGCGACGCGTCCAAGGTACGGACCGCGAACGCCCCGCTCCTCGTCGTGGCGGACACCCGGCTTGCCCTCGGTGCGCTGGCCGAATGGTGGCGCGGGCGCTTCGCCATTCCGATCGCGGGCGTGACCGGCAGCAACGGCAAGACCACCGTCAAGGAAATGCTGGCCGCAATCCTGCGCGCCGAAGCCGGCGACGAGGCCGTGCTCGCGACCACCGGCAATCTCAACAACGACATCGGTGTGCCGCTCATGCTGCTGCGGCTGCGCCCCGCCCATCGCTATGCGGTGATCGAGATGGGCATGAACCACCTCGGCGAGATTTCCTATCTCACCCGTCTCACGCATCCGTCGGTCGCGGCGATCAACAATGCCGGTTCGGCGCATATCGGTGAGCTCGGTTCGCGCGACAACATCGCGCGCGCCAAGGGCGAGATCTTCGAGGGCCTGCCGGTCGAGGGCATCAAGGTGATCAACGCCGACGATCACTACAGCGCATTCTGGCGCGGACTCGCACCTGGACATCGAACCATCGATTTCGCGCTCGACGGCAAGGCAGCCGTCACCGGAACCTACGAACTCACGGCCGAGGGCAGTCTCGTCACCATCGACACGCCGGTCGGAGCGGCGGTCGCGCGCATCCGCGTACCCGGGGTCCACAACGTCCGCAACGCGCTCTGCGCGGCGGCGACGGCCCACGCACTCGGAATCGCACCCGTCACCATCGCTGCCGGCCTGTCTGCCTATCGCGGCACTGGCGGCAGGCTGCAGCGCAGCGTCGGCGTGAACGGTGCGGCGGTCGTCGACGATACCTACAACGCGAACCCGGATTCGATGCAGGCGGCCATCGTCTGGCTTGCGAGTCTGCCGGGCAAGCGCATCTTCGTGATGGGTGACATGGGTGAGCTGGGCGACGAGGCGGCCGCCCGTCATGCGGAGATCGGCGAGAGTGCGCGTGAGCATGGCATCGACGCGCTGTTCGCCCTGGGCGCGGCGAGCGCCGCGGCGGTGCGGGCGTTCGGCAAGGGTGCGCACCATTTCAGCGACCTCGATCCGCTGGTCGCAGCCGTGAGCCAGGCGAGCAACGCCACCACCACGGTTCTGGTGAAGGGGTCGCGCTTCATGCGCATGGAACGGGTCGTGGCGCGGCTCGCGCCGAATGCCGTCATGGCGGGAGATCACTGATGCTGCACGCTCTCGCCCAATGGCTTGCCCAGGACATCCGCGCGTTCAACGTGTTCGGCTACATCACGTTGCGGGCGGTGCTCGCGACCATGACGGCGCTCGCCATCTCCTTCGTCGTCGGACCGACGATGATCCGCAAGCTCACCGCCTACAAGATCGGTCAGGCGGTGCGCGACGACGGACCGCAGACCCACCTCACCAAGGCCGGCACCCCCACCATGGGCGGGGCGCTGATCCTCGTGGCCATGGGTGTGGCGACGCTGCTGTGGGCCGACCTCACCAACCGCTTCGTCTGGGTGGTACTGATCGTCACTTTCGGTTTCGGTGCGATCGGCTGGGTCGACGACTATCGCAAGGTCGTGTACCGCAACGCGAAGGGCCTGCCGGCACGCTACAAGTATTTCTGGCAATCGGTGATCGGCATGGCGGCCGCGCTGTTCCTTGCCTTCTCTGCGACGCTGCCCACCGAGACTCAGTTGATCGTCCCGTTCTTCAAGCACGTCGCTTATCCGCTCGGGATCATCGGTTTCATCATCCTCACCTACTTCGTGATCGTCGGCACGTCCAACGCGGTCAACCTGACCGATGGTCTCGATGGCCTCGCGATCATGCCCACCGTGATGGTGGGCAGTGCGCTCGGCATCTTCGCCTATGTCGCCGGCAACACGGTGTTCGCGAAGTACCTCGGTTTTCCGTACATCCCGGGTGCCGGCGAACTGACTGTCCTGTGTGCGGCCATGGCCGGCGCCGGGCTCGCGTTCCTGTGGTTCAACGCCTATCCCGCCGAAGTCTTCATGGGTGACGTGGGAGCGCTGGCACTCGGCGCCGCGCTCGGCACCATCGCGGTCATCGTCCGGCAGGAGATCGTCCTGTTCATCATGGGTGGTGTGTTCGTCGTGGAGACGCTGTCGGTGATGCTGCAGGTGGCTTCATTCAAGCTGACGGGCAAACGCATCTTCCGCATGGCCCCATTGCATCACCACTACGAATTGAAGGGCTGGAAGGAGAACCAGGTCGTCGTGCGGTTCTGGATCATCACGATGATGCTGGTCCTGTTCGGGCTTTCCACACTGAAACTGCGATGAGCGAAGAGACGAGCACGACGAGGCAGGTTCGGGCGAGGCTAACCGGCGTTCCACGCCGGTTAAGCGCGCTTGCGCGCGGCCGAGACCAGAACCTGCCAGTGCGGTTCTGGATCATCACGATGATGCTGGTCCTGTTCGGGCTTTCGACGCTGAAACTGCGATGAACGTCTCTGGCAAACGCGTCCTCGTGCTCGGCCTCGGACTCACCGGGGCGTCGATGATCCGCTGGCTCACGGCCCACGGGGCGATCGTGCGCGCGGCTGACTCCCGTGCCGAACCGCCCGGCCTCGATGCGGTGCGGCGTGAGTTCCCGCAACTTGCCGTAGATCTCGGTCCGTTCCGCGGCGCGAGCTTCCACCAAGTCGATCTCGTTGCCGCGAGCCCGGGCGTACCACTCGCCGAGCCGCAGATTCAAGCAGCCATCGCCCGTCGAATCGAGGTCGTCGGCGACATCGAGCTCTTCGCCCGCGCCCTCGCCTCGAACGCGCGGCAGCAGTCATTGCCGCGGCCGAAGGTGCTCGCGATCACCGGCTCCAACGGCAAGAGCACCGTCACGGAAATGACCGGTGCCTTGTGCCGCGGGGCGGGTCTCGAGACTCTCGTCGCCGGCAACATCGGCCTGCCCGTTCTCGATGCGCTTGCACAGATCGAGTCGGGCCAACGGGCCTGGCCCCAGGCGATCGTGCTCGAGCTGTCGAGCTTCCAGCTCGAAACCACCACGAGCCTGCGACCCGATGCGGCGGTGGTGCTCAACCTGTCCGAGGATCATCTCGATCGCTATCGCGGCATGGACGACTACGCCGCGGCGAAAGCACGGATCTTCATCGGGACCGAAGTGCAGGTGGTCAATCGCGACGATCCGCGCACGGTCGGCATGGCTCGGGCCGACGCTCCGGTCTGGTCGTTCGGACTCGGCGCACCGAGTGGCGATCGGGAGTGGGGCCTGCTGCGCAATGGTGCCGATCACCTGGCGCAAGGCGCGCAGCGCATCCTGCCGGTCGCCAAACTGCGGATAGCCGGGTTGCACAACGCCGCCAACGCCCTTGCGGCGCTGGCACTCGCACGGGCCATCGGTCTCGAGTACGCCGCGCTGGCACCGGTGCTCGAGAAATTCGAAGGCCTGCCGCATCGCGTGCAACTGGTGGCCGAGATCGCCGGCCGTCGCTTCTACGATGATTCGAAGGGTACCAATGTCGGCGCGACGGTGGCGGCACTGAACGGCATGGCCGAGCTCGTCGTGCTGATCGCCGGCGGCGACGGCAAGGGGCAGGACTTCGCTCCGCTCGCACCGGCGGTGGCCGGGCACGCGCGGGCGGTGGTGCTGATCGGCCGTGACGGCGAGGCCATCGCGGGCGCTCTGGCCGCAACCGGCGTTCCGCTGCATCGAGCGGCCGACATGGACGAGGCCGTGGACAGCGCCTTTCGAGTATCCGAACCGGGTGACGCGGTGATGCTGTCGCCCGCGTGCGCGAGCTTCGACATGTTCCGCAACTACGAGCACCGGGCCGACGTCTTTCGCGCCGCAGTGCAACGACTCGGGGAGGCTGCGTGCTCTACGCCGCGCTGAAACGACCCTCGCGCCTGCCGCTGTACGACGAGTCGCTCGTCTGGTCGACCGTGTTGCTGCTCGCGATCGGCCTGGTGATGGTGTACTCCGCCTCCATCGCCATGGCGGAAGGCAGCCGTCTTAGCAGTTTCCAGCCGCAGTACTTCCTGGTGCGTCACGCCGGATTCCTGGTGGTGAGCCTGGTTGCCGCGCTGGTCGCGTTCCAGTTTCCGATGCGACTGTGGCAGCAGGCGGCCCCCTATCTGTTCACGTTCGGCGCCTTCCTGCTGATCGTGGTGCTGATTCCCGGCATCGGGCGCGAAGTGAACGGCAGCCAGCGCTGGTTGCGCTTCTTCGGCATCGGCTTCCAGCCTTCCGAACTGGTGAAGCTGTTCGTCGTGCTCTATGCCGCCGACTACACGGTGCGCAAGGCCGCTCACATGGGCAGCTTCCGCAAGGGGTTCATGCCGCTGTTCGGCGTGATGCTGTTCGTCGGGGCCCTGCTGCTGATGGAACCGGATTTCGGTGCGTTCGCCGTGATCACGGTGATCGCGATGGGCATCCTGTTCTTGGGTGGCATGAACTGGCGCCTGTTCGCCGCACTCATCGTGCTGCTCGTGGTCGGCTTCGTGGTTCTCATCTGGACCTCGCCCTACCGGCTGCAACGCGTGGCCGGTTTTCTCGACCCGTGGTCCGATCCCTACGGCAAGGGCTACCAGCTGTCGCACGCGCTCATCGCGTTCGGCCGTGGCGAATGGTTCGGCGTGGGGCTCGGCGCCAGCGTCGAGAAGCTCTTCTATCTGCCCGAAGCGCACACCGATTTCCTGCTGGCGGTGATCGCCGAAGAACTCGGCTTCACCGGCGTCATCGTCGTGCTCGGATTGTTCGCGTGGCTGGTGCTGCGCGCGTTCTCCATCGGCAGCCAGGCCGCCAGACTCGAGCGCTACTACTCGGCCCTCGTGGCGCAGGGCATCGGGTTGTGGATCGGCACCCAGGCGCTCATCAACATGGGTGTCAACATGGGCGTGCTGCCCACCAAGGGGCTCACGCTGCCGCTGTTGTCGTTCGGGGGCAGCGGTATCGTCGCCAATCTCGCCGGGCTCGCGATTCTGCTTCGCGTGGATTGGGAGAATCGCGAGCTGATGCGGGGGCGGAGCGTATGAGCCGCACCATCCTCATCATGGCCGGCGGTACCGGAGGGCATGTGTTTCCGGCGCTTGCCGTCGCGGATCATCTGCGCGATCGAGGTTGGAAGGTCGTATGGCTCGGTTCGCGTGCCGGCATGGAAGCGGACCTGGTGCCGAAGCGCGGCTACCCGGTCGAGTTCATCCGCTTCGCCGGCTTGCGCGGCAAGGGTCTGGTGCGTGCGGCCCTGTTGCCGCTCAATCTGCTGATCGCGTTCTGGCAGTGCGCGCGCGTCATATTCCGCGTCCGCCCCGATGTGGTGCTGGGGATGGGCGGTTACATCTCGTTCCCCGGCGGCATGATGGCGGCCCTGTTCGGTCGACCGCTGCTGCTGCACGAACAGAATGCGATCGCCGGCCTCGCGAACAAGGTGCTGGCGGGTGTGGCCGATCGGCGCATGACCGGGTTCCCGGATACGCTGAAGCAGGCGGAGTGGACCGGCAACCCGATCCGCGCCGACATCGCCGCTCTCGCCGATCCGGCGCATCGATTCGCCGCGCGCGAAGGTCGCCTGCGGCTGCTGGTGGTTGGCGGCAGCCTCGGCGCCATGGTGCTGAACGACGTGGTGCCGAAGGCGCTCGCGAAGCTGGAGGCCGAACGCCGCCCCTCGGTACTGCACCAGTCGGGCGCGAAGCAGATCGATGCGCTCAGGGCGAACTATGCGGCCGCCGGCGTCGAAGGCGAGTGCGTGGCCTTCATCGACGACATGGCACGGGCGCTCGGGGAAGCGGATTTCGTGATCTGCCGCGCCGGGGCACTCACCGTGTCGGAAGTGTCGACGGTCGGCGTGATCACCAGAGCGCCAACGCCCGCTTTCTCGCGGGGTCCGGCGCGGCCGTGCTGCTGCCGCAACCGGAGTTCACGCCGCAACGGCTGGCCGATCTCATTCGCGGTTTCACCCGCGACGCCCTGCTCGACATGGCGCAGAAAGCGCGCGCTCTCGCCAAGCCGGATGCGGCGCGCCGCGTGGCGGACGCCTGCGTGGAGCTGGCCCGATGAAGCACAAGGTGAAGCACGTGCACTTCGTCGGCATCGGCGGCTCGGGCATGAGCGGCATCGCCGAGGTGCTGCTCAACCTCGGCTATCAGGTGAGCGGGTCGGACCTGTCGGAGAACTCCGTCACGCAGCGCCTGGTGCGCCTGGGCGCCACCGTGAAAGTCGGCCACGAGGCGGCCAACATCAACGGCGCCGATGCCGTGGTCACGTCCACCGCGGTGAAAGCCGACAACGTCGAGGTGGCGACCGCACGGGCGAAGCGTATCCCGGTGGTCCCGCGTGCACTGATGCTGGCGGAATTGATGCGCCTGCGCCAGGGCATCGCCGTGGCGGGAACGCACGGCAAGACCACCACCACCAGCCTGGTCGCGAGCGTGCTCGCGGAGGCCGGTATGGATCCGACGTTCGTGATCGGCGGCCGGCTCGAAGCCGCGGGTTCGCACGCACAACTGGGCAGCGGCGAGTTCATCGTCGCCGAGGCGGATGAATCGGACGCCTCGTTCCTGTATCTGCAGCCGGTGCTGTCGGTCATCACGAACATCGATGCCGATCACATGGAAACGTACGGCCACGATTTCGCGCGCCTGCGGCAGGCGTTCGTGGACTTCGTGCAGCGCCTGCCCTTCTACGGCATGGCAGTGCTGTGCGTCGACGACGCCAACGTGCGCAGCATCATCCCGTTCATCACCAAGCCGGTCACGACCTACGGGTTGTCCGAGGACGCGCAGATCCGGGCTTCCGACATCGTCCACGAAGGCGGCCGCATGCGCTTTCGCGTGCACTGCGCCGCCAACGGCGGCGCCGCGCGCAGTTTCGACGTCACCCTCAACCTGCCGGGGGTGCACAACGTGCAGAACGCGTTGGCTGCGATCTCGGTCGGTATGGAGGTCGGCGCATCCGATGCGGCGATCGGGAAGGCGCTGGCCGAGTTCCGTGGCGTCGGCCGGCGGTTCCAGCGCTACGGCGAAGTGAAGCTCCCCGGCGGCAGCTTCACGCTGATCGACGATTACGGCCATCACCCGGCCGAAATGGCCGCAACGCTCGCTGCCGCGCGTGGCGCTTTTCCCGGCCGGCGGCTGGTGCTCGCGTTCCAGCCCCATCGCTACACGCGCACGCGCGACGTGTTCGAGGACTTCGTGAAGGTACTGTCTTCGGTGGATGCGTTGCTGCTGACCGAGGTGTATGCGGCCGGCGAAGCACCCATCGTCGCCGCCGACGGCCGCTCGCTCGCGCGCGCGATCCGCGTGCTCGGCAAGGTGGAGCCGATCTTCGTGGAGGACTGGAAGGAACTGCCCGCGGCGATTCTCGCGGCGGCACAGCCGGGCGACGTGGTGGTGACGATGGGTGCCGGGTCGATCGGGCAGGTGCCCGCGATGACCATGCACGAGGCGTCCGCGAGTTGATCGATGGACATGACCGAGGTTCTCAGGATTGCGGGGCACGGGTTGCGCGGCGAGTTTCGGCATGACGAACCCATGAGTCGCCACACGAGCTGGCGTGCCGGCGGCACGGCCGACCGGGCCTACATCCCGGCCGACCTCGACGATCTGCGCGTATTCCTGTCGACGATTCCGAAGGACGAGCCGGTGCACCTGGTGGGGCTCGGCAGCAATCTGCTGGTGCGCGATGGCGGCGTGCGCGGCACGGTGGTGTTCACCCACGGTGCGCTGAAGCGTCTCGAGATTACCGCCGCCGGCTTGATCTACGCCGAAGCAGGCATCGCGAGCCCGAAGGTGTCGCGGTTCGCGGCCACGCACGACTATGCCGGTGCCGAATTTCTCTCGGGCATTCCCGGAACCGTCGGTGGTGCGCTGGCAATGAATGCGGGCTGCTACGGAGCGGAGACGTGGGGTCGGGTAGCCAAGGTCTTGACCATCGATCGCACCGGCACGCTGATCGAGCGCGAACCCGGCGAGTATCTGATCGGGTACCGGCATTGCGAACTCGCACCCGAGGCCTCGGCGGCCGCCGCCCACCGCGAGGAGTGGTTCGCCGCGGCGTGGTTCCGCTTTCCCAAGGGCGATGGCCAGGCTGCACGCGTGAAGATCAAGGAGTTGCTGTCGCGCCGCATCGCTTCGCAACCGCTCAACCTGCCGAATGCCGGATCGGTGTTTCGCAATCCGCCCGGCGACCACGCGGCGCGCCTGATCGAGTCCTGTGAACTCAAGGGCTATCGCATCGGCGACGCGATGGTGTCGCCGAAGCACGCGAATTTCATCGTCAACGTGGGCCATGCCCGTGGATCGGAGATCGAGCAATTGATTCAGGAGGTGCGCGAGACCGTGCTGCGCGAGCGGGGGGTGGTGTTGGAGCCGGAGGTTCGGGTGATTGGAGAGCCGCTGTGAAGCGCTTCGGCAAGGTCGCAGTGCTCTTCGGCGGACGTTCCGCCGAACGCGAGATCTCGCTCATGTCCGGTACCGCAGTGCTGGCGGGCCTGCGCCGCGCCGGGGTGGACGCACACGCCTTCGATCCCGCGGAACGCGACATCTTCGAGGTGAAGCGCGACGGCTACGATCGCGTGTTCATCGCATTGCATGGACGCTATGGCGAGGACGGCACGGTGCAGGGCGCGCTCGAGCTGATGGGCATTCCCTATACCGGTAGCGGTGTGATGGCGTCGGCGCTCGCGATGGACAAGGTCCGCACCAAGCTCGTGTGGATCGCATGCGGTATCCCGACGCCGCGCTTCGAGGTGCTGCACGCGGGCAGCCGATGGAAGAAGGTCGCTGCGAGTCTCGGTCTGCCGCTCATCGTGAAGCCGGCACGGGAGGGTTCCACCATCGGTCTCACCAAGGTGACGAAGGCGTCTCAGCTGCCGCAGGCCTACGCGCTGGCGGTCAAGCACGATCCCATGGTGCTGGCAGAGGAGTTCGTTGCGGGCGAAGAATTGACTGCGAGCTTCGTCGGCGACCAGGCCTTGCCGCTCATCCGCATCGAAGCACCGCATGGCAACTACGACTACCAGAACAAGTATTTCAGCGACGAGACCAAGTACATCTGCCCGTGCGGCCTGCCGGCCGCGAAGGAGCGCGAGATCCGGGCGCTCGTGATGCGTTCGGTGGAAGCGCTCGGCTGCGAAGGCTGGGGACGTGCTGACCTGATCCGACGCAAGGACGGTTCGGTGTCCCTGCTCGAAATGAACACCTCCCCCGGCATGACGGGTCACAGCCTGGTTCCCATGGCGGCGAAGGCGGCGGGCATGGACTTCGACGCTCTGGTGGTGCGCATCCTGGAGCTCGCGCATGTGGGATAGGCCCGAGCTCCTGACAGCGGCGGCGAACCTGCTCTACGGGCTCGCGATCGTGGCACTCATGTACATGGTGCTGATCATCGCGATCCATCTGCCGATCTTTCCGGTGCGCGAAGTGAAGGTGCTGGGCGAGGTGTCGCACGTCACGCGCGACCAGATCGAAACCGTGGTGCGCAACGAACTCAAGGGCAACTTCTTCACCATCAATCTGGACGGCTCGCGTGGGGCGTTCGAGAAGCTGCCGTGGGTCCGGCGGGTCAACGTCCGCCGGCACTGGCCAGACCGCCTCGAAGTGGCGCTCGAAGAACACGTGGCACTCGCGCGCTGGGGCGACGAAGGGCTCGTGAATACCTTCGGCGAAGTGTTCGAGGCGGCAAGCGACGCGCGCCTGCCGGTGTTCACCGGCCCGAAGGAGGCATCGCACGATCTCGCGGACAACTACACACGATTTCAGCAACTGCTGGCACCGGTGGGCAAGAAGGTGGCGGAAGTCAACCTGTCGGCCCGGCGAGCCTGGCGCGTGCGTCTGGCCGATGGCATGACGCTCGAACTCGGCCGGGAACAGGTGGTGGCGAGGCTCGAGAAGTTCGCAGGCGCGTACGCAACGAGTGTCGCGTTGATGCGTGAACCGCCTGCAGTGGTGGATCTGCGCTATCCGAACGGTTTCGCGGTGCGGGTGCGAGACCTCAAATGGACCGGCAACACGAAAGCCTGACTTAGGAGAAAGAGGCGATGGACCTCGCAGAACACAAGCGCATGACGATGATGAGCAAGGGCAAGGACGCGAAGAATCTGATCGTCGGGCTCGACATCGGGACTTCGAAGATCGTCGCCATCGTCGCCGAAGCGACTGCCGACGGAATGTTCCAGGTGATCGGCACCGGGAACGCGCCCTCGCGCGGTTTGAAGAAGGGTGTCGTCGTCAACATCGAGTCGACCGTGAACGCCATCCAGCGCGCGCTCGAAGAGGCCGAGCTCATGGCCGACTGCAAGATTCGCGACGTCTACACCGGCATCGCCGGCAGCCACATCAAGAGCTTCAACTCGCACGGCATGGTGGCGATCAAGGATCGTGAGGTGGCGCAGCTCGACGTCGATCGGGTCATCGAGACCGCGAAGGCGGTCAACATTCCGACCGACCAGCAGATCCTGCACGTGCTCAACCAGGAGTTCGTGATCGACGGTCAGGAGGACGTGCGCGAACCCATGGGCATGAGCGGCGTGCGGCTCGAGGTGAAGGTGCACATCGTGACCGGTGCGGTGTCGGCGGCACAGAACATCCTGAAGTGCGTGCGGCGTTGCGGCCTCGAAGTGCGTGATCTCATCCTGCAGCCGCTGGCCTCCGCCATGGCGACGCTGTCCGAGGACGAGAAGGACCTCGGTGTCGCACTCGTGGACATCGGCGGTGGTACGGCGGACATCGCGGTGTTCACGCAAGGCGCGATCCGGCACACCGCGGTGATTCCCATCGCCGGTGATCAGATCACCAACGACATCGCGATGGCGCTGCGCACGCCGACCAAGGACGCCGAAGAGATCAAGCGCAAGTACGGCTGCGCGCTGCGCCAGCTCGCCAACCCGGCGGAGATGGTGGAGGTGCCCGGTGTGGGCGATCGGCACACGAGGCAGCTCTCGCGCCAGACGCTCGCCGAGGTGATCGAGCCGCGCGTCGAGGAACTCTATTCATTGGTGCAGGCAGAGCTGCGTCGCAGCGGCTATGAAGACCTGCTGTCCTCGGGCGTGGTCATCACCGGCGGCAGTGCGGCAATGCAAGGCATGGTGGAACTCGGCGAAGAGGTGTTCCACATGCCGGTGCGTCTCGGACTTCCCACTTACGCAGGGCCACTGTCGGAAGTGATCCGCAGCCCCCGCTTCTCCACCGGCGTGGGTCTGCTGATGGCGGCACACGACCAGCACCGCCGGCGCGAACTCACCAAGTTGAACTCCGGCAGTTTTCAGCAGGTGTTCCAGCGGATGAAGGAATGGTTCCAGATGAATTTCTGAGTTGGATGAACGACGGGTAGATCAGGGTACGAGGTAGTTCGGATTTTCTTTCCAGGCCAGAGGAGACAACACAATGTTCGAAATCATGGATACGCAACCCCAGGAAGCGGTGATCAAGGTGGTGGGTGTGGGCGGCTGCGGCGGCAACGCCGTGGACCACATGCTCGAGCGCGGCGTCGAAGGCGTCGAGTTCATCTGCATGAACACCGATGCGCAGGCGTTGAAGCGCAACCGCGCGCAGCACCTGCTGCAGCTCGGGACCGGGGTGACCAAGGGCCTGGGGGCCGGTGCCAACCCCGACGTGGGTCGGCAGTCGGCGATGGAGGATCGCGAGCGCATCATCGAGTTGATCGAGGGTGCCGACATGCTGTTCCTCACCGCGGGCATGGGCGGCGGCACCGGCACCGGGGCGGCCCCGATCGTCGCGGAAGTGGCGCGCGAACTGGGCATCCTCACCGTGGCGGTGGTCACCAAGCCGTTCGCCTTCGAAGGCAAGCGTCTCAAGATCGCGCAGAACGGGCTCGAGGAACTGTCGCGCCACGTCGACTCGCTGATCGTGATTCCGAACGACAAGCTGATGGCGGTGCTGGGCGAGGACATCTCGATGCTCGACGCCTTCAAGGCGGCCAACGGCGTGCTGCACGGCGCGGTCGCCGGCATCGCCGAAGTCATCAAGTGCCCCGGCCTCGTGAACGTCGACTTCGCGGACGTGCGCACGGTCATGTCGGAGATGGGCATGGCGATGATGGGCTCGTCCCTCGCATCGGGTCCGCATCGGGCGACGGAGGCGGCGGAGCAGGCCGTGGCGAGCCCGCTGCTCGAGGACGTCAACCTCGCGGGCGCCCGTGGCGTGCTGGTGAACATCACCGCATCCATGAGCCTCAAGATGAAGGAAGTGCACGAGGTCATGAACACCATCAAGGGGTTCACGGCCGACGACGCGACGGTCATCGTCGGCACCGTCATCGACGAGGCGCTGGGCGACAACCTGCGCGTCACCATGGTCGCGACCGGTCTCGGCAGCCCGGTCAACCGGCAGCAGCAGAAGCCGTTGCAGGTGGTGAAGACGGGCACCGATCCGTCGCCGCTCGTGATGCCGACGCTGGAGCCCGACTATGCGGCTCTCGACGCTCCGGCGGTGATTCGCCGGCGCAATCGCGACGCCACCATCGAGGCCATGAAGCAGTCGGGCGTGGAAATGCTCGACATCCCGGCCTTTCTGCGCAAGCAGGCCGACTAAGGTGACGCTCCCCCCGACGGGTCTTGCGGCCTTTCCCCCCAAGGGGCCCGGCGAGGGCTTGTGACTGGAAACTGACGAAGAATGAGAGTCCACCGGCGCAACCGTCGTCATGCTGCGACACGTAAATGTTGCGCCGCTCTGGCCGTTGATATTGTTGGCGTGGTAAGCTTTTCAAGGACTTGCTGCGCTGCATAATCCACCCGCCCCGGCAGCCCGAGCTTCGATGATCAAACAACGCACCCTGAAGAATGTCGTGCGCGCCACCGGCGTCGGCCTGCATACCGGCGAGAAGGTGGCCCTCACGCTGCGACCGGCGCCGCCCGACACCGGCGTCATCTTCCGTCGCGTCGACGTGCAGGGCGCGGCGGACATTCCTGCTTCGCCCTACGCGGTCGGCGATACGCGTTTGTCATCGTGCCTCGAGAAGGATGGGGTGCGAGTGTCGACCGTGGAGCACCTCATGTCGGCGCTCGCCGGGCTTGGCATCGACAACGTGTATGTCGATCTCACGGCGGCGGAAGTGCCGATCATGGACGGCAGCGCCGGACCCTTCGTGTTTCTGCTGCAATCGGCCGGGATCGAAGAGCAGAACGCAGCCAAGAAATTCATCCGCGTCCTGAAGTCGATCGAAGCGCGCCACGGCGACAAGTGGGCGAAGCTCGAGCCGTACAACGGGTTCCGCCTGGATTTTTCCATCGACTTCAAGCATCCGGCCTTCGACGACTCCGGCAATCACGTCACGGTGGACTTTGCCGAGACGTCCTACGTGCGTGAGATCAGCCGCGCCCGCACCTTCGGTTTTATGCACGAGGTCGAGAGCATGCGGGCCCAGGGCCTGGCGCTCGGCGGCAGCCTGGAGAACGCGATCGTCATGGACGAATACCGCGTGCTGAACAGCGACGGCCTGCGCTACGAGGACGAGTTCGTGAAGCACAAGGTTCTGGACGCCGTCGGCGACCTGTACCTCCTCGGGCACCCGTTGATCGGCGGGTTCCGCGCCTTCAAGTCGGGCCACGCGCTCAACAACGCGGTGCTGCGGCGCCTGCTCGAGGACGCGACGGCCTGGGAGTACGCGACTTTCGCCGAGGACGACGCGGCGGCCCCGGCGTTCCTGAAGCTTCAGTTCCAGACTGCCTGACTGACAGCCGGCCGTCTTTCGGCGCCCGCGCCGGGAGGAGATATCGAGCGTGATCGTCCTTCGGATCGTCGGGTTTCTGGTGCTCCTGACGGTCGGTGCCTCGATCGTCACGGCCTTCGTCACCGGCGACCGGCGCTGGCTGAGGTTCGCCTGGCAGGTGACAAAATTTGCCGCTGTGCTCGCCGGGGTAGCCATGGCGCTCTTCGTTCTGGAGCGCCTGATCCTGGTTATTTGAGGTAGGCTTTCTGCCGCGCCGCCAGGCGCTCCAGGGCCGTTTTGAGCGGGGAGTCTTGCAGCGACCCGCTCAATGCCTCAAAGTGGTGCACTCCGCCTGCCGGCACCCGAGCGCGCTTTGCCTGCGCGCCAGCGCCCGGAGAGGGCTGCCCGGCCGGTCGGACGGTCACAGTAAGTTTCGTAACATCCGGATTTGTAGTTCTAATCTTGTCCAGGATGGTCGGCGCCAACTGTTTCAACTTCGCCGCTGCCGCGCCGTTATCTGCCCGGACGAGCAATTCCCCGTCCTTCAGGTTGGCCACTTCGCTCAACCGGGCCAAGGGTTCGGGAACACAATTCGCATACAGTCGCTGTAGGGCAAGCAGTCGGTTGGCACGGCGGATGACGTCTTCGGGCGCTGCCTGCCGGGAGAGCCAGTCGCCGATCGATTTCGCTGCCATGGTCAAAGAGTGTGCTTCGGGAGGGTTTCGAGCGTGGACATTATTCTGGTTTCCGGACGGCTGAAGAAGGCTCGCAGCTATACGGTCACGCGCCCGCAGCTCGCTTTCCTGGGCATGCTGGGGTTGCTCGCGGTCGTGTCGCTCGCCGTGCTCCTCAACTACCTGTCGCTCAGGTACGCGGTGGCGACCAACAGCCCGCTGCTGCACGCCTTCATGGCGGATGCGCAGGCACAGGAAAGCCGCAAGGCTCAGTCCTATCTGCGCGAAAGTCTCAACACGATGGCCTCGAAGCTGGGCGAGATGCAGGCCCAGATCTTCAAGCTCAACACCATGGGTGAGCGCGTTTCCAAGCTCGCGGGCTTGAAGCCGCAGGATTTCACGTTCGACGCGGGTGCCAAGGGCGGTGCGCTGGTCACGACGGCGCCGATCGAAGTTTCGGTGGAAGAGCTGAAGAGCCGCATCGACCTGCTGGCCAAGCAGGTGGACGACGGGTCCGACAAGCTCGGCGTGCTCGAGTCGGTCATGACCGAAGCGCATGCCCGCAAGCAGTTCCAGCCCACCGCGATGCCGACGGGGTCGGGACTCTACAGTTCCAACTTCGGCTGGCGCATCGACCCGTTCACCGGCTACAACGCTTTCCACGAAGGTGTCGACTTCATGGGCGAGGTCGGAACGCCGATCCGCGCAGCGGCCGGCGGCGTGGTCGTCGCCTCAGAATTTCACCCTCAATATGGTAATATGATCGAGATCGATCACGGCAATGATCTCGTCACGCGTTACGGTCATGCTTCGAAGCGGACGGTGAAGGTTGGCGACGTGATTCTGCGTGGCGGCAAGATCGGCGAAGTAGGCAGCACCGGGCGCTCCACCGGACCGCATCTGCACTTCGAAGTGAGGATGCGAGGTGTGGCGCAGAATCCCTCGAGGTTCCTGCAGCCGCCCGGTTAACCGCCGCGGCGGTTCGACAAGTCGGCACGAGGGGTGGGGGCGCAAGGCGCTTCCACCCCTCGGCGTTTTTGAAGGCCGCACCAACACCTGCACAACATGATCAGCAACCTGCTCAAGAAGGTCTTCGGCAGTCGCAACGACCGGCTGTTGAAGCGCTACTCGCAGACAGTCCGTGCCGTCAACGCACTGGAACCCGCGCTGCAGAATCTGACCGACGCCGAACTCCAGGCGAAGACCGGCGAGTTCAGGGATCGGCTCGGACGTGGCGATACTCTCGACCAGCTTCTGCCCGAGGCTTTCGCCACGGTGCGCGAAGCGAGCCGACGCGTGCTGGGCATGCGCCACTTCGACGTCCAGCTCGTGGGCGGCATGGTGCTGCACCAGGGCAAGATCGCCGAAATGCGCACCGGTGAAGGCAAGACGCTGATGGCGACATTGCCGGCCTACCTCAATGCGCTCGCCGGGACCGGCGTGCACGTCGTCACGGTGAACGACTACCTGGCGAGTCGCGACGCTGCCTGGATGGGCAAGATCTACGGTTTCCTGGGCCTGACCGTCGGGGTCAATCTGTCGCAGATGGAGCACGGCCTCAAGCAGGAGGCCTACGCCGCCGACATCACCTACGGCACCAACAACGAATTCGGCTTCGACTACCTGCGCGACAACATGGTCTATCAGACCAGCGAGCGGGTACAGCGCAAGCTCGCGTTCGCCATCGTCGACGAAGTGGACTCCATCCTGATCGACGAGGCGCGCACGCCGCTCATCATCTCCGGGCAGGCCGAAGAGCACACCGACCTCTACGTGAAGGTGAATTCGCTCGTACCCCTGCTCGAGCGCCAGAAGGAGGAGGACGGCCCCGGCGATTTCTCGGTGGACGAAAAGGCGCACCAGGTGCTGCTCACCGAGGCAGGCCACGAAAAGGCCGAGGAGCTGCTCACCAACGCGGGCCTGCTCCCCGAGGGCGGCAGCCTGTACGACGCCACCAACATCCAGTTGATGCACCACGTGTACGCGGCCTTGCGCGCGCACGCCTTGTATCACCGCGACCAGCACTACGTCGTCCAGAACGGCGAGGTCGTGATCGTCGATGAATTCACCGGCCGGCTCATGTCGGGCCGGCGCTGGTCCGACGGCCTGCACCAGGCCGTGGAGGCGAAGGAAGGCGTCTCGATCCAGAAGGAGAACCAGACGCTCGCCTCGATCACGTTCCAGAACTATTTCCGCATGTACAAGAAGCTCGCGGGGATGACCGGAACGGCCGACACCGAAGCCTACGAATTCCAGCACATCTACGGCCTCGAGACCGTGATCGTGCCGACGCATCGGCCGATGATCCGCGACGATCGCATGGATCAGGTCTTCCGCACCGCGAAGGAAAAGCATCAGGCAGTGATCAACGACATCCAGGACTGCTACGAGCGCGGGCAACCGGTGCTGGTGGGCACCACGTCAATCGAGAATTCCGAACTGCTCTCGGGCATGCTCGACAAGGCGAAGCTCCCGCACCAGGTGCTGAACGCGAAGCAGCACGCCCGCGAAGCCGAGATCGTGGCGCAGGCCGGCCGGCCGAAGATGGTCACCATCGCCACCAACATGGCGGGTCGCGGCACCGACATCGTGCTGGGCGGCAATCCGGAGCCGGAGATCGCGCAGGTCCAGGCCAACGCCGAGCTGTCGGACGAGCAACGCCAAGCGAAGGTCGCGGACATTCGCGCCCACTGGCAAGGCCTGCATGACCAGGTCGTGGCGTCGGGCGGCCTGCACATCGTCGGTACCGAGCGGCACGAATCGCGGCGCGTCGACAACCAGTTGCGCGGGCGGTCCGGCCGCCAGGGCGACCCCGGTTCGAGCCGCTTCTACCTGTCGCTGGAAGATCCGCTGTTGCGCATCTTCGCTTCCGACCGCGTCAGCGCGATCATGGAGCGGCTCAAGATGCCCGAGGGCGAAGCGATCGAACATCCGTGGGTGACACGGGCGATCGAGAACGCCCAGCGCAAGGTGGAAGCCCGCAACTTCGACATCCGCAAGCAACTGCTCGAGTACGATGACGTCGCCAACGACCAGCGGCGCGTGATCTATCACCAGCGCAACGAGCTGCTCGAAAGCAGCGACGTATCCGAAGCGACCCAGGGCCTGCGCGAACGGACCATCGAGGATATCGTCGCGCAGTTCATCCCGCCGGAGAGCGTCGAGGAGCAGTGGGACATCCCGGGGCTCGAGAAGGCGTTGCTGGCCGAACTCAATCTCGAGGCCCCGGCCAGACAGTGGCTCGCTGAAGACGACAAGCTCGACGCTGACGCGCTGAAAGCGCGTGTCATCCAGGCAGCGAACGAACAATACGCAGCCAAGCTGACCGCCGTGGACCCCGATGCGTGGCATCAGTACGAGCGCGCCATCATGCTGCAGAGTGTGGACACGCACTGGCGCGAGCACCTGGCCGCGCTCGATCATCTGCGGCAGGGCATTCACCTGCGCGGCTACGCGCAGAAGAACCCGAAACAGGAGTACAAGCGCGAAGCCTTCGAGCTCTTCGAGATGCTGCTGTCCACGGTGCGCAACGAAGTCACGCGCATCCTGATGACCGTGCAAGTCCGTACCGAGCAGGAACTCGAGAAGGCCGAAGAACCGGTGCATCTCGAGAACGTGCGCTACCAGCACGCCGATCAGGATGAGGCGCTGGAGGAAGCGAACGCCGACCAGAAGGCTCAGCCGGTCCGTGCGGCACGCAAGGTCGGCCGGAACGATCCGTGTCCCTGCGGATCGGGCAAGAAGTACAAGCAGTGCCACGGCAAGCTCGCCTGATCGCCAGAATGAAACAGCTCGCAAGCTCCCGTCCGTTGCCGGCCGTGGAGCAGAAGCTCGCAACGCGGCGGACGCGGCGGACGCGGGGGAAAACCGAACCCCTCGTGTTCTGGTCTTGGCTTTCCTCCGCGTCCGCCGCGTTGAGCGCCTTGGGGTTGTTGCCAGTACACTGACATGGCAGTCAACCTCGCACCTCCCGAGGCAGCTTCGCTGCATCCGGTCGCCGGCGTGGAACTGGGATTTGCCTACGCCGGCATCCGCAAGGCGAAGCGCCGTGATCTGATGCTGATGCGCTTCGCGCCCGGTACCCGGGTGGCGGGTGTGTTCACACAGAACAGCTTCGCAGCCGCACCGGTGCAGGTGTGTCGCCGGCACCTGGCTGAAGGATCGACGATCCGCGGTGTCGTGGTGAACGCCGGCAATGCGAACTGCGGCACCGGCGAGCGCGGTCTCGCCGCCGCGCTTGCCACGTGCGATGCGGCGGCGAAGCTGCTCGGTTGCAGTCGCGCCGATGTGCTGCCTTTCTCCACGGGCGTGATCCTCGAGCACCTGCCGGTGGACCGCATCGAAGCCGCACTGCCGGAATGTTTCGCCGCTCTGGGTGCGCGCCAGTGGGCCGATGCCGCGAGCGCGATCATGACGACGGACACGGTGCCCAAGGGCGCCTCGACCCAGGTCACCATCGGCGGCAAGACGGTCACCGTCACCGGTATCGCCAAGGGCGTGGGCATGCTCCAGCCCAACATGGCGACCATGCTGGCCTTCGTCGCCATGGATGCGGCCGTCGCCCCGGAGCTTCTGAGACGTCTGGTGCGCGAAGTGGCGGATGCTTCCTTCAATCGCGTGACGGTCGACGGCGACACCTCGACCAACGACTCCTTCATTCTCGTCGCCACCGGCGCGAGCGGTGCACCCGAGATCACAGTCGACGGCGATGCGTATCGCGCGCTGCGCGGGGCTGTCGAAAGCGTCGCCGTGCCGCTCGCGCAGGCCATCGCTCGCGATGGCGAAGGGGCGACCAAGTTCATCACCGTGCAGGTGGAAGGCGGAGCGGACGCGGCCGAGGTGTTGCGCGTTGCCCGCGGCATCGCCAACTCGCCGCTCGTGAAGACCGCGTTCTTCGCCTCCGACCCGAATCTCGGCCGATTGCTGATGGCCATCGGCAATGCCGGCGTGGCGAATCTCGACACCTTGCGCGTGAATCTGTGGCTCGGCGACGTCCAGGTCATCGACCGCGGCGGCCGCGCCGCCAGCTACCGCGAAGAGGATGGTGTGCGGGTCATGAAGCCCGAGGAGATCACGGTGCGTGTCCATCTCGGACGCGGCGCAGCCGCCACGACCGTGTGGACCTGCGACTACTCCTACGACTACGTCAAGATCAATGCCGAATACCGGACGTGAGCGCGGCGCCCCGAGCTTCGACGGCGTGATCGAGCGGGTCGAGGCATTGCTGGGCCGCGTGGAGACCCTGCTGCCGACCCCCGCTGCAATGCCCGACTTCGCGAAAACCATCGCGTTCCGCTGGCGCAAGCGCGGCGGGTCCGCGGCTATCGTCCCGGTCGCGCATCCGCATCGCATTGCCCTCAAGGATCTGCGCGGGATCGAAGCACAGATGGAACTGGTGGACGCGAACACGCGCCAGTTCGTCGAAGGCGTGCCCGCCAACAACGTGCTGCTCACCGGCGCGCGCGGCACCGGCAAGTCGTCGCTGGTGAAGGCCGTGCTCGGCAAGTACGCCGCAAAGGGCCTGCGACTCATCGAGATGGAGAAGCAGGATCTGGTGGATCTGCCCGATCTGGTGGACCGTGTCGCCGAAGCGCCGTTTCGCTTCATCCTGTTTTGCGACGATTTGTCGTTCGAAGCCGACGAGCCCGCGTACAAGGCGTTGAAGGCGGTGCTCGACGGCTCCATCGCCGCCACCAGCGAGAACGTGCTGATCTACGCCACGTCGAACCGGCGCCATCTGATGCCCGAGTTCATGCGCGAGAATCTCGAGACCGAGTATGTCGGCGACGAGATCCACCCCGGTGAAACGGTCGAGGAAAAGATCTCCCTGTCCGAACGCTTCGGCCTCTGGGTGTCGTTCTATCCCTTCGACCAGGATCACTACCTCGCCATCGCCCGGTACTGGGTCGAGCGGCTGGGTGTCACCATCGCCGATGCGGCCACGATGGAGCGCGAGGCGCTGCAGTGGGCGTTGTCACGCGGATCGCGCAGCGGGCGCGTCGCCTGGCATTTCGCCAGAGACTACGCCGGCCGGGCCATGTTGAAGGGGCGAGCGCCCAAGTCGAAGCGGTGAACGCGGCGCGCCGCGTCGAAGTGGTCGCGGCCGTCATCGAGCGGCCCGACGGCAGCTTCCTGCTGGCACAACGGCCCGCCGGCAAGGTGTACGCGGGGTGGTGGGAATTCCCCGGTGGCAAGGTGGAAACGGGCGAGCCGCTTCAGGCGGCACTCGCGCGCGAACTTCATGAAGAGCTCGGCATCGACGTGGAGGAGGCGTATCCCTGGATCACGCGCACCCATGACTACGAACATGCGCAAGTCCGCCTGAATTTCTTCCGCGTCACACGCTGGCGCGGCGAGCCGCAATCCCGCGAAGGCCAGGAGTTTGCGTGGCAGCGCCTGCCGGATCTCACCGTCGATCCGATCCTGCCGGCCAATGGTCCGATCCTGCGGGCGCTGGGCATGCCGCTCGTCATGGGGATCACGCAGGCGGCGGATGTGGGCATCGAGGCGTTCCTGACCCGGTTCGATCGGGCGTTGGCAAACGGCTTGCGGCTGGTGCAGGTGCGCGAGCCTGCGATGCCGGAAACGGAGCGGTTGGCGTTCACCCGGACGATCGTCGAACGTGCCCACACTGCGGGCTGCCGCGTGGTGGTGAACGGAACCGACGATTTCGCGCAGTCATCGGCCGCCGACGGCCTGCATGTGAGTGCGACCCGGTTGATGGCCTCGAGCGGGCGCCCCCGGACCGGCTTGTTCGGCGCTTCGTGCCACGACGAGACCGAAATCGCCTACGCGGTCGCGCTCGAAGCGGACTACGTGGTGGTGGGCCCGGTGAAACCGACGCCCACCCACCCGGGTGCCGGCGGTATCGGGTGGTCGCGCCTCAACGAACTGGCGGGAGGATTGCCGATGCCGGTCTTTGCGATCGGCGGGCTGAGCGTCGATGACTTGCCCACAGCACGCCGGGCCGGGGCTCACGGTATTGCTGCGATCCGTGGAGCGTGGGGCTTCAAGACCTGAAACCGCACAACGCGGCGGACACGGCGGACGCGGCGGAAACCCAACAGGCCGCTCTTGACCTTGCCTTCCGCCGCGTCCGCCGTGTTCAGTGCTTTGAAGTTTCCGGTAGAGCTATTCCCGATCCTCAGGCAACCCTTGATCCTGGTCTTCAACCGGAATGCGATAACCCTCCGAAGCCCACTGCCCCAGATCGATCAGCTTGCACCGCTCGGAACAGAACGGCCGCCAGGGATTCGAAGGGGCGAATTCAGACGGCTTGCTACAGATCGGGCAGGCGACCTGGCGCGGCTTCGCGGCCGGGCCCATGGGTCAGAGGTTGCAGAACGTGATCTCGAAACTCACGTCCGTTTCGTAGGTGCGGCCGCGCTCGGCCCCTTGGGCATGGGCGAACCGGATGTTGAGTGCGTACTTGTTGGCACTCACCTCCGGGACGCAGATTTCGTTTTCCGCCAGCCCCACCCGCAGCATCTGCGCGAGGCGGCCCCCCATCATCTGCTGGAACACGCCGTTCGCGGCCAGCACGGTGCTGGTCTTGCCGCTCTCGCGCAGCAGCCGCAGCACGATGCGGATGCCTTCGCGCATCGGCAGGAACGGCGCCAGCCACTTGGTGATGTCCGTGCGCCGCAGCGCGGGGTCGAGGTGCAGCCAGTAGTGGTACGAGGGCAGATCGAATTCGCAGACACCGCCGGGAATGCCGGCGCGTTGGCGGATGGCCATCAGCCACTCGTTCTCACGCAGTTCCTGCCCGGTCTTGCCGGAGGCCTGGAACAGCGTCGCGTTGGCGCGGTCGATGTCGCCCAGGACCTCGTCCAGGGCGCCGGTGGAAATGGCCGGGTTGTTGCGCAGGCTCTCCAGGTTCTGGCGCTGGCGCTCGAGTTCCTGCATCAGCTCCGACTTCAAGTCGGCGCGGCCGGCGATGTCGAGGATCTCGAACAGCGTGAGGATCGCGACATGATGTTCCTGCGCGTCGGCGAGCGACGTGAAGTATTCGATCTTGTCGTAGAGATCCTCGAGCCGGAGCAGGGTCCGGATTCGTTCATTCAGCGGGAACTCGTAGCTGATCACGGCGCTCGCCCGTTGCAGATCGCGCGCAGTATCGGGCAAACCGGACCCGGAAGTAAACCCGAATGCGTCACGGCTTCGCCTCGAGTACCAGATAGGTCCGGTGCAGCCGCTCCACCTGTGGGCGCAGCCGCTCGATCGGGCCTTCGTTGTCGATCACATCGTCGGCGGCGGCGAGCCGTGCGGTCCGCGTGGTCTGGGCCGCGAGGATGCGTTCCGCCTCCTCCTTCGTGAGTCCGCTGCGCTTCATCACGCGCGCGACCTGCGTGTCGGGCAGGCAGTCCACGACGAGGATACGATTGACCCGGTCCAGGTAGCCGCCCGACTCGATCAGCAGCGGGACCACAACCACCACATAGGGCGCGGTCGACACCTCGATCCGCCGGTCGGCCTCGGTGCGGATCATGGGATGGAGGATCGATTCGAGCAGCTGGCGGGCATCCGGCCGTACGAACACGTGGTTGCGCATGCGACCACGGTCCAGGCTGCCGTCGGCGGCGATGAACGCTGCCCCGAAGCGCTGGTGGATCGCCGGAATCGCCGCTCCGTCGGGCGCGGTGAGTGCATGCGCGATCGCATCGGTATCGACCACCTCCGCACCGAACTCGGCAAACAGGTTGGCCACCGCCGACTTGCCCGACCCGATGCCGCCGGTGAGACCGACGACGAGCAGCGAACTGGGCGGAGTTGCCACGGGCTAAAGGCTGCTGCGCATCCACCACTGCACGATCGCGTCGCCCCAGATGAGGGCGATCACGCCGGCGATGGCGAGGTAGGGGCCGAATGGAATCGGCGTTTCCCGCTTGTGCCGGGCGAACACGATCATCGAGATCCCGATGGCAGCACCCACGAAGGATGACAGCAGGACCACCAGTGGCACGACTTTCCAGCCCAGGAAGGCACCGATGGCGGCGAGCAGCTTGAAGTCGCCGTAGCCCATGCCGTCCTTGCCCGTCAGCAGTTTGAAGCCCCAGTAGACCGACCATAGCGTCAGATAGCCGGCGGCGGCCCCGATGACCGCGGCGGTCAGGGGCACGAAGGTGCCCTGGATGTTCAACAGCAACCCCAGCCACAGCAGGGGCAGCGTGATGTCGTCGGGCAGCAGCGTCGTGTCCAGATCGATGAACGTGAGCGCGATCATGGCCCAGGTGAAGACGAGCGCGCCGGCGAGTGCCAGTCCGAAACCGAAGTGCCAGGCGAGCAGGCCGGACAGCACACCGGTGAGCGTCTCCACGAAGGGATAGCGGGCCGAGATGGGCGCCTTGCAATCGCGGCATTTCCCGCGCAGGGCGAGCCAGCTCAGCACCGGCACGTTTTCCAGCGCCGTGATCATGTGTCCGCATTTCGGGCAGGCCGACCGCGGAACGACCAGGTTGTACCGCACTGCCGTAGCCGGTGCCTCGCCCCGCAGCTCGGCGCATTGGGCGGCCCACTCGCGCTCCATCATCTTCGGCAGCCGATGGACCACGACGTTGAGGAAGCTCCCCACGAGCAGGCCGATCACCACGCACAGGAAGGTGAGGAAGCCCGGCGAGGTCTGGATGAGGTCGAAGAAGGCCATGTCTGGATGGGGAAGGGTCGCATGCGACACGGGCTCCCGAAGGAGCCCGCGTTTCGCGCAAGTGACCCCGCGCGTGGGCTCTAGATCGCCTGGCCCATCTTGAAGATCGGCAGGTACATCGCGATCACCATGCCGCCGATCAGCGTACCCAGGACGACCATGATCATCGGTTCCATGAGGCTCGAGAGCGCCTCGACCGCGTCGTCCACTTCGCGCTCGAAGAAGTCCGCCACCTTGCCGAGCATGCCGTCGAGCGAGCCGGATTCCTCGCCGATCGACACCATCTGGATCACCATGTTCGGGAAGACGTCCGAGTTCTGCATCGCGGCGGTGAGCGACGTGCCGGTGGAAACCTCGCTCTGGATCTTGCGTGTCGCCTCGTAGTAGACGTAGTTGCCGGCGGCACCGCCGACCGACTCGAGCGCTTCCACCAGCGGCACGCCGGCGGCGAACATGGTCGACAGCGTGCGCGTCCAGCGGGCGATGGTGGCCTTGCGGATCACGTCGCCGAAGATCGGCAGGCGCAGCATCAGGCGGTCCATGGTCATCTGCAGTTTCTTCGACCGCTTCCACGTGTAGAAGAAGAACCACAATCCGCCGCCGATGCCGGGGAAGATGATGTACCACCAGGACACGAAGAAGTCCGAGACCGCCATCACGAACAGCGTCGGACCGGGCAAGTCCGCACCGAAGCTCGTGAACAGGTCCTTGAACGCGGGGATCACGAAAATCATGATGACCGCGGTGATGATGAAGGCCACGACGATGATCGAGATCGGGTAGAACAGCGCCGACTTGATCTTGCTCTTGATCGCGAGGATCTTTTCCTTGTAGGTCGCGAGGCGGTCCAGCAGGCTGTCGAGAATACCGGCCTGTTCGCCCGCGGCCACCAGGTTGCAGAACAGCGCGTCGAAGTAGAGCGGGTACTTGCGAAAGGCGGTGGTGAGGCTGTTGCCGGTCTCCACCTCGTTCTTGATGTCCATCAGCAGCTTCGCCACGGCCGGATTCGCGTGGCCCTTGCCGACGATGTCGAAGGACTGCAGCAGCGGCACGCCCGATTTCATCATCGTGGCGAGCTGGCGCGTGAACAGGGTGATGTCCTTCTCGGTCACCTTGCCGCCGAGTCCTTGGCGCTGCTTCGGCCTCGCCCGAGGCGCGCATGTCGCCCTTGACGATCTTGCCCTGCTTGTCCCGGCCCTCCCACGCGAAGGTGAGTTCCTTCACGTCCTTGCGGCCGGCTGTTGCGGTTGCGGTTGCCATGAGCGTGGTCCTCGCTGAAGAAGCGGCTTAAGCGTTGCGGCTATTCATTGGTGACGGCCTCGACTTCCTCGAGGGAAGTGAGGCCCTGGCGGACCTTGAGCAGGCCCGACTGTCGCAGGTCGCGGATGCCTTCGCGTTGCGCCTGCTCGGCGATGTCGATGGCATCGCCGTTCTTCATGATGATGCGGTTGATCTCTTCGCTGATCGGCATCACCTGGTAGATGCCGATCCGGCCCTTGTAGCCGGTATTCTTGCATACCTCGCAACCGTTCGGCCCCATCGGCGTCCACTTGCCGTCGAGGTGGCGCTCGGTGAACCCGGCGCGCAACAGGGCTTCCTTGGGAATGTCGTGCGGCTTCTTGCAGCTGCACAGTTTGCGTGCAAGGCGCTGTGCCGTGATCAGGTTGACACTCGATGCGATGTTGAACGGCGCGATGCCCATGTTGAGCAGTCGTGTGAGAGTCGTCGGCGCGTCGTTGGTGTGCAGTGTCGACAACACCATGTGGCCGGTCTGTGCGGCCTTGATCGAGATCTCGGCCGTTTCCAGGTCGCGGATCTCGCCCACCATGATGATGTCCGGGTCCTGCCGCAGGAACGAGCGCAGCGCCGCGGCGAAGGTGAGCCCGGCCTTCTCGTTCACGTTGACCTGGTTGATGCCCGGGAGGTTGATTTCCGCGGGGTCTTCGGCGGTCGAGATGTTGATGCCCGGCTTGTTGAGCAGGTTCAAGCAGGTGTACAGCGACACCGTCTTGCCCGAGCCGGTCGGGCCGGTCACCAGGACCATGCCGTAAGGCCGGCTCACGGCGGCGAGCAGCTGTTCCTTCTGATCGTTCTCGTAGCCCAGCGCCTCGATGCCCAGGGTGGCGCTGGACGGATCGAGAATCCGCATCACGATCTTCTCGCCGAAGAGCGTCGGCAGCGTCGAGACGCGGAAATCGATCGCGCGCGTCTTCGACAACGTGAGCTTCATGCGGCCGTCCTGCGGTACGCGCTTCTCCGAGATGTCGAGCTTCGAGATCACCTTGATGCGGGAGGCGATCTTCTCCTTGATGGCGAGCGGCGGCTGCGCCACTTCGTACAGGATGCCGTCGGTGCGGTAGCGGACGCGGTAGTACTTCTCGTACGGCTCGAAGTGGATGTCCGACGCGCCGCTGTTGATCGCGTCGAGCAGGATCTTCTGGATGTACTTGACCACCGGGGCGTCGTCGATGTCGACGCCGCTCTGATCCGGTTCCGGTTCGGGCAGGGCCTCGGTCAGGTCGGCGCCGATGTCGTCGCCGGTCACCAGTGACGAGAGCGAAACGTCGTTCGCCTTCATCACCTTCTGGATCATCGTGAGCAGCTTGCTGTCCTCGACGACCACGGCATCCACCAGCAGGCCGGTCTGGAACTTGATCTCGTCGTAGGTCGCCCGGTTGGTGGGGTCGGAGAACGCCACGAACAACCGGTTGCCGCGCTGGACCAGCGGTAGCACGCGGCGCGTGACCATCAGCTTCTCGTCGATCAGCTTCTTCGGCAGGTGGTCCTGATCGAACGTGGCGAGATCGAGCAGCGGGAAGCCGAAGGTCTGGGAGGCGAACTCGGCGATCTCGCCCTCGCGCATCTTCTTGGCCGAGATGAGCTGCTCGATGAACCCAACACCGGCAGCATTGGCCTGAGCCTGCAATGCCTCCGCCTCGCGCTCGGCCAGCCGTCCCTTCTGGACGAGTGCTCGCGCCAAACCGGAAAGATTGCTCTGGAGAGTTGCTGCCACGCCTAAGGTTTACCGTATAAGGACATGAAAATAAAGACAATCATGCGCCCGCAACGGAGTGCTGACAAGAACTTCCAGTCGGGCTTCAGTCGGTCTCGTAGGGCAGCAGCCGGACCGATTTCACCACCCGGTCCTGGATCTGCACCACCTCGAGGGGCTGTCCAGCAAGTTTCATGCTCGTGCCTGCCTCGGGAATGTCCTCGAAGTACTCCAGAATCAATCCGTTGAGCGTCTTCGGACCGCCCAGCGGAAACCGGGTGCCCAGCTTGCGGTTCAGGTCGCGCAGCAGCGTCCCGCCTTCGACAATGATGCTGCCGTCGGGCTGGCGGCGGAAACTGCCGGTGGTCGACAGCGGTGACTGGGTGGTGAACTCGCCGATGATCTCCTCGAGGATGTCCTCGAGCGTGGTGAGCCCCATCAGTTCACCGTACTCGTCCACGACGAGGCCGATGCGGTCCTGCTGCTCCTGGAAGTGCTGCAACTGGGTGAGCAGGGGAGTGCCGAGCGGGATGAAATAGGGCTCGCGCAGGATCTGGCGCAGGCGTTCCGCGCTGAAGTCGTCGGACTCGGCCATGTTCAGGAACTTCCGCACGTGCAGTATGCCGACCACGTCGTCGATGCTGCCCTGGTACGCGGGAATGCGGGTGTGGTTCGACGTCGCGATCTGACGCTTCAGCTCCTCCGGCGGCGTGTCGAGGTCGATCGCCTCGAGCTGGCTGCGCGGCACCATGATGTCGTCCACCGTGATCGACTCGAGGTCCACCAGGTTGAGCAGCATGTTCTGGTGTTTCTGGGGCAGGAAGTTGCCGCCTTCGAGCACCAGGGTGCGCAACTCCTCGAGCGTGAGTTTCTGCGCGTGCGGGTCGTTCGTGCTCTTCAATCGCAGCAGCTTCAAGAGCCCGCTCACGAACAGGTTCACGAACCACACCACCGGATAGGCGAGCTTCAGCAGCGGGGTCAGGATGTAGGCGGCCGGAAACGCGATGCGTTCCGCATAGCTGGCACCGATCACCTTGGGCGTGATCTCGCTGAAAACCAGGATGACGAAGGTGACCGCCAGCGTGGCCGCCGACAGGGCCCATTCCGATTCGCCGAAGAAGCGGAACGTGAGATAGGTCACCAACGCTGCCGAGGCGGCGTTGATGAGGTTGTTGCCGAGCAGGACCACGCCGAGCAGGCGATCGGTGCGGGCGAGCAACTGCGCGGTGAGGCGTGCGCCGCGATGGCCGGTCTTGACCAGGTGTTTCAGCCGATAGCGGTTCAGCGCCATCATGCTGGTCTCGGCGACCGAGAAGAACGCCGAGATCACCAGGAACACGATGAGCGCCAGCAGCAGCGACTCGGTGGAAATTTCGTCCACGTTTGAAGACCGGCTGTTCTACCGGTGCAGGATGACCTCTAAGACGAACCTGGAGCCGACGTAGGCGAGCAGCAGCACCAGGAAGCCCGCGAGCGTCCAGCGCTGCGCCATGCGGCCACGCCAGCCCCAGCGCGCACGGCCCAGGAGCAGCGTGCCGAAGATCAG